>CAYYNQ010000042.1:0-161604 GCA_964473105.1 uncultured Candidatus Sumerlaeota bacterium | reverse complement strand
ATAATGGGAGATTTCATAGACACGTAGGCGATCGATGAGCAGATTTGCCCCACCCGAATCATCATGATTATTGATTCGCAGATGTAAGGTGTCTCCTCCAGACGGACCGACGGGATGGGTGTCCATGTCACAGCATCCGTTGACCCTGTCCTGGGACCGGATCAGGGTGGCCAGAGGACCCACGGGGATGATCTCGGTCCATTCACCGGCGCCGTCGATGTCGGGATTCACTTCGAAGAGCCTGAGCATGGTGGTGGCGCCGTTCGGGCCATCCTGATTCGGATCGATCAGGATTCTTGCCGCGGCTTTGACTCCATCTGTGAAAGAAACGTGGGCTTGTTCACCCCGAAATACCCATGTACCCGGTGAGAAAGCATTGGTCCTTCCACTGGACCAGGCTTGGCTGGTTCCGGTCCCGAGGAAGATGGAGCCGGTCTGCTTGTCCACCTCCACATGGTCGGAAACTCGGGACGCGGTCATATCCATCACAAAAAAAGAACCACGAGGATGGGACACAGAGGAGGGATGACTTCCGGCCTCATAGGTGAATACCATCTCAAATACTGCGATGGAAGTCCCCGTATCGAGGATAGACTGGTTAATACCCGGCCATGCCCCCCCGAGTGTGGTAAAATAGTTGTTTGCCGGTGCCGAGGCCTGTGACCCGGGAGGGATTACCATATTTCCAAGGCCATCCGTCTGCATGGCTGCTGCATGGGCGGATAAAAACAAACGGGTTCCGAAATCCGTGCCGCAGTCAAGATCCGGATCATCCGGATGGAGACCCGCAGTCTCATCAAACCCGCAGTCGAAATGGGTGACCGTTATGTTTTCCGGATTGACCAGACCGGCATGGGCATTGATGAGGAACAATCCCAAAAACAGGATGAAAAATAAAGTGGTTGCGAGGAATGAATTCCGGCCTATCATGAATTCTCCTGTTCATTATTGAAATTTCGCATCGGGCTTTAAGAATTAGCATACCCATTTAAATGAGCCCGGATTTCATAACGGAAGGTGATCGGTCTTCAAGCTGGTATATTTCCAATATCTCAATTATATAATCGTCTATAAATAGCACCTGTCTTGGCCTTATGATCGACAGGCAGAAAATCATGCTCCACAGCCTGAGTAAAACTTTGATTCAATAATGGCATAACCATATCCACAAGGATAATATTTAATGATAAGCATCATCAGTCCTTCTGCTAGTAGAAATCATATCCTCAACTTTTTATCCATGGCTAAACCAATCAACTTCCTGTATGCTGATCTCACGGATGGCAGATCTACGGACGGACTGATCCCCTTGTTTGGTCTACTTCTGCTGAGATCATACTCTTGATCACCGACAATAATCAGACCACGATCAGGTAAATTGGATTGATATCGATAATGCATAACGCTCGCCTTTTGATGGGAATTTTTCTCTTCACCACACTTGCTATCGCCTGTATAAATCCTGCGCTGGATGAATCCGCCGAAAAGAAAAAGGGGGGCTCAAGCGGACAGTACCTCGCCTATTTTGGTACCTCAGCAAGAGGCAATAACAAAACAAATGGCATTTTCGTTTATCGCTTTGACACTCATACGGGCAAGATGACCAGGATTGGCCTGGCAGCCGATGCAATAAATCCTGCCTTTATCGCCATTCACCCCAACAACAGATACCTTTATGCCGTCACCAGGGATCCTGACGGCCAGGGTTTGGTGAAGGCATTTGAGATTGATCACCCAACAGGTAAACTTAGAGAATTAAACCATGTCTCTTCCAAAGGCTCTCCCTGTCACCTGAATGTCGATGCAACCGGCAGAATGCTTGCCGTTGCCAACTACCGTGCGGGCAGCACACTATCTTATCCGATTCACGAGGATGGGACGCTGGGTGATGCGGCAAGTGTCATGAAACACCAGGGGTCAAGCATAAATGAAAAACGACAGGATGGACCACACCCGCACTCGGTGAACTTCTCGCCCGACAACCGCTTTCTGATCAGTGCAGACCTCGGGGCAGACAAGCTGTATGTCTACTTGACAGATCCTGCCACGGCGAGGCTTAAACCAAACGATCCACCCACAGCCAGTATCAAACCAGGCGGTGGGCCACGCCACTTAACCTTCCATCCATCAAGTCAGTTCTGTTACGTGATCAATGAGCTGGGCAATACCATTACGGTTTTCAAATGGGATGTCGAATATGGGACGATGAAAGAAATTCAAATGATTTCAACACTACCGGGAGGATTCAACGAAAGCAATACCACTGCAGAAATATTGGTACACCCATCCGGAAAATTTCTTTACGGCTCAAATCGTGGACACGACTCCATTGCCGTTTTTTCAATTGACCCCGCGTCGGGGAAACTCACAATCATCGAACATGCCCCCACCCAGGGAAGAACACCGTGCAACTTCAACCTTGACCCCAACGGGAAATACCTTTTTGCCGAAAACCAGGAGAGCGACACCGTCGTCACATTTTCGATCAACCAGGATACCGGAAAACTCACCCCAACCGGCCAGGTGTTGCATATCCCATACCCGGTTTGTCTACGCTGGGTAGCGCTCAATCAACTCTAACTCATTCGGCCCGACTGATGGAGTTCGATGGGAGGATCATCTTGTGTCATCGATCCAGACGACCACCTGGCCTGCCACAGTCGAGCATTAATTGCAGCGCGGGCGGGCCAAGGTCGTGTTCTCAAGCGGGCAGGGGGGGATTCGTCAATCGTCCGGCCGCTCCATTCAACCATCGCCGGGTTGAGGCCGTTAAAACGATATCATGCCATCAGGTGTAATCGGATACGCCTGCGCCGTGATGTGCCACAACATAATTGCCCGCCGTGCGGGCCACTCACCCCGATGAAGACCGCATCCTTTGATCACGATCACTCTGCAGAACAGGACTTCTACCAACGACTACGGTGGCTAGCGAATCTTCCTAGCACTGCCGGGGATCGTCGATCCGTCGTGGTGATAAACAAGCTGGCCGTAACTGTTCGTTCCGTTTGTCGGATCGTAGAAATACTCCGTGTTTCCGAGCAGGAAATCGCAGTGCCACGAAAGATCAGGACCAGCGCTTTCCAGCTGCCAGAACCCAGAATAAATATTAATGGCGGGATTGGCAAAATGTTCCGTGTATTCCCCCAAAGGTGCTCCTGAGAAGATAACAGAAAGTTCCTTGGAGGGTTTGTTGACACACAATGTGGTATCGGGATTCGTCATCGCGGTATTGAATAGATCGATCGGAATACTGGACAGGTACTCCACCGGCGTCGTCAGAAGATGGCCCATTCTGAACTGGCCTGAATCCGGGGCGAGCAACCAGTCCCCACACCAGCCATTCAAAACACAGTTCTGCATGGGCGGCGTAACCGGAAACTGGTGGTAATCGACAATATATGTCGTTATGCCCACGCCGATAGTTCGCATGTCCGACAGGGTCCGTGAAATTTTCCCACGCGTGTGGGCTTCCTGAAAATTCGGCACGGCAATCGCCGCAAGGATGGCAATGATTGCCACGACGATCAACAGCTCGATCAGCGTAAACCCTTTTCCCTGATAAAGCATGATCCTGCAAGCCTCCGAGATTGACCAAGGATTCCCCCATCGATCTTATGGGATCCATGGAGATTACTGCGCCGGGTATTCCAGCCAGAATCCATCCATCCCGACAACCACAGCATGATCAGGTTCTCCAGGATCGAACCCCACCCCGCCAAGTCTAAGATACGAGCATAATATCTGCCTGAATGATGTCCAATAAAATGATTTCAAGTCGGAATAATAATTACCCCTGAACAGCAGGATTCATTTTCAACCGGACCAGGTATCCTGTAAATTCACTTATGCCAAGATCAAGACAGGCCAGCATCGTCAAGGCCACAAGACATCTGTCCGCTGCAGACCCGGTCATGAGACAATTAATCCGCAAAGTCGGACCGTGCCGGCTCGTGCTCGAGAAAAACCGTTTTGAAATGCTGGTCCGATCAATCATCGGGCAGCAGATATCCACGAAGGCCGCCCGGTCGATTCATCTTCACCTCAAGGATCTGATCGGGCCCGGTAACATGACCCCGAAATCCATTCTCGGAAAGTCCCAACCGCAGTTACGCAGGATCGGCATATCGGCACGGAAGGCCGGTTATCTGCACGATCTCGCTGGAAAATGTTGTGACGAGACGTTGAATCTTTCACAAATCGGGCGTTTCGTCGACGATGACATTATTTTAAAACTGCAGACAGTCCGGGGTGTCGGGGTGTGGACTGCCCAGATGTTCCTGATGTTCTCACTGGGCCGCCCTGACGTTTTCCCCTCGGGTGACCTGGGTATCCTGAAGGCAATTCACAACCTGTACGGACTCAAAAAACTTCCCGACAGGAATCAGGCCCAGGAAATCGCCGATCGTTGGAAACCTTATTCCACAATCGCATGCTGGTATTGCTGGCGTAGCCTGGATGCGGATTGATCCGTATTGGCATCACCGAGACTTCATGCCGGATGATGGCAGCAACAGATTCAACAACAGGCTAAGCACGACAGGATTACGTGCAGGGCAACCCTGGGACGGCCCATCATGACGGGGTTGGGGGCCGGATCTTTGCAGATTATGCCATGGGTGCAGGAAATCCCCCAACGTTTCGACGCATTCAGGAGTCCGAGCGTTCCACAATACAGTAAAGGTGCTGTTCGCCGCGAAGCAAGATCTCTTCACCAGACAACGCCGCCGAGGCGCTGAAACTGTCGTTGAGCCTGTTTAGGGCCAAGAATTCCGGAGAGCCGTCGCCGGCACCAAGCACAAGCGTGTTTCCCTCGAGGTCCGTTATGTAAATACGGCCGGCCGCGGCAACGGGTGAGGCATAGACATCCCCGATGCCCGGCAGGCGAAAGGGGCTGTTCTTCTCCTCACCCGTGCGGGCATGAACACGGCACAACACATTCTGATAGTGGCTGTGGAAATAAAGATGTTCCCCATGCAACAACGGGGACGGGACATAAGGCGTCCTCCTCGCACGTTTCCAGGCAAACTGGTCCGTACCGCTGATATCACCCATTGCACCATCAATCCGGATTGCAAGCATCACCTGCTTCTCATAACTGCTTCCGGCATAGACGAGACTTCCGTCTGAAACCGGGGATGCCACAACATTGGCCGACAACCCGGGACATTCCCAGATGATCCCGCCATTGGAAAGATCGTAGCTACGGACACGGTTAGTGCCGCTGACAATAACCTGAACACGATCACCTTGCCTGACCACAATGGGTGTCGCCCATGACGTCGGCTCATCACGCGGCATTTTCCATATCTCCCTCCCACTCACCTTGTCATAAGCAACGACAAACGATTGGCCCTCATGATCCCAATTGACAACCAGAAAACGTCCATACAACACGGGAGAAGAACCCTCGCCATGTGCATGCCTGGTCTGCATCCGGCCAAGGGATTTTTCCCAGCGGAGGCTCCCATCCAGGTTCACGCAATACAATCCATGCGAACCGAAGAACGCATAGATCGCCTCGCCGTCCGTCACCGGTGATGCCGAGGCCAGGCTGCCGGTCAGATGACCCGCTTCAACAGGCTGTTCCTCGCGCAGCGTTTTCTGCCAGATGACAGACCCATCCACGCGGCGGAGCGCAACCACGGCGAACTCCATACGATGGGTCACGGGCAGATTGTCGTGTGCGCCGGGAGCCTTGCTATATCGTGGTTCCAGCGCATCACCGACAGGTATTGCAGTCGTTAGGACGATCCGGTCCTTCCAGATGATGGGCGTGGAATGGCCCCTGCCTGGGACCGGAATCTTCCATGCAATGTTCTTGTCCTCGCCCCATTCAACGGGTGGATCCGCGAGGGGGGCGACTCCGGTTGCCAGTGGACCCCGCCACTGCGGCCAGTTCTCGTTTGATTGGACTTTCGGTGTTCCCGCCGCCTTTGTGCCCCTGCCGCCGGTGTGAGCATCATTCTCTACCATGATATCATCAATAAAGACCGCTGTGCCGTAGGTGGCAAAGCCAAGAAAAACATTGCGGTGCCGGCCGCCGCTGATTCCCCGGGTGTCTATTTCTTGCGTCCAGCTATTGCCGTCATCGGCGGACCATTCCAGCTTGGCGCCGATCTCATCGCCCAACCAGACGCGGATCGTCAGCGCCTTGGCCTTGGAGGTAATCCGTGTAAAGGCGTCCACAAATGCCGGGGACATCTTATGGCCACCTATAGGCCAGGCGTCACCGACCTGGGCAAAACGGGGCGAGCCCCAATATCTCACGACCGCCTCAGGATTCTCGAGGACGGGACCGTCCTGAACATAATGCCACGGGCCGCCGATTTGAGCGTACTCGGAAGCGCCTTTCACCGAGTTGTTTTTTCTCGAGGGATCAATCCAGGTCTTGAATGTGCATCGGAGATTTCCACCACGCTGGAAGGACGGCCTTGAATAGAACCAGGTTGTATGGTCTGTTTCGGTCGGGATCCCAGGTCCCTCGGTGTAGATCGCCCAGTCGCCCGTGCCAAGCTGCACCAGTTTACATCTCGAGCCGTCCGACTCCTGCCCGATGTTTACGATCCACTTGTCGGGATCAATATGCATGCCCGTAGCCAGACCTATCGTGCCAGTCAGGCTGTCCGGGCTGAAAATCTTTGCACCCGAGTTCCAGTTTTCCCTGAAAATAAGCTGTGCCGTGTTCCCGCCGTTGACCGAGCCGACCTGACTCAGTACGGACAATATACAAAATATCAAAAAGAACCTTCTAGGAAAGTGACCTTTGGTCATCGAATACTTTCCTTCACGATGCAATGGTTATAAATTTCTGCTCCCGGCCCCATCAGCCGATAGCCCGCATCGGGATTGTATTCATCGCTGTCCGGAGTCAAAACATCGGGATAGGCCTGTCCGGGCACTAAGTGAGACGATCCAATTTTTACCCTTAACGTGAAATGATCCTCCACCCTGAATCCATCACATACCTCGGCGACCGTCATTCGTACCCAGGCGAATGCCGGCTCCTTCCCGGTTGTGACATCAACCCCGCCCGGCACGTGTATGAACACTTCCTGCAGAAGCTGCGCGCCATCATAGGACCTGATGCTGTATCGAAAAGGAAACCAGCGGCTCCAAAGCACGGATGCATCACAGTCGCTCCAACCCTGAAGAACGCTTTGATCATCCCTCATCGTGATGCCGCCCTCCTGGCGGTCAACGGAATCGTTAAAGCCCAGCAGCATCTTTGGAATAAGTTGAACGGTCGCATTATGATGCACGCCGAAATAAAAAGGGTGATCTTTCCAATTAATGGGCGTGTATCTATGCGGGCCCTCGGTCCACCAGCCCTTCGCGATTTCCAGGTTGGGTTCGGGTTCGGCGCAGGCGATTGATGAGGATTGACTATCGAAAACGGGTTTGTCAGCGCCGGGTACTTTTAAAGAACTACATCCATGAAGTCCCATCATGCCAGCCGCCGTGGTGGCCGCCATGCCGGATTTCAATAACGTCCTTCGGGGTATTTTATCACCATTCATTCGAAATCCCTCCTGATTGATGAACAGGGGGATTTCCCGCCTGGCTGTTCAGAGCAGCACGTTTCATCCCGCAAAATCAGGATTCTCCTTCCAATCAGGCTTATGCTCAAGAATAATCATCTTCGAATCGACCCGGCGTTGGGGGATACCATGTTGTTGACGGTCCTCATGTTCATCCACCGGAATGAAAGGGACCCCCCCGGCCTTGTTGTTACGTCAGATCCCAATGTCTTCCCTGATATTGGTGGTCATCCCCCTCGGGAGCCGGGGTGGTCATGGAGTGGGTGGAAAACCGTGGCACTGCGATGTCCACCAACGCGGGGATGATCCGGTCCGAAGCCCCGGTCACCGGCCGCTTGCGCCCGGGAGAGGGTGACACTCCACGGGGTGGAAATCCCGAGATCTCCACAAATGAACGGGGAACACCGACTGATGCCTGAAAAGCAGGATTCAATCACGACAACCATTTTCAGAACCCGAAGCCAGATCGAGTTGATGCTGGCAAGATCGCTGCTGGAAGCCCATCAGATTCCGTTCAATGTCCGCAATGAACGCATCCAAAATCTTGGCTTATGGTCATTCCTGCCCGATTGCGATATGGAGATCGAGGTCCCGACCGATTGCCGGGATGAAGCGCTTCAACTGATGGAGACGCTGTATCCAGATGAGGGCGATGATGGGCCATGATATACCCCATGTCGATCATACCCTGATCATTTGAATTTTATCCGTCACGTTTGTCCGTGATTCGGATCATCAATGATGCATCATTGCCGTCCCGTTTTCCATCGTTCCTCAAAGGACCTGAGTTCATCCTCAAGTTTCTTTAGAAGCTTTTCCCGGACTTCCGAATCCACAAACGCAGTTTCGACCGAGTTTAATGCCAGCCTCTTCATCTCATGCCAGGTCATGTTTGAATGCGTGATTGCCATCTGATACTCGTTACTGATATCCGTTTCAAGAATCCCCTCATCATCAGTCGAAAGACTAACCTTCAGACCCATTCGAAGCAGCTTCAGAAATGGATGTGATTCGAAATCCTTCACATACTTGAGGCGTACATTGCTGACCAGATTGACCTCAACGGGAAGTTCCCTCCGTGAGGCATATTCCAAGACAACGGGATCATCCATCAACCCGCATCCATGCCCAATCCGCTCCGCACCGATCAGCATAGCGTCACGAATGTTGCGGGGTTCACCCAGTCCGGCCGCATGGATGGTCCGATGGAGCTTCCCGTGGGTTCCGGTCGCCTCAATGGCAAGCATCCTGCCATAAATCCGGTAACCCGCCTCGAAGGCCGGGAAATCCTTCTCATCTCCGAGCAGGTCAATCCCGGCAAGGACCGTTGAACTCCCAAGGCTTTGAAGTTTTTCAAGCCTTGCGAGATTAAGTTCCGAATCCCTTGAGCGATTAAAGGACGCATTGATACGCATGACAATGCCGTGGTCTTCAAGTGCTTTCACGGCAATATCATCCATCTGCCTCAGGATCTCGGGGCCCTTGACCGCACGGGTAAACTCGACAAGGCTGAGATTGTGATCCGCAGCACGACTTAAAAAGCGATCATAAAGAATCGATTCAAAATGAGGCTTCGATCCCTTCCTGAGCAACCGGACAAGGTAAAATATCGAGTCAAAACGATCAAAATCATGGTTCCCGGATGGCAAAAAAAACAGATTCTCGAATTTTCGGCGATCATCCTCGTTAAGATCCAGAAAGGCCACCTTCCCGTGATAGGATTGCAGAAAATCCAGTTCTCCTGGATACATTTTTTGCGGCGGACTGCTCAGGGCCCTGATGATCTTAGCAGGCTTAATAACCGGGTTGAAACGATTCAGCAAAAGGTGAACAGTCTCCCTGTCCAAGCTGCCGTTTGGGTGATTGTGCAACATGCCACCCTTGGGAAATTCCCTGCAGAACCGGACAAGCCGCCCCGTCTTCCTGATTTCATGAAGATCAATGACCGAATTCATTCGGGCCATGGTTCCCGCCATCTCGATGCGCCGAGCCTGAAGTTTCCTCAGCTGCTTGATCTCATCCCCCGTCAGCCGGTTCCGGGGCCCGGGATCAAGAATCTTTTCCCATTCAGTTCGCGTGAGAGACTCACCCTGCATGCCCGTCCGCTGGACAAGCACAGACTGAGCCTTTTGATAAACCTCCCAGTAATGAATTAGCTTCGCTTCAAGATCAGCCGGGTATTTTTCACGAGGCAGGACTTCCATTGAACCCGGCCGGTTGGCCTGGAAACTCACGCATAACAAGATACACACCCGAACGAACGTAACTCGGATGGACTGAAGGCCGGCAGGTTCCATGTTCACCTCGAACGGGTCTGGAAATCGGGTAGCCACCCGGGTAAACCGGAAATGGTCAACGTGAGTTGAATTATATGAACCGGGACGGCCGATGGCAACGGGGTCATCCATTCATGGACCATCTCGGGCCGGACTGACATATGCGTTGCAATGCAATTTCCGGACAGGGGCTGGATCATCCGGTTGATTTAACATGACTTGGAATCCAAACCGGACGACGCCATCAAGAAAACGGGGAGTTTTCGCGAGATGTTAAAGACAACTACATAGATTCTTCCGCGGTCGCAAACACCATTTTGTGGCACATGGGATATTTCTGCATGCGGTGCCCCCCCGACCCGTCATACTTGACCCCACAATCAGCCGGGGGTTAGAATCAGCACGGTTGATTCATTCCCGATGCAGCATCTCAGGCCTGTCCCCCGGCCTGTCATGATCCGATTCTGAAGCGGTTTCTTCGTTCATGAACACCCGGGAACAGGTCGTTAATTATGTCCGGCATCTTGTTGACCTGACCTTCCTTGATGACCAGGTCTCGGCCGCCCCGACCAAGGTGCAAACGGCCGTGTCCACTACCTGCAACTTGGCATGTCCGTTCTGCATGCGCGAATCCATGGGAATCCGTGAAAACAGGTTCATGGATTTCGAGCATTTTGCGGGACATGTGGATGAACTCAAGGCCTCGACAACCATATCACTGTTCGGCCTGGGGGAACCTTTCCTGCACCCGGAATTCTTCAGGTTCGTTGAACTCTGCAAACAATACCAGATCATGGTCTCCACCTCGACCCACGGGATGAGCCTCGATATGGACACCCGGAAGCGAATCCTTGACAGCGGCCTGGATGACCTTCACATCTCGATGGACGGGGCAAGGAAGAAGACATTCGAATGGCTGCGGAAAAATGCCGTGTTCGAAACCGTGGTGGAGCAGGTCACCGCCCTATTGCGCGAACGTGATGAGGGCGGGTCGGCAACGCCCCGGGTAAACGTGAATATGACAGTCTCACGGCACAATATCCGTGAAGTCCCCCTGCTTGTGCGTCTTGGACACCGCATGGGATGCAAATCGGTTTCCTTTTCAAGCATTGTAGCCTATAAACCCGAGGATGAAGACCTGAGCGTTCTCGATACACCCATCTTCGAGAAATACATGGATCGCGGACGACGTATCGCGGATAGGTTCAATATGGATTTTTCCTTCTGGCGGCAGAAAGCCGTCGGTTATAGGGGCGCCCTCCACCATGCCGGTGCCGCATACGGCTGCGGCCAGCTGAACGGCGATCAGATCATCGAGCGTGATGGACGGATGAAATTATGCTGCTATATTGAGGAGGATATAGACGATGTTTTTGTGAACGGACCCCTGAAGGCCTTCAACGGAAAATCCATCCGAGCGGCACGAAAGAACCTGATGGAAGGACATGTCCGGGTCGAATGCCTGGGCTGCCTTTATCTCCGTGAGCGAACCCCGTTTTGGATCCAAGGGAAGCTGATTGAAGCCGGACGGATCGTTGAAACAAACGCCCTTCTGACCGAAGATGACCGCCGAGAACTGAAGCAATTGATCGAGGAAACTGGGGCGAAGAAACAGGCACTTTATCCGAACCATGCCTCGGTCCCGATTCCCCTCCGGGGAAACGGCGAAGCTTACGAACCAAGCCAGGATTTCTCACAATTGCCCATTTACTGAGGGCGACAAAAAGTGGGTTTCGGACGGCAAGATACAACAGATTGCCCCCTAGAATCCCCATCCTTACACATATATGGGAATGCAAATCTTGGATCCCTTATGAACACATGAAAGAACCCGAAGTCACCATCTATACCGACGGGGCCTGTTCGCCCAATCCCGGCAAGGGGGGCTGGGCAGCCCTGCTGATCTCGCGGGAAAAGAAACTGCGCAGGGAATTGTCGGGATCCGAACGAGACTCCACGAACAACCGCATGGAGTTGACCGCGGTCCTGATGGGCATCCGGGCCTTGAAACGGCCAACCCATGTCCGGATCATTACCGATTCACAATACGTGAAAAAGGCATTCACTGAAGGTTGGCTGGAGAAATGGCAGCACAACAACTGGCGCACCGCCGCAAAGAAACCGGTCAAGAACGATGATCTCTGGCGCGAGTTGCTTTTAGCCTTCAAGCCACACATTGTGGAGTGGGAATGGGTTCGGGGACACGCCGGGAACGAGGAAAACAACCGCTGTGACGAACTGGCCGTCGAAGCCCGACTGGCGTTGGATCCATAACCCGAACTATCACGGCGAAAATAGGCCGGATTTGCCCATCAGTTGAACAAATGCCAGTATCCGGATGAGGTGACAGACATGGATTCCAAAAAGGCATCTATATTGACCAGCCCCCCGTTGACCGGCGTGGGCTGCAGCGCCGTTGTCTGGACTGCCGTATCTATGAATTTATCGCGTATCTGAATCGGTGAGATCCCGGGCACGAACGAACGCGCCAGGCAGGCCGCCGCCGAGATGTATGGTGCCGACATCGATGTGCCTTGGCCGTGGCTGTAACCTCCGTAGATATCCGTTGTGTAAATATTCCGACCCGGGGCGGCAAGGCTGACTTTCGTTCCGAAGTTGGTCGAGAAGCCTGCCCCGAAACTGGCCGCAACCCCGGTCTCGTCGATCGCAGCAACGGAAACGATATTATCAAGGTTGTAACAAGCGGGGTAGAATGGGGTGGTATCCAGATCAGCCCCGTCATTACCTGCGGCTGCAACAACCAGGACGCCCTCGTCCTTCAGCCGACGGATCGCGTCCTCCATCGCCGTGCTGAAGACATCCAACTCCCCCCAGCTTGCGTTCACGACATCAACGCCTGGATTGGCCAATATATAATCAATCCCCCCCAGCAGCGCGTCGGTGGTGGTGGTGCTTGTCGTGAATGCCCTGATTGTCATCACCTGAACATTCCAGCACACACCGGCAATCCCGGTTGTGTTATCACCGACAGCCGCCGCGATACCGGCAACCCGTGTCCCATGACCATTGGTATCGACCACATCCGAGGAATCCTGATTCGTGTTCCAACCATTAATATCGTCAACGTAACCATTCCCGTCATCATCAACGCCAGGGGTTCCACCTAATTCCTGCTCGTTGTTCCAGATATTGCCGGCCAGATCCTCGTGATCGATCCGAACACCTGTATCAATCACAGCCAAGACAACATCAGGAGCACTGGCCCGGATATTCCATGCCTGTTGAAGCCGTATGTCCGCGTCGGGGTAGGTGGTCATGACAGGCCACTGCTGGTTGATATCGGGATCGTCGGGAAGGGCGGCAAGCTTCCAGACAAGATTCTTTTCAACCGTCCACCCCTGATCAAACGCTTTAACAAGAATCCCCGACTCATTCTTCTGGCTACCCCGGTATACCGTCCACGGAATATGGCGGAAACGCCTGATGGGGACCAAGCCGGCAGATGAGGCTGTCTTCTGAAATTCAGCGCCGATCGAATCATCATGAACAAGAATATCGGGCCAAATCAAAGCCTGAAGACAGATCAGCGCGCATAGAACGGACATCAGGCGAATATGTAATGCAAAATATTGCAATAGCCTGCACTGTTTCACACATTATAGAACTCAATCCTCTCATCATACACGAACCATCCTGCTAAAGGCAGGACAAAAGAGAAACGGGGGGCACACATCTGCAGCCTCCCCCTGTTTTTGTTCAGACATCAAGTATTCAGGGCCTGCATACGCGGGCTGTATCTGATACGTAATCACTCATATGGATCAGCGTGTTAGAAATCAGTCGGCTGTGTCAAGACAGGTACAAATTATCAAGGATCGAATGTGGTCCTGATGGCTTTCTTTGGATCATCTGATATTTCCTTCCAGCGATGGCATCGGACACCATGGCTGTCCTGCACTGGCACAAGTTCGGGGGATTCAATCCTACATTGATCCGTCACATATGGACAGCGGGGATGAAAACGGCAGCCCGAGGGAAAATCGGCAGGATCCGGCACGACCCCGGGAATCGGTTCAATTTTCTGTCTCTGCGTAATCCAATCAACCCGGGGCACGGAACGCATCAACCCCTGAGTGTAGGGGTGTAGGGCGCGATTGAAAAGGTCACGTGTAACGGCTTGCTCCACGACCTGGCCTGCATACATGACAGCCACGTCATCACTGGTCTCGGCGATGACCCCCAAATCGTGCGTGATCATCAAAATGGATGAATTGAATCTGGCTTGCAGCGTCTTCATCAACTCCAGAATCTGGGCCTGAACCGTAACATCCAGAGCAGTCGTGGGTTCGTCCGCAATCAGCAGTTCCGGATTGCAGGCAAGGGCTATGGCAATCATCACCCGCTGTCGCATCCCACCGCTCATCTGATGTGGATATTCCCGGGCGCGTTTTTGTGCATCCGGGATATTGACCTGATCCAGCATCTCGATGGCCCGGTCGAACGCCTCCCTGCGCGAAAGATTTTTATGGATCCGGAAGACTTCTGCGACCTGGCTGCCAATGGTGAAAACGGGATTCAGCGAGGTCATTGGCTCCTGAAATATCATAGAGATCCGGTTTCCCCGAACCTTCTGCATCTCTTTTTCCGTCAGATCCAGCAGGTTCTGTCCGTGGAACAGGATCCTGCCATCAACTATCCTGCCCGGGGGGTCGGGAATCAACCGCAGAATCGACAGCGAGGTCACTGATTTGCCACAACCGCTTTCCCCAACAATACCCAGTGTTCTTCCATGACCAACATGAAAACTGACCCCGTCGACAGCCTTTCTTACACTTTGCCGCGTGATGAAATGGGTCTTCAGCCCCTGCACTTCCAGGAGTGGCCCACCACCGCTTTCCGGGGGCCGGGGAACCGAGAGGCTGGACTTTTTGTCGGTCATCCTTAATGTCATCTCTCCGGCAAGGGACTGTCGAACATCAGCGTGAACACGATGATCGAACGAGATATCTCAGCCGGCGCTAATTTCCCTCGGGTCCCGACCCCGACAAAACCTCCAGCATTTCGTGCCTGAAAGTAAATTTTTCACGGGATTTATTCACCTCATCGCCACGCTGGATCTCGGCCTTGTCAATCCTGGACCAGTCCCCAAAGTCTACGATCCGGACCTTCCTGCTTTCAAGCATTTGCCTGAGACCCGCGCTATCGGCAACCGGACATCGGGGAAACTGATCCAGATCTGAAAGCAGTGTCCGGACGGTTTCCACGCTGTCGGGTTTATTGGTCCCAATGACCCCGCTGGGCCCGCGCTTGATCCATCCTGCACAATAAATACCGGGTTCGACCCGGCCCTGACAGTTGGGGATCAGCCCCCGCTTGTTGTCAAAAGGCAACCCCGCGATCATAACGCCACGATAACCCACGCTCCGAAACAAAATATCGCAGGATTGCGTCATCATTTCTCCTATACCCACCGCATTCAAGCGAAAAGGTTCTCCCTGAAGCGTGTTTCGTTCAAGGATGATTTTATTGACACGCACATCACCGGATACCCTCACAGGGCTCCTGCAAAAATTAATGTGGCATTGTCGGGGCCTCTCTGGCTGTGTCCCGACGGCATAAGACTGCAGAACCTCAAAGTTCTCACGGCCCTGACGATTTTCCGCTGATCCAAGTTCAATGCGTGATTCATCAGAGAGTTCCAAGTCTATCGGATCGATTCTGATCGAACAATTTGCAAGAGCACCGAGTTCCTGAATCTCCTTGAGTGTAAACCGGGCCTGAACCGGGCCCCTCCGGCCTACCAAGTGAATATGCTTCAATCGACTGTTGGCCAATACATCCAGGGCATGGATAGCGATATCGGTTGTCCGCAGTTCATCGGGTGATTTTGCCAGGATGCGGGCTACATCAATCGCAACGTTACCCATGCCAATGATAACAGCAGTTTCCCCGCTGAGGTCAAAGGTCCTATTCCGGTAATCCGGATGACCGTTGTACCAGCCGACGAACTCAGTCGCCGTGTGACTGCCGGGAAGGTCCTCACCGGGAATATTCAGCCGCCGGTCAGTCTGGGCACCACACGCCACAATGATTGCATCATAGTTACCGCGTAGCTCGTCGACCGACAGATCGGCACCGATGTGGACATTCCCCCAAAACGAAAATCCCGGATGGGTCGCGATCTTCTCGAAGACCCGGGTGACATTTTTGATCTTGGGATGGTCGGGGGCAAGCCCACCCCTGACCAATCCATAAGGTGTCGGCAGTCGTTCAAACATGTCGACCGTCATTGCATACCCGGACTTGAATAGGGCATCCGCGGCATAAAACCCGCTGGGTCCGCTACCGACAATGGCGACACGGAGGGACACGGGATCTACCGGTATCTGGTTCACAATCAGTCCATTTCCGGCCTGGCTGACAACTGTCCTTCCCAAAGAACTCGTGTTACTCCAGGCATCAACTAAATCCAATAACGGGAAACTTTGCGGACTTCCCGATTGCCCCGCAGGCTCCATGACAGCCGCCATGGAAAACCGGGCTGGAATCGATTCCACAGGACATCCAAGTTGATGTAAATCAACCGGCTTCCGGAAACCCGTTCCCCCTGCATGTATCGGGGCCGGAATCATAAAAATCATAACCTGTCGACGGTTTTTCGCGAGGCAATTCTTTCAGGTTGCAGCACGATTTTTGATTCGCTAGTATATTGGGTCGGCCTAAGCTCCGGGAAGTTGAGGTCCCGGACTGGCGGAAGTTTGAACCGGCAGCCCAAGAGAGGTTTGTGTATGGGGAGCGTTGTCAAAAAACGTCGCAAGAAGATTCGCAAGCACAAGTATAAGAAACTTCGCAAACGGATGCGATTCCGCCGCTGATGCGGGCTTGTTAGATCCGGATGTCATCATCCAATCCCGCGCGGTTCCTGCCGATCATGCAGGAGGGCGCGGGATTTTAGCAGGTTTTCATGTCTGAGTTCGAACCACTACTGCTCGATCAACTGAATCCCCAGCAACTCGAGGCCGTGAAGACTGTTGATGGTCCCCTGTTGGTGGTGGCCGGTGCCGGGTCCGGAAAAACACGCGTTATCACTTACCGCATTGCCTGGTTGATCAGGGAAAAAGGCATCGAGCCCGGAGCGGTCTTTGCCGCGACCTTCACCAACAAGGCCGCCGAGGAAATGCGCCAGCGGGTTGAACGACTGATCCCTGATACCAATACCGCGCGCCTCTCCATCTCAACCTTTCATAGCCAGTGCGTCAGCATACTCCGCGCCGAGGCCTCACATGCAGGACTAACCAACCGCTTCACAATCTGTGATGACTCCGATCAGATGGCCCTGATCAAGGACTGCATGAGAAAACTCAACATCACGATGCAGTCGATCAACCCGGAAGTTATCCGCAGCTGGATCCAAACTGCCAAGATTCGCATGCTTGAACCGGATGAGGCTACCCGAACACTGCAACATGACTTCTCACCGGCATGTGGAACAGTTTACCGGATGTATCAGGAACGTCTGCAGGCCCATGATGCCGTTGATTTTGATGACCTGATCCTCAGAGTTGTCCAGATCTTCAGCCAGAATACCGATGTATTGAGACGCTATCATCAACGATGGCATTATCTGCTGGTTGACGAATACCAAGACACCAACCGCGTACAGTTCGAGTTGATCCGGTTGCTTGCCTTGGGAAACACGGATGCCAAGGGGCCGGGAAATGTCTGCGTGGTCGGGGATGAAGACCAGAGTATCTATTCATGGAGGGGAGCTGAAATCGGACACATCCTTGAATTCCCCGAGTTATTCCCGGGTACACGCATTATCCGACTTGAGCAGAACTACAGGAGCCGTGAACGGATCCTGCAGGCCGCAAGCGAGGTGATCTCCCATAATCGCCAACGGAATGAAAAAAAACTGTGGAGCAGCCGTGGCGAGGGTGAACCGCTGACGATGATAACCGGCGCACATGAGGGAGAAGAGGCCGCCAAAGTGGTCGATACCCTCAAGTGGCTGAAACGGTATGCCGGCTGTTCGTATCGCGAAATAGCGATATTTTACCGTATCAATGCCCTGAGTCGCGTCTATGAGGACCAGCTGCGCCTGAACGATATCCCATACCGCGTGATTGGGGGAATCAAGTTCTACGACCGCGCCGAAATCCGGGACATTATCGGATATCTACGGGTAATAGAAAATCCACGTGACGGAACTGCCCTGACCCGAATCATCAACCGGCCGACCCGGGGGATCGGCAGGAAATCCCTGACCGTCCTTTTTAACGAAGCCGTCACACGTCGGACATCAATTTGGGATGTCATGCTTGAGATCCGTGAAAACCCCGTTGATGGAGTATCAGGGAAGGCGCGTGCCGGGATCATCAACCTAGTTCTGCTGATCAACGAGTGGCGTGAATTCCTGGAGAATCATCCCCCGTGTGAAGTGCTGGAGAAGATATTGCGTGACACAAATTATGAGGACAGCCTTGGGGGGACCGACATGGAGGTCATCAGCCGCCGTGAAAATGTCGAACAACTGCTCTCGGCGCTGGGAGAATTCGAGGAATCCTGCCCCGATGAGGGTCTGACCGGTTTTCTGGAGCGTATTGCACTGGTGCGCCCGGAGGACCATATTCAGGATATAAATGCCGTTTCACTCATGACCATGCACAGCGCAAAGGGCCTTGAGTTCGATGCGGTCTTCATAGTCGGCATGGAGGAGCCTATATTCCCCAGCGGACGGGCAATAGGGGAAAACAATATCGAGGAGGAAAGGCGCCTGTTTTATGTGGGGATCACACGGGCGCGGGAACGTCTGTTTCTGAGCCGGGCCGATCGACGCCTGTTTTATGGACGCGTACGCTATAATCCACCATCCCTGTTTCTCAGGGAGATCCCCGAGGAACTTATACGAACACTCGACCAGGCCCATCGAGACTGGGCGGACTTGGCAATGGAATGCCAGGAGGATTATCAGGCCAAAACCCTAGGCCCGAATTCCAACACAACACCCCCCAATGACGGGATCTTGCCGGATGACTCGGCGGAATGCACATTCCCCAAGGGCACCCGTGTCCAACATAAACGCCTGGGTCAGGGGGAGATCGTAGCCGTGGCTGGCAGCGTATCTGAGCGGAAGCTGACCGTCCGCTTCGATGCAGGACTTGAATTGGAGATACTGGAAGCTTTTGGCGGCCTGCAAAAGATTGAACACGACGTAGAACTGCCCTATTGATGGAAAGGCTTTTCTCTGCACCCAGCGATAAAATCAACCCCAGGGCTTTTTTCTCAACACGCCCAAATCCGTCTCGAATAAAAACGACCGATTACCCGGTTCCTGGATCACGCTGATCCCATATTATAGAATGAAAGATATGTGCAGTTTGTGTAAACGGTTGCATATTTTCTCCAGTCACTGCTGAATCAAGTCTTCAATGGATCGGGAATATAGCCATTCCATACAAGCTCTTACTTTACCACAAGTTCTTATTATACAATATTATATAATATTTTAATTAAAATCAGGTCACAACCCCCGCCAGTTGAACCCGATGGTATTCCGGCCTGTTTTCGGGCATAATAATTGTTAAGAGATATGCCTGATATGGCATGGAGCGCACACGTGGCGGGAATCCTCCTTGAGCAGCGGCTCTGCAGGACTCACGTTGAACATGAAAACGCAGGGAGACGGGGAAAGCTGGTGTCGGACAGCCTGAAAAGAACCGGGGTTCACGCAGCTGTTGCCTTCTTAATAATGGCCTTGTGTTTTTGCGCTGAGGTTCACGCAGTTCAGCTTTCTTACTTGATCGATGGACCCATTGTAACTGAAATCAAGCCGGGGCACCGCTTCCATACAGTCCGATTCGCCCTCCATATCGAACCCCTCAATACCAATTGGATCACCTTGAGCCAGTTCGATGCCCTGCAGGACCTCGAAGGCGAAAGTATCATTGACAGCCCCTATCCCGGAAACATTGGAATCGATGATTACGTACTGATTTCCCTGACCGATCCCCAAAGGAATCAGAGTCCATTACATGCGCTTGACCAGAATGATGCGGATCATACATCTTTTGGCCCACAGGCCCTCATCTACGGTTACGAGGAAGATACACCACGAGTCGCCCGGACAGCCCGGGATGGAACTCCCACGTATTTCAGTGAAGAGGGAAGTGATGCCGGACACAAGGGCGTCTATATCATCATGGACGTCCTGGATGAATACCGCCGAAAACCGCCGATCTTCATTAATCCCAGCTCTCAAATCTCGCCCTCGGTAAAGACCGGGACAGCCCATCTGGACGGTGGGCTGAATAACCTGATTATGCCCTTCATTTTGGTCGGAGATGATGATGACGGATCAGACCCTCCCCCTCCCCCGATCCCGCCCAGGGAACTAGACGATACGGACCCGGTCATCCCGGAACCGTTGACTCTCGGGCTCACCCCAACCGGTCTCCTGACCATGGCCGCCCTGCAACGTCGATGGCACCGCTGAATCACTTTTCATTCATATTTTCTCAAGATCGACATGCATCCGGCGTAATAGCTTGAACCGAACAGATTCAGATGGTTCAAAAGGTGGTAAAGCTTGTATACCTCAAGGCGTTCGTGGTATCCGTCCTCCAGTGGCCAAGTTTCATGGTAGGCCCGGTGAAATTCATCGTCAAACCCCCCAAAAAGGATGGTCATCGCAAGATCCGCTTCCCGGCGCCCATAATAAGCTGCCGGGTCAATCAGGACGGCTTCTCCGTCTTCACCGGCCAGATAGTTCCCACCCCACAGGTCCCCATGCAACAGGCAGGCAGATTCATCCGGTTCGCCGATCAATTCGGACAAACGGTTCATTAGTCTTTCACCGAGCCGTGTCATGGAATGGTCGCCGAGCCCATTACGTCGGGCCAACTCCAACTGGAAGCCGAGTCTGTATCGCCGCCAGAATTCCACCCAGTCCCGACCGATGTTATTGGGCTGTGGAGTGCCCCCAATATAATTGTCATTCCTGAAGCCGAACCGGTCACACCGGGTTGCACGGTGAAATTCCGCAAAATCCCTGCCGAAATTGCTGAAGAAACCCGGCCCGCGTGTTCCCTGCTCGATATATTCCATGACAATGCAGGGGATACAGTCCGGATATTCAGACCCGGGTTCCCCCCCGGTCCCCAAAGCCCGGGGTACACGAATGATCTCCGTTGCAGCCATTGCATTGAGGCTCTCGGCCTCCGCCGGGAACATCCCCGGCAAAGGCCGCGGATTTGATTTGACAAAATAACGGCGCCCGTCCTCAAGGACAACCACCCGCGCCGCATTGATACATCCTCCCCCCACCGCCCTCGAACCCCGTAACACCGCCTGCTGACCAGTCGAACTGGTGATGATATATTCAATGGCATGCCCCAGGTCCTGCTCCATGAATCAGGTTTCTTCCATCAGTTTTTCCAGAATGAACCCACCCGCCTCCTGGATCAGATCCAGCACTTCTTCAAACCCTGCCGGACCACCATAATAGGGATCAGGGACATCGGTGACACGACAACCGGGTATGAAACTGCACAACAGCCTGACCCGGGATGCGGCGACATCACCGGGAGCGAGCATGAGGATGTCGTCATAATTGTCTTGGTCCATGGCGATGACCAGGTCGAACCGGGCGAAATCACCGCGTACAAACTGGCGCGCGCAGCCCCTGATCTCGATCCCCCGCCTGGCTGCGGCTTTCGTCATGCGGTCATCGGGTTTCTGGCCAGCGTGATAACCGATGGTGCCTGCGGAATCAATTTCAAAGCGATCCTTGATGCCCTTGGATGCAACCAGGTGTTTGAACACCCCCTCGCCGGCCGGTGACCGGCAGATATTGCCCATGCATACAAACAGGACACCGATCTTTTTATCCATCAGCCTTGTCTCCCATCAATCAACCTGCTGGCGATCAATCCTGTTTCTCACCCATGAGATGTGTCGTCACGTGACAGTCGAATCCTGCTCACGGAAAAATGCGCCACCTTCGACTCCAGATCGGGGGACAGATAACAGCGCCGGCAAACGGGGATGTAACGTTCAGCGCCACCGATCATGATCTGTTCACCTTCACGAATAGGTTTACCGTCATGAATACGCATGTTGATCATCGCTTTCCGGTCGCAGAACCAGCAGACGGTCTTGACCTCCTCGATCTTGTCGGCCCAGCAAAGCAACGCCTCGCTACCGGGAAACAACCGGTTCTGGAAATCGGTCTTAAGGCCGTAAACAATAACCGGGACGTCAAACCGGTCAACGATCTGGCAAAACTGGAGGACATGCTCCTTGGCCAGAAACTGGCCCTCATCCACAAGGACACAGCTGACAGGCAAGGAGTCCTGCAGCAGGGCGATGACGTCACTGTCGTGATAAATGGTGATAGCTTCCCGGGCAAGTCCAATGCGTGATGTTACTTTCCCCAGCCCGTTGCGGTTGTCAACATCACTGGTCAGGATCAGCACTTTCTTGCCCTGCTCCTCATAGTTGTGGGCAATTTTCAGGACATCGATAGACTTACCGGCGTTCATGGTAGAATATCGGAAATACAGCTGGGCCATCCTGTTGCGCTCATCCCCCGGTTTCCATCCACCAGAAAAGCAGACACCGGATTAATAGGCCAGATGAAAAACCGGATTTGCTTGTCGTATTGCAGTCAATCAGGCTAAAGTAATCCCCGTGCTATGACCCTTGTCCGGTATGCAATGCCCGAAAGATGTAACACCAGCCGCCACGGCAGCCCGCGTGTGAGAGCCGATGTGAAAATTGTGTGTCCGAACAGGCCGGCATGATATCGGGGGGCCATCATCAGACGATCCGGATTAATGATGCCGAGGGCTCACCCCTCGTTGGTGGGAAATGGCCGGGCGGGGTTCATGAATCCCGGAAAACTATTTGAGACAGATGAACTCTTGGCGCATTACCTTGAGGTAACTGGCTCCGGCAGCGAATAGACTTGGATCGGTTAAGCGCAATGGGATCTGGAAGCTGCTGCACACCAAACCGTGGACCCCGTCACAAAAAACCAGACGGCACATGGAGCATTGCCCCGGCTCCCGCTTCAAAAATCCAGACACGCGGCATGATCAAGCTTGAGGGGGGGGCGTTCCTGATGGGCACCGATGATGACATTGGCTATCTCGAAGATGGTGAAAGACCCGTCCGGGAGGTAACCCTCTCGCCTTTTTGGATCGAAGTCACAGCCGTCACAAACAGACAGTTTGAACAATTCGCAAATGAAACCGGATACCGGACCGAAGCCGAGAAACGATTTGGCTGGTCTTTTGTTTTTGATGGGCTTATCGACCATCGGGAGAGGAAAAGAGTGAGAAAACGCATGCCCGGTGCCGAATGGTGGTGCCGTGTCGGTGGTGCGAACTGGCGTAAACCTGAAGGGCCGCGCAGCAACCTCAAAGGCAGGATGGATCATCCCGTTGTTCACATGTCTTGGGATGATGCCCAAGCCTACTGCCAATGGGCGGGGAAACGCCTGCCAACCGAGGCGGAACATGAGTATGCGGCCCGTGGAGGCCTGAGTCAAAAACGATTCGGTTGGGGCAATGAATTGACCCCGGATGGCCGTCATATGTGCAACATCTGGCAAGGAACGTTTCCCGGGCATAATTCAATGGAAGACGGGCACCTCGGGACCGCACCCGCAAGATCCTTCCCACCCAATGGTTATGGCCTCTTCAACATGACCGGGAACACATGGGAATGGTGTGCGGACTGGTGGAGTTCGGACTACCACAACAACGGGCCGAGAACGAATCCTGCAGGACCTCCAAATGGAACGAACCGAATCAACCGTGGGGGCTCTTTTCTTTGTCATGATTCCTATTGTCACCGATACCGTGTTGCCGCACGAACAAAAAACACCCCGGACAGTGCGGCTAACAACCTCGGCTTTCGCTGTGTAGCGGATGATCAATAATCCCCTTCACCGGATGGGATGACGGCCCCGCAGGGAAATGCGTGTGGATTGTGCAGCAATCAACCCGGGGTGTCAGATTTCTCCTGTGTAAAACCATCTCTTCCAATCTGGGTGGATATGAAAATACGACAAATACATGGGATGGAAACCTTGACATGACCACAAGCGAATACCCCTGGCCTGACACTCCACATGTCAACCTGGGCCGCAGAATCGTCGGGCAACTTCAACAGGCCGGGCATGAGGCCTGGTTTGTCGGGGGTGCGGTACGCAACTGGCTGCTGGGCCAGCCTATCGGGGAAGTGGACATTGCAACCGCTGCGACACCGGAGGACGTTGCCAGCCTGTTTAGGACCTGCCTGCATGTGGGCGCACATTTCGGCGTAATCATCGTTGTTGAGGAAAAAATGCATTTTGAGGTTGCCACATTTCGGTCCGAGGGTGGTTATATCGATCGGCGGCACCCTGACTCCGTGCGCTATGGAAGCTGTGAAGAGGACTACCAACGCCGTGATTTTACGGTCAATGCAATTTACTACGATCCTGTCAACGCAACCGTTTATGACCCGGCCGACGGTCTCCTCGACCTGCGGGCCAAGCTGCTGAAGACTGTAGGTGAAGCCGACCGTCGGTTTGACGAGGATGCCCTGAGACTACTGCGTGCCGTCCGCTTTGCTGCATACTATGGGCTGGAGCTTGAAGGAAAAACCCGGGATGCGATTCCGGACCATACCCACTTGCTCTCCAAGATCAGCGCGGAGAGAGTCGCCGATGAACTCATCCGCATCCTTTCCGGACCACAACCGGGCCGCGCGATGCACATGATGAGTGAACTGGGAATCTGGGGGGTCATCATGCCCGAGGTTGAACGGATGCGCGGGTGTGAACAACCGCCTGAATTTCATCCCGAAGGAGATGTGTTCGTACATACCGCAATGGTGCTGGACAGACTGCGTGAGGCCTGGGATGATGAGCCACCCGCTGAGCTCGTACTGGCCGCACTGCTGCACGACATCGGAAAACCCGAAACACAGATACAGGACGACCGCATACGCTTCCCGCGCCACCATGCCATGGGCGCGAAAACGGCGGAGTATATCTGTCGACGGCTGAAACTGTCTACACAGGTAGTTGAACGGGTGGCAGAACTGGTGCACGGCCACATGCAGTTCATCGATGTGAAGAAAATGAAACGCTCGAAACTGCTGCGTTTTCTGGACCGCAAGATCTTCGGGCAGCATCTTGCGCTCCACCGTGCGGACTGTCTGGCAAGTCACGGCATCATGGATAATTACGAGTTTTGTGTACAGCAGCTGGACGATCTGGAAAACACCCGGGGACAGGAAGCACTGCTCCCGCCCCCGCTGATCACTGGCAATGACTTGATTGCCGAGAATTACCAGCCAGGGCCCCTGTTCAGTGAGATCCTTGAATTGGTCCGGGATGAGCAACTTGATGGCAATCTTTCCTCGAGGGAAGAAGCCCTTACATGGATCCGTCAACGTCTCGATCGTTCATAAACACACTGAATATCCCGGGCATGCGATAATACTCCCTTCCAATTACCTTTTCTTGTGTTTTATATTCGCCTGACTCGTGCGGTGAATATCCCGCTGACATGACGGACATTGGTTCAGGCTCGGGGATTGGAGCCCGACCTGAAGTCTGGTTCAATGGACCTCCCGTCCGTGGATATCCACAACCGGGGGGCAACGCAGCAACTCTCGAAGAACAGGGTGAACCATGGGCGCAGAGATCGGCAGAAAAGCCCCGTTATTCACATTAGCGGCAACCGACAAAAGCCTGATTTCCCTCAAATCGCTGATCGGGACGGGGATCATTGTACTTTACTTTTACCCTAGGGATATGACACCGGGATGTACAACCGAGGCCTGCGATTTCCGCGATAACCTCAATCGATTCAAAAAAATGGGTGCCATCGTGATTGGCGTAAGCCCTGATTCTGTCATCAAACACCAGAAATTCACCGAAAAACAGAAGCTGAACTTTCTGCTGCTCGCTGATGAAAATCACAGGGTTTGTGAAAGATATGGTACTTGGATCGAGAAAAATATGTACGGGCGTCATTACTGGGGCGTGGAACGTTCCACCTTCCTGATCGATATCAATGGCCGGATCCGGCATATCTGGCGTAAGGTCCGCGTTAACAAGCACGTCAACGAAATCATCCAAACCATACAGGGCATGGAATCCTGATGTTTGAACCCACATTATCCAACCCACATCATCCGGATCTTCAACTGGGCCACTATACTGTCCTAGGTGCCGGGAAAAGTGGCATGGCAGCAGTCATGTTACTGCGGGCCCTCAACCTTCAGGTTGCCCTCCTTGACAATGACCCTGATCACGTGGATGAGGAGGCCCGCCGAATGATGGATTCAAAGGGTTCGGCCATATTTGATTCAGCGGCCAGACTTCCAGAAGAAACACAGGCACTCGTGCTTTCACCAGGCGTTTCGATTGACCACCGACTTGCAAAGGCTGCCCGGGACAAGAACCTGCGTATCCTTGGTGAACTTGAACTCGCCTCACTTGCTGCCCCGGGTGAGCGGCCGATCGCCGTTACCGGAACCAATGGCAAGACAACTGTGACCATGATGATCGACACCATCCTGCGCGAGGCAGGGATGCACCCGGTTACGGCGGGAAACATCGGACTGCCTTGGTCCCGGGCCATCCTCGAAAATCCTGAACCAGAACCGAATCTTCACTGGATCCTAGAAGTCAGCAGTTTCCAGCTCGAGACGATCCGCTATTTTCACCCGCATGTTGCGATCCTTCTCAATATCACGCCCGACCATCTTGATCGTCATGGAACAATCGAACATTATGCCGATCTCAAAGGCAGGATCACGGAAAATCAGGATGAAAATGATGTGCTGATCATCAATCAGGACGATAGCCGCTGCCTGAAGATCGCCCGGGACACCCGTGCACGGGTGCTGAAGTACTCGACAATCCGTCCGGTCGACGAAGGTTGTTACCTGGAGGGCGACCTTGTGATGTTCCAGAAGGCGGGGATGAAACCGAAGCGATTATTCTCGATCAATCACCTGCAGATGGAGGGTCTGCACAACATCTCGAACGCCATGGCGGCAGCCTGTGCAGCATACGTAATGGGCGCGGGTCGCAAAAAGATCGCCTCCGCGATCAAGGGGTTCTCGCCCAACGATCATCGTATGCAGTATGCAGGGAAGATCAACGACGTACGCTACATCAACGATAGCAAGGCAACCAACATTGATGCCATGTTGAGCGCCGTGAAAAGCTTCAACGGACAGGTTCACCTTATCGCCGGCGGACATGACAAAAACAGCCCTTTCATCCTGGTTGCCGAACAGCTCGCCGGGCGGGTCAAGGCAGCTTGGCTGATCGGTGAAGCAGCCAATATCATAAAAGGCTCCTGGTCAGCTCATGTCAGCTGTCAGAACTGCATAACCCTTGAAGTCGCACTCGAGGAGTCATCTGCGGCAGCCATGCCGGGTGATGTTGTGCTGTTGTCGCCCGGGTGTGCCAGTTTCGACCAGTTTGATTCTTATGTAGAACGCGGGGAGTTCTTCTGCAAGTGGGTGGCATCGTACCAGCAGAAAACCGGGTGTTTTGAAAGCTAATCCCAAGACCAAATATATTCCATATGCAAAGTATTCATTCACGATTGCAAAAACACGTCGAGAATCAGTTGGCCTGAATCATGCACGAAACCGATCATTACACCACCCTCGGTATCAAGCATGAGGCCACGCCGCGGGAAATCAAGCAGGCGTATCGCAAACTTGTAAAAATCAACCATCCTGACCGACATGAGGGAAACAAGACCCAATCATTGCACTTTCACCTTATTCAACGGGCTTACGAAACTCTGAATAATCCGGGTCGCCGGACCGAGTACGACCGCTGGCTGATGCTGCAAAATCAGTCAGACAGCGTGTCGGGAAACGTAGAACAAATGTTTTCGGCCTCCACAGCTGAAAATCCCCGGGCCACAGCCGGACAAAACCCCACAGGGGGAGTCTACAGCCACGATGATGTTGAGGGCGGCAACCTTCTCGGCATCCGAACTGGCCATGTTTTGCTCTTGTGTTTTTTTTTATGGGTTATTTTTTACCTGGGCTGGAGAGGTTTTAGGAATCAGGTCGACCGGTTTCCATCAGCAGAAAAGCCGCGTCTTGAGAAGGTCGGCGGCGGCGGCCAGGTTCATCCCTGATGAATCGCACCCTGGATCCGGCGTAGGATTTCATGAAGCACGATAGTCTCTTGGGTTGACCTCATCCTCGAGGTTTCATGTGGTTTCCCACGAATTGCATCCAGCGATCTTTTTTGCCGACCTCCATCCTGATCAGTGCGACACGGACCGGAAGCCCACCCACATCAAGTCGTTCGATTTTGATCGCATCCTTCCACGTGGTGACAACCAGATCGGCCTTCAATGTGTGATACCGATCCTGCCACTCTCTCACATGATCCGAAGAATAAGCCACATGATCTGGATAAACAAAGTGGTCCACGACAATTGCGCCTGCCTGCCGTAGCATCTGCTCGAAACCATCGGGCCGCGCCAGGCCGCTGACCAAGATGACCCGGCGCGCCGACCATGGCTGGTTATCGGGTAAAGCCCGCTGACTCCCCGCGTTGGCAGCGCATGCGGAAAGAGCGGCGACTCCCGCCGGCAGTGTATGCACATCAAAGACGGGAATGGATGGTGCTGCGTTTTTTAGTTCCGTTAGCACACATGTTGTCTTGGATTCACGCTCCGATTCCGGGATGTACTCAGCGTGCGTCAGCATCAGTACATCGGCCCTCCTGACTGCACCCAGCCCTTCACGCAGTCGTCCTGCAGGCAGCAGCCTTTGGGCCCGCGGCCGGTCCCGTACATCCCATAGAACAATATCCAGGTCCCTCTTTAACCTGTCGTGCTGGAAACCATCGTCAAGGACAACACAATCCACACCTGTTTCCTGAACAGCGGTCAGGCCCGCGGCATACCGGTCCGCATGCACAACAACCGGGACGCCTGGGCAAGCATTCGCCAATAGAAGCGCCTCATCACCGGCCTTTTCAAGATCATCATTCACAATGATACCATCGCTGACAATAAACGGTTCTACGGGTGGAGACACCGCCTGATAACCCCGGCTGAGGATCGCGGGATGGTAACCCAGCCTCTGCAGCACCGAAATCATTGAGTGAACAAAAGGGGTTTTGCCGGTTCCACCAACCGTGAGGTTGCCGATACAAATCACAGGCACCGGAAGTTCAAGCCGGGGCATCAGACCGCAGGTCTTGACCAGCCGGTCGGACTTGCGCCCGATTCCATACAACCAGCTCAGAGGTATTGCCAGGCCTGCAGGTATTGATGTCGGCCCAGGTATCGCCCAGCTCTTGGATGAACGGTTCACGGCAACTGCTCACGATTGAAAGATGGGTCTTTTCCCCAAAGACGCAGACGCCAAATCGCAGCCATGCTGCGCAACATGATTCGCGTGTTGAATGTGGACACCCCATGGCGCCGTTCGATGAAGGTTATCGGGACTTCCTGAATCCTGAACCCATAACGATGTGCGGCATACAAAATTTCCTGGACTGTCTCGGGTCCGGTCGCACACATCCCCTCCCATGGAAGAGCCCTGATACAATCACCGGAAAACAGCCGGAAACCCGATGTTGCGTCGAGCACTTTCAGCCCCAGAACAAGACGAATATAAAGGTTGGCACAATACGTGATGATTCCCCGCAGCCAATGGCGGCCGATTTCACTACCGCCCGGAACCAAGCGGGAACCAATCACCACGTCAGCCCCCTTCTCAAGACATTCAATCATAGGTGGAATCCATTGGGGATCATGGCTCCAGTCAGCATCCATTTCGATCACGGCATCAGCATCCAGCCGAATGGCCTCCCGGAAGCCCGCGATCCCGGCGGAACCCCGTCCTCGATCCCCTGTCCTGTGAAGCAGGTGAATACGCGGGTTGCTCCGAGACATTTGCCGCACAATTTTCCAGGTTCCATCGGGTGAATCATCATCTACTACCAGAACCTCGATGCGTGAATCCGTTTTCAACAGGGTATCGATCAGCGACCGGATGTTTCCGGATTCGTTATAGGTGGGGAGCATGGCAATCGGGCGCAACATCTTCCCTGAATTATTCATCAAACCAGGTCAAAAGTAAACACAGGTGGTTGGCAGGCCCGTCGAACAATAGCACGACCTGAAAACCACGCCGATCGACCATGATTTATATTAAGAAACGCTTGTTAAATTCTCCTTATCGTATCGATCAGCAACTCACCGAAATGATTTCACGCAGATCACCGGCCTTCATGAGTCTCGATGCCGAAGGCTGCGCCAAGGTATCCCGCCAGATAATCCCACGGCTGCCAGAGATTCTCCCTCGAATCATCCTGCTTCAAGGCCCATCCGCGAACGACCGCCAGGTACTTCACCACGTCCATCATTACCACAAGAGGCATTCAGCCGCATGCCATGACCTCCCAGTTTCGGGAATGGTAAAGCAGATTTTCATGGTCAAGCCATTTGACCATTCCGGAAATTTTTCGGTCATTTTCCCGACATAGGCCGGGACCACAGCCATGATAGGTGTCAGAGCTTGTAATAAAGCAGCCATTTTCTGTCATCTCTGCGGGACTTGGTGATCATGCCAACAATGGAATCCGCAGCGGATGTTAATTCATTATCCGAACATTGGCCAATCGATCCGGCAATCAGCCTGAACGGATCATCCAGCCATTCCTATAGAAACGGCAGTTCGACTTCAGTGATATGCCCCCGAGCATGATATTTATCGTCAAGGAAGAACAGATCATTATCAAACAGGAAGCCGATGTCGTGCCTGTCGCCCTCATTTCTCCCAAGGGTGTCAGGAAGGAGGCATGAGGCGCCCGTGCAATACCCCGGAACTGGTTCGTATGACTGGGTCCCAGGATCATGACACCATCAAAATCAAGCCCTCGAAATCAAAGAGAAGGCAGATGCAGCAACATTCCCCGAGTAGACATAACCCGCATGGGGCGTCAGAAATGCGACAGGCTCCAATGTTCCGGATCGCTGCCGGGTCAGTTGACCAGCAAACGACCGAGTGATGGAGCTGAGTGCAGTCGGATCAACCGGATAGAACCTGCCGACATGAGCAGCAGGCCTGGCCTGATTCAGGCATTCGGGGATACATATCCTCGTTCCAGCCGTCTAAAATCGGACAAGTGATGCCCTATTTCTGTATGCTAATGTCTGGATGGCTGCTGGACCAGTCTAATCGGGGCGGCCAATTGCTGAATCCTGCGTGCCGAACCATGAAAACCCAATGTTAAGACCTTCATGAAAATTTCCACTGACGGCCTTGTCAGGATTCCTTCTGTCATATCTGACCGGTTTCTCGGTTTTTTCGCAGGAGACCGCCGTCCGCTTTCCAAGCGGCGTTGAAATTATTCAGCTGAGGGCGGGGACCAAACTGCCCGAAGGTTTTGAAGCCTCGGCAATACGTGCAGACTGGGCCCAGCCCGGGCTGAAAACCGAGCTCCTGACCTTTGAAGAACTAAAACCGCGGGTTCCCCGAAAGTGGGATTTGATATGCACCGACTTGTCCGGTGTGTGCATCCAGCTGATCGATCCCAGAAAGGCATCCGAAGGTGAATGGGAAACGGCCCTACCCTGGGCACCTGCCGAACATAACGTCTGTCGGCCAGACACCGATGAGAGCCCTGCAGATCCACGAAGGTCGAATATGAGGGGTTCATGGATCTCCCTTGGCAAAACCGCACCCTGGATCCTGGCAGGCGAACGCATCAACCGAGAGCCTGAATGGTTGTCCCCTCTATCAGCCCTGCCCGAATCAGCCCTTATCGGTGTAGGATGGATGGGGCCATGCGACGAATCTGGGAAAAGACTCTCGACCACTGAATCTTTCAAGCGCTGCATGATCAGCGTCACCTCACCACGGCGGGGGAGCACCCGATTCATCATGATTCGCCGAAACAGGCCCGGCCGTTTCAGCTTGTTTGATTTGCGGCAATGGCTGGAATCAGAAACAGACGATGATGAATGGACTGCATTGCATTCCACCGGATTTCACACTTCCATATCAACTGCGGAATGGGATATGCCGCTCGGGTTAAGGGAAGCCGGTGTCAAACGACTCGGGGTGGCTCTGCACCTGAGCGAAAGGGATCCTGTTGAAATCAACCTGATGCACAGGGACGGGGTCAGGATCAAAGCTTCATCCCATGAGAGGGATTTCCCGCCTGCGTATATCGTAGGAGGACATTTCTTCCACCACCCGCTCGAGCCCCGGCTCTGGATCAGCCGACCTAGCTCGAAGGACCCGTTACCTTGGATCGAGGTCGAGTTCCCCGAGGCCAGGAAGATTAATCGCCTGAGATTGATCTGGGCCATCGCAGCGGGGTGGTCTCAGGAATACAACCCTATATTAATCAGTTTTTTGACATCGAATGAATGGGGCGGATCACTCTATGAAATAAGTCGGATCAGAAATCCCGGAGGACCTGTTTTTGACTGGAATATACCCAACCCGGCCAGAATCAGGCGACTCAGGATACAGTTCGACGGACCCTCTGGCGACTCCCTGGATTCCCGGGCAAGGCTCTATGCACTGGAGGGCCTGGGGAGATACGAAAAACTGGTGACTCGATTTAAACCGCTATGATTAGCTATTATCTTCTACTTTTTGATATGATCCCCACGGATAGGCGTGTGGCTTTACCACTGCATCAGGTTCCTGCGACCCCCTGCAGCCAGGTGTTCCGTCAATCAGCCAGAACAAGGAAATGATCCATGGACCCGTTGAAAACCGGACTTGAGCCAATGGTTGTCTTGTTCGCCATCTGGTTTGTATTCTCGGTTATCAAGAACATCATCGATCGCATGCGGGGATTGGGCAACCACGACCACCATGACCAACCGGACATTCAACCCGAACAGGATCTGAATACCGAACTGGAACGAATGTTACGGGGCGATCTCGATCCGGCATCCGGCCCGACACGGCGGGAAATCCGGTCCGGGGGAACTACGCTGGATCCCGCTCCCGAACCTTCCTCGCCTGATACAACCACGGCACGAAAAACTCCGACACAACAATCGCAGCCCCAACCGACCCCCAGAGCCGCACCAAACCCGACCCGCCAGCCCAGTGAGTCCCCACCAGCCCGATATGTAGGCAAAAGACCTGCTCGGACCCAAAACCGAAGTCATCAAAGCAGGCAAATAGCTAGACACCAGATGGCAACCGTCCCGGCGGGAGATGAAGAGCCGGCTGAGATTAAGACTGTGCACACACCGGCCCGGACTGTTTCCGGGCAAAAACCGGTCCGGGCATCGGTCTCCACATCCAAAAATACGGCTCGCCTAGGAAGACGCTACCGGATAAGTCACGCGAATCTCCGTCAAGTCGTGATTTTCAGCGAGATTTGGCAACCGCCTCTGGCCTTGAGGGAGGGATCACCCGAAAGGCAGACCCCATGATCCGTGAAACCGGAGTCACTGGTTTCCATCCGGATATTTTTGATATTATCAGCCTGATCGTTGATCGCGATATAAGTCCGGCGGGGTAAGTTCTGACGGTGAGGGACGGGACAAGACATGGCTGTCATCCGTGATCCGGCCTCCCAAAAAGGCGACGCAATCCACAAGGCACATCAACTCATGTCTGAAATCTGCACTATCGCTGCTGTTAGGTCCTGGCCGGAACCACGGATCCGGATCATCCTGCACCCAAGGCTCCTGACCGGATGGCTGAGGCCACAACACTGTATCGAAAGGTTTTCTACGATAATCGGTCATCATCCACCCAACGGCGTAGAACCGCCTTGCGGGGAAACCTCCCGTTATCACGGACGGACTAAGTTACATGACGATAGTCCGCGATGGGTCGACCTCGGGTCTTGCAACGAATCAGCTAGGGGCAGGTTCAGACCCGTTATCTAGAAGCATTGGTCAGCATTCCCATGCCGGGGGGCTGAATCCGAAATAAACAGGGGACGCCAGCCGGGGTTAAATTCATCTCTATCCGAACGAAATCAGAGAGTGGATAACCCCTGTCGATCATATGCTGTTGACTCTATCTATCCGGAATCTTGCCACGATTGAATCACTCGATGTTGAATTCACCCCCGGGTTGAATGTCTTGACCGGCGAGACCGGTGCCGGGAAGTCCATTTTGGTCGGGGCGCTGGGGCTGGTTCTCGGGGCGAGAGCCAGCGGCGAAGCAATTCGCCCCGGACACAAACTCGCAACTGTCGAGGCGGCCTTTAACCCACTCAGGGGCGACATGTTACAGAAATTTTTTGCCGGGGACCTGTCCATTGACTGGGAACCTGGTCAATCCCTCCTGCTCAGGCGGGAAATCACCCTGACCGGCCGGAACCGGTGCTTCATCGAAGGCCAAATGATTGGGGCTTCCGATCTCAAGCGGATTGGTGAAATTCTAGTGGATTTTCATGGCCAGCACGAACACCAGTCGCTGTTTCGCGCAGCAGCCGCCCGAACCGCGCTAGATGCCTTTGCGGGCCATGCCGAGCTGCTCACCGATTATGAATCGGTCTGGCAGGAATGGGCCGACCTTAAGAAACGCAAGCTTGCATCCGATACCGCAGCAGAAAACTTCCGGCAAAGGTCCGATTTTCTTCAATACCAAGTCGATGAGTTTGAACAGGTGAATCCCAAGCAAGATGAAATCCGTCAGCTGGAACAGGAGGAAGCGAGACTTGCCAATGCCGATCTGCTCTCCCGTTCTGCAGTGGAGGCCCACGGAATTCTTCAGGGTGGAACTGGGGACTCACAACCCTCGCTATCGAGGCTGTTACGCGAGGTTGAAAAACGGCTGAAGGAAATCGGCCTAGTGGACGAACACTTCAACACCCTGCTCCCTCAACTGGCCGAACAGCGTGCCCTGTTCGAGGACCTTGCACTCCAGCTGCACGATTACACTGACACAATAGAATCCGATCCGGCCCGGCTGAACGCTGTCATTTCAAGGCTGGAAGCAATCCGACGGCTGGTGCACAAGCATGGCGGGACCGAAGACGCCCTTTTCACTACCATCCAGAAGATGAGGGATGAGATTGAACACCACGGCGGGGATGACCACAACCGTGATGAAATTGACAAGGCAATCGAATCTGCCGCTGCCCAAGTCCGGCGAATCGCGGTACGACTCAGTGACGGTCGAATGAAACACGCCACCCGCCTTGACAGGGAGGTCATCCGTCGCCTACGGGCACTGAACATGGAACAAGCCCAGTTCACCACCCGGGTCACCCCCCTGAATGAACCTGGGACAAATGGAATGGATAAGGCGGAATTCATGCTGGCTGCCAACCCGGGCCTTCCGCCGGCCCCACTCCGCAAAATTGGTTCAGGAGGTGAAATATCAAGGGTCATGCTTTCCCTGAAATCGGTCCTCGCCTCACGAGATATGATTCCAACGCTGGTATTCGACGAGATCGATGTGGGTTTGTCGGGTGAAACCGCATTACGTGTCGGGAAACTGATGGAAACCCTTTCTGAAAGCCACCAGGTATTGTGTGTCACGCACCATGCGCCGATTGCGGCAAGGGCGGAGAATCATCTTTCCGTCAGGAAAAAGAGCGACAAGAAGGGTACCTTTACCGGAATGCGGGTCCTTCGGGGAGATGAACGCCTTGAGGAAATCGCCAGAATGATGAGTGGCGAGGCCTCAACCGATGCCGGCATCAAGCTTGCACGGCAGCTTATGGATTGAATGATATGGCCAGCCGGGGTCAACCATCAAACACTGGAAGGTCTTGAAGTTATCAGATCGTTGAGACCGGGGGGCATTCCGCCTGATGAGTACGAAACTCTCAGACTGACGACACGTAGGGTAGGGGATGTTTGGGCGGGGTCCAGGGCCTGTAAAAATAATCACGCTGGACCAGGCTGAATCCCATCTCCTCAACCCATCCCCGAAGTTCATCCTTTGTATACATGAAGTTCGTGCCGGCCGCAGCCACGACGTTCTCTTCGAGCATCAGACTACCGAGATCATTCACGCCCATAAACAATGAAAGCTGGGCAATCTTATCCCCCTGGGTGACCCAACTGGCCTGATAATTCTTTATATTATCCAGATACAGCCGGCATATGGCCGTGGTCTTCAGGAACTCGAACGCGCCGACAAATTTATCCTTGTGCCGGGTATTGGCCGGCTGGAAGGTCCAAGCGATGAACGCGCCGAACCCACTTGTCTCATCCTGAAGTTCACGCAGAAGCCGTAAGTGTTCGATACGCTCCTCAAAGGTTTCGATGATTCCAAACATCATGGTTGCCGACGTTCTCAAGCCCAATCCGTGTGCCACACGCATAACCTCAAGCCAGTCATCTGGACGTGTCTTGTCGGGAGATATCTTCTGGCGGACTCGTTTAACAAGAATCTCCGCACCGCCTCCCGGAATCGAGTCCAACCCGGCGTCCATCAAACGCTGGATGACCTCCGCCAACGGAATCCCAAAAAAATCCCGGAAAAAAGATATCTCCGTTGGCGAAAAAGCATGGATATGGAGATCCGGGAACTCGGACTTCATCCAGCGAAGCAGGTCTTCATACCATTCGAAGGGAAGATCCTCATTGAGTCCCCCCTGCATCAGCACCTGACTTCCCCCCGCCTCGTAGGTTTCGATGAGTTTTTCCCGAAGTTCATCTCGTTTCCGCACATAGGCATCAGGATCCCCGGCCTTTCGATAAAAGGCACAGAAAGAACAATCAGTGTTGCAAATGTTGGTGTAGTTGATGTTGCGGTCAATTACAAATGTAACGTTATTTCCCGGGTGCAGGCGCATCCGCACGGCGTGGGCGGCACGGCCGATCGCCAAGAGGTCGTGCGATTCAAACAACCGGAGGCAATCCTCGTTCGTCAACCGACGGCCCGCAACTATTTCTTGCAGCATCGGGTAAATTTCCGGATCACGGGTTGAGTGTCCAAATAACTCGAGCATGTCTTCGGGGGCATCCTTCCTGCCGGTGGCTCAGTCCCGAATTGGTCATTCTACGTTCAACCCGGCTTCTAGGAAAGCGAATTATACCCGGCTGACACATGCACACCCCGGAAAAATAGGCGAGTTTAGCACTGACAAAGGCCGGTCAACGCGATAGTATGCCGGGCCTGAATGCACCGGAAGACGGGCAGAACCGAGGATGGGTTCTGATTCTCACGGGCAAACTTGGGCGCGGAACGTGCCCGGACCACGAGCATGGCGCACATGCCAATTTTCACCAAGGACAAAACCCAGCCGGGAGAAAAACAGCCGGCCCGGCCCGTGATCCTGATCGTGGATGATGAGGAGGATCTGTGCCAGTTGCTCAACCTGGCAATTCAACACTACGATTGCGAGATATGCATCGCCCACGATGGGAGGCAGGCTTTGGACATGATCAAGGAACGCAAGCCCGATCTCATCCTACTCGACATTAAGATGCCCAACGTAAATGGATACGAAGTCCTTGCCCAGATTCAGCAGGATCCCAGCCTTAGTGATATTCGGGTAATCGTCATGACCAGCCTGACAGGTGACGACCAAACCGATACGGATGAGGGATGGGCCGTGCGCCTCGGGGTTGATCAGTTTATATCGAAACCCTTTGCCGCCGACCGGCTGGTAGAAAGCGTCGGCCTACATCTGGGGCTGGAATAATGCCCCCCCGGGATCCGGAAACCCTGTACGAACCCCGGCTCCCTACCCCCCCCCGCACCGTTTTTTCATATCCCTACAGATCTCGTCACGCAGGGGCCGGAGCATTGTCAACCGCATCTCCCCGTCTTCTGCCCTGTGGGATTTCCGGTAAAGTCCCCTTATCTGGGCCAGAACCTCTGCCAACCGGAACCTGTCCGATGCCCCCTCAACCCCTTTCAGGGCCTGATCCAGCATCAACATTAGTGTCCGGCAGATTTTATGAATGGAACGACATCTGTATTTGCTCGTCACGCTATTCGCTTCCCTGATCGAGGTAATATCGATCAATTTCAACCGCCCTTCAAGATTGACCATGAAATTGCTGGGACGGGGATCTATCGGGAATAGATCGTGTTCCTCCAATACCGTGACAAGATCAACCATGTCATCAACAAGTAGCGCCGTGCCCATCATTCCGATGTCAGAGAAATAATTCATCCGCGAATGTTCACGGATTGAGCGCCCTTCAATTTTTTCATAAATCACATAGGGGATCTCTCCTGTCACACACTTCAGCATTCCGATATGATGCAATGCCGGTATCATCCCACGAATTTCCCCAGGCAATCCGTGCAGCCTACTTTTCAGATGCTGCAAGCGCCCCATGATCAGCGCAGGGGAGCCGTGTCTGGTCGAATAGATGACTTTCAGGGCCGCCGTATCCGAGGACCCGGATGAATCGGCCTGTGAAATCTCGAAAACCACCCCGTTTCTACCCATTCCCAGGCATGAAATCACCCTGAACAGACCCGAGGCTTGCAAGATTTCCCTGTTTCTCTTCATGACCCGCCGTGGATGAACCGTTTTCTTTATGAAACGCCGGCACTTGTGAATCATGTATACGGCCAGGACGGCCAAGACCGTGAGCAGGATGGGCATGAGGATGATATAATATCGATCCAACTGTGAAGAAACCCGTTGCTCAGCAGATTGCGATGGGGCATAAGGAAAGCCGCACATGGACAACACGAATTCGTGGCAGCCCATCTGCGAACCTTAATCCCGCCCGATCTCAACATTCAAACGATAATTTATTCGGACGGCACCGACAAACCGAAAACCTTCTTCCATACCAACATCCCCATCATCAGAATGGCATGACCGGTCCTTGAACACAAATTGGATCAGGGTGGTCCGTTTGAATGACGCGTCATGGGCAGGCTGATCAGATTGGCAAACAGTCGGTATGCGCCGGGTATACCCGCGGGCAACTGGCGGAACCACGACAGCCCCGTATAGACAACAAGGCCCTTGCCGTATTCAGCCATAAGCAGGCCACCCATCAGCGGATCCTCACCCGGATCGCTACCAGATAGCAGCGGGGTATAGCGCTCATCCCATGTGGTCAGGAAATAAAGCCCACGCTCCTGTATCCACCCTTCAAAATCTGCCGTTGTGATCTTGTTCGGCTGGCAGAAAACAGGATGACCCGGCTTGAGGATTTTCATCGGGGCATTTTCATCAGTGATCCGCTCATTACGATCCATCCGTGCGGGATAGGGCAGGTATTCTCCCGGCTTCCAGTCATCAACCTTGTTATACTGGACAATATAAACCCCGCCATTCCTGACGTATTCCATCAGACGATCATTATTTGAGCGAAGATCCTTCCGTGCAAGATAGGCACGTACCCCGGCCACGATCACGTCATACTCAGCCAGGTTTCCGACCTCGAGATTGACTTCGGTAAGTAGGTCACAACTAATCCCAACCATCTGCAAATAATCAGGGATTTCGTCCTGCAAGCCCCGGATATAACCGACACGAAGGCCTGCTACCCGTTCCAACTCAACAAATTGGATTTTCGATTCCGCAGGTCGAGACACGTGGAACACTCCAATATGATCTAAATCAATGCTCTGTAAAAATGAATCGTATGTCTGGCCGTTCAATATCGCTTCGGCCCTGATAAGGGCCGAGTCAGAAAGGGAATCCCTCGGTATTGAGACATGGAATCCCACCAAATCTTGGCCGGCCGCATTTTCACAGTCAAACCGGGCTAGTTCCGGTTCAACACGCCAACCGCCCGGCGCCTGTAATTGAACCACCCCGCTAAGATTCCCGGAGACGTGACTGGAAATGTTCACGGCAATATTTATATCCCTGTCCTCCGGGTCCGGGGCGAGTATCATCATACCGGGATTAATTTCGACGGAGACGGGAGGAACGACCTGCATGTCCCTGGGTTGAATACCCCGGGAGGAATTAATCCCAGGCGCCCGAACAACTCTGCTGAGACTGAATTCCGTATCGTTTATCACGGCCTCCACCACAGAAGTGGCGCCGGATCCTGTATAATCCACATCCGCTGACAGCATCACCGTGTTCTCTGATTTGACATGATCGCCAGATAGCAGGATAGCCCAGTTTGTTTCGGTATTTTCGGTATTCCACCCACGTGGAACATCCAGCGCAACCCTATTCAGCTTTATGGGAAAAGGTCCGTTGTTGTGAACCGCTGTTGTGATCGTGAACGTTTCACCGGGCGTAACACAGGCCCTGTCGGCCCTCGCTTCAACCTGCAGGTTTATTGCCCGCTGCAATGCATGGTTAAAATCCCGTTTCTTCCATCGTAGGTAGAACAGCAGTTCCTCCGAGGCCACCCGATCGAGACTGAAGGCATCAATTCCCCTGATCAGTCCATCCAGTTCCTTTAAACCCCTGCATATGTGCATTGTCACACGTTCCCGATTTCTCTCGCCGAAGGATACCCATGCCTCCCCTGCCGCCTCCTGGATCTGTTCCAATGCCCTGACAAGAACCGGCACATCGTTCCTCCCAACACCGATTCTACCTGCAATTCCCATAATGGAGGTATCGATACCACAGAATAAATCATCACTCCCCCCCGGTATTTCATGGACACCGTCCAATAAGTGAAGCATCGTCCGAATCGTCCCCGGTTGTGGACGGATTTCGGCCATCCCCTGCGATATATGCTGCTGCATGCCCTTGATGCCCAATTCATTCCAGGTAAATTCTGAATAGGGATCCGACCCACTGAGATCGATCCTGTGGCGGGAAAGGTTTTCAGGAAATTGGCCCCGGCCGGACCAGTCGTCCAGATAAATTTTCTTGACCTGCCAGGGACGCAAACCTTCCTGCAGATGCTCTGGGAACCGGGTCGGGTCGGCTGCGGCATGAAAAGCCTCGATTGTAATTTTTCCAACTGCCTGGTGATGCCCGTGACCATCCTCCGGCGTGCCCGCAAATCTTGCAATGATGATATCCGGCCGTTCCTTGCGGATCCCTCGAACAAATTCCCCAAGGATGTAATCATGACCCCAGAACAGCAGGGTTTCCACGGGTGATTTTGAGTAACCAAAATCATATGCGCCGGCAAAATATGGTTTGGCGCCATAGTAGCGGCATGCCGAAATCAGTTCACCCGAACGAAGGATCCCAAGTGCCTCCCCTTTTTCCGTCCCAATCCGATTCTGGCCACCTTCACCCGCGGTCGCGGTCAGCAGAATCGTGCGCACATGCCGTCCCCGTCCGAGCCAAGCCAGTAGTCCGGCATTTTCGTCATCAGGATGCGCGATCGTGTGCATGACACTGGTGACGACACTCAGCCTTTTCAGTGCATACGGAAGGCCCTGCAGCCCTTGTTCGCCCGACTCCTGATCGAACACGGTCGCCATTGCAGGCGCCTGAATCATGCAAAATGGGGAAATAAAGAGGATCAGACGAATCAAGGACATCAGGACTTGAGCATTGGACATCAAAAAGATCCGGCTGACTGTTGATCCGGCGGCAGCAAAGTATTCAATCTGCCGCATGGCATATTATTCAATATACAGGACTTGACAGATCACTCAAGAGAGTTTACGGGCAGGATACATGGTATCATGGCGGGCAAGAAAACTCCCGTATCTTGGCCCTTTCTTTACGCTCTCGCACGAGAACATAACCGCGCCGATGACAAGCACAGGGCATAAGAACCCGATCTAAGCTCATTGTAGCACGAGGCTGAAAAGAGGGCTTGATGACCATGGGTGAAATCCCCAAAATCAGCTTGCAATATTTGGGAGCAAAAGCGTGACAAGACATGATTACGGGTTAAGGTCAAGGATGCCTATCGTCTAGGCTGTCGGAATCCCCGCACGTTTCGCCATCGGTACATCAAATCCCCTCCATAAGGGATGAGGACGGAATCAGCTGCTACCACCGCTGGGCCGAGTTTCATACCGATGGACAATGATGGACGATTGACATAAGCGAGGCCGAAAAGTGCACCACCCTATCCATCTATTTTTGCGGACATCACCCGGCAAACCGCATCGGATTCAGCCGGGTGCAGGATATCGTTGTTGAACCGGGTCCGAAATCAGGTCCAATCAACTTTCTGGTTTATCCCGTTCCGGAGGTTGGCGGCATACTGATTAATGTGAAAGTTCGTTTTGCGCTTACCCGGAGTGGTCCCAACAAGTCATGAAAACCAAATGGGCAGAGGCATGACACCCGAACTGATTCAGAAAATGCCCTGACACATACTTATTCGTAGAACCTCGTCCACCCATACCCCGGGCAAGACGGTCATCGACATCACAATAACTGCAATGGGAATCCTTCAGGGGGGGGGATGATCTTTTTGAGGGGAGGATCCTGCCTCGCACGAGGAGTGGATATTTTTCAACGGGGTTTCCAGCAGGCCATGGAACTGTTGCCACCTGACTTCATCAAAATCGTCCAGTCCCAAGCGGATGTCACGGGTGTCCGAACACAGCCGTAACGTACCCATCAGCCAATCCCACCATGGGAAAATGGACCCGTAATTTGAATCTGTTTCAGGTTTCCAGCGGCTGTGGTGCACACGATGCATCGCGGGTGTGACAACCAGCCCCAGCAGACCGTATTCAAACCAGCGTGGCAACCGGACGTTGGAATGGTGAAACAGAATGACAGGCAGTAGGATTGCCTCATAAATTGCCAGCTGCATAAGTGTCATCCCCAGCAGCGGCAGGACAACCATGCGGATGGCTGACGACAGGATCACCTCTCCCGGGTGAAAGCGAAGGGCGGTGGACGCATCCATATCGGGATCACTGTGATGCATACGGTGAAACCGCCAGAGAAACGGGATCCTGTGATTTGCCCGGTGCCAGAGATACATCCACAGATCAAACAGGACAATAGCCAGGGGCAATTCGATCACATGTTTTAACTGTAACAGACGCAGCAAGCCCAGCCGGCTGTCCTCGGCCCACCGGTCAACCATGATAAGTGAGCCACCAAATAAAAATCCCAGCAAGAGCGCATTGCAGATGCCGATACACAGATTCCTGGCATCATGGCGCACACGCTGCCGAAGGCTCTTCGTAAACTTCGCGTAGAAGGGGACAAAACCCTCGGCGATCCACAGCCCGGCGAGGAAAAAACCGGCCAGCAATGCCTTGGGTTCCAGCACAAAACCCATTATCTGTATTTCACCCATCCTTTTGTCCCCGGGTCTAATTAAACCAGATTTTATCGTTGGCAGGGAAGATTTGTTTCTCGTTTTGCGTCAGAGTAACGATCGATTTTCCACCCATATGGAGTGTTTAACAAAATAACCGGCAGTCCCGAGTGCACTTGGCCCCTTGTCCGGACAACTTTCAGGCCCTGCAGCAATTTCCCATTTAACTCGATGATTGCAATAATGTTTGATACGTTGAATCCAGGATGCATCAGTCTTGGAGATAAGGCCCATTACCAACATGTTTGACACTATGAAATCCTGGACCTCTCGTCGACTGACCGGCATATTTTTTCCTCTCATCCTAACCCATACGCTCATCCGTGCTGAAAGCCCGGACAAGGACCACCATTCCTCTCCCTTCATTGTTGAACCCTACCTACAACTGGGCGATGCTCCCGTGACCCATCGGCCGACCGGCATGGAAGTTGTCTGGCATACCTTCGACAAGGATGCCGCCTGGCAGCTCGATTTCCAGACAAAAGGAGGGGATGGGTGGACCGGGGTCGACAGCCTGAGCTGGAAACGTATCACAACCGGTCCATTGGAGCCCCATCGGTTATATCATGGCCGGATGACAGGGCTCGAACCCGGTGGCGAATACAATTACCGGCTGTCACGAGATGGCGCCCAGATCTTTGAAGCATCGTTTCGTTCACGCAAGGGGCCCGGGCAACCCCATCGATGCATCGTCGTGGCGGATTGTGGGTTTGATTCGGAACAACAGAGGGCTGTTGCTTACCAGATGTATCAACAGCAGCCCGACCTTGTGGTGATCCCGGGCGATATTGTTTATGTCTCAGGAACGATCAGCGAATACCGCAGCAAGTTTTATCCCATTTATAATTCCCCAAAAGCCTCGCCCCGGTCCGGGGCGCCGCTGATGCGTTCCACGCCGTTTCTCGCCGGACTCGGTGAACATGACTGGCGCTGGTGGACGGTCCAGGACCCGGGATGGCAACATGACCAAGAAGGCGGCCTGGCTTATTTTCTTTATTGGTTTCAACCTCTAAATGGACCGCCGGCCTATCACGGGGGTCCGAATACATACCCGATCCGTACTGCCGACAAAGATGGCCTCAATAACCTGCTGGACACGATGGGCCGAAATTACCCAGTCATGGCACATTACTCATTCGATTATGGGAACTCACACTGGACGATTCTTGACTCCAACCCGCATGTCGACTGGACCGACCCGGAGCTGCGCGACTGGCTGAGGAACGATCTCGCCACCGCAGCAGATGCAAGATGGCGATTCGTGGCCTGCTATCTCCCTCCCTTCAATTCAACAGCTGACTTTCCCCACGCCGAGCGCATGCGCGCAATCATCGATATCCTTGAGAAAGGCGGTGTTCATATTGTCTTCAGCGGATATGCACACAGTTACCAGCGTACGTATCCCCTCAGGTTCAAACTGGACCCTGCATCATTGGAGAAGAACCTTGCAGCCACGGGCAAGCCGTATCCGCCCAATTCGAGGTTCATGGGTTATTACACAATTTTGGACGGCGAGATTACGCTGGACAGGAATTTCAATGGTCAACCCGGATATGGCTCAAGCTCGCCCGAGGGCATCATCTATATAACGACTGCTGCCGGAGGCGCCTCGATGTTTAACCCGGAACTAACCGACAAACCTCAAGCATGGGAAGAGTATATTTACAGATATAACGCGCGGGATTATTCATTCACCGTGTGTGATGTCGGTAGAAACCAGCTCGTCGTCCGGCAAATCACCGAAACCGGGAAGGAACTGGACAGTTTTACAATCATCAGGCCCGGTCCCGACATCTACTAACAGGTGATCACCCCACCTCTCAGTGAACCAGATCTTTACCTGGATTTGCGTGCGGACAAATACAACCGAAAATCCATGATAACCCCGGCAAGTGAAGTCAACGCGCCCTTGCAGGAACCTCGCTGGGCCTGCCTGAACAAGACAATGATCATGATTGGGATCAGGAGCACGTGCCCAGAAATCAGTCGGTGTTGATCTGCAGAACTATCGGGTAATCGCGCAGGACCAGTCCGCTGACCACCGTGCCGGTATCACCTGATTCAAAATTTATTGTCTGACTGACCCCATTCATCACGTCCACCCCTGATATTGATCTCGCCTTGATTCCAGGAAACTCCAGATTCGTCGGCAAGCCTGGATGGAGTTCGACAGCATCACCGGGCAACCACGCCCCCAGAAGCAGGCTGCCGTCCGGTCGTTTCAGGCCGAAGTGATCGACCCAGTAACGGGTGTCGGTTTCAACCCTGATATCCGCAGGTGTCGCGCCATCGGTGATCGTCGCCAACGTGCGGAGAACATAATAGGACGGAGCCAGTGTCCCACTCTCCATCTGAAGTCCACCCTGCCAGAAACTCACCAGATCAAGCGCCGAGTTTTGGAACAGTAGTCGCGCCATGTTCTTGGCCTGACCGATGAACGTCGGCTTGATATGTCCGGACAGCCATTGCGCCGGGTTCGGCTCAGGAAACCACTGATTCTCCTGCGAGAGGTAAATCCCGTCGTAACCCATATCCTCGGCTTCCTTTTTGTTCTGCACAATCTGGTTTGGCAAATTCCGGTATTGCTCTCCATCCAGGCTCCACTCATAAACCCGGACATGCAGTTCAAAACCGTCGATCAGATCCACCACATGTCGGAAAACCTCCTCCCTAAACACCGGCCAAGGCCAATAGGCATTACTGACCATAACCTTTGCATGGGGTTGAATCTGCTTGATCAACGGTACGACAGCCTTGATCAAACTGGCATAATTCCGTGCTCCTGCACGATCGCCACCAAATCCGTATCGCCAGCTGCTCGTGCCGGGTTCATTCCAGATCTCCCACCAAGTGATGCGGTCCTTGAAATGATTCACCATGAACCTGACCCAGTTCTTGTAGGCCTCGATTTGTTCAGGTGTGGTCGGCGCGGGTGGTGGATCCATCAGGATCGGGTCGAACTGGTTCAGCAGGTTTGGTCTTGGCGGGTCGGCATAAAGCCAGTTCCCATACTCAAGTCCCATGATGACCTCGATCCCGTTCTTGGAGGCCTCATCAACAGCAAGATCGGAGACCGGATCGATCACGTATTTCCCCTTTTCCTGCTCGACGTAATGCCACATCAGGTTACCACCCCAGTAATTGGCGCGGATCCATTTGGCGCCCAGGTCATAGCGTGTCGCCAGTGAAACGTCGTTTTTGACATCGAAATCCCATTGGCCCTGCCGGCCCTCATACTGCGTGATGCCAGCGCCCCTTGATGCCAGTGCCACGTTGTTCCCCTTGTCGTCCAGAAGCTCCAGTTCAGCGAATGACCAGGTATAACCGAAAAACAGGCCAATGATGAAAGGTCCCTGGTCAGGGTGGATCATCGGGCCGAAATCGTTGCCCAGCAGGCGAACTTGTTTGGCCGCGCGCGGCAGGAAGGGCAGTTCGACTTTCCCGCCCAGTTCGACATTTTTCATATCATCGGTCTGGTAGACCGTATCCCAGTGCCGCCCATCACGACTGACCTGGACCTCGAGTTCACGAGGCATCGGGTTGTAATAACGTTGCTCGGGCGGGACCCCCTGTGGATTGATTCTCAATGCATGCTCGGGAATCGTGCGGTTCATCGCCAGCATATTGACCTGGCGGATGTTGAATTCCCGGGGCAGGTCGATGCGCAGCTCAAACGGCTCGGTCCGCATCGGTTTCTCGTAGGGTTCATCCCGGCGGATCATCCAGAAGCTGTCAGGGTCGCCATCGATCAGGTGGACCGGCCAATAGAGTTCATGCTCGGCATGGGGAGAGACGAACGAGTAGCGCGCATTGAACCCACCCTCAACGATCCGTGCTGGAATCCCCAGGTAATTGCTGCGAATCTCCCAGGGTTTTGCGGGATCGATCTTGGTCCTGGGATTCGGGTTGTCGTACTGCAGTGAACGGTCGGGAAGAAAGTCCGGTGATTGGGAGTAAACATAAAGATCCCCATAGAGGTGAACCGGCTGACCACCGATTGACGTGACACGCGGTCCGGTGGTCCGGACCGGCCGCTTAAGGACGGCGTAATCGTTATCCGCATGCGAGGCCGCTGTGATAAATTGAAAACAGCCAACGCACGCAAAAACCAGAAATTGCATCATTTTAATAATTGGCCTGGACATGATTATTGCTCCCCAAGTGACGGTATTTACGTCCATGTGATCCCAGAGGTCTTGTCGAAAATGAGGTGGATCGGATATTGCCACTTCCTCTGTGGTCAAGTATCAGCGAATCCGATTTTTATTTCGAGTACGAATATTTAATTGTTGTTTTTTGGGGGGTACCAATCCTTGTAAAGAAGAGTCGGCCCAATTTCACGAAAATGGGTTGTCCTGACCGGGGTCACAATGTCCCCGTCATATCCCCTCGCCTTGATCACAACCGGCGGGTAAACATTAAAAGGTTTTTTATATAACGTCGAATTGCGGTCGGGCTCGGTGCCATCAGTGGTATAATAGATCGCAGCCCTCCACATTGGGCTTTCCAGGCTGATCGTACCCTCCTCGTCAAAGGCAAGCGGCCGTGTCGGACGGATATGCACATTCACCACCGGCTGGTGACTCCACATCTTGTCAAGATGCTTCACTTCCTGGTCGGCCTCCATATGGTAGGCCGAGTCACCTGCATCGCCCTGCTCCTTCATCCATGCGTGAAGCTGACCACGCATCTCTTCCAGTCGATCCTTGTGTGCCGGATCGCCCGCGATGTTGTTCATCTCGTGAGGGTCGGACCGCAGGTCATACAGTTCATCGGGTGGACGATAGAGATTCTTGTTGACGACCTTCGCTGCAACAGGATCACCCCCCGCCTTGCGCAGCCATGAACTCCAAACACTCCACTCCATCTGTGTGGCTGGGAGATTGGTCGCCCAGTAATCCGGATACTCGAAGTGGGAATCAATATTCCAGATATACTTGTAATGACGTGTACGGATCGCCCGCATCGGGTAACCGGTAATCACGCCAAACGTCATCACCCCGTAAATCGCATCGTGATGCTCGGCACTTTCACCCAGCATAACAGGCAGGAAACTTTTTCCGTCCAGCGGTTCACTGCCGCATTCCGCCACGACCCGCTCCGGGTGGCCGCCGGCCACATCAATAAAGGTTGGAATAATATCCACCAGGCTGACCAATGCATCCGTGCTTGAACCGGGCTCGATTTTCCCGGGCCAGCGCGCAATGAACGGGACCTTGATCCCTGCATCGTAAAGGTTCCATTTTTCATGCGGCCAGTGTGATCCATGGTCCGAGGCATAGATCGTGAGGGTATTCTCCTCCATGTTCCGTTCCTTGAGCAGGTCCAGAACCTTCCCAACAGCCCGGTCAACATACTCGATCTCCGAATAATATTTTGCCCGCAGCTGCCGGGTTTCAGGGGTATCGACCAGGTAAGGCGGAATCTCGACATTTTGGGGATCATACTTTTGAGTGCCGGGCTTGTAGTGAAATTGCCAGTGAGTCTCAAAGTGGTTCATCATCACGCACAACGGCTTGCTCCCCGGGTCGGCGAGGATTCTCTGGATATCTCCGCCCGGGCCGTCAAAACCCAATTTCACGTCATATTCCTCGAACGGAAAATATTCGGCCGGGCGGATGTGCTGCTTTCCGAGGATGATCACGCGGTATCCCACCGCCTTCATGTAATGCGCCATGCTTTTCATGTTGGGCTTGACCGACGCGTGGTTGGGGTGTGCGCCATTGCGGATCGGATACAAGCCCGTGTAGAGGCAGGCCCGGCTGGGTCCGCACATCGGTGCGGGGGTATAGGCATTATTAAACACCATGCCCTCACTGGCGAATCGGTCGATGTTGGGTGTCCTGACATGAGAATTCCCGTAACACCCGTGATCCTTCTGGGGAGTGTCGTCGGTGAAAATCATGAAGATGTTCGGGCGTGATGAATCGGAGTCTGCCAAAATCTTCTGGTAGCTGGGCAGCATGGCGGCCGCGGCTGCGGTCCCGGCACATCTGACAAAATCTCTACGTTTCATGTTTTTATTCCCTCTCCTCCGGACTATTCAAAAAACCAACCACCCTCGGATCAGCCCACACAACCGAGTCTTTCGAAATATATTATTTCAACAATATGAACCCTTCCATTCCATCTGGCAACACTAGATATGATGAAAAGATGCACTTATGGAGGGGGGTAACCGGAAATCTGTTAAGACATGTGTGCATTCAGGCGGTTCGCCAGGCTTTGAAATCAAAGCAATCTCCTATGACAGGACCTGCCGGCTGTTTGACGGAAACGAAACCATATGGCAAAATCCTGACGTGAAGGCTTAATGTGACATCAAGAGCCAATATTTCATCATCGGGACGTCACATGGATCCAAAACTTCCGGTCTCAATCAGGAAACCACCCGAACCCGCTTGGCGGCGCTGGACTCGTGAACCTGAATCCCGGATCGGGATTGTATTCATTGCACTCTACACGGCATCTGTATTTCTGGGCGAGGGCTTCATTTCGCCGGCCAACCAGAAGAACCTCCTCCGGCAGATTTCCACAGAGGGGATCATCGCAATCGGCATGACCTTCGTCTTCATCACACGCGGAATCGACCTGTCGGTCGGGTCCATCATGGGGCTTGTAGCAACCACCGCAATGCTGCTTCAGGAATCCATGGGTAGCGTGCCGATCATCCTCGTCTGCCTGCTCGTCGGCTGCGCCGCCGGCCTGATTAACGGGTTTTTCATCGGCCTGATGCGGCTCGATTCATTCCTCGTCACCCTGTCCACATGGATGATTTACCGGGGCCTGTGTTTCTTGCTCACCGGGGGTGAACGGCTGAGTGGCACACAGGACGGTTACAACAGGATCGGCCAGGGATATCTCGGCGAGATCCCCATCCCGGTTATCATCCTAATCACACTGGTCATCCTGTCCCAGCTCATTCTTTCCAAGACCCTGTTCGGCCGGGCTGTCCGATACATCGGCGGCAATGAAACAGCATCATTCTATTCCGGTTTCAGGGTTTCGGTGCTTCGTGCTGCAACTTTCACGCTAAGCGGCCTGTTCTGTGCCATCGCGGCAATCGTTTTCTCCTCCCGTTTCGGCGTTGTTTATCCACTGGAAACCGGGTCGGGGTATGAGTTCACCACAATTGCCGCTGTCGTACTGGGGGGAACTACCTTCCTTGGCGGCAAGGGATCGATCATCGGCACGTTCATTGGGATCATGATCATCTCGCTGCTGCAAAATGTCCTAAACCTGATGGATATTCAGCCGCACTATCACAAGCTCTTGACAGGCACCATCATCGTTGCCGCTGTCATCATGCAGCATCTTCGAAAGGACAGCGCTTGAATCCGGGCCGGTCCAGCTTCCCATTCTCCATCCTGCGCATGCCCGCGCTCTGGGTCTGGATCATCCTCCTGGCTGCCGGGAGCATTCTGTCACCTGATTTCTTCACATCCAGGAATCTGGCAAATGTAGCCCGCCAGGTATCGATCGAGGGTGTCCTCGCGGTTGCGATGACGCTGGTTATCATCACCAAGGGCATCGACCTTTCGATCGAGTCCGTTGCCGCCTTGTGCAGCATGCTTGTTGTGCTGCTGCTCGACCCAATCGGCATGGTGGGTGCGATTCTTGTCGTGCTTCTGGTCGGACTCACAGCGGGATCCATCAACGGCATCATCCTCGTGTGGACTGGGGCCAGTCCGATCATTATCACGCTTGGCGCTTGGATTACCTTGCGCGGCCTTTGTCTTGTGATTACAGGAGGCAGACTTGAGACCGGTGAATATATCCCTGCATTCAGCTCTATTGCGAACGGGAGCCTGGGTCCTTTCCCTTCTCCATTCGTTATCCTCTGTATCGCTGTTGTTCTCGGCCATGTTCTTCTGATGTGGTTACCGCTGGGAAGATCCCTGCTCGCAGTCGGCGGCAACGAAGAAGCGGCTCACCTGGCCGGGATACCGGTCAAGAAGACCCTTTTCATCGCCTATATGCTGAGCGGCTTGCTGGCAGCTGTGGCGGGAATTTTGCTTGGGTCGAGGCTGGAGGTCGCACAACCACTTGCTGCTGAGGGGTTCCTGCTGAACGTGGTGGCCGCGGTGGTTCTCGGCGGGACGCGCCTTGAAGGCGGATCGGGAACCCTGTTTGGGACCTTCTTGGGTGTCCTGATCGTCGGGACGATAAGAAACTTTTTTAATATCCAGGGCATCCCGCTTGAATATCAGCAATTGATATTCGGGATGATCATCCTGACAACCATTATGGTGGCCAGAGTTTTTAGTTCCCCAAAGTGACATTATTTTCTATACTTGCATCACCTGATTTCAGATAGAAAAAGTAACGTGCAAAGAAACTCTCTGGAAAATATTTTGTCGGCCCTCATGACCCTTGTCCTTGTCTGTGCTTGTGGTCAGGAAAGCCCGCATAAAAGGAATGAGGAAACCAACACGGGCCGGTCACGGAATGCCCAAACACAGATCCCGGCTCCAATGATCCCCCATGGTGATGAGTTACCCGTGACAATCGGTGTTGCACACAACTATTATGCACACCCATATTCGCAGGCCATCATTCGGGAGATCGATGAACAGGCCTTGCAATACCCCGATATCATCAAGAATATACGATGGACCAACGCCAGAGGATCGTCCAGCCAACAGGTCGCTAATGTTGAAGACTTGATTGCAATGAACGTTAAGTTGATCGTCCTTGATCCTTGGGAAGGCAAGGCTCTCATGCCAGCCATGCGAAAAATATGGGACGCAAGGATCCCCGTCGTACTGATCGACCGATCAGTGCCGACCGACAACTATATGACCTATGTTTCCGGCAGCAATTCCCGTTGCGGTGAACTGGCAGCGGAACACATCGCACGCAAACTGAAGGAAAAGCATGGTGCCTGCAGGGGAAACGTTGTCGAGTTGTATGGGACACTGGGTGCATCCGCATTCCAGGACCGGCATGACGGCTTTGTCAGGGCCCTGGCACAGTACCCGGGCATCAAGCTGCTGGCCAGTCCCGAGGTGCCCGAAGGAAAGGACCAGGCCATCCGCGTCATGGAGGATCTCATGACCCGTTTCCCCGACATTGATGCTGTTTATGGCCATAATGACGACCGTGCAATCGGAGCCTATCAGGCAGCTGAAGGAGTGGGCCGTGAGAACGGGTTGATCTGCGTTGGGATCGACGGCATGAAGGAAACCTATGAATCAATCGCTGCAGGCAGGGTCTCGGCAACCATGGTCTATCCTCCCTGTGGGTACGAGGCTGTCGACCTTGCCGTTAAAATTCTCAGGAATGAGCCTGTACCCCATGAAGTCCTCATTCCCATAAAGGTCATCGACGAAGATAACGTCGAGCATGAAATGAACACCACCAGATCATACCTTGAGGGACGTGCTCTGAAATAACCTGAACGGAGCGTGAAACCATGGAGCTCTTCACGGTGTGGCATCGAGGGAGGTGAACATGACCGACTACAGCCAAGACATCCGAAAATGCCTTTACGCACCCGAGGACGGGGGCATCGGGGATTTCTGCATCATTGAGGCCGGGGATGGCTGGCACCTTTTCTATCTCTACAGGGAATTCCACAGGGATGGTCTTGACATTCATCCCGCGGCATCGAGAGGTATTGACCGCTATATCGGGCACGCGGTATCCCCCGACCTGATCAACTGGACAACCCACCGCCCGATCCTCGAGATCCTGCCGGACAGCAGGCTGGAGAACCTCATGCTGTGGGCCCCCTCGGTGGTCAAGCATGAGGGCATCCATAACATGTTCTACACAGGGGTCGATGTGAACCGCCGCCAGAGCATTTGCCTTGCGCGTTCCCGGGATCTTTACAGGTGGGACAGGCCCATCGACCGTCCCGTCTTCGACAGTCGTGACACAAGCTGGGCCCCCTGGAGTTTTGCAGACAGCAGGGAATGCCGGGATCCCTGGGTAATGAAACACGGGGATGGTTACTTGATGTATTACACGGCCTTTGAAAAAGGAGGGCCATTTGACAGGGATTCCGGGATCCCGGTGATTGCCGCAGCTTATTCTAGGGATCTGCTTCACTGGGAGGACCGTGGGCCGGTGATGAGATACCGAGTCTGGGACAAAACCGTGAAGTTCTGGTGTCCCCTCGAGTCAACCTGTGTTTTTGAGCACAACGGACTGTATTACCTGTTCTGGAACATGTATGAAGCCGGGAATTTCTGCATTTTCTGGAAGGTCTCTGAAAATCCGCTATGTTTCGACGGTGACGTCAACCTGTTCAGTGACCACTGCGTGGTCTTCAAGATCCTGCATTACGGCGGCCCGAACTCTCACTTTGCAACGTTCACGAACGAGTATTTCGGGGTGCTGAGGGTATATCGTTTGGACTGGGAAGGCATCACGCCGAGAATACATGTCAGTCCACCCGGTTATCCGGATTGATCTTCCCCCCTCATATTCACGCCCTTCGCGGTCGGGATGTCACCATCGCTTGAGGTGGTATCGACACGAGCTCGAACATTAAACCATCGACATCAATTTTTCGTGGCTGGATTCCCCGCGGTTGACCTCACCGACCAATTGACCCTGTTTTAGAATGACAATCCGATCCGACAATGCAATAAGCTCGGGAAACTCCGAGGAGACGAGGATGATGCCTTTTCCAGACCGCGCCAGCTGGAAGATCAGTTCATAGATCTGTTCCCTTGCTCCGACGTCAACCCCCTTCGTCGGCTCATCGAACATAAGCAGATCACAGCTTCGCGACAGCCATTTTGCCAGGACGACTTTCTGCTGGTTGCCACCGCTTAAGTGGGCAACCATCTCATATGCGCCACTGGCATCGATGTTGAGCCTCCCGATGTATTGCTCGGCAAGATCGGCCTCCCGCCTCTCGATAAGGACTCCGCCACGACTGATCGCCCTTAGGGAGGCCATCGATATGTTCTCCTTCACCGTAAACTGCTGCGCCAGACCTTCCATCAGACGGTCCTCGGTGACAAAACCAATCCCATGACGTATTGCATCGGCTGGGGAAGCGATCTCTGCCTTTGCACCCCTCCAGCGGATTTCACCATCGTCGAAGGGATCAACACCATATATCGAGTTCAACAGTTCAGTCCGTCCTGAACCGACAAGACCCGCAATCCCCAGGATCTCCCCCTCCCTGACCGTGAAACTGACTTCCTGAAAAACACCCAAACACGATAGCCCCTCGATTTCCAGCAGCGTGTTGCCGGGATGCAAAACACCCCGGTCCGGGTACAGTTGGTGCATGTCACGCCCGATCATGTCCTCAATCACCTGCTCCGGTCCGGTTTCCCGAATCAGCAGCGTACGGATGAGATGTCCATCCCGCAGGACGGTCACCCGATCTCCGATCTCAAAGATCTCCTCAAGGTTATGGGAGATATAAATGATCCCCTTGCCCTGGCATCTGAGCCTGTGAATCGTTGCAAACAAATGATTTTTTTCCCGCGTGCTGAGCGCGGCAGTCGGCTCGTCAAAGATGAACACTTCGGCGTCAAAGGCAACCGCGCGGGCAATGCCGACCAGGCGCCGCTCAATTGGACTCAACTCCCTGACCGGGATCCGTACATCATGCGACATGCCAAGCGTTGCAATGGCAGTTTCCGCATGCCGGTTCATCTCATCCCAGTCAATGAACGATCCACGACGTTTCCAGTGGCCGAGGAAAATGTTCTCCGCAATACTGAGTTCCGCACAAAGCGCGAATTCCTGATGGACCACGTTGATTCCGGCGCCTTGGGAATCGAGGGGGGATGTGAAACAGATTTTTTTACCGTCAACCCGGATTTCTCCGGCGTCGGGGGTAATCACGCCCGCGATGACCTTGATCAACGTTGATTTTCCGGCACCGTTCTCACCGACCAGACAATGTACTTCACCCACATCAAGATCGAAGTCAACTTTGTCCAACGCCTGGACACCCGAGTACCGTTTACAGGCACCCTTGATCTCGAAAAGTTTTGGAATCGTTTTCACCATTGCTCGCATCCGCCCGTAAACAAGATCCACTTTATTAAAGCAAATACCACGAAAGAATTATAGCCTATGGTTTCCACAACGGCATACAGGTTTCGATCAATCATCAAGGCAGGACGCAACGGCCATCGACAGCTCCGCAGATTTTTCATCCATTGCATCCTGTAACTGATTACCTGTATCGGATCATTCATTCTGAGTCCACCAACGGGCCACCAAGGTTGAGTTTTGACATGCAAACGAGACTTGTAAATGGAAATGGAAATATCGTCAAAAGACTGGCTGACTGCCCGTCAGGTTTAACATTACATGTGATACCAACGTGGTCGTTCAAAACCGGGAGATGATGCAAAAAATGGGGACTGCCCGACTAATCATGGTCGCGGCCTTGATGTCCTGCCTGCCGCCCACCACCTGTGGGCAGGTGACGGGTAAAGGGCACCGATCTGAAATGGTGAGGTTCAAGAGCACCCTTGACGGCAGCCTGCAGCCGGCGATCATCCATATCCCTCGGGAGAACCGGGATAACCCGGTCCCCCTGCTCGTGATGCTCCATACCTGGGGCAGCAGTTTTGCCACGAACTACGCTGCTGAAAGTCTAGCCGAGTGCGGCCGCAATAGCTGAGGCTGGGCTGCGATCGAACCTTACTACCGGGGTCCCAATGATCAGGCCGAGGCTTGTGCCTCCGAAATGGCTGTGCAGGACGTACTGGACGCAATCCAGTATGCTAAAACCAGAATCAGCATTGACCTAAACCGCATTTACACGGCAGGCATCTCGGGCGGTGGTCACATGGCGATGATACTGGCCGGACGTGCACCACATGTATGGGCGGGTGTTTCAGCATGGGTGGGGCCAGACCGATCTTGCCGGCTGGGACTACATGCAGGGGGTAACCCCCGCCAACTCCATGACCGGCCAGATCACGATAATGCCATAGTCCAGCACCGCAGGTGCCCGCGCTTCGTGCCTTTGGAACACATAAATATGACGATCGACGGGGCAAACCCTCGGGATTCTTCCAAAAGAGCAATTAAATGATGAAGCCCTCGCGACCGGTTCCGTAGATACGCCGACACCGCCCGCGATGATCCTGATATGTGTTGAACTTGTAGGGTATCAACAACCCCAAGGCAACTACGTGATAAATCTATTTTCACCATCCAGCTTTACTCTTTGTCCCCTGAATTTGGCAAAAGTAGATAAGATGGCATTTCCAACCCTTTGGCAATATTGTCCTCTGTTACAGGAACATATTCACCATTCATCTCTATGTAGAACTCATAACCAAACGGTTCCATCAGTTCAATGACATCGCCAAAATTCTGGTTGATCTGTTCCATCCAGTAGGGACTGAATTCACCAATGATAACTGGCCGTAATTTGCTGAGCATATTCGTGCCGCCTCGCAGAATATTCAATTCTGCCCCTTCCACATCAATCTTGATCAGATCACAACGTGTCAATCCCAGACGTTCGACGAGACAGTCCAATGTCACCACAGCGACATCTTCTCGGCCCCAGTTTCCTTCGTTTACAGTCTTCATATCCTCACGGGACATCATATCGGAGCCGACAGCATTATTCGTGGAACTACCCGGAGTAATACGCATTTCTAGTCTCCCGGATTCATCACCTAATGCAATGCAAGTTGGAAATACTTTTTCTCCCAGGGAGTTTAATTTTATATTTTCAACCAACCTCTTGAAATTATTTCCGACAGGCTCTATTGCATGTATTCTGGCATGTTTTTTTAATGACCCCAAAGCACAAGAAACCAAGCCCACGTTGGCTCCTATATCCAGCATAACACCACTATCCGGGAAAAATTCCAGGCACTTTAATATGGTGGATTTCTCCCATTCTCCAGTATGGCAGGCGCTCAATTGTTCTCCAGATCCAACATCCATAATCATACGGAATCCTAGATTCATATCTGACTCAACTGTCCTCACGCTATAGATCAAACAACGTGATACCCAGCCCCGGATACCGGATAGGTTCAAGGTTCCCTTATACTTTTCTCTTAAAAGATTGCCCACATGTGATCTTAAGATATTTTTGACCATGATCCACCCATGTTTTAGTATAAAATATGGATCCGGTCAAGCGGGGGCCGAGCGAGTGGAGCGCCTGATGGGAATCGAACCCATATCCTCGGCTTGGAAGGCCGATGCACTAGCCGTTGTGCTACAGGCGCATTAGAATGTCATGCCTGCCCCACACCTTGCCATCATACCGGCGTTCAAGTCAAGCCTGGCGTATCCCTCTGTATCCACCAGGTATGATCCTGCCCCTTTCTGGTTCAAGCCCCGTCAAGTTCGGTCGGAGCATAAGCAAGAAACAGGCAGCCCTTGAAGCGTTGACCTGATAAACCCGGGTCCCTTGCATGAAAACTATTTTCCCCATGCTTCATATTTCTATTTCAGGTTTGTTTGAAATAATCCGCGCATTCCATCTGTGCGTAGAAGCGATAAGTCTTGATTGCAACCAATCGCTCAAGGGGCATCTTCATGCGGAGATGAACAGGATCTTCTGCTTTTCGACTGCCTCGTCACAGTAGTCGCTGACAACTTTCAGGAATTCGTATGCCAGACCAAAAGCCTCGGCAACATCCGGTCTCTCGTCCGCATAATGCTCCGCAAACTGTTTGAAAAAACCCAAAGACAGCCCCAAGAATGGGATCATGGATGCAACCGTTTCATCGGGAATCGGATCGTCGCTCAGCATGAACCCCCCAAGGAGCACCCTGACGTCGTCATCAAAAGATTCGACATCAATCGCGTCTGGCATCTCCACAATCCCATCCGGATCAGCTCCCGAAGATCCACGGTATTCCCTCAATGCATCAACAAGATAATTACAATACGCGGCAAAACGACCTTTGCGGACCTCCCGATCCTTCTTCATGAACAACTCAAATCCGCTCAATTGGCGCCGGACTTCTTCCTCCTGTATGTTACGGATCGGGCCGAGTGTATATCCAAGCATCTGCGCCAGGTTCAGGAAGCCCGACGCCGGTCCGATGCTGTCAAGGGTGGTGTCATCTATTACAGGCTCACCATCCCGGATGTCGACAAACATGATATCCAGTTCCACGGATCATTCCTTGTGTCAAAAAACGCATACCCGGTAATACATCACATGAACAGGCCCAGCGACGACATCATCTCCTGAACTCACCACTCTGTCCCCCCGACTTCTTCTCGAGTCGAACATGCTCGATCACCATCGACCGATCGACGGCCTTGCACATGTCATAAACCGTCAATGCAGCCACCGACACAGCGGTCAGGGCCTCCATTTCTACCCCGGTTTGTGCCTTGCTCTGGACCTCGGCTGTGATGTCAATGGCTGTTTCCTGCAGGATCAGGTCAACCGTTGCGCTGGAAACGGGCAGTGGGTGACACAACGGGATCAGGTCAGAGGTGCGCTTGGCAGCCATGACCCCGGCAATCCGTGCGGTCGCCAGGACATCACCCTTGGCCGTCTTGCCTTCGCGGATCAGATCCACCACATCGGAACGGGTTTTCACCCGCGCTGTGGCCACTGCGCGGCGCAGGGTAACATCCTTTGCGCTGACATCGACCATCTTTGCTCGACCCTGATCATCAATATGGCTCAGCTTTGGATTGTTTTCCAGGTTCATGGTTGAATTTCAACTTTTACGGGATTGTTCCTGATTCGGATCTGGATGTCACGGTTTTTACGGTTAAATAATACAAGCCATTCAGGCATCATATATCATGAAAGGCGAAAATATAATTTTGTTTTCAAACCCATATTATGATCAGGTGCTATTATTCCCAAATGGGTCGGGCTGTTTTGAATGTAACCGCCCGAGGACATCCCCGGCTGCAACTGTAAAATAATATCAACAGGAGGGCATGATCCACTCGAAATCGATACTGGAATCCTTGGGATATTTGACGGATGGTTCAAAACAGACCATTGCATTGGCACAACCAGCCGCGAAGACATCCGCCGAACCCCTACCATGAATCGGCGTAACCGCAAAACCTGCCTGATCACGCTCAACCCTCACAAGTGCATACCATAACCGATCACCGCGAACGATCGTTGACTCCGTCAATCGGCCGCTCCCGCCCGGAGCAACAGGGTGCTGACCCGTTAATTTCCGGATTGCCGGCTTGATATAACGCTGGAAACCCATGTGAGCGGACAACGGGTTGCCTGGCAAGCCGAAAAAAAGCTGCCGACCTCGGGCCGCAAAGAACAGCGGTTTCCCCGGACGCTGGGTCACCTGATGGAAAACCGCCTTGGCCCCGACAGATTCTAACGCCTGTGGAACCAAGTCGTATTTCCCGGCGGACACCCCACCGACCAACATGATAATATCATGGTCAAGGACCTTGTTCAGGGCAGCTGTGAGCGAAACCAAATTGTCCCTTGCATGAAGATGTGTAACGCGTGTCAGGCCGATCGAATGGCACATGGCCGTCAGCATTGGTCCGTTCCCGTCACGGATTTCACCTGGTCTAGGCACCTCACCCACATTGACCAACTCGTCACCGGTCGAGATGACCCCGACCGATGGAGCCGGCCTGATCCGGGCTGTCGTCCGTCCCACAGTCGCGAGCAATGCAATCCCAATCTGGTTCAGCACGTCCCCCTCGCTCAAGACCAATCTGCCTGCAGGACACTCCTCCCCAGACTGGGCGATGTTCAACCCGGGATCTATTCCCCCGGGCAGTGACACTGAATCGCCACTCCTGCAGACCCGTTCTTTCTGGATAACGGCATCTGTCCCATCTGGGCAGGGTGCGCCTGTCATGATCTCAAGAGCGGTTCCCGGTTCCAGAGGGTTGTCCCATATTGATCCGGCCGCCAGTTCGCCAATCACATCGATCGTTCTACCCGAATCTGAAACATGGACAGCATAACCGTCCATCATGGCGCGGTTAAATGGCGGATAATCCCGGTCAGCCACAACAGACTCCGCAAGAAGCATCGCGTTACAGTCAACCAGCGGCTTTTCAACCGCGTCAAGAGGTTCCGCGGCATCAAGCACCAGCTGAAGCGCACGGGCCGGATTGATCATTTTTTCCATCGGCAGTTATGCTCCGTTACTCACAAGAACACGGAAGATGACAGCTGTATCTTCCATGATGAAAATGAGACATGTTGCCAACTGCGCCTCATCAGATCGACTGCCGCGCCTTGATCAGGTTCAGTGCACTGCCTGCCCTGAACCACTCGATCTGCGCATCATTGTAAGAATGGTTGACCTGAAACTCATCAAGACTGCCATCGGCATGATTCAACATGATGGTCAGGGGCGTGCCTGGCGAAAAACCTGCCAAGCCGGTGATATCGATGGAGTCATTCTCCATTACCCTGTCATAATCTGCAGGATTTGCAAATGTCAGCGCAAGCATACCCTGTTTCTTGAGGTTGGTTTCGTGAATTCGTGCAAATGAACGGACAATAACCGCCCTTACCCCCAGATGGCGGGGTTCCATGGCGGCATGTTCACGGCTGCTTCCCTCGCCGTAATTCTCATCACCGAAAACGACCGACCCCAAGCCTTCGGCCTTGTATGCCCGCGCTGTTCTCGGAACCTCCGCATAGCCTCCATCAAGCTGGTTCTTGACGCAGTTGACCTTTTCATTGAAGGCATTAATCGCACCGATAAAGCAGTTATCTGATATATTGTCAAGATGACCGCGAAAACGAAGCCATGGGCCGGCCATCGATATATGGTCGGTTGTGCATTTTCCCTTGGCCTTGAGCAGCAGCCTGAGCCCAAGCAAATCGTTGCCCTCCCAGGCCGAAAATCCCTCGAGCAACTGCAACCTTTCGCTTGAGGGATCAACAATGACGTCCACGTTGCTGCCGTCTTCGGCAGGTTCCTGATAACCCGGATCCTCGCAGGCAAAACCCAGGGCAGGCAGCTCCTCACCATCAGGTGGATCAAGTCGAATCTCCTCGCCGTCCTCATTGATCAGCAAGTCCGTCAACGGGTTGAAGTCGAGGCGCCCGGCAAGAGAGAGCGCCGTCACCAGATCGGGCGAGGCCACGAACGAATGCGTGTTTCTCAGGCCATCGTTACGTTTTGCAAAGTTACGATTGAAGGAAGTCACAATCGTGTTGGGTTGGTCACCATCGTCCCGATGCCTTGCCCACTGCCCGATACACGGTCCACATGCGTTGGCCAATACCACACCACCGATTTCCTTGAAATCTTCGAGCAGCCCGTCCCGCTCAATGGTGTAACGCACCTGTTCCGACCCCGGGGTAACGGTGTATTCACTTCGGGCCTTCAGTTTTTTATCCCGTGCCTGCCTTGCAATTGAAGCGGCCCGCGACATGTCTTCATAACTCGAGTTGGTGCACGATCCGATCAAGCCCACTTCAATGTCGAGCGGCCAGCCGTTTTCACGTACGGCCTGACCCAGTTTGGAAATTGGCGTGGCCAGATCGGGCGTGAACGGCCCGTTGACGTGCGGTTCAAGCTCATCAAGATCAATCTCGATCAACTGGTCATAAAATTCCGCCGGACTTTTATAAACCTCCTGATCCGGGCGCAGGTGTTCGGAAACAGCCTTGGCCTCCATTGCCAGATCCATACGGCCTGTCGATTCCAGGTAACGCACCATGGACTCGTCAAATGCAAAAAGGCTGGTGGTCGCACCGATCTCGGCACCCATGTTGCAGACAGTGCCTTTGCCTGTGCAGCTCATGTTCTCGGAACCCTCGCCGAAATACTCGACGATACAACCCGTACCGCCCTTGACGGTCATGATTCCCGCCACCTTGAGGATCACATCCTTGGGCGCTGTCCAGCCATTGAGTTTTCCGGTCAGGTGAACCCCGACCAGCCGCGGCATCTTTAGTTCCCACGGCATCCCCGCCATGACATCAACCGCATCAGCCCCGCCGACCCCGATCGCGACCATGCCAAGCCCCCCTGCATTGGGCGTGTGGCTGTCGGTGCCAATCATCATGCCCCCGGGGAACGCATAGTTCTCAAGCACAACCTGGTGAATGATTCCGGCGCCGGGTTTCCAGAAACCGATTCCATACTTGTTGCTGACCGAGGAGAGGAAATCGTATACCTCGCGGTTTGTGTCCAGTGCAGAACGCAGATCCTCAGCCGCGCCTTCACGTGCCTGGATCAGGTGATCACAATGCACCGTGGACGGCACGGCTATACGCGGACGACAGGCCTGCATGAACTGGAGCAATGCCATCTGGGCGGTGGCGTCCTGCATGGCCACCCGGTCCGGCGCAAAGTCGACATATGCCCCACCGCGCGCATAAAGCTGTCCGGGGACTCCCGAACTGATATGGTTGTATAATATCTTCTCGGCCAGAGTCAGCGGTCGACCCGCCAACCTGCGCGCAGCATCAATGTTCCCAGGCAAACGGGCATACACCCCCTTGATCATGTCCAGATCATATGTCATCAAATCACATCCTTTTTACATGGTCCCGACCGCCAACATGCGGGCAGACCCGATATCCTAGCGGACAGAACCAACATCAGCAACCGTCATCAAGGCCTTATGACTGGTGAAACAACCGGGTGCGGTGGATTAATTCTCGACTCGTTCACCGTCAGGGGCCATCTTGACAAGACGCGGATCAAAACGCGCAATTATCTCGACCAAGTCCTGCTGGGCAGCCATCACGACCTCGATATTCTTGTAAGCCATGGGTGACTCGTTCAGCCCGGCCGACAACAGTGTCACGCCACGTTCCTCAAGGTAATTCCTCGTCTCGTTCCATGTTAACGACTGCTTTGCCCTCCTGCGGCTCATCCTGCGTCCTGCCCCGTGTGAGGCCGACTCGAGTGAGCGGGGGTTCCCCCGGCCCCGCACCACATAACCCGGATCACCCATTGAACCCGGGATGACCCCCAGCACGCCGGAACCCGCCGGTGTTGCCCCCTTGCGGTGCACGACAACCTCCCGACCGCCATGGGGCTCGATCCAGGCAAAATTATGGTGGTTCTCAACCTGTAGCAGTATGCCGGCCCCCAAATGTCGGACCACATGCCGGTGAATGCAGGAATGATTGGCCGCGGCATACTTGCCCATCAACTGCATGGCTTCCCAATATTCGACACCCGGCTCGGAGGCAAGATCAAGCCATGCCAATTGTTTCAATCCCTTCGGCAGGTCCTGATGCAGCGACATCGCCAGCCGGCTGTAATGGCCCGCCACAACAGCCCCGGCACCACGGCTGCCGCTATGGCTGAGCAGCGCAGTGTAACTTCCCGCCGGCAGGCCCAGACCGGGCTTCTCAATCATGACCTCACCAAATTCTACGAAGTGGTTGCCGCTGCCACTTGTGCCCAGTTGGCTCCATGCCTTGTCATGAAGCCGACCCGTGACTGTCGTCACGTTCCAATCCTCATCCATCACATCGTGATCACGATATTTCTGAAAGACTGAACCCACGCCGAAACGTGTCTCCTGCTCGATGGCACGCGTCATTAATGCATGATGCCGGACAAGGTTATGGACCGGCATGTCCAATATGCTGAGCTTCATCCGGCATGCAATATCGACGCCGACAGCATAGGGAATGACGGCATTGTTGGTTGCCAGCACCCCGCCGATCGGCAGACCGTAACCAACATGCGCATCCGGCATGAGGGCCCCCGCAACCGACACTGGCAGTTGACAGGCGTTCCGCATCTGGTCAACCACAGCCGCCGCGAGATCGGCTCCCCACTGTTCAAACCGAACAGACGCCGAGGGGCACACAGATGCATGACCTTCTGCATCGGGATGACTCAAGAATTCCACGGCAAGATTTCCCAACTGTGGATGCCGGATCCATTTTTCAGGATCTTGCATCAGCAAACGGATCGAATGGTTCAGCTCTACCTTCTTTAATCCGGCTTGTGTAGCAACCCGAATTGCCCTGAGTGCCGCCTTCATGACCTTTCCTCGCGGGACCCCTAGGATGCTCAGTTCCCTTGCCTTCATTTGCCCCACATTCCCTGAATCCAGGTCTGGAAACTCCAGATAGATCTTGTCTCGTAAACCTCTCGATAAATTCCTGAAAGGCTGACGCGATCTATCTTAAACATCCAGCCGCCCCGGCTGGAAAACCTGAATATCCCCAGAGTCGCCCTTTTCTCTGTCATGATCGTGTTCGGGAAAATGATGATCACGATCCACATGATATTTACATCTGTATTTGAGGTTTTTAACCTGTTTCACTAGGCTGTGAGCGCAAAAACCCATGTCACAATGCAGGACAGGGCGCAAGGCAGGTCAGGCGGGTTTTCTTTAAGGCAGGTTTCCGTACTGAGCCACACTGATCGATCCTTTTAATGAAAAAATATCCCACAACCCTGCCCGTCTTTGTCCTCCTAGGATTTATCAATACTGGGATTCTTGCCACCCTGCCCGATCCTTTCAGCACGGATTACCTAAACATAACCGAGACATCGAGCCCCGATATCAACTTCAACCATGCCTTGCGCCCGGTCTCAGACATCCATCTCACCGGTATGTCTGTCATGATCGATGCCGAGGACCTGATTCAAAACCTTCATGCACCCTACCATAATGTCCACCATATACGACGATACCACGTATTTGCCGATGAGGTGGTTATCCGCAGCCCTTTTCATCTCCCGCAAACCGAGGTCAGGATTCACGCCCGCAAATTGACATTCGTCGATAAAGTCGGAGAACCCCGTACTTATATCCGGACAACCCCCCTGTTCAACCTTTCAGCCCCCGCTGAAGGCGCAGACGGTGGTGATGGGCTGGACGGTGGTGATGTCTACTGTTTTGCCGAGAGCCTTGAGATTCCGGCCGATACCTTTGCCAGATTTGACCTTATGGGAGCGGGCGGGCAGCAACCCGGCCCCGGGTATGATGGCGTGGACGGTGATTCAATGGATGAATATAGCAATATTTATGATTTCCCATCCATCAATGAATACATCGCCGGAACGGTCTATATGTTCGACCTGAGCCTGGGCGGTGACCAATTGGACATCTTCGGGGAAGATGACTGGCCCAACAATGGCACCGATGCCTTGGCTGGAGGACGGCCTGGTACCGGCGGTCGAGGCGGAGACATGCTGACCAATCAAAACCTTACGGCCATCACCAACATGGCGGGGGGTCTTTCCGGGCCAAAAGGGCCGAATTATAGCGGCGGTGACGCGGGCATGCCTAATCCGTCGTACCATGTCAGTTATAATCTGACAGCGGGATTTCCAAAGATGTATACCATTGTTGAGGGGCCTCGTCACATACTCGATGGGATGGATGCGATGGCGCCTGACCCCTATTCGCCGTTCGGCAACGCCGGTTTTTACCAACAACAGGTCAGGAGCTGGTTTCATCCGGATGTGCTGGATGCGATTGTCCCTTACGCAACAGATGCCGTAACCCAAGACAGGGACTTTGTGTTTGACATGCTAAACGATTATCTCCGCCTGACCGATGAATTCCAAGAAACAACGGAATGGTTTGAAATGCCCGTTTATCAACAGAGTAAGGTGAACCAGCAGGAAACCGAGATGCGGGCTTTAATTGCCACGCTGAAGGATACCTCCGCCAGGGACTGGCCAAATTACCGATAGGCGGACCATGCCCTTTCTGACTGTATCAGGTTGCCCTGCCATAATAGTAGCTCATGATAGCCTCCGCGCAAATGGCTGCGCCATCGCATGAAATTTTACCCCGTCTAAATTCAAGATGTTTGAGCCTATCCAGGTAGGGCAGCCATTCAAGACAACGGAATTTTTCGGATTCGATTCTGAGGGCACCACCCCATTCACGAAGGGTTCTTTCGATGGCCTTGGTCTCTGCAAATCCCTCACGTGGGGGATACAGCAAAGGCGTGTTCGCAGCAATACACTCCCCGCAGGCATTGTATCCCGGCTTTGCAATAACGGCATTCACCGATGCAGTCACATCGGCGTGATCGAACCGGTCAGCGTCGACAGCAATGACATGATCCTCCGTTCCGGGAGGGGGATGATAACTTAACAGCTGAATGCCATCCAGTTTTTGAATAAATGACCAATCGATGCGACCAAACCCATTTGCGCCAAGATAAAGCAGATAAGTTGGTCTCGCGAGATCAAGGCCAAGAACCTTGATCAATTCCTTTCTGCAGCTGATCCCCCTGCGAGCAATAATGGGAACCTTTTCCTGCATTCGACAAGCTTCCATCGGCAGATCCATCGACACGACAAGCAGCAAATCGCCGCGGGATTCATCCTTTTCCAAGGTGTCAAGAACTACCCGCATGCGCTGGTGAAGCTCATTGGAGACATCATCTCGTGCAAGAAGATGCTTATAAATCCCGGACCATGTAAAATTGGCTAATAGTATCGACCTGATCCCGGCACCGGCTGCCACCCTGAGGGCAAACGGGACGATATCTGCAACGACTAGACGCGCCTGCTTTTGCTTTAACCAGTCAATTTCCGAGGGTTCCAGATCGTCATTGCAAAAAGAGAGTTCTTCGGCCCGGCTAATTGTCTGCTCTAGGTTTATCCGCGTACTGTCGGGGCCGAGGACGCCACAATCAAATTCCGCGCTCCTGAACTGAAATGACCGGGTGTTCAGTTCCCGGCTAAAAAAGCTTTTGGGGATACTGCTGCAGATGGTTATCGGAATGTACGCGGGAAGCTTCTTGATGACCCTGCACGACCGGACCGCATGTCCATAACCATGGCCACTGACATAGTAGACAATCATCACCAACCCGTAACCTGTGAAATGCATATTGGCAATTGTAATTACCATGATCGTTGATGAGATCAGGCCCTTGACCCCTTTCACCCTGGTTTCCCAGAAGAATGGATCTTTCGGGAACGGTTGTAATTGTCCGGCGAAAAGAAAGGGATTGCGACCGGACAGTCGGGAATGGCCTGAAAACCCTGAACTGAATTGCACATTCCTGGCGCTCTATTTGCAACTCGGGGGGACAAAACTACCCTGAACTGGGTTCATCCTGTAATTAATACAGGAATTTCGGTGAATATTGGGTGGGTTTATTTGGCCGGAGAATTGCTAGTTGTAAATACAGACTCTGGGGCCGCATGGTTGAGACTGGAATCCGGTTCAGGGCCCAGAAAAACCCTGACCCGGTTTGAAAGGGATATTTTCGATATGGAACTACCATCTAGCTTCCCCAACCCGCAGCAGAACGTCAGGGCAATTGAAACACTGATCAAACGCGTTCGCAACCTAGACAGGGAAGCCCGAAACCGTCTTGCCACAATGTTGGACGAGGAAATAGATCTCCCCTATCTCGATGTCATGGAAAGGGAATATGCACAGGCCTTTCGCAAGATTGCACCCGAACATGCCCTGGCTTTACGCTCAAGGTTTGTTTCGGCGCTGAATGAACAACGTGAGTTTTTTTTCGCCCTTGTTCACAGGGTGCTCAGGGAATGTGATCAGGAGGATATGTTCCTGAACAAACCGAGCCTCGAAATGGAGTGAAGAAAAAGGCATCGTGGCGGGCGGGAAATAGCCCTCATGGACGCCCGCAGACCGTATGAAATACGGCCTCATGTCTTCGACGAATGCACTCCCTCGGAAACTTCCTCATGCATGTTTCTTTTGATTGTCTTTACCGGTTAACTTAACATAAGTGACGAGACTGGCCCGACAGATTGGCATCCGTGGGTTCACGATGACATAGCTAGTCAAGATTCGGAATCGGCATATCGGTCTGCCACCCCTCGTTCCCGGATCCCAAAGACCTCCGCTGCTGGCAACCGACGCGATGCCTGAAACCTTCGCCCGACCACACAGGCCTTAGAATCCAAGAAAGTCATCATCCGTACATATGCAGGGCCGACAGACAACCCCATCTCCGGATTCCAACTTCGACAATGATCCCCTCGAGACGCGGGAATGGCTTGAATCACTTCAAGAGGTCCTGTCACGTTCCGGCCCTGCCCGGGTTAGCCAGTTGATCAGTTTCCTAGACAAATACGCATATAATCAGGGTGTTCAGCTTCCCTACACCCGAATCACGCCCTATGTCAATACCATCCCCATCGACCAGCAGCCTCTATACCCGGGCAACCGGGACATAGAGCGTCGGCTTAAAAGTTATATTCGTTGGAATGCAATGGCAATGGTTGTGCGTGCGAATCGCCACTCCGACGGAATCGGCGGACATATCTCGACCTATGCCTCCGCGGCCACCTTGATCGAGGTTGGCTTCAACCATTTCTTCCGTTCGCCGAACTGCGACTTTTCGGGTGACCAAGTCTTCTTTCAGGGGCACGCTTCACCGGGTATTTATGCCCGGGCGTTCCTCGAAGGTCGCCTCTCTGAAGAACACCTGAACAACTTCCGGCGCGAACTCCAGCCCGAGGGCGGCCTGTCCTCATATCCACATCCATGGTTGATGCCGGATTTCTGGCAATTCCCCACCGTCTCGATGGGACTAGGCCCAATCACCGCCATCTATCAGGCTCGCTTCAATGAATATCTTAAGGACAGGGGGATCAAGAATACACAGGATTGCAAGGTCTGGTGCTTTCTGGGTGATGGAGAAACCGATGAACCTGAGACTCTGGGTGCAATCAACCTGGCATCCCGGGAACAACTTGAAAACCTGATATTTGTCATCAACTGCAATCTGCAACGCCTTGACGGACCTGTCCGCGGTAATTCAAGAGTGGTCGATGAACTTGAGGCTGCATTCAGGGGTGCAGGTTGGAATGTCATCAAGGTTCTATGGGGGAGCGAGTGGGACAGCCTGCTTGCCCACGATGATACCGGCCTGCTGATCAAACGTCTGGGTGAGTTGATTGATGGGGAACAGCAGAAATTGAGCGTTGAATCGGGGGCCTATATCCGCAGGGAATTCTTCGGGAAATATCCTGAGCTCCTAAAGATGGTCGAACACCTCAGTGATGAGGAACTCAAAAAACTGCGCAGGGGCGGACATGACCCCCAAAAAGTCCACGCCGCATACAAGGCTGCTGTCGAAAACCGGGGTTCCCCTACGGTCATTCTTGCACACACCGTCAAGGGATATGGCCTCGGTGAAGCTGGCGAGGGTCGCAATATCACGCACCAGCAAAAGCAGCTGAACGAGGAGGAACTTCGGAAATTCCGCACCCGCTTCGGGATACCCATTAGCGACACGGATGTTGCAGATGCACCTTTCTACAAACCTGACGATAACAGCGTGGATATGAAATATCTCCACGGGCAACGCACAATGCTGGGTGGATATACACCTAAACGTCTCATATCCGCTTCCGCCCTTGATATGGTCGACCCGGGGGTCTTCAGGGAATTTTATGCCAGCACCGATGACCGGGCGGTTTCCACCACCATGGTAATCGTTCGAATTCTTTCCCGGCTGATAAAGGATGCCTCAGTCGGCAAAAATATTGTCCCCATTGTCCCGGATGAAGCGCGAACTTTCGGGATGGAGGCCATGTTTCGCCAATGTGGAATCTACTCACACGTTGGCCAGCTCTATGAACCGGTCGATGCCAGCAGCCTGCTCTACTACAAGGAAGCACAGGACGGGCAGATCCTCGAGGAGGGAATCACTGAGGCCGGCTCAATGTCATCGTTCATTGCAGCCGGGACGGCTTATTCAACCCACGGTATTAACATGATCCCCTTTTTTCTCTTTTATTCCATGTTCGGCATGCAGCGCATAGGCGACCTGGTCTGGCTCGCGGGTGACATGCGCGCCAAGGGATTTCTAATTGGTGCAACCGCCGGCAGAACCACGTTAAATGGAGAAGGTTTGCAGCATGAAGACGGCCATAGTCACCTGCTTGCTTACCCCCAGCCCAACCTTCGCGCCTATGATCCGGCTTTTGCCTACGAAGCTGCAGTGATTGTTGAGGATGGAATCCACCGCATGTATGTGGAACAGGAGAATATTTTCTACTACATCACGGCCTATAATGAGAATTACCCCCAGCCACCCATGCCTGATGGTGTGAAGGATGGGATCATTCGTGGGATTTATACCCTGAAACGATCGGATATGGACAGCAACGGACCAACGGCAAATCTCTTGGGTAGCGGGCCGATCCTGAATCATGCCATTGAGGCGGCACTGCTTCTGGAAGAGAAATACAATGTGGCTTCCAACATCTACAGCGTAACCAGCTACAAGCAACTCTATATGGACCAGCAAGAGACCTGCCGGTGGAACATGATGCATCCCGGCGAGAAACCCCGGATATCCTATGCCCGCGAACTACTGAAGGACGAACAGGCGGTTTATGTTGCGGCATCGGATTATGTCAGGGCATTGCCGGACCTGATCAGCGCATCTGTGCCGGGCCGGTTCATGACACTCGGGACCGACGGTTTTGGACGCAGCGATTCACGCGAGGCCCTGAGGAACTTCTTCGAGGTGGACAGCCGATACATTGTGTTGGCTGCACTTTACGGGCTGGCCCTCGATGGCCAGATCCCGATGGATACCGTGACCGGGGCCATCAGGGATCTTTCCATCAATCCTGAGAAGCTCAACCCGCTCAATTCCTAGAAGGTTCCGGAACAGGAAAACACCAGATCATGGCAATTGAATTCAGGCTGCCCGAAGTTGGGGAAAATATTGATCAGGCGAAGGTCATTCGCCTACTTGTAGCCGTAGACGAAACCCTTCAGCTCAACCAGGTGATCATGGAGATTGAAACGGACAAGGCTTCTCTGGAAATCACTTCAGAAGTCGGGGGAAGGATTACTTCACTGAATGTTTCGGAGGGCGGCATGGTGGACGTCGGGGCCGTTGTCCTGACAGTCGAGGAAGATGCGGAGGAAAAAATGGATACGGATCCGGCCGATACATCAACGGGCCCTGCTCTGGAAATCCCGGATTCAACACAAACACCCCAACCAGTCAGATCAGCGTCGGTTTCACCCGCTCCGGAAAAGTCACTATCACCACCCATCCCGGTAACCAACCCTGCTGTGACTCCACCACCGGCTTCACCATCCGTCCGCAAGCTTGCCCGTGAATTGGGGGTCGACATTTCGCAGGTCGCGGGCTCAAACCCGGGAGGCAGAATTTCGGATTCTGATGTCAAGGCCCATGCAAAAGGACTGATCACCAGCGTGCATAGACCAGCATTGACGGATCAGGACTCCGGCATAGAGATGATTCCCTTTACGCAAATACGCAGTATTATCGCGGAAAAAATGACTCGGTCATGGACAAGCATCCCTCATGTCCACCAGCACGATAAAGCCGACATCACACAACTCGACACAATACGTCACAACTACAATCAGAAACTTGCCGAGGACAGTCCCAGACTGACGGTCACTGCCGTGATAATCCGCATCCTTGGCATGCTCCTGAAGAAATTCCCGGAATTAAATTCACAGCTGGACATGGAGAATAACCAGTTGCTTCTCAAGAAACAGATTCATGTCGGGGTTGCCGTCGATAGTGGACGAGGGCTCTTGGTGCCTGTCATTCGCGATGTCGGCCGTAAGAGCATCCTTGATATCATCCGAGAACTGGATGATATCGCACGGCGGACGCGGTCAGGTGATATAAAGTCCGACGAACTCAGAGGGAGTACGTTTACACTGAGCAATCTCGGGGGGATCGGTGGTGTCGCGTTCAACCCGATCATCAACCCTCCCGAAGTTGCCATCCTTGGTGTCGCCAAGGCAGAAAGATTGCCGGTATACCATACAAACGGTAAAATTGAGATCAGGCTAATGCTGCCCCTATGCCTGGGATATGACCACCGGATCATCGACGGTGCTCAAGGCGCGCGCTTTACTCACGAGCTGGCCGAATGCATGGGCAATCCTCTTGACCTAATGTTTTGCATGTAATGGAAGGAATCTTATGAGTGATAATAACTATACCCAGGTTGTTGTAATCGGCTCAGGCCCGGGTGGTTATGCTGCAGCTTTTCATGCGGCAAATATGGGTTATAAGGTCACCCTTGTCAACGATGAGGGACAACCGGGTGGCGTTTGCCTTCAGCGGGGGTGCATCCCCTCCAAAGCGCTGCTGCACATTGCCAGACTGATCAACGAGACCCGTGAAGTATCGGAAATGGGGATCACGTTCGGTGAACCCGGGATCAATATCGATAAGCTCCGCGGCTTCAAGGACGGTGTGATCGAAAAGCTCGGGGGTGGCATCAGGCAGCTTGCAAATGCACGCAAGGTGAATTACCTGCATGCTCGCGCGGAATTTTCCTGTTCAAAAACCTTGAAATTGACGGGCGGTCGGGGCGCCGACAATATTCCTAAATCATTAGATTTTGGGCACTGTATTATCGCAACCGGTTCACGCCCAATCGTGCCGGACATATTCAACATCGGTGATGAACGTGTCATGGACTCGACCGGGTCCCTTGAGCTGAAAGATATCCCGGACAAATTACTTGTGATCGGCGGCGGATACATTGGCCTTGAAATGGGAACAATTTACCAAGCACTGGGTTCGGCGGTTTCGGTGGTTGAGATGACGCCCACACTGCTGACGGGAGTTGACAGCGATCTGGTCAAGCCCCTGCAGCACAGGATCAACAGGTCTTTTGAAACAATCATGCTGGAGACAAGAGTTGTATCCCTCAAGGCCACGGACAAGGGTATCACCGCATTGCTTGAGGATAAAAACCAGACACGTGAGGAGACTTATGACCGTGTTCTTGTTTCGATCGGCCGTACACCGAACACCGGGAAACTCGGGCTGGAAAATACAAATGTCGAGATCATCGATCGGGGATTCATCAAGGTAGACGAAAGAATGCAGACATCCGATCCGTCAATTTTCGCCATCGGTGATGTTGCGGGTGAACCCATGCTCGCACACAAGGCATCGAAGGAGGCAAAGGTTGCCGCCGAAGTCATTGCCGGTAAAAAAACAATTTATGACGTGGCCTGTATTCCCGCAGTGGTCTTTACCGACCCGGAAATCGCTTGGGCCGGGTTGACCGAAGACGAGGCGGCCGAAAAGGGAATTAAAGTTGAAATCGGTCGTTTCCCATGGGCCGCGTCGGGCCGGGCCGCAACGCTTGCTAGACAGGAGGGCCTGACAAAGTTGATCGCCGACCCTGAATCTGGACGGATCTTGGGTGTCGGCATGGTTGGCGTTGGAGCGGGCGACATGATCGCCGAGGGAGTGCTCGCCCTAGAAATGGCTGCCAATATTGAGGATATTGCGGAAAGCATTCACCCACACCCCACTCTTTCAGAAACCATAATGGAGGCGGCTGAGGTTTTTTTGGGGCACTCCACACATATGATTCCAAGGGAAAATCGGTGATGGATCTGAAAAACCAGTTTCTTGGCGTCAATTCGGCATACATTCAGGATCTTTATGACCGTTTCTGCAGGGATCCCGGTTCCGTTGACGAGGCGACACAAGGAGTCTTTGAAAACTGGACACCCGACCCGGAATCCTTCAGCCCCGACTACTGCATACCGGTACACAAGATTGTCAGTGCAGTGAACTTGGCTCAGTCAATCCGCAACCATGGTCATCTTGCAGCGCAGCTTGACCCGCTTGGCACATCACCCCCGGGTGACCCATCCCTGATCCCGACATATCACAACCTGACCGAGGATGACATGCGTCTGATGCCACCCACAACAGTCGGGGGACCCGTTGCCCGCCGTGCAAATAACATGTTGGGTGCCATCGAGGAACTCCGGCGGATTTATTGTTCCTCAATGGGGCATGACTTCGAGCATATCCATATCCCCAAGGAACGTGCTTGGCTGCGGTATGTCGTCGAAGAGGGGAGCTTCCGGGCGCCTGTGACACCCGTCAAGAGTGAGCTGATGCTCAAACGATTGACACGCGTTGAGGCGTTCGAAAAATTTCTGCATCGTGTCTTCCCCGGAAAATTCCGATTTTCCATTGAGGGGCTGGACATGCTGGTCCCCATGCTCGAGGAAATCATCCGACTTGTCGCGAGCCTTAGGATATCGAATATCCTGATCGGCATGGCACACCGCGGCCGGCTTAATGTCCTGGCCCATATCCTCAAAATGCCCTACCGCCAGATCCTTGCTGAGTTTAGCGATCCCGTGCAACACCATATCGCGGAGGGACAGAATGAAATGGGGTGGATGGGCGATGTGAAATATCACGGTGGAACATCCCTAATCCTCAAGGATGGCGAGCACGTAAGCTTGCGGGTGAGGGTCGCGCCCAACCCGAGTCATTTGGAATTCGTCAATCCCGTCGTACAGGGGATGGCCCGGGCCGTCGGCACACAGGTCAATAACCCTGGCGCCCCCGCGTTCGATCACCACGTAACACTGCCGATCATGGTCCACGGTGATGCTGCATTTCCCGGACAGGGCGTGGTCGCCGAGACGCTCAACCTCTCAAGGCTCAAGGGATATGAGACCGGCGGGACGATTCACATCATTGCTAACAATCAGCTTGGTTTCACGACTGATCCAGAAAACAGCCGAAGTACTCTTTTCGCCAGTGATCTAGCAAAAGGCTATGAAATTCCCATCATTCACATCAATGCAGATGATGTAGAGGGTTGTATCGAGGCATCACGGATGGCTGCAGGCTATCTCGCAAGGTTCCAGAAGGATTTCATGATCGACCTCGTCGGCTATCGCCGATGGGGTCACAACGAAGGTGACGAAGCCGCCTTTACACAGCCGGTGATTTACCGGAAAATCCCTGTGCACCCGACAGTCCGGAAACAATGGGCGGAGAAAATGGTCCGCCGCGGTGAGGTCAGCCAAGCTTACCCGGCGATTATCGAAAAAAAATACAACCAAGAGCTCCAGAATATTCTGGATTCCCTCAAGCCCGAGGAAGATTACAAACCCAGCCTACCCAATACACCACCCCCGGGCGCTGCCAAGAAAATCATGACGTCGGTTCCACGTGAACGACTGATTGCCATCAATCAATCGTTGCAGGAAATTACGGATACGTTCGACGTGCACAGAAAGCTGAAACGCATCTTGAAAAAACGTAGGGACCAAATCGACCATCCTTCGGAAGACAGAATCAACTGGAGCACTGGGGAGGAGCTAGCTTTTGCCTCAATCCTAGAAGACGGCGTGGCGATCCGTCTCACCGGCCAGGATGTTGAGCGGGGGACGTTCAGTCATCGCCACTGCGTGCTGCACGGATCCGAATCGGGCAAATCGCTCACGCCGCTGCATGTTCTGCCCCAGGCCAAAGCGGCCTTTGAAGTCATTAACAGCCCGCTTACCGAATGTGCGGTAATCGGGTTTGAGTATGGTTATAATGTCCAGCGGCCAGGCAGACTTGTTATCTGGGAGGCGCAATACGGTGACTTCATAAACAGCGCACAAGTCATGATCGATGAATTTGTCTCATCCGCGCGGAGTAAATGGGGCCAGACTCCTTCCTTGGTTATCCTGCTGCCACACGGGCACGAGGGCGCTGGGCCGGATCATTCGAGCGGAAGACTGGAGCGCTTTTTATCAATAAGCGCAGATATCAATATCCGCATTGCAATCCCCACAACGGCAGCCCAGTATTTCCATCTGCTGAGGAGACAGGCTTGCCTGCTGCGTATAGATCCACTTCCCTTGGTGGTCCTGACACCCAAAAGCCTGCTACGCAATCCGCAGGTTTCATCAAACATGAGGGAACTGGATCAGGGCCGGTGGAAGCCCGTCATCCAAGATGATGTTGCCAACCAAAACATCAAAAATGTCAAGCGGTTGATCATGTGTTCCGGAAAAATATATTATGACCTTGTATGCGAAAAATCATTTGATGCACGTGAGGAACTTTCCATCGTCCGGATCGAGCAGATGTTCCCGTTCCCAGATGAAACCATCGACGATTTACTGGGAAGTTACCCAAACCTGGAGGAAGTGTTCTGGGTGCAGGAGGAACCACGTAATATGGGTGCATGGACATTCCTTCGGCCGCGTATCAAATATTCCATCGATGGGCGGTGGCCGCTTTATTTTATCGGTCGTCCCCGACAAAGCAGCCCGGCCGAGGGATCTGCAGCTTTACATCATATCAGCCAGAAAAACATTGTTGACCAGGTCGCCAAGCTGTTGAAAAACGGCGCAGAACCGGGAATCATGACTGCATAAAGGCAAATCTGCGGATATTCCAGGAGAATCCAGCATGTCTCAACCGATCACCGTACCCGAATTGGGTGAATCGATCACGGAGGCTACCGTTGTTCGCTGGCTCAAGAAACCCGGCAGTGGCGTGGAAGTTGGGGAGATCCTGCTAGAACTAGAAACCGACAAGGTCAACCTCGAGATTGGCGCAGACAGAAGTGGGGTGTTGGCCGAGATCAAGGTGCAGGAAGGCGAGGATGTAAAGGTTGGTGACTTACTGGGGACCATTGATACGGGCGGGAATAAGCCAGATCCTGTGAAGAAAGAAGAATCGGTGGAAAAGCCCGGGTTAAAACCCGAACTATCCTTACGTACCGAGGACAAGATAAAATCGGCGGATAAGGACCCCATCCCCGAAGCAGCCAAGACCATCGATAAGCCTCGGGGTGAACTCAAGCCCAAAAGAACCCGGTCCTGGAACGTGTCGCCACCATTGGAGCCTAACCCCGGACCGGAGGAGACAATCCGACTTTCACGCAGGCGACAAACCATTGCCAAGCGACTTGTCGAGGCCCAGCAAACCGCTGCAATACTCACGACATTCAACGAGGTGGACATGTCGAGGGTCCAGGAGATCCGGTCAGCACGCCGTGCAAGCTTCCTGGAACGGCATGGAGTCAAGCTCGGCCTCATCTCATTCTTTATAAAAGCCTGTATTGGCGCACTGAAACATTTCCCAAATATCAACGCCGAATTATCCGGTAATGACTTGATTCGAAAACATTATTACGACATTGGCGTGGCGGTTGACACGGGTGATGGCCTAGTGGTGCCGGTCATCCGCCATGCGGATTCAATCAGTTTCTCCGGGATTGAGAAGGCGATCCGCGGCTATGCCATGCGTGCCCGTGAGGGTGAACTGGGCATCGAGGACCTGCGCGGCGGAACATTCACGATCACCAATGGCGGGGTATTCGGATCGATGCTGTCAACACCCATCCTTAATCCCCCGCAGGTGGGGATTCTGGGCCTGCACAACATCACGGATCGTCCGGTCGTTGTTAACGGCAAGATCGAGATTCGTCCCATGATGTATCTTGCATTCAGTTACGACCACCGGGTAATCGACGGGCGTGAGGCTGTAAGTTTCCTGCTCCGTATTCGGGAATTGGTCGAGGAGCCTGAAAAACTTCTTCTGGAAGGGTAAGGGTTTTTCATCCGACAAAGTTTCGCATACATTGATATGGGGGGTGGGCGAGTTCGCTCTCCACTCAAGCAGGGCCATCAGAAGACACGGTCTCGGGACTCCGCCTAGGACAAAACGTGTTCGATTGTCCGAACCCAAGCACATGTCAATTTACGGGCGATGGGGAAACCGACGAAATCCCGGATTGCAGTTGATGTTTGAGCTGTTTATTCCCCCGTGTCATCTTCTGAGTCAACCGGTGTATGCCTCAGGCCATGGAGGATTTCAAGAATTTCAACCTGATAATCAGCAGATCCCTCGACATGACCCCAGCCCTTCATAAACTGGTAGATTCCATCATAGGCTGAATCATGATAGCTTCTCATCAGGTGGGGAATCCCACGTGCTGTAAGTTCGGCACCAAGAAGTTGTGCTTCAACCACATTGTCCAGCACTGCAATACGACACATCCTGACTGGCATATCAGCCCAAATCCTTTTCAGGAAGACTCATGCGGTGATTCCCACAACCTAACATCCATGATAACCGTAAACCCTGATAGTTGTCATGCTTGCTGTTCGAATAACTCTTTTACTTTGCCTTTTTTAACCTTCCCCATCCCGTTACGAGGAAGATTTTTCATGATTATCATCCTGGTCGGCAACTTGTAACGGGCAATCTTTTCACCCGCCCAAGCGCGCAGTTCACCCAACCTCATATCATATCCTGGCCTCAGGACCAACACGACTGCAACCACTTCACCCCATACCTCGTCCTCAATACCCACGACAGCACAATCGCTAACATGTGGATGTGACCGAATTGCCTCCTCAATCTCCAGTGCCGAGATCTTGTATCCGCCGTTCTTGATGATATCGATCGAGCTGCGCCCGAGAATCCGGTAATATCCTCTATCCATAATGGCCATGTCACCTGTACGAAACCAGCCTTTTGTGAACGCTTCACGTGTCGCTTCTTCACGATCCCAATATTCCCTGAAGACATTTTCACCACGCACACGAATTTCACCGGCCTGATGCTCATCCGTGACAATATTTCCCTGTTCGTCAACCAGACATATCTCCATGCCGGGCAGCGGCAGACCTACAAAACCCGGCCTGCGTTCACCCTCGTATGGGTTGGATAGCGCCATCCCGATCTCGGTCATTCCATAACGTTCGAGCAATGTATGGCGGGAAATCGTTTCCCAGCGTTCGAGGATTTTCATGGGAAGCGCGGCCGATCCTGAAATCATCAGTCGCATCTTAGAGCAGGCTATGGTGATATTCTGCTGTTCATCTGGAGGCATCTGTTCCCAGGCCGCAATCAGTTTCGCATACACCGTGGGAACAGCCATGAAAAGGCTGCAACGGCCCTTGAGAAAAATATTGTATACTGCGCGTGCATCAAACCTCGGAAGCATTTCGCACACAGCACCGGACCACAGGGCACAACACAGGACATTGATGATGCCATGAATGTGATGAAGTGGCAAAACATGCAGAATATGGTCATCGATAGACCACTTCCATGCGGACACAAGACTCATGATCTGTGAGTCAATGGCCCGGTGTGTTGATACCACCCCCTTGGGCCGGCTCGTCGTTCCGCTGGTATAGAGGATCATTGCCGCGCGCTCGGTTTCAACCTGTGGGAGTTCTCGACTGCCAGCAATTTCAACCTGATCCATTACAAGCAACGGAATACCCAAAGAAGTTGCCAGTGGTTCAAGTTTTTCACGGGAAACGGGGTGTACAACCACTTGGCTGGCGCCACAGTCCCTTAAGACATATTCGATCTCGGCAAGGGGATGTTGAGCGCAGAGGGGAACCGCAATGCCACCAGCACGCCATATACCCCACTGGATATGTACATAATCCGCACCCGGTGGCGTCATGAACGCGATGCGTTTTTCACGAATATCATCATGATTCCCCCGAAGGGAATCGGCAACGGCACGGCTTTTTTCAAGCAATGATCCATAGGAATGGGATCCATCGTGGTCGATAACAGCCGTGCGGTTGACATGCTTCCTCGCGCATTGAATCAGGCGAATGGTCATGGGACATCGCAGACTTTCTGTATCAACAGGAATCAGGATCTTTGCAGGTCAACCACTTTAAACCCCGATATAACCCTTGTCATGATATTGTTGGGGGCAATGCGGTTTCGGCCGACACACGTATATCCAGCATGAATCATGATATCACTCAGACGCAAAGAAACATTACTATTCTGTTTATGATTTAAAACAAGCACCCTAGTTGTTAATCATATCCGTAGAGAAGCCATGAGCCTGGACTGACTGCCGTGTCGGTGGGCGAATCCGACGGGTTTATTATTGTGAATACTGCATCGCTTGCATCCAAGGACGTTTTGTCCCAAGTACTGATAACACGAACACGGTAGTTATTTCCGGAAGGCACCTCGGGTACGACAACAGTATGGATACCTTCGCCATCTGGATCCCATCCGAAACCCAAATCCGAAACCATAGATGTCTCATTCCACAATTCGAAATAGAATCCTGTCCCAGCAAACAACGTCGACGCCTGCCAGTGAATCAGTTGTATTTCTCCGGTATTCCAGATCTCACCCCCGTTTGGGCGGTTCATGGCAACCGGACCACCTGTCACCCCAAACCCCGCATCCGATGTGTCCGACAATTTTGGTTCCCACAGGCTTACAATCCGGATCCGGTAATCCAACGATTCCGGCAATAACGGCATGTAAATCGGGATTGTGTTCTCCCCGGCAACTGACCAGTCAATTCCCAAAACGTCGATATACCCCTGACTGTCCCACAGATCGATCCGGACAGCCGTGCCTGCATTTTCGGTATTGGATATCCACCATACATCAACCTGTGAACCGCCCGTGAACGATTCACCACCATTGGGCGAAATGACACGTAGTGTTTCCGGAACACACGAAACCGGCTGCCCGATCTTAATATCGTCAATTTCCCAGAAACCCGAGGGGATACTTGAATCGGATGTGAAACGAAAAGCGACCTGTACCATGCCGGAAAATGAAGATAGATCAACCCGCACCTGTGTCATGGGACCCGACTCATCACCCGACCACGCATTCTGGCCTAGGATAGGGCTTTGAAACATCGTGCTGATCGTGCTCGTGTAACCACCCCCGGTAATGTGATCCTCGAGATCGCTCCAGCTTTGTCCCAGATCATTGGATATCTCTAGAACCAACCCATCAAAAGCCGGTTCGATATCATACCGGTGATAAAAACTGAATTCCCCGCCCGCCTCAAACACATCTGTGACTAGCCTGGCATCAGCTATCGTCCCCATACCGGGAGAATAGCTAAAAACATTGTGAGGGCTGACGGGCATTACACTCGTCCGGATATCCCAGTTGTCGCCGCCAATATCTGAGGAATGGCTCCACCCTCCCTCCTGAGACTCGAAATCTTCTTCAAACTGTATCACCTGGTCCACCGTTGTGACGTGTGAGGTCCCCCCATCGTTCCAAAGCGATTGGTTACCCGCCAGGTCCCCAGCCCCAAATTTAAAGTAATATGTCGTGCAGCTATCGAGCCCGCTTGCATTGAACGAATGGACGGTCCCGAAATTACTCGAAATGGTCGCATCGGGTTGACCGGAAGTGATCCCATAATGCATAAATACCCGTGCCGATTCATCGGTTTCAAGGGTGATCATGAACATATCCGAACCAATCGAAATTACATCGATATTGCTGATCGTGGGAGCGATGGCATCAATGTTGGAAAAATCGTGCCTAATCCAAGGCTGGCCATCCCCACGATCAGCATCAGAGTAGGCCGCACGGATATAGCCATCATGGGCAATTTGCAAAACCTCGTCCCCGGGAACGGGCTGCGTGTTGGCATTACCGAGCATGGATTGGCCAGACCAGACCCCCTCAGCGACATTACTGATCATTATGGTTTCAATATCGTCGACACTCGAGCTTACCTCAATTTCCAAGGGGTCCATCCCCGTTAAGTTGGAATCAAACAACAGAAGGTCCAAATGTCCCGGCGCGGAAAAAACAGCCTTGGAAAAATAAATCCCATCGGGCTCAGCAACAACATGTTCAAAAATACTGGTTTTGGTGCATTCCTCCCCAAAACCATTGTTAGGAAGAACATTTGAGACAAAACAGGTCCCGTTATCCACATAATCCATCGCGCCCTTGACCAGAACGCCTTCGACAATGCCGAGGAAAACGTTGAAAACCGGTGATCCGGAATTGCCACCATAAGTATCGAGATTCGCTTGAAAATAAGGTAGCAATGGGTCATTCGCCAGAACAACCGTTGCGTTGCCAAATGCCACCTTGAGTGGAAGGCCCGCCGGGTGTCCCATGACACCGGCCCGTGAACCGGCCGGGAATGTACCGGATTGTGAGCCCCCGACACGTGATATACGCATGGGCCGGGCATTCACGGCCTCGACAAACCGGTCCACACGAACAACCGCGTGGTCATGATCACCGGATGGATTGGTCGATACAATCTCAATTCCTCTGTAAACTTGGCTGTCGTCGACAACCATGACAGGTGTTGTCATGTTCAACATGTGAAACCCGAAGACAAACCAAGTGTCTGCCAGATCCGCCGAATTATAACAGTGTCCGGCTGTTGCGATCAGATAGTCACCAGCCAGCCATCCGGTGCAGAATGCGGCTGTGGGTTGGTCAGCGAAGGGTTCACCATCACAGGGAGGATTACCTGTGTCGGGATTTACATAGGTGGACAACTGTATCGTCCATGTCTCGTCGCCGTTGTCCGTGATATCAGCGGATGAAACCAACGCACAGGTTGATGCGGCGTCAACTTGGAGACGCATATTATCGGTCTGATAGACATCCATCCGGTCGTCGTGGCCATAAATGACACGAGGCCGCGATCTGACAAGCGGTTTCCAAGGCAGGTCCCGAGCAGGCCCAGTCCGTACCGATCGCAACCGATCCTTGACAGGGTCTTCCGGATTGATGGCAAAAATGCAGATGGGAGCCGATAAAAACAACAGTATACAAATTGCCGGCAGGACGGAATGGAGTCTGATGTCCATGTTGGATATAGTACCCAGTTGTGTTATGATTTTTCTGGGCTCAGCAGCAGACGGGCCCGGGCAAACCTGCCGCGGTCAGAAATCAATCAACTCGATAACAAAGACCAGCGGGGCATCTGGAGGAATCCCCCCTCTACCCCGTCGGCCGTAGGCCATGTCGGATGGGATGATAAATTTCCTCTTTTCCCCTCGGGTCATGAGACCGACCCCCTCGGTCCAGCCCTTAATTACTCCGTTTAGCGCAAAGGATGTCGGCTCACCCCGGTCATAGGAGCTATCGAATTGTTCGCCATCCAAAAAGGTGCCCTGATAGTGCACCGTGACCTTGTTCGTTGACTCGGGCCGGGCTCCACCGTCACCCTCCCGGAGGACCACATACATGAGCCCGGACTCGGTGGTCTCCATTTTTTTGCCGGTTTCCTTTTCGATCTCGGTTCTTACCCGGTTGACCTCCGATGCATTTTTTTCTCTTTCTTTCCTGAGTTTTTCCCGCCTCTCAGCTTTGAGCGCTTCCCTCTCCTTGCGGGATTCTTCCTCCCGCTCAGCCTTCCTTTTATTTGCCCCGTCTTCATCAAACGAGTCCATTAACATGACCTTTTTTATAATGACCGGCTCGTCGGGGTAATTCTCCAAACCGCCGGGCCCGGACCCGTTCTTGACAACCCGGATCTTACCAACAACCTCCATACCTTCAATCACCCTGCCAAATACCGCGTAACCTGCACCGTCACGTGGTTGATCGAGAAAAGCATTGTCTTCTACATTGATGAAAAACTGGCTGGTTGCTGAGTTGGGTCTTCGCCCAAGTCTGGCCATTGCAATCGACCCCTTTACATTCTTGAGCCCGTTCTTCCACTCATTCACGATCATTGGATGCAGCCCCACCTCTTTTTTCTTCCCATCCGGTGTAAAACCGCCTCCCTGGATCATGAAGTCCTTTATGACACGGTGATAAATTGTCCCATTATAATATCCATCACGGGCATAACGGATAAAGTTGATGACAGATATTGGTGCTTTCTCGCCGTTCAACTGAATAATGATATCACCGAGGCTAGTTTCCATTTTCACGTGCGGCTTTAACGTTGTCTTTCCTGTATTGACCTTGACTGGCGCAGTGTTCTCACTTGACATGGCAACACCTGCAGTCAACATCAGCACCAGAATGGTGACCATTTTTGGGAGTTGATGTGTATGGATCATGCTTGCAATTCCTTTGTCTGAAATAATTGGATGTTCTGAAACGGGGGCGGGTTGACAGCCCGGCCCATATAGCAACGGGTCATAATATAATAGTTGGGGTACGGTTTGCAAGACGGGTCAATGGGAAAATCGGGGGCGGCCTCACGCCATACTTTGCCTATTGATAAAAATGAGAACAGGCTACATTTTCGAGTTGTCGATGCTCGGTTCATCCGGTTTTCATCTCAGCTTCAACCAACTCCCCAAGTATGTCATCGATTGTGCGCGTTACATTCCACTGTGGATAATCACGCCGTATTTTTCGCAGGTCTGAAATATAGCATATATGGTCGCCTGTACGGTTGAGATCCTGATAGTTCCAGTTTAGTTTCCTGCCAGCGATCGTTTCGATTTTCCGAATAGCCTCCATCATTGAGATACTGTTATCCCGGCCGCCTCCCAGATTGTAGACTTCACCGGGTCGGGGAGCGGAAGCATAGGCTTCAAAGGCGCTGATGACATCCTCGCTGTGTATATTATCCCGAACCTGTTTGGCCTTGTAGCCATTGACCGTGTACTTCAACCCGTGTATCACCGCCTTTGCAAGATAACTGAGAAACCCGTGCAACTCGACCCCGCTGTGTGAGGAACCGGTCAGACAACCGCCACGGAAGATCCCCACATTCAGCCCGAAAAACCTTCCATATTCCTGCGCCATCAGATCAGCGGCCGTTTTCGATACGCCAAACACCGTGTGCAGGCACTGGTCAATACTGCATTGTTCACTGATGCCATGATAATCCTCGTCCCGTTCGTAATCCCACCGTGTTTCCAGTTCCCGTAGCGGGACATGGTTGGGAGCGTCACCATAGACCTTGTTGGTGCTCATGTGAATAAATACAGCTTCGGGACAGTAGAGACGTGTTGCCTCGAGAAGATTGTGCGTCCCGTAAGCGTTCACTTCGAAATCCACGCATGGTATATCGGCCGCCTTGTCGTGCGAAGGTTGTGCGGCGCAATGAATGATCATCTCAAACTTTTCAGCCTTGAACAGGTTGAAAATCCCATCACGATCACGGATATCTATCGGCTGGTGCGTAAAACGGGACGTGGTGTTTTTTAGGCGATCCAGATTCCAGAGTGTGTCACCCCTTTCACCGAAAAACTCGCGCCGCATGTTGTTGTCCACACCCGTAACGTTGTGACCGGCCGAGTCATAGCGGGTAACCGCCTCTGACCCAATCAGTCCGCTGCTTCCGGTCACCAGAACCTTCATATGTGCTTTCCCCCATGATACCGGAGGAAATACAACCCTGCATAGACCTTGGGGTCAACCAACCTGTCCGATTCGTTCTGGCTTGCAATCCAGCCATCGATTTCGGCCAGGGGTACCTCGTGTACCGTGATCATTTCATCACCAACACCACCGCCTTCGTGTTGCTTCTCGAGCGCCCGTGTTGAATAAAGGACAACCTGTTCCGAAGTCAGGCCGGTTGAGGTTGGAAAGAGACCCATTCGGTTGAATTCAGTCGCATGCCATCCGGTTTCCTCAAGCAACTCGCGTTTTGCCGCGGATTCAAATGATTCGTTTTCCATGCCCGGGTCATCACCCACTAGACCGGCAGGCAACTCGATGACGGCCCTATAAAGCGCGGGTCTGAATTGTTCGGTCAGCACCACTTTCTCGTCCGGCGTCACCGCAAGAATGCAGACAATACCCCTCACGCGCAAGCGTTCCAGATACTCCCAACCATGACGAACGACAAAGCGGCAGAAACGACCGGTCCCGATAACTTCATACTCCTTCTTCACCAAAATAAATCTCCTGCCATGCCGGAAAAGCCTTTCGGAATCAACGGTTTAGTCTGGACTCAACATGATGAAGTCCACCCGTGCGCCCGTCAATGGATATATCCGGCCGTGCATTTGGGTCAGCACGCCGCCACTCCCACTTCAACCCCGGTGAGGCGGATTATTATTTCCATAGAACAAGACGATGAGTCAATCCCTGTCGTAAGGCCTAACCGGAGGACCAATGTGAAGGCGCCAGATTAATCGCAGGAATAATTTCCCGTCCCGACCATAGGTAAATTCTTGTTCTGGTTACCCGGATTCGGACGTGTTGGCCGGGCATCCCCGTGCCCGCTCATCCAAGCATCCAAATCCATTTTATGATAAATCTCATATGATCTTTCAAGCTAGCGGGATATCCTGCATGAAGTGGGCTTGTCCGGGTTCATAAGGATGGATATAAAGAACCATAAACGGGATACAACCTGATCACAATGACTTCATTCCATTCAATATTTTCGGCCTTATCCGCACACAGATCAACCCGGCAGTTGACCTGCCATCCGGTCATTTATTCATCTGGTCTTCCATGGAAATCCCAAGAAATCCGCCGCTTAGCCGTTCATGTTACAATCAAGATCCATGGGGGACCAAACGAATGAACTTCCACCCACAATTCCGCATGGGTCCCGCGAGAGTTCTCCCCAAGGTGGACTGGTGTCTGGTCCTAATTACCCTTTTTCTTTTGATGTTCGGATTGATCACGCTTGTTGGCGCAACCAGCGATGGTAGTGGCCCCCAGTTCTGGCCATTCAACGAATATATCAAGCGGCAGTTGATTTGGATCGGGCTTGGTCTGTCTCTGATGGCTGGCGTGATCTTGTTCAACTATCGATGGCTACTGCGCATCATCTGGCTGATATATCTGGTAATGATTCCTATGCTTGCGGGACTCTTCCTCGAAGACCAAGCGATCAAGGGCGCACGGTCGTGGTATGATTTCGGTTTCATGCGCTTTCAACCCTCGGAACCAGCGAAACTGATAATTATCATAACAACCGCCTCGTGGCTGAATTGGCGTGCCCATAAGTTCAGGGGCTTGAGGCACGTTATTATCCCCGCATTCATCGCCGCCCTCCCGACAGTTTTGATTCTGTTCCAGCCGGATCTGGGAACCGCAGCTGTTATGGTTTCCATTCTGCTCGTGATGTTTTGGGTCGCCGGCCTCCGCAAGCGTGTGTTCCTGCTTATCCTGCTGTCGGTCATCTTGCTTGGCGCCGCAGGATTCAAGCACCTCAAACCCTACCAACAGGACCGACTCATTTCATTTCTGAATCCCGAGGCCGATCCGCTTGGCAAAGGATATAATGTAATCCAATCCCAGACAGCCCTGGGGTCTGGACAGGCATTCGGAAAAGGTTGGGGGGAAGGTACACAGACCCGTTTTCGTTTCCTCCCAGAATATCACACCGATTTTATATTCCCAACAGTTGGGGAACAGTTTGGCTTTACGGGTTGCGTTGTTGTGCTGGGTAGCCTGCTGATTTTCATCTGGCGGTTATTACGTCTCGCACGCTCGTGTCACAACCGATTTGGTTCCTATATAATTACGGGAATCGCCACCATGTTTGCAACGCATGTGGTCTTCAACATTGGAATGACGATCGGGCTGCTGCCGGTAACTGGCCTGCCCTTGCCCTTTTTCTCTTATGGCGGGTCATTCATGATCACCTGCCTGTTATCGATCGGTCTTTGCCTTGGAATCGGCACACGGCGTGGGCCATGAATATGGCTTTATTCGGCTGTTGGTATTTCGCCTTGGCGACAGAGGTAATCCCCCGGAACAACACCCCGACCCAGAATAAAGCTGGCAGCATCGACCTGTTTCTTGCCCTCCAGTTTGACCCGGGTCACCAGCAGGTGTCCTGATCCGGTTCTAACGGAGAACCCAAACCCCTTCTTCAATCCCGTCACGGTTCCAGGTTCGGTTTCCTGCATGGGTTCGCCCAACTCCACGGCCTCGTTTCCCCACAGCGGCTCCGCTTGCACGAGAGTAAGCCGCTTTTTACCATTTATAAAAGTATAGGATCCTGGCCAAGGGGTCATGGCCCTTAGGTGGAACATGATCTCCTCGGTGGTATACGCCCAGTTGATCATCCCCTCCTCCTTGCGAATCCGGTCTGCATACGTCGCCGCCTCATGATCCTGCTCCTCTGATTCGATCCGTCCAGTCTTTTCAGCCTCATTGATAATCCGTATTATCATTTCTGCCCCGATGACAGCCGCCATTTCCCCCAGCGAACGGGCGTTGTCGTCAGGCAAGATCTCGATCGTTTGCTGAGTTATGACCGGCCCTGCGTCTAGTTCCCGGGTAACCTGCATAATTGTTACCCCGGTCTTGGTATTTCCATCCAGAATACTGCGCTGAACCGGCGCTGCACCTCGATAGGCAGGCAGAAGGGATGGATGAATATTAATGCAACCTAGCGGGGTTGCGTTGAGGATTTCATCCGTCAGAATCTGGCCATAGGACGCGACAACACTGATCCGTGCCCCGGAATCACGAATGGCCGCTGCAATCTGCCTCCCGTCTTCCCTCAACAGTCCTGGCTGAAGAACCGTCAGCCCTTTCTCATCGACGAGCCTCTTGATTGGGGAAGGCTGGACCTTTCTGCCGCGACCTCTGGGCCGGTCGGGTTGTGTCAGAACCAACACGACCTTGTGCTGGCTACGGATCAACTGATCTAAAGCCGGCAGGGCAAATTCGGGGGTTCCTATAAAACAGACTTTCACCGGTTTATCATCCTAACTTAACATGAATTTTACAAAAAATCGGGCAATTGCACCATGACTCTGCTTCAAGAATACAACTGCATATCCTAATCCTATGGCCGGATATGGAGGGTGTCAAAGGAGACAACCGGACCCAACCGAATAATAATATATACTATTTATTATCAACATTATACATTAGTATTCATTCTTGGATTTATCGATATTGCAACGATCGTGTCCCTATCCAGAATGTTTTGACAGGTTGACAGTCATTGGCTGAATCAGTTAGATGTAGGGAGGTTTGTCCTGCGCTGACAGACTCGTGCGTGCCCAGATCAGGCTGAAGTGCCGGCTGGCTCGGCCGCTTTGCAGGTCTTGGATTTAACCTCCTCTGCATACGGCGGGGCGGTCAGGCGGAGTCCGGCTAGGTGGACTTGAACTTTGAAGGCGGGGCACGCCCGGAATGTATGCCTGACCAGGAGGATATGAACGATCATGTCGATTACGGTTGAACGCAAACGGGAACTGATTGGGGAGTATAAAACCCACGATAATGACACCGGTTCACCGGAAGTGCAGGTGGCAGTACTGACCGAAAGGATCAATAGCCTGACGGACCACTTCAAGACCCACACAAAGGACCACCATTCGCGCCGCGGCCTGCTAAAGCATGTCAGCAGACGCAAGGCGCTGCTGGGTTATCTCCGGGATAACGAAATCGAGCGTTATCGAGCATTGATCAAGCGGTTGGGACTTCGCCGATAGGTATCGATGTAAGATCCATCAGGAAAATGAGCGCGATTCGGGCATCAAGCCCGGAATAATGGCAGGCGGCCAAGGGTTTTCAAGATACAACCCGGCCAGAAAAAAATATTTCGAGGACCCGATCCGGGTCGGGGACAGACAGGGAAAAAGAAGGAGAGCGCACGGGATTTTAAATAGAAAGGTTCGCCCTCCGGGACAACCCGGAAACCCTTGGGTAACCTTTGGATTTAAAACCCCGAGTCCTCTCTTTATCCCGTCAGTCCCAGTCTCAGCCGTCATCATGATTCCGCCTGCGTTATGTCGGATACATGTTTTGCTGCTGTTCGCCCATGGGTAGATATCGGATCAGTGTTCCACGAAGACTAAGGTGAGTAGATTATGCAAAAAACATCAAGGGCATCATTGCCTTTTGGCGTCGAGCCGATGCAGGTTGAAACCGGCCGACTGGTAAAGCAGGCTGACGGTGCAGTCATCACAACCATTGGGGGAACCACCCTGATCGTTGCCGTTACAGCATCCTCCGAACCACGCGAAGGCGCTGATTTTTTCCCCCTAATGGTCGACTACAGGGAAAAATTTTATGCTACCGGACGGATACCCGGTGGTTTCTTCAAGCGTGAAAGCAGGCCTGGCGATATGGAAACGCTAAAGGCCCGGATTACCGATCGTGCAATTCGACCGCTGTTTCCAGAGGGCTTGCGCAATGAGGTGATGGTTTATATCACTATTGTCGCAAGCGATGGAGAACATCAGGCGGAAATCGCGGCGCTGAACACGACAAGCATCGCATTACAATTATCCTCCGTTCCGTTCCAGACCCCGCTGGGTGCTGTCCGTGTGGGTCGCATCAACGATGAATTCATCGTGAACCCGACCATATCCCAGATGAAGGAAAGCGAGTTGGATCTCATTGTTGCCGGCACGCGCTCCGCCATCAACATGGTTGAATCCGGCGCACAGGAACTGGGGGAGGATGTTATGATCGAGGCACTCAAATTCGGCCATGATGCAATCCGGGAAAACATCGATGCACAGGAGAAATTCGTCCAGAGTGCGAATCCGAAAGCAAAGGTCGAATTCCAGTCGCCGAAACTACCCGTCGAGCTGGAACAAAAGCTGGAGGATTTGCTTGCGCCCATGGTTAGTGAGCTGCTCGGGGAGGTTCGGACCAAGGAGGCTTTCACCGAGGGGGAACATTCCATCCTGAAGGCGGGGGTCAATGCCTTTGGCGAGGAATATCCCGACGAGAAGTCGAACCTGCGTGATGCGGCCGAACATATTCTCAGCCGCGAGGTAAGGAAACTGATTATCGAGGACGGCAAACGGGTTGACGGCCGTCAGTCGACCGAGATCCGGCCAGTCACCGTCGAGCGGAAAGTGCTTCCTTCAGTGCACGGTTCAGCTATTTTCACGCGGGGCCAGACTCAAGCATTGGGAGTCGTCACGTTGGGGACGGTCGGCGATTCACAGATGATTGACGACATGCACGGAACCTATGACAAGTATTTTATGCTGCATTACAATTTTCCGCCATATTCCGTGGGCGAGGCACGTCCCATGCGTGCTCCGGGGCGGCGGGAGATAGGTCATGGCGCACTTGCTGAACGTGCGCTTGCTGCCATGATGCCTGACAAAGAAACATTCCCCTATACCGTCAGGATGGTTTCCGAGATCCTCGAATCCAACGGATCCAGTTCAATGGCTACGGTTTGCGTCGGTTCACTCGCAATGATGGACGCCGGTGTCCCCTTGATCAAACCGGTTGCCGGAATTGCAATGGGACTGGTCCAGAACGAAACCGGACAAACAGCGGTGCTGACTGACATCCAAGGGGTCGAGGACCATCTTGGAGACATGGATTTCAAGGTTGCGGGCACAACCGACGGGATTACCGCCCTACAGATGGATATTAAGGTGGAAGGAATCACTTTTGAAATTCTGGCCGAGGCATTACGGCAGGCACGCGAGGCACGCCTTGATATACTTGGGCAAATGTCCGAACTGATTGATCAGCCCGGAGAAATGGCTGACAGTGCACCACGGGTCATAACACTCCATATACCGGTGGAAAAAATCGGGGCTTTGATCGGTCCGGGGGGGAAAACAATCCGGGGTATTGTCGAGAAGACGGGGGCAAAAATCGACGTTGAGGATGATGGTACAGTTTATGTCTCGGCAAATGACGGAAATGCGGCTGATGCTGCAAAGTCAGAAGTTGAGTTGTTGACTGCCGAAGTTGAAGTGGAACAGGTATACCAGGGCAAGGTTGTGCGTATAACAGACTTTGGAGCGTTCTTGGAGCTGCTCCCCGGCCGAGACGGCTTGCTACACGTGAGCGAGATGTCGTGGGAACGTGTTGATCATCCTGAAGATTTCTGTCAACTGGGTGATATCATCGAGGTTAAGGTTACCAATGTAGATCCCGAGGGTAAGGTTCGACTGTCCCACAAGGTGCTGACCGAACAACCGGAAGGATACGTCCCGCCACCCGATCGTGAACGTGGGCCACGTGGCGGTGGCCGGGACCGGGGCCGTGGTGGCGGTGGTGACCGGGGCCGTGGTGGCGGTGGTGACCAGGGCCGTGGTGGTGACCGGGATCGTGGCAACCGTGAGGGTGAATACTCATTTCGCGAACGACCGAGACGAAACAAATAACGTAAACATCTTGGCGTTTACGGAATTTTTCCCAATCATATTCGGTTATTCGGGCTCACTCACAGGTGGGTCCGTTTCTTTACTATCCTGAAGATAATCCGGAATCCGGGATAGCCCACATCTACAGGAACACTGCCGAAGACAACGTAAAACGGTTGATAATCAAGAAACCCAAGATGCCTGTCAACCCTCCGAGCCAGCACTGCTGATTCCGTTCAGACCGGATGACAACTCATTTTCGATTATTAGAAGTGCTGCCGGATCCTTTCCCGCACGGCGCACACGTGTCAAAGCCGTCTTGACCACAGCCTCCTCCTCAATCTGCTCAGCTACATACCACTGCAGAAAGTTCTGTGTGCGATAATCCTTCTCACGCACCGCCTGAGCAACTAGTTCATGAATCCATTCCGATACCTGACACTCGTGGTCAAGAGCGGTCTTGAACAACTGAACAACAGATGTGAACTTTTTCGGTTTCAGGGTCACTGAAGGTATTGAGATATCCAAGTCGATTTCATTAAGATATTTCAGTATCTTCATCCCGTGGATCCGCTCTTCGTTTGCATGGTTCTGGAACCAAGTGCCGAAACCGTCATAATCATGGTTCAGGCACCAGGCCATCATCGACAGGTAATAGAACTCCGCTTCCCACTCATGTTTAACCTGAGTCAGCAATTTTCTGTGCATTGACTTGGTAACCGCCATGTTTGTCCTCCATTATCCATCGGTTTGGCTCAGCATACTACGCCACACCTGTTCAATGAACAATCAAAAATGTACCGGGGTGATTTGGGTTGTCATATGACATGAACATCTGTTTCGTGTCCCCATCACATGTTGACCTAGATCAACCGAAACCAAAAGGTTCGACCCTAACATGCCCGGACTGTTATGATGTGCCTTTGACCGTCGGGTCTATAACGGGAGGCAAGTCGATATTCCATGAGTAACGAGAAAAAGGGCCAAATGCTGGGTATTGAATCTTCGTGTGATGAAACTGCCGTGGCCCTAGTTTCGGCTGAGGGCCGCGTAAAAGTCAATCTGGTATCGTCCCAGTGTAATCTGCACGCACAATTTGGCGGGGTGGTTCCGGAAGTTGCCGCACGTATCCATATTCAGGCCTGCCTCCCGATGATCGAACAGGCGCTTGAGACGAGCGGGACTGGCTGGGAGGACATTCACGCCATCGCCGTAACACAAGGGCCCGGCCTTGTTGGCTGCCTACTTATCGGGCTTGAAACAGCGAAGGCACTGGCCTGGTTACATGACAAGCCGCTAGTAACCGTGAATCACCTTGCTGGACATCTCTATGCCAACCGTTTACAACCGGCCACTGGATGGCACCTTCTCATCGAAAAAGGTGTTATGAAACCGACGCTTCCTCTCAAACCAGATGGGGATCAGCTTCCGGAGGATCTGGTGGTTGATTGTCCTCCCTACCCGCATATGGGCCTGATCGTATCAGGCGGACACACAGCCCTTGTTCGAGTTTCATCGCCAGGAGAATGCAAAACGATCATCCAGACACGCGATGACGCTGCGGGCGAAGCTTACGACAAGTTCGCACGTGTTGCGGGGTTGGGCTATCCGGGCGGACCAGAAGTCGACAAGATGGCCTCCGAAGGAAACGACGGATCATTTCCCCGTATCATGCCACCAATGATGAGAAGGGATAAACCGGATTTTTCATTCAGCGGTCTCAAGACGCAGGCGGGACGTGAAGCCCAACACCAGATAAGAAAGCATGACGGGAAGATTCCCAAACAAGTGTTAAAGGACCTCTGTGCGGCATTCCAGTTTGCGGCTGTTGAATCGCTGTTGCAAAAAACACTCACGGAAGTAAGACGAAATAATATTCAGAATATTGTGATCACGGGTGGTGTGGCCTGCAACCGCGGCCTACGCAACCGTACCGCAGAACTGAGCCGGGAAGTCGATAATTTGAAATTCTGGTTTCCCCACCCAAGCCTCTGTACTGACAATGCCGCAATGATTGCAGGTGTTGCCTGGCATCTCAATCCACTCAAGCGGCATGCAGCTCTGTCGTGTAATGTCGTATCCAGCCTGACATTTTCAACTACTTGATCCCCATGTATTGAGTTATTCCTTTCTGCCCCGTTGGTTATTGCGCATGGGCTGCCTCTCTTTCAATCTGAATATACTTCTCCACAGACGTATTCACGCGGGTGATCTGACGATCCGTCAAAACCAGGTCGGCGGCAGCGGCATTTTCAAGGGCCTGTTTCTCGTTGCGAATCCCCGCAAGAACATGTCCAACCCCCTCCTGCGCCAGGGTCCAGGCCAAAGACACCTGTGCCGCCGTTGATCCATGGTCCTCAGCGATTTCCTGAAGCGTCTTGAAGACAATTTCAAGCCTGCCAATCCTCTCGGAGCCGAAAAGCGGCATTGTCGCGCGGTAATCACCCTTGCGAAATTTATGGTCGGGCAAAAACCTACATGTTAATAACCCGCATTCCATGGGTGAGTATGCCATCATGGATGCCCTATGCTGAACACACCATTCCAGGGTATCCTTACCTGCTCGACAGTCCAGCATGCTGTAATGTTGCTGTATCGAGACAATTTCACCCAGCGTACAATAATGATCCAGCCGGGCACTGTTCAGATTACACATACCAATCGCCCTGATTTTTCCCTCCTCCTTCATTGCAAGAAGCTCGGCCATTACGTCCTCGATAGGTGTGGATCGATCCGGATAATGTAACTGATAAAGATCGATTGTCCCGATCTTTAAGCGCCTAAGGCTATTTTCCAATTCAGTACGCAGGAAGGATGGTGATAGACACGTACGAACCACAATATTCCCGTTTTTCCGGTCAATCATTTGCCGGGTCGATCTGAACGCGGAACAACCCTCGTCAGTTTCCCAGTTCAATCCAAATTTTGTTGCGATGATAACTTCATCGCGGCGATCCTTAACTGCCCTGCCTATGATCTCCTCGGAACGGCCAAAACCATAAATGGGCGCTGTATCGATGGCATTCACGCCCGCGGCAAGAGCGGCATGGATGGCACGAATTGATTTCTTCTCACTCGATCCCCCCCAGTTCCAGCCTCCTGCAGCCCATGCGCCAAACCAAATACGGGATGCCTTCAATATCGAGGATCCAATAGATTCATACTGCATATCAATTTCATCACAATCGGCGTCAGTGTCGAATGGCCCGATCCTGTGTCAGGGTTCGCCTTTTTTATTTTGGTCATTGGGCATGATTCTTTTGATGACAGTCGCAACCTTGCCTGCCTTCAAGGCAACCGCTTTGTCGACCAGATGGAGCGGATCCTTGAAATTTTCCTCCTTTCCTTTCAGGCTGCTGTCCAGGTCGACCCATGGAATCTGGAATTTTACCGAGCATGTGAGGATTGCGGCATTAATTCGTTCCATGTAGGGAATAAAGCTTTCCCCCCAATTCAGGTTCCCTCTTGAATAAGGTTGGGTCATCATGATGACCGCTGCACCGTCATCAAGCGCAAGACGTATAAGGGCATGGATATTATCAGAATAGATGTCCGTGATACGCAGCAATTCCTTCTGCACATGCCTTTTCGGATCCGCATCCTGCATCATTAATTGGTTTAGTTCCGGGCCGGCAGGCCAGCCTTTCCACTCGAAATATTTCCATTTAAGCACCGCATAGCTATTCATGTATCGAACTAGCGGCCAGTCGACCGGCAGCGACGGGTTATCCAGCGACCTGAAAGCATGGCTGTAGTCTGTACGGTAACCACTCCGCCATGTGGCCTTGTAATCGTTGGCACCCTGATGAAACACGACATAATTCGGATCGAAATGCCTGACGTTCAGCACGTAATTAACCAGGCAGTGTGCACTTGTCCAGCCTGAGGTCCCAAAGTTCATGACGGTAATCCGTTTGTCGGGAAATTTCCTGGCAAGCTGTTTCTCGAGCTTTTCCGGATAACCATCCGCCGTTGTTGACCCCCCAATACATGCGATCTTGATTTCCCCGGGTTTCCTGTCCATGCTCCAGTCGCGACCGTTGAAACCGTATTTATTTACCCTCCCTAATTCCGGGTTACTGACATAAGACAAGAATGGGTGGGGGATGAATTGGTGCATCTTTTCGTTTAGATAGGCCGAGCGAAATTCGCGGAGACCGTCACGACTCCCGGAAAACTGAATCCATATGATTGCCGATAATTCCATGAATAGGTAAAAGGTAAACAGGACAAGAATTGAGAGACAAGCTTGAATCGAGCGTTTTGTCCCTCCGGTGATACGCTGCCTCCGGATTGTCAGAAGCAGGTCAGTAAACTGGACGAAGACCCCTGTTCCAACGAAACCCAGCCCGACAAGGTAACCAAGATAAGCCGTTGTCGGTTGATACTGATGCCAAATCGGGCTGATTACCAGCCCAATCAAAGCCAATACTAATCCCTGTATCATTGCCTGCCTATACCCTTCGTTTGAGGGGATGCATCCACCAGCTGCTTCAAGAATTCTGGTAATGGACAATATTTACTTCGCCCATATTTTACAGTTCTCCAAGTTTAGGGCAAGCGTTCATCATGATGGGTTACTGCACAGGCGGGCACATGTTTGGAACGGCATGCCTGATTATTTTGTGGTGAATGAATAATGCCATGATAAAATGGATATTTCCAGAGAGTTATAAGTTGGGAGCAACCGTGTTTATGGGGAGAACACATGAGTCCAATAAATAAATTATCCGGATCCGGCTCTGTTGATATCCCCCCAACAATACCTGATGATGACATGCATACTATGTCACCATTCATGCGTGTTTCACGGGTCTTGTTTTGGGCCGGGTTCATTATGCTGTTGCTGACAGGTTTCGTGTCAAGGTTTCAACACCTTGATATGCCACCCATCGATTTTCCATCCGATCGTCAGAAAAGTAACACCCTGATCATTGAAAAGATGATCGGAGGTGAAAGTATTCTTGATTTCAGGGGTGAATGGCTTGAGTTACGCATGCTTCCTTGGCTGGTTGCGAACAACAGCGTGATGTGTGAATGGTTCAGATGTGAAATCTGGACTCTTGCAAGAATATTCAGCCTCTTTTTTGGCCTGCTGACCGTTGCCATCACACCCATGATCGGTTATTACACCCTTGGAGATCAGGGTGTTTCCGTGCAGCGCCGTTATCTGGGAGCACTGATTATGATGGCCGCCATGGCGCTGAACCCCTATCATGTTGAACTCTCTCGCATGATTACAACCGAACCCCTGACGCTTGCATGCCAGGCAGCAATGGTCGGTTTTTTCTGGATCGCCCAGCGTCGACCGGCGGTGAAACGAACATGGTTCATCTGTATCATCTTGATGGGTCTCTCCGTGATGGGGAAAATCCCATCCCTGATCTGGCTTCCGTCAATGGCCATTTATTTTCTGTTTACAAAAGGATTGAAAACAAAATGGAAAATCATTTTCGGATTCCTCGGCATGATTATATTATTTATGGTCTTCTGGCTTCAGGAAGTGAATCCTTTCCGAATATATGACAGTTACAGCATGAAATATACGGTTCATTCAACTGAAGCTGGCGCTTTTATGCATGGTGATATCTGGCAACGGACATATATTGGCCGTTGTTTTTTAATGCTGACTTTTCCTGGCGTGTGTCTTTGTTTCCTTGGCCTGTTTGTCGCGCCCTGGTTTTACCGGATCACATTCCTGTTCTGCATTGCCATTCTCTATCCTTTAAACAACCTGAATATTTATAATTTTTCACACCTGATTCTGCCCGGGATGATTCTTGCGACTTACGGAGCCATGTTGCTACTGGAGCTTCCTGCTTCAAATAACATTATCCGTTTCCCGGGGACCTTGTATTCTGGTTGGCGTCAGTCGGCAGGCTGGGTAACAGGTTCCCTGCTGCTGATGGCTTTCATTGTGCTGTTGAGCCCTTTGGGGCCACAGTTCAACCGTGTGGACAATCTGCGTGGGGAGTTGATCCAGCCAGCCCAAGTTGTCAATCGGCTAGAACCACGACCGTCAAGGATTTCGACCGCTGATGGGACTGGTTCGCTGGGTTATTTCATCAACCGGGCGTTTCCAGACATGCGTGTTTTGATCCAGAAGGATTACATGCCGGGATATGCCTCCAGTCATTATACGCTGGACCGCTACAGTGTCGATACCCTGAAGACTCTTTCCAGAAGCTGGGTTGACTGGGCAAGTCTACCCGGGGAATTCGGGGGTCTGGTTGTAAGTAGTCAATTAGAACGGCCCATCAATATTTCCGACAGTAAATTCATGACCCTGATACCCAAACCGGATACCCAGCATGATGGGTTGAAAATCAACAAAATACGTGTCATGCGGTCTGATGCTAATTTTCAAAATCAGATGTTGAATGTTTCGCCCGGTGACAGATTCTCTCTTGAAATTCTCTGGGACAATCCTGAAAATTACCGGCTTGCTGCGCTATATACAATGCACCATGACTGGAAACAAATGGTTCCGATGCCGGTCAGAAAAGGCGGCTTGACACTGAACACCAGGGCGGTCCTGTGTATCCCGGAATCTCACCCATTTGCAGCTCGATACACTTTGGAGCTGCCACCCAATTTTCCATCAGGAACCTATTATGTATACTATTTCCCGGTCAGGGCAAACGAGTGGGGTGTGGTTACACCCAAACCTGTCCCACTGCCGCTTGTTATCAATTGTTCCCCCAACGTGGATCATGCACCGGACAAGATTTCAGCCTCCTTTATTGATGCTTGGCCACTTTACCATGACAATTCCAAAATTCTGTGGCGTGATGCCCTGCATTACAAGGATATGATTGTCGAGGGTTATGAACCGAGCTTTATGGCCGCCAAATTGGGTTATCTGTTGTCCACTCCGGGGTCAAATGCGGGACGTTACACTTTGACCCTGACTTCGGACGCTACTCCGATCACATCAGTCACTTCCCGGGAGTTCAACTGGCCGGAAATCCAGGTTTACCTCCCGCATTCCCCCAACAAGCCTGTAGGTTCTGTCCGTGTTGATTCTAAGAAAATAGGCTCATTCAGCCTGACATTTCATGCGGATAAATCCTTTGATTCTATCCGTATTATGAGTAACCTCCAGCAGGCTAAGATGGGCCGCATGCCGTTGTGGCTGATGCATTTCTATCCCGCCGAATACGGTGAACGCCGTTACCAGCGCATCAACCTGCGCGGATACGAACTGAAACGAGAACAGAACACATTGTAATCAACCTGAAATAAGCCCTATAGACTGGCTGGGCCATAACAATACATTATGCGAGAATATCAACGACATGGATCAGTCCAGTTTTGGAACTCTTCGGAACTCGGTAAGAGGTCTTTGGCGTATACTAAATTTAACCGCACCAGTTACGGGGCCAGTCTCTCGATTATCCATCCCTGTCTTGCATCCCGGCGATAGAAGAACCGGTCGTGCAGACGGTTTTGTCTTCCCTGCCAGAATTCCACGGTTTCAAGCCTGACTCTATAACCACCCCAGAAGGGTGGGGTGGGAACCGGTCGACCGTGATACCGGTGTTCATAACTGCGCAATGCCGCCTCAAGTTCATCTCGGTTGTTGATTACACGACTCTGATGAGAAGCCCATGTACCAAGCTGGCTGCCTCGGGGACGTGTCTGGAAGTATTGACGCGTCTCCTCGGCCGATATTTTTTCCGCCGGACCCTGTATCCTGACCTGACGCTGCAATTCCTTCCAATGGAACAACAGGGATGCTGCGGGGGTGATTCCCAGTTCAACAGCCTTGTGGCTTTTATAGTTAGTATAAAATTCAAATCCACGTTCATCATAACCTTTGAGAAGCACCACCCGAGATTGCGGGTAACCCCCGCTGCCTATGGTTACCAGCACCATGGCTTCCGGCAAGTTCGGTTCATGGACTCGGGCTTCTCCGAACCAAAATCGGAATTGGTTTAACGGGTCAGGGTCAAGGTCACATCGCCTGAGATCCGATCTGGGGGCATCCTTGTTTTGTCGGTCATCCGGCATGGTTGACTGGCTCATCCTTTCTGTCGACAGAAAGCCTGATCATGACCCTGAACGGTCGCCCATGAATTATGTTCATAAATCCGGGGTGAATCCATTGTTACTGAAAGTGGTTTAAGATATGGTGCCAAAGAATGATATCCCCAATACGGATTCCAGGGAAGGATCATCCCCGGGCGGGATCGACAAACAGTGTAATATGCCCACGGAAAAGAAGATTGATGATCCCGGTTTCACCATTCCGCTGCTTGGCAATTGAAAGGATGGCTTCCTCAACTTGTTCATGCTGCCCCCCGGTGATTTGTTCCGGTGTCTGCTCGCGGTGGATGAATGCAACAATATCTGCATCCTGTTCAATGGCACCGGATTCTCGAAGATCGCTTAGCCTTGGAAGTTTCTCGTTCTTCCCACGACGCTGTTCAACCTGACGGCTGAGTTGACTGAGTGCTATTACCGGAATATCCAACTCGCCGGCTATACCTTTGATGGACCGGGATATTTCACTGACCTCCTGCTGGCGGCTGTCATAACGAGATCCTCCACCACGCATCAGTTGCATATAATCCACGATCAGGAGGGCAAGATCCGGGCATTGGCCCTTCAATCGACGTGCACGGGTTTGCATTTCAAATATTGAGAGGCTAGTCGAGTCATCAATGTGCAACGGTGCATCATAAATTCTGGATGAAGCTTCACTCAACGCCTCGATTTCATCACGCCTCAGTGATTTTCCGTGGTTGACACGGGACATGGAAACACCTGATTCCGTGCATACTAGGCGTGTGAGCAATGATTTTTCCGACATTTCCAGTGAAAATATCCCAACAGGACGTTTCTGGCGAAGTGCAACATATGACGCGATATTCAATACGAACGCTGATTTCCCCATGGAGGGTCGTGCCGCGATAACGGTCATTTCACCATCACGCAAACCCCCGGTCTTCGCGTCAAATCCCTTGAAACCCGTCTCGATGCCCGGTAGATCATTACCCTTCTTGGAACGCTGCTCAATCTCCGTAAGCAGGTCCATCATGGGTTTGCGGACCTGATTGAATCCTGTATCCTGACTGTTCAGGGATATGTTAAAGATGCTTTTCTCGGCCTCGCCAATGAGCTCTTCTGTTGGTTTATCCGAACCAGATGCTTCATTTGCAATCTTCAGGGATGCCCTGATCAGGGAACGCAGTCGCCATTTCTCGAGTACAATGACCGCTAGATCATTGACCTGTTCCAACGCAAAGATATCATCCAACAGTTCCGCCAAGTAAGAGGCACCACCGACCGAATCTAGCTGACCACACTGCATGAGTTCTTCTGATAATGTGACCAATGTGATTTCACCGTGTACCTCATAAATCCGGCACACTGCACCAAAGATAATCTGGTGTGAGGCGCTAAAAAAAACCGGTTCCACTTCCGGCAGGCCATGTTTCAACTTCTGCCTCGACATCGCCTGTTGAACTGTGCTTCCCGGAAAGACATCAAGGACAACTTCAACAAGACGGTTGTCCATGATCAAACTGCCAAGCAGCGCTCGTTCCGCTTCAAGGTTCTGTGGCATTTTGACGGCAACGGGTGTTGGTATACTTTCCGACATAGGGCATGGATCCGGTTGTTTTTTATGCATAGGGGCCCACACAAAAAGATCATAATTTATGCAGGATGTCTATTGGTCGAGATTACCTGATCCTACAAATAGTTTTCAATCATGAAATACTGACACCACCGATGCCGTCCAAAATGCATATGGACCTTTGTTATCGGGGATATTGATATTTTTACACATTGAATTCACAACTAACATGAACCTGTGGGTACACTTTTAGACATTCTCATTTTTATGGGTTTTCACATAATTACCAAGAAGATTCTTGTGTTGGGAAACGAGAGATTTTATTTTTCATCAATTGGAAAATAATTCATTGGGAAAGCAAGCCATAAACCAGCATATCTTCATGTTTATCCTGCTTGATAATCAGTGATCTATCACAATGACTCCCCCTCCATATCCGCTACAATTTGTTATCATGATCGATCCTAGGCCACCTGATCCCCTTCTCAGCAAGTATTACTTTCATGCGATCCAACTGTTCTTTGATGACAATTCTTTCATCATAATATTCCACCGCGCGCCTTCTTCCGGCTTCCCCCATCCTCTTCCTCATTTCAACATCACGCATAAGGATATCCATGGATGCTACCAGTTTATTATGATCACGGACGGGAGACAGTAAACCGGTCACACCATGCACCACCAATTCACGACTTCCTCGGATATCTGTCGCAATAACAGGTATTCCAGTCGCCATGGCCTCAATGATTGACCGCGGCATACCCTCCCTCCATGACGGTAAACAATAGATATCACCCAGAGCCATTAACCGGTGTACATCCTGCCTCATCCCCAAAAATGATATCCTGTCCTGGATATTCAATTTCTCAACTAAACAATGGATATCTGTGGCACAAGCATCGTGATCACTAGGCAAGGCCATACCAACCACAACCGCGTGCGCCTTTGGATAGTTGACTGAAATTGAGGCAAATGCCCGGAAGAATTCATGGTAACCCTTTTCCCTGACAAGTCTCCCGATCAAAATGATAATGGGACCTATATCGGGCCTCAATCCAACCTCGTTTCTCAAAGATTTCTGGTTGTCAGAATATTTGACCAAAGGATGAAATTTATTCAGGTTTACACCATTGCCAATCGCCTGGATACACCCTTTGGGGGCAATATTGTTTGTGATGGCTGATTGGTAATCCTCACGACTCTGGGTAAACAGGAAATCACAATTTTTTTGTGCCCTACGTTCCATGATGACATGAAATATCTTCATCCAGGGTTTCATGTCGTCATGGAAATAAAACCCGTGAGCGGTATAAAGGATCACCGGTACCTTGCTCCTCTGTGCAGCGTAACGCCCTATAATGGATGCAATGGGTGTGTGAGTATGAACAATTGTAAATTTTTCGCTTGTGAACAATCTTCTTAAGTGACGGTATGCTGTATAATGCGCGAATAAATTATAACTTCTTTTAAACGGAATGGGATATAACTTGAACCCGGAATTACAAATCATTTCAGAATACTGATTTCCCGAGCAAGCGACACTGACTTCGAACCCTGCGCGACGCTGGGCCTCCATAAGTGGCATTAAAAAATTCCATGCCGAGAAATCAACAGCGCAAAGCTGCAATATGGATGGTTTCTGCATGGTTGCGGAATTAAAGGACAGCTTCGGATTCGGGGGAGAATTCCTGTAAAAAGCTTTCTATTTCAGACCGTATAGAAAGGATACGTTCATCCTGGACCTCAATAGACTTAATTTCAATGACATCCCCAGACGCTGGATCCTCAAAAAAAACATACTCCTGACCGCCTTCATCCGTCTGGTTTTTTTTCCATTTCAGGCCACCCCATTTCATCAGTAAATGGGCTAGTAAAAACAAGTGTCCGTCCATATCACCTGACTCACGTCGTTCCCAGACTGACTCAAATAATGCCCGAATCGCCGTACTCCTTTCACGGCGCGACATCTTGGGTATCTTCCGGCTCAAAGGATCACGCTTTGTAATCCAGAAGGACTCATAAATATCATCCTTCAAATGCTTCCAACAATCAGGGCAATAATCCTGACGTTCAATACCCATCCCTTCCGGATTTTTCCGAAGTGTACTGGGATGCCTCTCGATGACATCAATAGGGTTTTTACAATTGAGGCAGATTTTCTGGGGTCGTCCAATGGACAGCAGTGATTCCTTATCCATGGTTTTTCGGGTATTCCCGCCCACGAATTAGGATTCTTATTATAGAGAAGATTTCCATCATTTTACAGCTGCCCATTCTGCTTGGCATGCTATACCAGATTTTTGTTTTGTGCAAGACCATATGGCACAAACCATTCAGTGTCGGTTCGGACAGACATCAGGGTCATTGAAATATCAAAAGTATCAATGGACTTAAAATAATTCGAATTGGATTTGAGGTGTTGCTCGTAATTGATGTGCAACACGGAGATACGAAAAAAGTATTATCTGGTTACACTCACATGACATATTATATATTCTATCATAATCATCATCATACTGTGGAATTTGTGGATATGAAGATTAACCTATAAAAATCAAATGTAAGTGCTTGAAACACTTTGTTGTTAACTCATGATTATATCCACATACCTTGCCGAACAGTTATTGAATAAGACTTTTACAATCCCATAAAATCCAGGTCATGTGGGTCTCTTGTGAATATAAAATATAAAAAACACCCCCCTCAGGCAATAAACCAAGCGATATTGCGCCATAAAGATCATTTTGTTTTGATTTGCTACTATTCACATGGTTAGGATTGTCTTTTTATTGCATCTCAAAAAAAGTTATTAAATATATAAACCAAATTAATTCAATATTAAATATAAATATCCTAGGTTGATTACAAGGTGCTTGATTTGTTGTTTTCCACAACATGTTAATAACTTGTGGAAAACATGAAACACCCTCTTATTAGAAGGGAATCCAGATGTTTTGTGATCGATGAAAAGGTTTAAGTGAAAGTATTATCCACAATCGGTGATTTTGTCTTCCAACCAAACCTTTTACTTCTGGGCGGTTGACAGTCGAATTGTTTCGCTTTTGTGTTTTTTTGGGTCGTTGATCAACATGGAATCGAACCAATGGATGCCCCAAACTTGATTCTTGTCAATAAGAGGTATTTTGATCAGAATACCGAAACTTGTTTCCAGATAATATGGAAGAACACAACAACAAACATCAGTCGATATTTTTCGACAATCTTGCACAACGGTGCAAAACCCTCGGAGGGAGCTTGTGTATTGGGTTGGATCCAGATCCCAAACGGATACCCAAACACCTTGGTGAGGGTCCTGAAGCAATATTTCGTTTCTGTGCCGAGATTGTCGAAGCAACAGCCGACAACGCATGTGCCTTTAAGCCAAATATCGCATTTTTTGAATCTCTCGGTGTTGAGGGATGGCATGTGTTAAAACAGGTTCTCGAGATTATCCCATCAGAGGTGCCTGTCATTATTGATGCAAAAAGGAGTGATATTGATTCAACAGGTAAGCATTATGCACAATCTCTTTTTGATGGACTCAAAGCAGATGCCATTACAGTTAATCCATACATGGGCCATGATTCAATCGAGCCGTTCCTTGAATACTGCAACCGGGGAATCTATATTTTGGTTCTAACATCCAACAAGGGTTGCAGGGATTTTCAGTTGGATCAGGATTTTTACTTGAAGGTCGCACGTAAAGCCAAGATATGGAACAAGCATGGTAATATTGGAATAGTTGTCGGCGCGACAAAACCACAGTTTCTCAGCTCAATTCTTGCTGTTGCTCCAGATATTCCAATGCTAATTCCCGGATTGGGGGCACAAGGCGGGGATTTGGACGGCCTAATGTCCATAACGGCGAAACTTCCACTGCATCATGTCCTTCTGAATGTATCAAGATCGATCATTTATGCGACGACAGACAAGGACTTTAGCCGGCAGGCTAGGATTGCATCCCGCTACTATGCAGATCAAATCCAGTATGCACGCGAAAAGCAGTGGGATACAAAAAATACTTCCGACATTCCAATATAGTATTTTATTTATAAAAAAAATGCTGGCCGCAGGCCGGTCAATTTGATTTACCGTCCCGCGTCCCAGGGCGTTTCCCGTAGATCATTTTCAGCTTTTCAGGTTTTACCCCCAGGATATGGCCTATGAGGATAACCTGATTGATAAGGGTTGTCCGAAATGTCCCTAAGTTGACCCATCGACGGGGAGAAGTCTTAGCGGGCGTCGATGCGATTTTTATATTTCCAAACCGCCGAAGTTCTCTGATGAATTTCAGGTCATCCATAAAAGATATTTCTGGAAAACCGCCGGATCGCTCAAACATACTGCGAGTCATGAACAACCCTTGATCACCGTAGGGAATCTGAAAATATTTTGCACGCCAGTGGGTCACAATCTCGATCAGGCGATACCGTAGCCCTCGTCTATTGATTGAGAACTTGAACGCACCGGCACAAATATTCTCGTGATCCAATGTTTCCCTGATCGTTCTTGCATAACCATCCGGAGGCAGTGTATCGGCATGCAGAAACAACAGATAATCCCCACGTGCCATAACGCCTCCCCGATTCATTTGCAGGGCACGACCACGTGGTGCACGGATAACTCTGGCACCACCGGATAAGGCCACGGAAACAGTACTGTCCGAACTGGACCCATCAACGACGATCACTTCGAGTAACCCGGCACCACATACGGCTTGGATTGTTTCACCGATTACCGACTCTTCATTGAGGGCCGGGATGATAACGGAAATATCACGTTGGTCCACGGCCTTTAATGCTAAAGTCGATTTGTTTTGTTGATCGGAAAATATTTTCTGGCCGGTCACGGCGGTCCAGATAGGCAAATCTTCTGGATGATCAATATCATGGAGACTTTCAAGTGCCTGCCATGTTAGACCAAGCAACTGGAATTGCCTGATGGTTTGGTTATGTACCTCTCCGGTTCCCCAGTCAATATGATCAAAAATTGTCGGACATCTTCTTGAGCTGCCAATGAGATAATAACCGCCGTCCTCAACAGGGCCAATAACAGCATCTTTCCGCTCGAGGGCCCTGAAAGCCTGGTCAAAATGTTGAGCTTCGAGTGCGGGAGTGTCTGTGCCGATGGCAAGAACCCGAATATAACCTTCGTCGAAAGCGTCATTGAAAGCCTTTCGTAACCTGAAACCGAGATTTCCTGGACCCTGAGGCAGGGTCTTGAAATTATCATCCCTGAAATACCTATGTTCCGTGTCATCATCAGCACCTGCAAGTCTGACCTCAAAAGCAACATGATTGAGAGTACAGTATTTTTCAACCATGCGTAGGGTTCTTGTCATCATATCTTTGTGTAAACATGCCGCACCCTGTAAACCCAGCGCAGGAATCAGCCTTGTTTTTGATATGCCGGGTTCAGGTAAACGCGTGAATAGAAGGATCAGATTCTGATGATTTCTGTGTGGTATCAATGATCGGACAGTCTCGCACATGATTAACCAAATAATTTTCAAACCTGCCGCAACAGCCTTGCCAACTGAACCGGATATCTTTGACCTGCCAATTCGTCTGCGATATGCAACCGGCAATTCCATACAGCGAACCCGTTGCCTTGCGGCCTTGATCTGAAGTTCGACAGTCCACCCGTAGTCCTCATCGGTCATCCCCAATTGCATAAGTGTTTGGTAACGAATGGCACGAAATGGCCCGAGATCTGTATAATGCACATTCCAAAACAAAAAAATAAGTCTTGTAGCCAACCAGTTGCCCCAGCGTTGCAGAAGAGTCAAACTACCAGGTTCAGGATAGCCAAGGACACGGGATCCCAAGACAATGTCGGTCCGATTTTCAATAATCGGCTGAACCAGCTGATCCATCTTGGTGGCATCATCGCTGTAATCGGCGTCAAGGAATACAATGATGTCGGTGCGTGGCATGAATGCCATCCCGGTCTTGCAGGCGGACCCATAACCACGCTCACGTGCATGAACAACCTCGGCGCCTAGCATGCGTGCGATTTCCACGCTCCGGTCACCGGATCCGTTGTCGGCGACGATCACGCGGTCCACCCATGTTGGAATCTCCACGATGACTTTCCCGATCGATAGTTCTTCATCCAACGTAGGGATGATAACCGTGATATGGGTGTTTTTGTACATTTATAACAGGTTGGCTGGCACAATCGGGCCGCGGTTAATAAGCGGATTCAGATTATTTGGTCTGGCCGGTCGTATCGCCGTCAATGCGGGTGTCTTCCAGAAAATCATCAGCCTTCGGCTTAATGGAAAAATGGTCTCTTATCATTTTCCTGTTGATTACGCAGTGTGGGCCGTTGTTTGGCCGGGTTGCTTCCCGGGGCTGATAATGAAAGATATTTCGCGAGGATTTCGGGTGCTTCATTCTCGAAAATAAAACGAGCCGCGCCCATCAGCGGGGCATTCAGGTCTTTGAGAACATAAATGGGAATTCTTTTCATAAACTCCTCAAACCGTCCCTTATTGTTGAATGCCTGGACAAACAAGCCATGAACTAGCCATTCCATGATCTGAGGGAGGAGCCAGCCGCTGATATAAATGCCAGAGGTTGCCATGGAGCTGAGCGCAAGATTTCCTGCCTCCTGAGCGAGTATCTTGACCCATCGTCCCAGCACAATGGTGCAAAGATCGTTCTGACCGGCCATTCCGACCTGGGCTATAACCGATGCAGGATCCTCCTTGTCGAGCCGTTTGGTCAGCCAGCCAGGTTCCGGCTCAGGTGCCCGTCCTGAATCCCGGAAAAACCTGTAAACATTGAAAAGCCCAGGCTCAGTGATAACTTGTTCATAGCTGACATGAGTGTATTCCTTCATGAGGTATTGAAGGAGATCGATTTCGATCTGGGTAGTCGGCGCATATTCCGTGTGACCCCCGAATGATAGGTTGCTGATCCAGCAATTCTGATGCCGGACAAAGACCACCTCACCCAGAATCTTGCCAGCATGAATCAGGGCTTGGTTACCCTGAGGATCCGGCTCAACGTCGTTGAGCTTATGAAAACATGAATCCGGGAGAAAATGTAGCGATTCGGACAAGGCATGAAAGGTGTCAATGAAGTAGAGTGGGATCCCGCCAAGGTAAATACTGAGCAGTTCACGGTCAATTGATAGGGAGGAATCCGGAATGTCCAATATGCCGTTATCCAGTGTCCATGGTGAGCAAAAACATGCCGCGATGACAGGGTTTGTGTTTCGGTCAAGAAAATCCTCCAAAGTGGTTTCGAGGGATTCAACTTTCCTCATGGGGTAGGACTTCTCCTTGAGTGCAACAAAAGGACCGTTCTGGAGCCTGTAACATGAAAGCCTCAGCTCATCAGGGGTAATCAGGCCTGCAAGAATCCAGTCGCTCATTCGGTCTCCGATAGGCTCTTAATCTATCCAGATCGTGTTCTATCCAGGGTCATCTTTATGCAAACGGAACTTTCGCACAATTGCCGGTCGGGATGAAGGCGAAAGATAATGACGTCAAGGGGTCAGTCCATGATCGCCCATGGCCCTGATCAAGCTTATGGGCCATATCCGCCGGACCTTCCCACAATAGGTATGCAAAAAAAGTATTTGCCGCCATCTGGTAACTCAATCTAGAAACGGGACAGATCTCATTGAACTGCCTCAGCGTTGTTCATTCAATGACCAATCGTAATCGAGAAAGTTTACCATGTAAGCAGCGTGTTGGGGGAACTGCACATCATTGCTGTATTGGCTTGCAAACCAAATGATGGATTCTTCCCTTCCGATGGGTCGGGTTCCGGGCGCACACTTGTCCATATATCTGGTAAAATCCTCTGAGAACCACTTGAAAATCGGTGAGATCGAAATTCTTCTCATTGCATGGTTGACTTGAAATTTGGTGGAGTCTTTGAAGAATATTGTTGCTTGTTCATGGATTTGTTTGTCGAGTCGGTCAACTGTGAATGGCTCAGCCCTCAGGGAAGGGCAGCCGACCGAAGCACAGACAAGGGTCATGTGGATACGGGCATCGTTGAAACGGACACGCATTATCTTGTTTTCTATCTCGTCCAGCGAGAGTAACTGGTTCATTACCCGGTATTTTGGTTCTTTCCAGACCCCCGGGATCTGACGGATACTGTTTTTGGGGAAAGCCAGCGCCTTGATTCCGCCGCGGGGCTTAATTGGATGATTGTCAATGATCAATCTGAGTGTCAAGGCGTTGTAGGCGTTTATCCAGAACACCAGTCGCTCAATCTCAGGCCATTTCCTGAATTGTTTGGCCTCAACTTTTGCTATACGCACAACGTATTCGTCAAGACGTTCCCGGTTTGCCTTAAGATGCTCATAATTTACCTCGCCCCGTTTGTTTACCGAGGATTTAAGGACATCAGCTAAATCAAGATAATGAAAAGGATTTCCAGCTGTTTTCATCCCGTCCATGGGATGGGTTTCTGGTATATCACGATTCCTGGATACATCGGGCCTTGAGACATCGTTGCTACTGAGCATGTCCACGGTTCTGATCATGCCGTAAATGATGAGTAAGGACGTGATCAAAATGATTGCAAAGGATTTGTTCAAAGATGACATATTCAAGATTTCCCAGTATTTATTGTATATTCAAACACGGAATTCCATGTTGATTCTGTTAGTGATGTAACCTAACAGATCCTACGGAACAACATCTGAAAATTCAGGATGATCCATTACCCTAGAGATCACATATCAATTTCATGTGCGTACGGGATCCGGTTCCCTGACAATCATCCATTTCATTAACCCTTTAGATTCAATTGTCTGGATATTAGAAGATTGCAGGATCGAATGCTGTCACCGGGTCCCTTCCAGGGACATATCAGCCAAGGGTGGCAACCTGACAGCTAGGCCCGGATCGCAAAAAATGCTGATTGTAAAGCCTGGCATCACTGGTCTAGATTGATGGAATTACGGATGGATCCCGGATTTAATGCCAGCACCCAATATCCTGATTAACACCCAAACCCTGCTTGAACCCCTCCTAAATGAAATAAAACAGCACGATACGGTTGCGGTCGATACCGAAGCCGATAATATGCATCATTATCGGGAAAGGCTTTGTCTTGTCCAGATCGGTATCGGGGTTCGTGTTTGGCTGATTGATCCACTGAGCCCTGAACTCAACCTCAGGTCGTTGCTGGAAGTGCTTCAAACCCGCAGGATGCTGATGCATGGGGCTGACTTTGACCTGCGCCTGCTTCACCGACATCATGGCCCATTCAGGCCGGCAAGGGTTTTCGACACGATGCTGGCGGCCCAATTATTGGGACATGACCAGGTCGGTCTTGCCGCCCTTGCAGCAGGTTTTTGCGAGGTAACACTGGTCAAGAAATGGCAGCGTGCGGACTGGTCGCAACGGCCGTTGAAGGAGGAGATGCTGGCCTATGCAGCGGATGATGTACGTTATCTTGCTAAAATCCACCGTATGATGAGAAAGCAACTTCAGGACAAGGGCCGCTTGGCCTGGCACCAACAGACTTGCCGTCGGATGATTGATTCAGCACAAATGCCGGCAATGGAAATAACCGACCCATGGCGTATCAAAGGTGGTCGTCATTTCAGAAAACGTGCCGCCGCCTTGCTGCGTGAGTTATGGATCTGGCGTGAAAATATTGCGGAGCACAACGACCAGCCACCATTTAAAGTAGCGTCTTCCGATTTTCTACTGCAATGGCCGAGGTGGATCGAGGAAAATCCCGGTTCCGGTTTTGGGGACGCTCCGGAACGCCCGAAATGGCTGCGTGGGAGCCGGCACAGGAGTTTTGAATGTGCATTGAAGAAAGCTCTTGGCCTTAAGACACATCAATGGCCGATCATTCCCAAATATCCCGCTAAACCGCCCCCCAGGGGCTCATATCAGGATGAGGAACTCCTCAAGAAAATGGTTGCGGAAAGGGACCGGCAAGCTGGGGATCTTGATATCGATCCCGGTGTATTGGCCTCACGTTTGTCTTTGAAAATATTGGCTCGAGAACGTCCCATGAATCAACAACTCTTGAGAAAAACCTCGGATCTTATGCCTTGGCAATTCGATTGCCTCAAACAACCCCTGTTGAAACTGATTCATGATCATGTCCGAAACAATGCTACTTGATACTAATCTGAGCGATTTTTCCGAATGGCCCTGAAGTTTCTGAGCAGGCCCTTTCTGCCGGGGCGGGACAGTGGTGTATTTCCAAACCTGCGCTGAAAAGACTTGCCTGATTCGCAGTCCAGCACATCCTTCTCCTTGACATATGGGCCGACCCCAGCCCCCGCATCCAGTTCAGGGATCAACCCTGCCAGCGGATGTCTGTTAAACGGACAAACTTCCTGGCAAATATCACAGCCCAAAACCCGGTCCCCCATTTTCGTGGCAAGGGTGTCCGGAATTTCATCCTTTTGTTCTATCGTCAGGTAAGAGATACATTTACGCGGATCAAGCCGATAGGCATCATCAAACGCCGATGTTGGACAGGCATTCAGACAATGTCTGCACGAACCACAACTCGCCGCTGGGTCCTGCATAGGTTGATCGGGCGAGAGACTCAATGAAGTAAGCAGTATTCCGATCAGGAACCATGAACCGTGATCCAAGTCTAGGAGCAATGTATTTTTCCCAATGAATCCGAGTCCTGCACGCACGGCAAATGCACGTTCGTCGATCGGGGCGCTATCCACACACACCCGGAAAAGGACATCATCTCGGGGATATTTTTCCCGCCACTGATGACTGATCCAACCTGACAGTGAATCAAGCCTTTCACGAAGAACGGCATGGTAGTCCCTGCCCCAGGCATAACGTGCAACCCGCCCGGGAATATTCCTCGATTCACTAATCTTGGGAGGGGGAGGATAGTTGCCGTTGTAGTAAGGGGCCAAGCAGACAATGACGGTTCGGGCCTCTGGCATCAGGTCTCTCGGGTGTGTCCTTCGCGGGTGTTCCCTCATGAGGTATTGCATGGACCCGGCTTGGCCTTGACCCCTCCAGCGCTGCCATTGGGCCTGACGGCCCGGTGTCAGGGGCTCAGCGGATGTAAAACCGAGACTGGAAAAACCCAGATTCAGCCCGGTCTTCCGGATCTCTTCTCGAAAATTATTCATATGCCCGAAAGGTATTCTATCCCAAGCTGACAGGAAATGCTCAGCCATAAACACCAAAAGAGGCTTGCAATCGGATGTTATTCCCGCAGGATCCGGCTCAAGCATGACCATATTTTCTGCCGATAAGTCAGACGGGGTGAAATCCCAGAGTCGACAAATGTCAAGCGGCTGATATTTACCCGGATACCAGCTATTTTCAGTGTTGCGGGCAGAGAATATGACAACAATGCTCTCTACATCACACGATGGGGATAATATTCATCCAAACATGTTACTGGTTACAGATGATAAACCAGCCATACACCCGATGCTTCAATCGACGCTGAAGAAGGCGGGATTCCGGGCTCAGAGTGTCCTAGACGCCGAAGATCCTTTCAGGCATGTCCGTGAGGAAACAGAGGTCGTTATTCTCGACATACCTGTTTCGAGAAAAAATAGACGGGAATGTCTTATGGATTGGAGGAAAAAATGGCCGTTCGTCCCGGTGATTATCATCACGGCGAACGATGATTTACAGATCATGATCAACGCGATGAAAGAGGAGTCATTTGACTGTCTAGCTAATCCGTTCAATTCGCAGGAAGTGGTGTCGGTTGTTAAAAATTCACTGAACACCAAGGACATATACCATGAAGATAACAGGTTATTCTATAGCATGTCGGACTCCAGTCCCATGTTGCCATTCTTCGGGACCTCGGCGGTCGCGCACGCACTGACCCGGAGAGTCGCAAATATCGCCTTGTAAGACTCGATGGTTCTGCTGACCGGGGAAAGCGGGACAGGCAGGAGTCTGGTTGCAAGGATGATCCATGATTCTGGCCCATTATCGGAAAAGCTGTTTGTTTCGATTAACTGTTCCGCGTTACCCCATGACCTGATGGAGTCGGAACTGTTCGGGCAGGAGAAACGTTCTCTTGCGAATGTCGATCCGAAATGTCCCGGTTTCATCGAGATTGCCCATGGTGGGACCTTGTTCCTTGATGAAATGGGCGATATCCCACCGCAGGTCCAGGCCAAGCTTCTAACATTTCTCAGGGAGAAGACATTCTGTCGGGTTGGGGGCAAGAAGTCCGTGCATGCGAGAGTGAGGATAAACCGGCTCGGCCTGTTTCAGCCTGCAGGACACAGAATATCCACGCAGAAGACCGATGGGAAAGTACAACAATCTTCGGGAAGTCGGATAACAACAGGCCGGAGAGATCCTCGCGGAATTTAGCCTGGGCAGTGTTTTACAGTCATTGATTTTCCAGCGCGGGGCCCGATGTTGTTACGATATGTGGTTTCAATGAACATGCAGATTGTCGGATTAATTGAAAACGGCTTAGATTTATGAATGGCTGAATTCCATCTCCCACTTCATGCTGGTGGACCTCTATGAGGGTAATTTGTATTTCATGCCAATGCTTGATCCGCAGCTATCATTGAATCCCTAGAATAATTATTCGGTTGATGAATCCAAATGATGATGACGTGCCATTACATTATCGATCGGGGACAAAACAACCTGAAATCCTTTGATTTGTGTATGGGTCGATACGCCATATCCAATGAATGGTTGAAATCAGGCTTGAAACACGGAATGATTGCGCCTTGGCGGTTATTCCTCGGGACAATGGTATGCGGACATTTTGGGGGGTTTCGATTTTTCGTACAGGTGATTTGGTCTGTCTTGAGTTCCGAGGTCCCGGGGAAACCGGCAACGTGAGTATCAGCGATCATTAGAGTTGGATAACCATTTTCAACCAGGTCTGGGTAAACTGGATGTCACTTTCAGGCCCGGTTGAGTAATCCGGCTTTGATCTGGCCGGAAGTTGGTATTTGTCCGCGTATTGAATTGAGAGTTGGGATTTATAGAAAAGTATGGATGTAACTCAAAATAATCAGAAGAGTGCATACGCCATTCTGGGACTTCACAAGGGTGTCAGTTATGAAGAGGTCAAAACGGCGTATTTTAAACTGGTCAAGAAGTATGACCCGGAGCGTCATACAGAACGGTTTATGGTGGTCGACAAGGCCTTCCAGATTCTCAAGGATCCTGAAACACGTGCCAGAGAGGACGTGGGTGCATTCAATTATATCAGGGGCGATTTTATCTTTAACGAGGATGAAAAACGAGATATACCCGACGCAAAAATTATCGAAAGCATCAGCGGTTTGGAGGGGAAACTGGCCTCAGGGGAGATGACCGGGGAACAAATTAATCCCAAACTGGTACTGAGCAACATGATTCTTTCATGGAAGTACTACAAGAAAAGACTTTGGGCTAAGGCAATTCATCAGTGGGAAACCGTCCTCAAGCTCGACCCGACCCACCGACGCGCCAAGAACAACATCCTGTTCGCACAAGTCACACTCGGCTACAACCATGCAAGCCACGGGTTGTATGATGAAGCTGCAGAACTCTGGTCCGGTGCCGCCCTTGCCGATCCGGATAATCAGCAGATCATCCACAATTTGGCCTTAGCGTATGAAAAAGCTGGACATGCCGTTGAGGCGACACGTTACTGGGAGGAGACCGTCAAGCGATGGAAGGCCCGGCTCCAGAAGGAACCCGATAATGGATATTTAAAAAGCTGTATCATCGAAATCCTGAGGATGACCAGCGCGAGGCGTATTGATGCCAAAGTTGGTTCCCAAAACCAGTCGCATTCAGGATTGGACGTGGGAACTGAGACACAGTCACGAAAAAAGTCCCCCAGTAACATCAACGATTATCGTGAAATATTGAAACTTAACCCCGATGACTTTGAGGCACACAACAGAATTGCGAATTTTCTTTATCAGGAAGGCAATTGGATCGAGGCGGCAAGGGAGCTGATGTTGCTCAGGAAAAAGTTTCCGCGGAACACCGAGGTGTTGAACCTGCTTGGCTGGGCCCTGCTCAACGATGGCAAAGTCGATCAAGCGTTCATGATATGGAAGAAAGGGCTGAGTATAGACAAGACAAATATGCAACTAATCGAGTCGATGATCAAGGCGCATATGTCCATGGGCCGGATATTGCGGGAAAAATCTCTTTATACCCCTTGTCTCAAGCATTTCAAGGAGTTGCTGCGATTTCAGCCTGACAGTGATGAGGTGCACTACGAGATCGGCCAGACTTACCAATTGAAGGGTGACCAACGATCCGCCTTTGCATCCTACAAAAAGGTTCTGGAGCTGAATCCGAAACATAAGGCCGCCCGACACGGCCTGTCCTCGCTTAAATTGAGACGCTGACCATCCCATTATCGTGTCTTCTGTTTATATTCATACAGGGTCCTTTCCGTTTATGGCGGTATGCTGGATAAACCAAATCGGTATATGTTCACGAGATTCCGGCCAGATTTTAATAGATCGGCATTCCGGGAAAGATCTTTTGCCATCGCCGTCATTCATAACCCAACGAAAATACCCATGACAACTGATCAAAAGCTTTCAATACGTGTAAAACGTGGTGCTGAATACCCCAGAAGCTTTACCGCCAGTGTAGACGACTTCGGTCGTTGGGACGATCTTGAACCACTGTTCAGCGTGCTTGCCAGTTCCATTCGGAAAGTGAAATCCGTCCGGGAGCTTGAGGACTGGATACTCCAGTATAGCGAGTTACAGGCGGCGATCGATGAGGAATCCTCAAGGCGTTATATCGCGATGACCTGCGCCACGGATGACAAGACCTGTGAGGAGGCCTACATCGAGTTTGTGGAGAAGTTGGAACCCCATTTGAAAGTCTGGCAAGACCGGCTTTCCCGGCTTTATCTGGGTTGCAGTCGGCGCGGTGGGCTCGACCGGGATCGTTACCTTGTTCAGGACCGGTCACTTGAAAATGCTGTTTTGTTGTTCAGGGAGGAAAATGTAACCCTTGGTACCGAGGAGATGGTACTCAGTCAACAATACCAGAAAATCAACGGTATCATGACTGTCAACTGGAGGGGTGAGGAGAAAACGCTCCAGCAAATGTCCCCAATGCTCGAGGAACTCGACCGTTCTGTCAGAAGGGACACTTGGGAACTGGTTTCCAAAAGACGATTAGAGGACAAGGACAGGATCAATGAGGTTTTTGGCCGAATGCTCAAACTGCGGGGCAAGATGGCTTCAAATGCGGGCTTCGATAATTACCGTGATTACAAACATCAGTCAAAAGACCGGTTCGACTACACACCGAAAGACTGTATACAGTTTCACCATGCCATTGAACAGGAAGTAGTGCCCCTGCTCAGGTCACGAAGGCAACAGCGAAAAAGTCAACTCGGCATTGACACACTCCGGCCTTGGGACCTCCAGGTGGATCCTGAGGGCGCGGAGCCGCTCAAACCCTTCGGCACGGCCACGGAGCTGGAAGAAGGATGCCATTCGATTTTCAGGAAAATGTCGGGTTCGCTGGGCGAGATTTTCAGTCTGATGCGCAAAAAAGGACTCTTGGATCTTGATAGCCGCAAGGGCAAGGCGCCGGGCGGATACCAGTGTTCACTGAATGAGAGTCGTCTGCCTTTCGTCTTTATGAACGCCGCGGGAACCAACCGTGATGTATTCACGCTGTTACATGAAGGCGGACATGCGTTCCACTGTTACGCAGCCCGGGATGAACCGCTGTTGCATTACCGGCATGCCCCGCTAGAATTCTGTGAGGTTGCCTCGATGTCTATGGAGATGTTCGCTCTTGACCGGCTCGAAGAGTTTTATCCGAGTCCGGCTGATGCTACACGAGCACGTGTGCGCCACCTAGATGACCTGATCGCTGTGTTTCCATGGATTGCCACAATTGATGCTTTCCAGCACTGGATTTACCTGAATCCAGGGCATAGTGATGATGAACGGGCGGAGAAATGGGTCGAACTGGAGGAAAGGTATTCTCCGTGCGTAGAATGGTCTGGACTTGAGGATTCCCGGTCAAGCCTTTGGCAGCGTCAGCTGCATATTTTCGAGGTGCCCTTTTATTATATCGAATATGGAATCGCACAGCTTGGAGCCCTACAACTGTGGATGCAATACCGTGAAAATCCCGAATCCACCCTGGAAAATTATCTGAAGGGACTTTCACTGGGCGGGTCAAGACCATTACCGGAATTGTTTGAGGCTTCGGGAATCAGGCTTGATTTCTCCGCCGAGGTCCTCGGGTCGGCGATGCAGGCTGTGACTGATGAGCTGAGGCGGTCCACGGGGCATTGACCCCGAATCATTCATTATTGGAATCAAGTTACCGTTTAAGATTACAGGTCTGTGGGGAGGCATGGCAGCACCATATGCGCTGCCCCCAAACGGAATTTTTTCAGCTTATATTTCGGCCATCAATCTATTTCTCGGGATTATCGTCTTGGTGCATATAAAAAAACCGGCTGGCCCCAAATGCCGACCGATTGATGAAAGCGCGTGATGGAGCGGGAAACCGGACTCGAACCGGCGACATCCACCTTGGCAAGGTGGCGCTCTACCAACTGAGCTATTCCCGCCCGGGTTTGGACCTGCCCGGGGATTTCTCCCGAGAAGAACCAAACATAACCTTATAGGCAAAGGACTTGAATCTTGTCAAGGAAATCGGCCGGGGAGCAGATGTAATAAATTAAGACCGGATGAACCTGTCGAATCAATTTACTCGACCATTATTGAGTTTATATAATGTGGGGGGGACCGGATTTTCTCCTCTTAAAGTATCCAGCGTCATCGACACCATATCGTCCAATATTTTCAACTTTGCAATGTTTGTCTTTCGGCATGCTGATTCTGTATACGTGGCCCATATCGGATAACCGAACCTATGGTTAACCGGCCCAGACCAATCCTCTTTTCGGCAATCATCAAGAGGTTGGACACCTCTGCAGAATGGACCGGAAGCCGAGCATGTCCCATCCTTTCTGTCCTGCCGTATATCAATCGGAATGCACATCATATAAGCAAGCAGTTTTTAGGGATATTACGGGCATGTCTTCCGTCGTTCAATAAACCAGCAGATCATTCCCAGCAGGATCACCACGCCTTCAAATGTCCAAAACGTGTTTAACGCCTGCCTTGCGCCCGAAGTGAAGCCATAACTGTGAAGCCCCACCCCTAGAAGGTTCACACCCCACCATGAAAACGAGACGATAATCGCGCCCACCACCGCGAGCATGCAGATTCCCAATTGTCGGGCATATCCCCCCAACCGTGCGTGGATTATAATCAGGAACCAAATTATGATCAGTAATGCGCCATTTTCCTTGGGGTCCCAGCCCCAGAAACGCCCCCAACTGTAGTTGGCCCAGATTCCGCCCAGTACGGTTCCGACGAATGAGAACAACGCACCGAAACAGACCACCCCATAGACCATTCTTGAAACTGTTCGGTAGAAATCCTTGCCATGGTTCAGGTTTAGTAATCGTGCAAAGATGTAGACATGTGCGATCGCAGCAGCCAGCAAACCCGCCGAATAACCGATGACCACCGTGATAACATGTGTAGAGAGCCAAAAGTTGGAATTCAACACGGCGACCAGGCGATTCATCGTGTCCGCTCCGTCCTTCAGTTCGTAGATATTTGCCAGTAACATTCCCAGTACACCAAGGAGCGTTGCGATCGTCAGGCCGATCTTCCTCGGTTGCATCCATTCTGCTGCTAGGGCGATGATAATTGCGACCGTGGGGACGAATAGGGTTGTTTCATACAACGTCGAGACCGGAGGCCGACCACGAATGATGCATCGTACCACAATCCCCGCGATCGAGATCAGCAAAGGGGTTATTGTTATCATCCATGCAGTTCGTGTCATGAAATTGTTTTCCGGAAGTAGCCAGGTCAGGGCTACCACTACAAATGCGAGCAGGTATAGAATCAGGGCCTTATGAAAAAAATTGACCTTGTAAAACCAGCGCTCAAGGCCGAGTTTTGAAACTTGGTTGCATGCATTTGCCTGTAAATCAATTTTTTTGAAAGTTCCTTCAAGAGCAGACCGGAATTTATCGCTGCCGGGTTCTGCCCGTCCCAGCTCCCCCAGTGCATGCAGGATATTTACCTCATGCAAGTCCGGGATCCGCATGTCCTCAACCCAGGCTTGGAGCATTGTGCCCGGTGAAAACCACTCGGCCTCACCATTACCCGCGCTAGGTGGAATAACCATCAGGACAAGTGACCGAGCTCCCAGCACCTTGAGATTGTCAATCATGTGGGATTTCAGGTCACGCAGGACGGGGGATATCTTTTCTAGATCAACACCCTCTGGCGGGGGGACTGAAAATCCTGCAGGGTCCGAACCGGCGTGTTCAATCCACTTGTCCAGCTCGGGGATTTTTTCGAGCAACCGGCTGTAATAAAGATGCCTTACCGGTTCTTGGCTTTCCGGCTCAAGAATTGCCTGGAGCAGGCCATCCTCATCCAATGGTATGGGGACCTGTGAAAAGATAAATGCCTGAAACAACGTGACCGTGTCCAGGTAACTGGAATACAACCGAAGCATCCTGTCATCAAACGGAGTCCTTTGATCCTCATGCTTTTCAAGTAAGGGGAGAACGGCAGTCCGCATCTTGTCCTCAACCTTGACCAACTGGTTAAAACTAAAATGGGTTCGTTTTTCATCGTCTGGAAGCCCGGCAGCCTGCATGATGCGCGGATCCTCAATGCGGATGAACTTGTATGCCATCGCGATTTCCGGTTGGAAAAAACAATCCATCAGCCATTCCGTCGCGGATAATTTGCGGTCCTTAATTCCCATATCATTTTTCAGGACAAGGCTGGTCCGACCGCTCAATTTAACCAATTCAAATCTTGCAAATGTCGATATCGGCTTGACCCGGCCCTGGGACAGGATCGGAATGCCACCAAAGATATCGATTTCTTCCTGTGTCCATGCATGGGGTATACGAGTTTCCAAGGTTTCGTTTAAATCCGCGGAATGATGATCATGATGTTCATGACTATCCGGATCCTTAGATCGGAGCGTCTCAGGCAGGAGGATTGTGGACAGTAATAACCCGAGCAAGGCCGGTTTATTGATTCGGGATCCTGTGAAATACCTTGATCCGTTATGCCGCATTTCGTATCTGCCTCTCTCTGTTGAGAAACAACCAGAGCTTGCTTCCGAGGTGAATTAACATGCCTGCAGTGACAACAATACAAGCATAAAGAGGCCAATGGTCAGCAGGATTTTGAACCACCGCAAAAGTCGATGCGAACACGCCCGATCCGGGCCGGGTCTCAAGAAAAGATGCTTGGAAAAAAGTATAACCACGGTGCCTAAGCGGCTCGTTCATCTTGATCAAGACGTTCTGTTCATGGCCGCCCTCGATCATCGTGATCTCGCTTTGGTAGTTGCTCGCAATATCGGTCCCCGGATGATATTCGTGGGTGAACTTTTCAAGCCTGATTATAAATGGGACATCTGTGGTCTTCTTGCGCAATTTCAAATCCCATAGCTGGTCATCCACACGAATCGACCACGGTGCGATTTCGCCATTCCATGCCATCGGAGAGCCGTAACCTCCCCAGAGGATTGCCGTTTGGGGTTTAATTGCGCCTGCGGGTTCGACTTGAACATAAACAGCAGGCCAATTGGCTTCGTTTTCATTCCTCGGCGGTTGCGGCTTAAGGAAGAAACCGTCAATAACCTGGGTCGGTGCGTCGAACATCGGCCCTTTCGGCAGAATGTGTGCGTTGCGTGAGTAACCCGAGGCCGATAATGTGAACGGAATTGACGGGTGCTCAAATTTTCGTGTCTTGTTTCCTGTCAGGTCGTATAGGTATTTGTCAGGAATGACGTATTCCACATCAAAGTCGGCATGGCTGCGATTGGTCACGGCGATTTCCCAAAGGTGGTAACTCATGAAACGGCTTGATGAATCACCGGGCGCCAGTGTCATTTGGCCGTCGTCGGCGAAATGATACGTGACTAATCCACCCAGCAACAGCAGCAAAATACCCCCGTGTGTCACGTGCAGCCCAATTTTGTCCCTCCTGAAGGGTACGCGGAGAGTGTTGCCGATAAAAAGGTTTATCGAAAACAATAACAGGATCAGGTAGACCCCTGGCAGGGGGATCCTAAGCGGTTCGGGTTGGGAGCCGAAAAAACCAGGAATATCGGCAAAGAAATAAAATGACTCAAAATATTTTTTCTGTACGTCATAGAGGCCGATGCGCGTCTGCTCAATTGTCCCCAGGTAAACCACAACCAAAAGCAGGAGCAGTAGAACAATCGTCAGCCCGTAGGAGCCAAACACCCTGAATAACAAGAATCGGGAAATCCTGCCTATATGATACTCGTTCATCCTTCAATCTGCCTGAGCTGACTTGAATGCGAGTGATTCACAGAACCTGAGAAAGTGTTTCCGCTCGAGGTCAACCTCTTCTGCCGGCCCGGTCATCTTGATGAACAGTGTGTGTTTTTCGAGTGGGCAGACTAGACCAAGTAATGCGTAATTGTCCTGATTGTGGATATTCCTCATGTTGTCACTAAAGGTGCCCCGAATATGGACCAGCGTCGACTTTTGGTTAAGCACGTCGATTTTGTCAAGTTCTCCAATTGTTTTGCTGTCTAACGGACTAAGGTCCATCTGCAGATACCAGCGGTTGATGTTGGCCTCAAGACCGCCTGCATTCCCGAGCATCTTAAACATCCCGACCGTTACATTTTCATCCTCGCCACTTGTGAACGAAACCAGACGGATTCCTTGAGCACCCTGATTCTTCCAGTGATCCGGAACGGTCCATTCAAATGCATCCTTATCAGGTCCCAGATCATTGTGGAATGCAGCTGGCCTCACATTGTTAGTTGCTCGTTCATTTGTCTCGCCACCGGGCCGAAGCGATTCGACGAACTGGCGAAATGCACCCTCTTGCTTTAGTACCGATGTATCAGGTCCGACCATTTTAACGGTCAGCGAGATATTGCTGTTGAAGATTAATGCGCCCATGAGACGATATGATGACCGGGAAGGGCCACTCATCCCGCTGAAGGTACCCGCAATATTTACAAAACTTGCGTTGCCCGCTGGTGTTTCAATCATTTCCGCTGCTGTAAGTTCACCGGTCTTGGGTGCCGGGAGGCCCATTTGACTGTACCAGCGGCTGATATTTGCCTCAAGTCCGCCGCCTCCACCGTCCAGTCGGGTTACGTAACATTCAATTTCAGGCGCGTTCTTTATCCTGAAGTTGGGGTTACGCATCGAGGTCGGGGCACTCAATTCCCAGCCATTCGGGATTTTCCATGCAAGATTTCCCTTCACGGCGGGTGCTGACTTATGGGGCTGGAAGAAACTGTCCGTATGTTCGAAGCCAAACCGCTCATGACTCGTCACGGAAGGGTCAGACTGGTGGGGTGACCGAACCCTCTTTCGTGGGGGATCAAGGCCGATCGTATCTTCATGTTGTCCGCAGGCCAGGACGATAAAAACTGAAATAAGTAAGAATAACCGATGTGTCATGATGCCCAGATGTGTGTCCGAAAAACCGAAACTTTAGGAACAATCCATATTTAAAGGTGACAGCGTCGTGTAAATACCGAGTGGTTCAACAAGATATTCAGGATTCAGACCGAGACTGATACTCGTGGGACATCCAAGTTGGTCCCGAAATCAGGGCAACCGCTGTTACCGGGTCTAAAATCAATAAATATAAACATATAAACCATATTTCCCGCCCGATGATGTCCATATTCCGTGATTCTGTAGAAGACAACCACCAGATGCAGTATAACGACCGCCCCGCTTCAATTCAAACGGTAGATCCCGTCATCGGCCAATTAGTTGTCCTGTAAATCGATCAGGATATGGATTATCAGTTTGTTCTCTCTTAAACAGATGATATGATAAGAAAACCGTTGATTGGATCGAGCAAATTTGCCGATAATCCTTGCCCGAATCTATACTTCAATAAGTCAGGAAATTTCAAAATGGGTTTTAGTCCTTGGCAGCTGATCATTGTGCTGGTTATCGTCCTGTTAATATTCGGTCCCAAAAAATTACCCCAGCTGGCACGTTCAATCGGAACTTCGGTCGGGGAATTGAAAAAGGGACTTTCGGGATTGAATGAGGATATGCATGATACCAGCCGTGCTGGCAGCAAGTCAGGACCGGCGCCGTCATCACATGCAGAGAAAGAGACGGAAGCGCAACCCGTGGAGCATCCAAGATCAACACATAATACTGATATAAGTTAAGTTACATATATTTATTGTGGGCTGATACTTGGCTATCCCCTCTCAGGACTCCGAGATTTTCAATGACCAGTAAAGATGAGCGCGAAATGTCCCTTGTCGGGCATTTGACTGAACTGCGTTTACGGCTGATTATTGTGATCAGCGTGGTTCTGATCGCGATGATACTCGCGTTTTTTTTCGCCGAACCCGCTCTAAAATTATTGACCCATCCGTTAACAAGTATCGAGAAAGAACCAGATCGTAAACAGCGTTTGAGGTTCATCGTTCAAACCGATGGATCCTTAGCTTTGGATCTGGCGGGGGGGCTTCCTGAAGATTTATCAAAAGTTGCAAAGAGGAACTTTGAAATCATTTTTAATGTGAGCGGAGCCGAGCCTGATCAGGTGCATATCATCGGTGAGCCTACAACCCAGGGGGTCTTTTACAGGAGTCCTGTGGATCCATTCCTGATGCGACTCAAAGTTGCGTTATTGATCGGAATCATGATGTCGCTTCCTGTGATCATTTGGCAGGTCTGGTTGTTCATAAAGCCGGGGCTGACGATCAAGGAAGAGGGGGTGGTTGGCTGGTTACTGGGCGGTTCAATTCTCCTGTTTCCAATCGGGGCTGCATTCGCCTTTCTGATGGTTCAGGTTCTGCTTAAGGTCATGCAACATTATCAGGTTTCGGGTATCGAACCGTTGCTGGACATTTATACATACCTATCGTTATTATCATTACTAATGATTGTTTTTGGATTTGTGTTCATGCTTCCGGTATTCCTGACGCTCGGGGTGCGGGTCGGTCTATTTCCGCTGGATTTTCTGAGTCGCTACCGAAAACATGCTTATGTGATAATCGCGATCGTCTCAATGTTCATAACGCCGGCCGATCCGTTTAGTATCTTTATTGCCATGATTCCCTTGATTGTTCTCTATGAGGTGTCTTTTGTCTTGGCGAAATTCGTCGGTGTTCGCGATCGGGTGGATAGAAACGATGATCTCGATGAAGGACCTTCAGAGGACACGTTGGAAAGTAAAGGATAAGGCAGATTGGACCGGGTCAATATCGTTTCCAGAGATCCTTTATAGGTTGTCAAAACGCCTAGTTTTCCATTTATGTGAGAACAACTGGACCGAGGTTACGGTTTTCACGGGAGGAGATGATAGTCTTACAAGCGGGCGATTGCAGCCGATGATGATTTTCGAACACAATTTCTACCCTTAACCAATATCAGAACATATCACCAAATTATTTGGTCAATCAGGCGGGATTTCTGGTTGCTACGGGGTATTCAATCTGGCAGTTTAGACAACAGACAGGTTTCACGTGAAACATCTTCCCGTTTTAAACGGCTTCTTCGGTTCCAATGTTTCACGTGGAACAAAATATTTTGAGCAGATCCTACCCATGGACCGATCATGACGGCCACTATGCCTCAGGTTATCGCGATCTCGAACCAAAAAGGTGGCGTGGGTAAAACAACGACTGCCGTCAACTTGGCTGCCAGCCTCGGTCAACTCGGTCATTCTACCCTTTTGGTTGATATGGACCCCCAAGCCAATGCAACTAGTGCCGTTGGACTTGAGCCAGACCAAATTGATTCGTCGATATATCATGCCCTGATTCTCAATCAGGATCCAAAGGTAATTAACCTAAATGATACATATAAAAACCTTTCTGTTTTACCTTCCACGATCGATCTGACAGGGGCTGAATTCGAATTGATGGATCTCGAAAATCGGGAACGGGTGTTGACGCGTGTGATTGCAAGTCTGGTTTTCCCATATGACTACATCATCATCGACTGTCCCCCAAGCCTTGGTTTGCTGACCCTGAACGCCTTGGTGCTTTCCAAGTGGGTTATCATTCCCGTCCAAGCCGAATATCTGGCTCTGGAAGGCCTTTCCCGCATGAAGAAAACCATCGATCTGATTCAGCACAAACACAATTCAAGCCTACAAATCTTGGGCATAGCCGTAACCCTCTTTGATGGACGTACCAACCTCTCACAACAGGTTTTAGAGGAATTATCGAACGCTTTTCCAGGAAAAATTCTTGGGCCCCCAATCTCACGGTCCGTCCGCTTGAGTGAAGCCCCTAGTTTTGGCAAACCGATTAATTATTACAACGCCCGATCAATCGGGGCAGTTCAATATATGAAACTTGCTGAGGAGGTTGTGCATGTCTGCAAAAAAACGAGCGTTGGGTCGGGGACTTGATGCCCTGCTGGGTTCTGACAGCCAACTTGATACAATTACACGTTCTGACGGATCCAATGATCAAATCCAAAAACTCGATCTTAATCGTTTGGTTTCTAATCCGTACCAACCAAGAAAGTCAATGAATCAAGATAATCTTGATGAACTGGCCCAATCCATCAAAAAACAGGGGATTTTACAGCCTCTAGTTGTGCGTCATGTTGATGCACAATATCAGATTGTTGCGGGTGAACGCCGCTGGCGGGCCGCTGCCTTGGCTGGTCTCGAGACGGTTCCGGTGATTGTCCGGGAGTTTGATGATCAGGAAATGCTTGAACTGGCATTGATTGAAAATATCCAGCGCGAGGCTCTCAATGCCGTTGAAGAGGCCGAGGCATTTCGTCAACTGATCGAGGAATTTGCGCTGACTCAGGACCAGGTGGCTGAACGGGTCGGAAAATCCCGGGTCGCAATTACCAACTCACTGCGACTGTTACGGTTACCTCGAACGATCCTCAACTGGATTGAAGACAGCAGCCTCAGTGCCGGTCATGCGAGGGCTCTCCTGACAATCGAAAATGAGGATGCCCAGATTGCCCTGTCACGTGAAATTATGACCAACGACCTCAGTGTCCGCGCGGCCGAACAAATGGTGCGCCAGATCTTAAAGGGACCTCCTACATCCAGCGTGATTGAAAATGTAACGAAACCAGATGAGATCGTCGATCTTGAGGAAAAACTGCAGATTCAACTCGGCCTTCGTGTCAGGATTCGGCCTCAATCAAACACCTCTGGAAAAATCGAAGTCTATTATTCGTCGCTGGATGAATTTAACCACTTTGTCAAACAAATGAATCTAACACTCGACTAAAGGGACCCGAATAGATATGCCACAACTGAATGTTAATCGAGAGAAAACTTACAACAGAATATTCCGAATCCTATTATCCCGAACGCTGAAACACCCTTTCAAGATTTATGATATAATTCGTATAGTGTTGTTATTATTGGTATTTATGGTTTCTATGGCCGGCGTTGCAATTGCCCAGGCCGAAAGCAGTAATATGCAAAAATGGCTGGGGGTGGATCTGTTTCGGCTAATTGGTAATGCGGATATATTAGGTAAATTCAGCCTTTTGATTCTGGCCGGCTTTTCTGTACTCAGCTGGATGGTAATCGTTTATAAATATCTCCACATTCGTCAGGCGGTACGCCAAACAGACCTGTTCGTTGATCTTTGCAATCAGGGTTCGGGAGACCTGGGCGAAGCATTCAAACATGCATCATCCTATTCGGAGTCTCCCCTCGCTCAGGTTTTACGCGAAGGATATCTCGAGCTGGAAGTCGAGAATTGGTATCAGGATGGTTACAGCTTTGATAACCACACAAGGATTGAACTTGCCAAGGTTGGTCTCGAAAGGGTTTTCGAGCGAACTATTTCGACCGAGATCACGCATCTGGAGAGTAAACTCATTTTTCTGGCGACCACCTCAAGCGTTTGCCCTTTCATTGGCCTGTTCGGTACGGTCTGGGGAATCATGGGCAGTTTCCAATCATTGACCAATACCGGTTCAGTCGCCCTCAGCTCACTTGCGCCGGGCCTGTCCACGGCCCTGATCACCACCGTCGGCGGGCTGTTCTGCGCCATCCCGGCATCGATCATGTACAATTACCTGACCAATAAGGTTCGGGTCCTGATCGCCCGTATGGATGCTTTCTCACTCGAGTTGAGTAATGTTATCCAGAAAAAAATCATGAAACAGACGGTCGTGCAGTCAACACCAAAATACTGATGATCTTGCAATCATAAAAAAGGCCATCCCGTGAAACGCCATCGCCAGGAATTAAACATCCTCTCTGAGATGAACCTGACCAATCTCATGGACACAGCATTTATCCTGTTGATCGCCTTTTTGCTGGTGGCCCCCGTTCTGAAGCACGGTATCGAGATCGACCTTCCAAAGGTTTCCGTCGCACCGATCAGCACAGAAAGCAAGACCGTCACGATCGTGATCACCCGCAGCCCGGAGGCAGGATTTAGTGAACAGATATATGTTGAGGATGAACGGATTGCTTTGGAGGATCTCGACGCATTGATTCAGGACAGGCATGCTCAATATGAAAAGCTGGATATCATGATTGAAGTCGATAAGTCAGCCCGCTACGACGTTTTTGCCCAGGTGCTGGCCCGGCTCAAAAATCTAGGGGTCGAGAATATCGGCCTGCCGACGGAACCGGAATCACTCCCGCAAAGAAAATAGTGGCGGATCCCGATGTGTTAATACTCCGGGAAATTGAGGGTGGTTCTGATTCGGGAACAGGTCGGAGACCGCGTCCATTGAATCGCTACCTTTTTATCTCCCTTGGAATTCATTTCCTGATGATGTCTGTTCTGCTGGTCCTCAGTCTACTGACGCCCACTCCCAAGCGGCTACCCAGCATGAAAGTGGCAATCTTGTCGCCGAAGTTGGAGTCTCCCGAGGAACCGCTCAAGATACCAGAGCCAGATCGTGAACCTGAGCTACCCCCTGAACCTGAGCTAACCCCTGAACCTGAACCGACCCCTCAACCCACTCCGGAGCCAATTCAGGAACCGCAACGGGAAATCCTTATCCCAGAACCTGAAGAAAAGATTCCTACATTGAAACAAAGTGGCCGAGTCAAAAAGGTCCTAAGCAAGCAACCGATTGTTGAACCAACCCCCATCCCAACTCCCACACCACGCCCAACGCCGATTCCAAAGCCAGTCAAAAGGACCAAGCCGGTCAAGGAAAAGGTGAAACCACCCCCTCGTCCGACTCCCCCCCCCAGCCCCAAGGTCCCGGAGATTCCGGATGTCCCGATCCCTGAAAAACCCGACAAGAAGGTTGAAATAAAAGCACTTGTTGGGAATCTCAGCCAGACATATCTTCTGATTGCTGAACGCAAGATCCAGAGGAATTTCAGACCACCCCATATCACCCAGCGAGGGTTGTTTTGTAAGGTCAGGTTTACGATCTTGAGGAATGGTAGCATTACGGGAATCCGGATTCTGGAGGGTCCCCCCGGCGCACTGGATCGCTATGCCGTGGAGGCCTTGAAAAAGACCGGAAGGCTGCCACCTCTCTATGAGGATTTCAAGGAGAATGAGATTCAGGTCGTGATTACTTTCCAGTACGACAGGCCGCGGGCCCAGTGATCTAACTCGCAAGCCCGGTTTCCAGTTAATCGGGATCCTTGTCATTTAGAACTGCCATATGATTGAATAGATGGAGGTCGCAGGTAATCGATCCGTGATAATCCGTGAAACGCCAAGCACAATGATCTGGAGGTCGAGGCATGTCTGTCAGCACGTTTGAGTTTGAGAAACCGATTACCGAGATCGAGCAAAAAATCACGAAACTACGTGGTGCCGAGGACCCCCAACCTGATCAGAATGCCCAGATCGAAATACTTGAGAAGCGCCTTGCCGAGATCCATCGGGAAATATATGGCAACCTGACACCTTGGCAGCGTGTCCAGATTGCACGCCATCTCCAGAGACCCCACACGCTTGAATACGTCAGCTCCATTTTTAAGGACTGGACGGAACTGCACGGTGACCGTCAGTTTCGTGATGACCATGCTTGTGTCGCGGGCTTCGCCATGTTGAATGATGAACCGGTCGCTGTGATCGGACAGCAGAAGGGCAAGGATGTCAGGGACAATGTTTACCGGAATTTCGCGCAGATGCATCCCGAAGGTTATCGCAAGGCCCTGCGTGTGATGCGCCTTGCCGAGAAGTTCCTCCGGCCAATCATCATCTTCATCGATACACAGGGGGCCTATCCCGGAATCGGGGCGGAGGAACGTGGGCAAGCGGAAGCTATTGCCAGGAATATCCTTGAAATGTCGACGATCCGGGTGCCCATAATTTGCACGGTTATTGGCGAGGGTGGAAGCGGCGGGGCTCTGGGGATCGGGTATGGTGACCGGGTTTTGATGATGGAAAATGCCTACTACAGTGTCATTACCCCCGAGGGCTGTGCATCCATCTTGTGGCGTGATGCGAAGTTTGCCAACCGGGCTGCTGAATGCCTGAAGATGACAGCCGTTGACCTGCTCAAATTGGGTATTATCGATGAAGTCATTCCCGAACCTATGGGCGGTGCGCATCGGGGACCAGTTGAGGCTGCGGACAACGTGCGGTCATTCATTGAGCGAAATCTCACCGAATTGAAAAAGATCAAGACGGAAACCCTTCTTCAGGAACGTTTTGAGAAATACAGGCGCATTGGGATCTTCCACGAGTCGACTGCGTGACCGGGCCTTTTACCAAGGCACAACCCGCCCCAAAATTTACATAATGATTCACAGATTGCCGATGACAACGGAGAAAGATCGGGGAACAACAGTGTCCGTCAGACCCCTTAAGCTGGGTGTAGTCCGATACCTGAACATGCGTCCGTTGATTCATGGCCTCGACCAATGGCCGGACGAGGAGCTTCACCTGATCGAGGGCACACCGGGTGAGCTGGCGGACTGGTTGGAAGATGGCAGGATCAACATGGGCATGGTTCCCGTGGTGTCACTGTTTACAAATCCGGACTGGTATGTTGCCGGGATCAACATGATCGGCTCCAACGGGCCAGTTCGTAGCGTATTGCTGGTCGGCAATGATCCTGCAGCCGCGACCCGGTTGTATATGGACAGCCACTCCCGGACTAGCAACATGCTTGCAGTAATCGTCATGCAGAAACAACTCGGCAACAACCAGTTTGAGATTGCGGATTCACCGTCAACCCTGCCCACCCATCCCGAAAAGTTGCCGGCTGATGGCGAGGTACATGTCCTGATCGGATCACATGCCAATTCTTGGATCAGCCGGCATGGGCAGGGGGCGGTCACTTTGCCGGACAGTACGCGGGTCGGCTGCCTTGACCTGGGGGAGTGCTGGACTCGCTGGACAGGCTTGCCATTCGTTTATGCAGTGTGGGCGACACATCCGGATGTGCGGACCGGAATCTGGCCCAAACGTCTGGATGAACAGTTGAAATCAAATCTTTTGCGAATAAGGGAGGTGATATCGGCATGTCCAAATCTTGAGGAGGAAAAAATGACGGCTGAAAAAGCCGAGGATTATCTGTCGAATAACATCCAATTTACACTGGATGAGCGTGCGATTGCGGGTTTAAAGCGTTTTTATCAGCTAGGTGTTGAACTTGATCTGTTTTCACCCGGCTGGAAGTTGCGGACGTGAAACCCTCCCAATGGATAATCTTGCCGGGCAGATAAATGGAACAGCAACCCAGCACTTGGCCCGATGCGTGAAATTCGAGGGATGTTTTCGGAACCAGTCATATTTCATCGGGCCCGCATCATTGAATACGATCGATTTCAACCCTAACAGATCAATTTGACCGAAAAATGTTTGGTATAAGTGTATTCCTAAAACGTTTAGCGTCCTGCACGAACTAGGTATAACCAGTTAAAGATGACCAGAACAAGGGCCAGAACGAAAAGAACCCGGAAATATTTCGGGCAGACTGTGATGTCAGGTATTGATTTCATTCCTGTTAGCCGGCCAAGAAGCGCGTAAAAAATAAAAAGGCCTGCTGATAATCCAACAGCTGCACCCAGCGGGTTCAACGTGAAGGCCTCGCCGAACCTGCCATGGGTCAGGGCATGCAAGGCACGGGTCGAGCCGCACATGAAACAGGGATGGTCGGTCATGGTCTTGAAGGGACAAAGCGTCATCAGATGGATGGAAGGAGGCCAGAGAGGCATTGCCCAGCTTGCGCCGAGGATGAACAGGGAGAATAGCGACCAGATGAGTCGGTGTGGAAAGGGTGAAGGTTTGGGTGATGATCCCGGGGAATGGACTCCATGGGGGGCAGGCAAGGTTAAATTTTCTCCCCGGGTTTCCCGGTATTGAAAACGATGCCATTAAGCCAATAGAGGATAATTGACCATAAAATCCATAGCAGGAGAAGATACAGGAAAAAATCGAACCCGGATATAATTCCTTCCGAGTAGGACCGATTCAGGAGGTTTCCGATTCCCCACCAGTTAAATTGTATGGTTGTAAAGAGAATTGCGAGTGGTAGAAGGACCATCATTGGGAGCGTATGTTTGCGCAGGAATCGATACCACGGCCGGCCATTTAAATTAATCTCTAGGTTGTCGGGCGTCAGTCGTTCCTGAATGCCATACTGATTTAGGACCTTTGCAATTTCTTTGTTGCTGGAAACAAAAGGTTTAACATCCATTTTGAGTTGATTTTCAATCATATCTATCACCATTATATCTGTCGGGTCTTCCATCGCGACGACCAGCGCACGGTCGGGTTCCTGACGAATTGGGACAATTTTGTGTTTATCCGCAAAGTCGAATGGGATTAGGGCGAGGATCAGTTGGTCTATTTTCTCCTCTGGCAGGCGGATTAGCTTGAACCCGAACTGATTCTGAAGGATTGTCATCCTCATACTTTCGGTGATCAGTTGAGTATCAACAAGAATTCGGCCAATTGAACGTGAACTTTTGCGTTGTTCCTCGAGTACTTGGTTAAACTGGGACAACGTGATTTGGCCCTCACGTAACATATAATCACCAAGAGACAACTGATTTTGAGTCTGAATCATGGGAGTATCAATTCTTCGACGGCATAGCGTTTCATTTGAGATGGGTGATCGAACCCCAGCAGATTGCATCTTCCGTCTGCGTCATGGGAAACAGGGCTTCCGGAAACCAGGATTCATCATTACACGTGACAGTATTTAAATGGACTGACATCTCATCCAGATCCGGCCTGACCGACCGAAGGCCATGGTATGAATTTATAATATGTCAAGTAAGTCCCCATCATAAATGGGGAGCCTGGGTGTATCATTTCCCCCCCACCCGCCGGGTTTCAGAATATGGCGTTGTCCTAATAAGTCTATGATTCAAAGGTCGCGGGGGTTGTTATCCACTGGTCTCCATCCAGTTCCGGCCGTTCAGCCGCATAGCTGTCCGGGGCCAGAAGACACCCATTTTCGGCGTCGAAACCATCGCGTGAGGCAAATATAACGACACATAATTCATAAAGTGGGGTCATATTTTTTTCTTTTAGGCATTTGATTGCACATTCAAATATTTCGCGGCTGAGAAAAGCCATTTCATAGCGATCCCGACTCGGGTAACGGAATATTTTTTTGCTCTTGGCCTCGATTGCCGTGTAGAGGCCCTCATTATCCTGCTGGATCCAGACTTCCGGGATGGCTTGGGCTCCCCAAGACGTGGAATCAATCCGAATATAGGCAACCCTCTTTAGGATGATTTGTTTCCTTTCTAAATTTCGTTCGGTTTTGGCGGCCAGCAGTAAGCCTAATGCATCGCCGAACTCGATCAGCGAGAGCGATGGGTCCGGAAATGTCGGGTTGGTGGAGTTTGTCCTCTTCTTTGACTTTGCTGTGTTTTCAGCCATCGAAAATCTCCGCGATCGCACAGATGGATAAAGCTATCGACGTGTGGGTTAAATAATCAAGCCGGGGATTGCAGGGGGTCAATTCCCCATTACTACCAAAACTATTGTATATCAGTCATCTGCTTATTGTCTTCCCAAAATATAATCGATTCCCACCGGATCCAGAATACACTGTTGGGGTTTGGCCCACGTTGTTCAATTGCCGTTGCCCTCTTAACAGTTCTCGTATAGGATATCGGTCTGCGTGATTGAATCGGCTACCCGATCAGGGAATTGCTAAACCTAATGACCGATCCTTATCAAGAAGAGATGCCGCGCGAAGCCTGTGGTATAGTGGGTGTTTACGGCCATCCGGAAGCAGCAAAGCTTGCGTACTTAGGCCTGTACGCGATGCAGCACCGTGGCCAGGAAAGTGCCGGGATTGTTTCGTCGGACGGACGGCGCCTCTACAGTCAGAAAGCCGGGGGTCTGGTGAGTGAAGTCTTTACCCCCGAAGTGATGGAAAAATTGCCCGGCAATATGGCCATCGGTCATGTCCGTTACTCAACGACCGGAGCCAACTTGTCAAGTAATGTCCAACCGCTTCTCGTAACATATAAGCAGGGGTCCTTGGCGGTTGCACACAATGGAAATCTGATCAACGCGACCGAGCTGCGCCGTGAACTGGAATCACATGGGGCGATTTTTCAAGGCAGTACCGACTCCGAGGCTATTTTGCATCTGTTGGCCCAGTCGCCCAGTCAGGATTTTCTTGAGTCACTGGTCACCGCGCTCTATCGGATCAAGGGGGCCTATTCACTGGCGTTTCTCAGGCCCGGCCAAATGATAGGGGTTAAAGACCCTCGGGGGTTACGCCCACTTTGCGTTGGTATATTCGACGGCGCGACTGTTATTGCCTCGGAGTCCTGTGCGTTGGATATCATCGGCGCTCAGTTCTTGCGTGAATTGCAGGCGGGTCAGATGATCGTGGTCGATGAGCAGGGTGTTCGGATGGAAACCCCGTTCACTCCGGAAGAAGAAAGGTTCTGCGTATTCGAGTATATTTATTATTCCCGTCCCGATTCAATCGGACAAGGCAAGTGCATTTACCGGTTGCGCCACCGGCTCGGCGAGCAGCTTGCCGAGGAGCATCCGGCGCCTGCAGAAATTTGTATTGCGGTTCCGGATAGTTCCAATGCGGCTGCAATCGGGTTTTCCAAGGGTTCGGGAATTCCCTATCATCAGGGGCTGATCCGTTCACATTATGTGGGTCGAACCTTTATCGAGCCCGATGAGGGGATCCGCCATTTCGGGGCAAAGCTGAAATACAACCCGGTCCGATCGATACTGGAGGGAAAATCTGTTGCCGTTGTCGACGACTCCATAGTACGCGGTACGACAAGTATCAAGATTGTGGAGATGTTACGCAAGGCTGGGGCACGTCAAGTGCACCTGCGTATCACAGCACCGCCATGGAAGCATCCCTGCTATTACGGAATCGATACACCGGATGAATCAAAGCTTCTGGCACATGACCGCACTGTTGATGAAATGAACAAGGTTATTGGCAGTGACAGTTTGGGATTTATTAGCGTCGAGGGGTTGTTGAAGGTCATGCCGCGCACGCAGGGCTACTGCCAAGCATGTTTTACCGGCGATTATGCCGCAGGCCGTCCGCGGGTGTTCGACAAGAACGTGATGGACACCGATGCCGCGCTGGCAACCCACCGCTGAGTGGGCATATATTTCCCCATTTTCATCTGTCCCCGAATCGGATGAAAATCCCGATCGCGCCAAACAGTGAATGCTTGTGTTTCAATATAGACGGTTCTGTCTGTAACAACACTGCACAGGCCCGGGGATGTTATCGAAATTCACCTCCCGCCCCTTGTTTCGTGACAAACGCGAAAAACATCGATGCCTGAACCATAACCACCGATGCACCGGTTGGCAGATCCCACGCCAATGATGCCAGCATCCCCACAACAACACTGGCCAAGCCAAAAAGTATCGACAGCACGGTCATCCCGAAAAAACTGTGCGCGACCAAACGTGCAGTTGCGGGTGGAATAACCAAAAACGCCGCAATCAACAGAATACCTACAAGCCTGACCGATATTACGATTGTTGCAGCGAGGCATGCAGCCAGCAGATGGTCATGAATGCGTATGTTGAGTCGGTCCGCTTGTGCAAGCTCCCGGTCGAAGGTTGCATACGCCCAGCGTCCCCACATTGGCAGCATGCAGGCGGTTAAAAAAAGCATCACGAACATTGCGCAAAGGTCAGGCCATCCGACCGCCATGAGCGATCCGAACAGATAGCTGAAAGCATCGATGGTGACACCGGTTTTCATGGAAAGAAATATGATGCCCAACGCCATTGAGGTGGCGAAGAAAACACCAATGACTGTATCGCCAGCGATTCTTGTGTGCAGCTGGACACGGACAATCCCCATGGCGACCAGCATCGTAAATGGCACAGCGACCCACAAAGGTTCGATATCTAGGAATAGCCCCAGTGCAACCCCGCCGAACGTCGCATGTGCAAGCCCATTACCCATGAAACTGAGTCCGCGTTGAACAACGAATACGCCGTAATAGCCCGATAGCAGTGCTATCAGGATTCCGGCAATCAGCGCCCGGTGGACAAATGGGTAATGCAACATCTCGATCAAGTTATATCATCCTTTACGAAAGCGCGTCCTCTACCGTGATTCGGTCATGGTGTCTGAATGTTCATGACGATGCGTGCTTGCATGGATGTGGTCATGTTTGTGTGTGGCGTGACCGAAGGCCCGGCCCAGGTTTTTCTCGCTGAGAGCCTCGTGGGGATGTCCGAAACTGATTAATCCCCGGTTTACCAGTAATGCGTGGCTTGCGTGGTAATGTTCCCCCTGCCAGTCGTGGGATACCATAACGATTGTAGAGTTGGTCCGGTCACGCCAATTCTCAAGAATTTCGTACATATCAACTTCACCGGTAACATCCATGCCAGTCGCCGCTTCGTCGAGTAATATTAGCTGCGGTTTCCGTACCATGGCCCGGGCAAGGTAGACACGCTGCAGTTCGCCACCCGAGAGGGTCCCCACACTCTGGGACGCTAGTTTTCCCGCCCCCACCTTCTCAAGTGCGTCCATAGCTTGCCTATGATGGTTGCGTCTCAGCTTGCCCGGCCAGTGGCGTATGATCCCACTACTTACCAACTCGATAACCCGGGCGGGGAAATGACGATCCAATGTCTTGAACTGGGGTACATAACCAATAATGTCAGGTTTTATCTTTTGCGGGGCCAGACCATCGATCAGCATGGTGCCCGTCGATGGCGTGATTAATCCAAGTATGCATTTCAGGAGGGTCGTTTTGCCCCCACCGTTGGGCCCTGTGACCATGACCCAGGCACCGCTTGGAATCGAAACGGTGATTCCCGACAGAGCTTTGTAATCCCCGAGCATTACGGAAAGATCGATAATCTCTATGATGTTCGTCCGTTTTTTCACGAGTCTTTGAAAATCTCGACCAAGGTTTCGATGTTTGCGGATATCCAATCCTCATAAGATACTCCCGGTGGCTGGCTGATCAGCGGGTCAAGCTGGTAGATTTTCAGCCCGAAGGTTTCAGCGAGCGATTTCACAAGCTTGCGGTCCATTTGCGGTTCATGAATCAGTCCGCGTACATTTTCATCCTTGATGATTCCCATTATATGGTGCAGTTCCCATGGCGTGGGTTCTTGACCAGGTGAGGCCTCGATTGATCCGGCTGAAGACAGGCCATAGCGATTGAGCAAATAGTCGAACGACGGATGAAACTGGAGGATCGATCGCCCCCGGTAGGGGGCCATTTTTTCAAGGTTCATACGATGAAGATTCTTGATGCGTAAAATGAAATCCATACATTGCTGCTGGTAAAAGCTGCTTCCCTCCGGGTCCAAAGCAGCACAATGTTTCGACATGATATGTGCTGACGCAATGACAGCAATCGGATCAGTCCAAAAGTGTGGGTTGACGAATGGAGAAACATGGTTGTGAGGCGATTGGAGCTGAGACATCATGTGGGGATCTAGCGGATATCCCCTGTCTGATTCGATCAACAGTTCTGCGGGGAGTTCCGATAAAAGGGGGATTTTTGGGGGGACCGGTAGGTTCGAGACCCAGCCATCGAAATGATCATCAACATGAAATAGGGCAAGAGACTGACTCAGATTTTTCATATCCGATGGACGCGGTTTCCAGCCATGTGGCGATGCTCCCGGTGGGATCAGGCATTTGACTTCAACCCGGTCTCCGCCAATCTCATTCAGGATCACTTTGAGGGGCTGGATACTGACGGTTAGCATGATGGATGAGGTATTCGATATTTTGGTTGGTTCGACATGGTTCCCGGATTGTTCGCACCCGATCGAAAGTAATGTCATCAAGGCCGTGGATACTCGAAAAAAAACTGATCTGTAATACTGATAAATCATGATTTAAACTACTTGCAGGAATCTTGTGCGGGTTAACGGCCCAATAAATTCTTACACATTTACAGCCATCCAATGATAATGATAATGTATTATCAATTGTCAAGATCGGAGTTCATATGCGGAGCAGGAAAACACGACAAATGGGAATAATCCGTGATGTCTTGAGGACGGCCGACCGGCCCCTGAGCCCACGTGAAATACTTCAGGCCGCATTACAAGCCGGATTTGGTTTGGGCCAAGCCACGGTATACAGAGCGTTAAAGGAATTGGTGGATGAGGGATGGCTGACAGTAGTTGGGCTACCAGGACTGGCCTCGTATTATGAACTGAACGGCAAGGCGCATCACCATCATTTCAGCTGTCGATCCTGTGGTGGTATTTACGATCTGGAAGGATGTGGGCTCGATATCAATCAACCGTTGCCTGACGGATTCACGCTCGAAGACCATGAAGTGGTTCTTTATGGACGGTGCGCCTCCTGCACGGTATCCACGTAGACCCTGGGGAAACTCTATTTATGGACAAGGTCATCCAGTTCAGGGGATACGGTGACGCTTGGGCGCTCGGATCTGAGCAACGGGGACGTTGTAATAATCAGCTCGCTCAATTCTGACTGGCCTTATAATAATGTCCGTTGTGAAACCCGTTGAAAAAGCGCTTGATCAGTGGATGGCTTACCGGTTTGTTCGATGAATCGGGCTTCAGATTTGATTCGGCCACATATGTGGTGTGGCTGGCGCCGTCGACCATCACGTGATACCAAGGCTGGTTTCGGGACGGCTGGGTCTGATTGTTCGTGTACCATGCCTCGTCGGCTGTACATTCGGTATCGCGGTCAAAAATCACGCCGCGATATTCATAGCGCTTATGATGTACCAACCGTCCAATTTCATATTTGAAGGTCATATCAAGTTATTTATCCAAGCGGGATTTTCAAATTCCATTCAGTCCCTTAATGTCCGGCCTGAACAGTCGGGTTGTTTCAGACAGCCACCTATTCTGTTGATCTTGAATATTGCAGTCTCGTAATCCAAAGAATTTTATTATCAGATGGGTCCTGAATCATGTCTCTGGGGGATAGATTTCGATTTCAACCCGGCGGTTGCGAATGCGGCCCTCCAACGATTTGTTGCTCGCAATTGGGTTTGATGTACCCAGCCCAATGGCCGTTAACCTTGCCGGATTCACGCGGCTCGCAACAAGAATGTCGGCAACCGAGTCAGCGCGTCGCTGCGATAGCGTCTTGTTGTAAATTTCGTCCCCTTCATCACTGGCATATCCCTTGATGATCATCGTGTTGTCTGGGTGATCACGCATGACGGTGGCCAGTTCATCCAGTTTCTGGATTCCTGCAGCCTTGATTGCTGTCGAGTTCTTTTCAAAAAGCAGTTCACTGCTCAACCTGAGCTGGATACGCTCCGGTCCGTCGGATTCAGTTCCCTGATGATCAACTTCAATCCCATCGATTTCCTCATAGGCCCGGGCTTGTTTGTCCATAACGTGGCCGATTCCGGCACCCGCGAGTGCACCGGCAGCCGCCCCGATGAGAGCCCCTTCCTCACGGTGGCCGGACTGATGACCGATCACGGCGCCGGCAGCCGCTCCAAGTCCGGCCCCAATCAGGGCTCCGGTTCCCGCCCGTTTTTCACAACCCATGGGAATTAGCATCAGCCCGGTCAGGATTATGACTGTGCATCTGGTTTTATGTCCAATTATCAACATGGTTAATCGCTCCTCTTCTTAAATCGACTAATGCGGCTCTCCAGCCCAAGGGGGGCATTCCTTGGTTCACGACTATATTACAGACTTATGAATCTCGCCGGATGTTCCATGCCGAATTTAATTATATCACTTTGATTAATCATATCATTATATATTGATATATATTGACTTATATTTATATTATCGCTTCTGCGGGTGGCCTGATCGATCACAATTCAGATTATGAAAAGGGTTGGTCTGAGGACTAATCCAGTTTCATCCTGCTTTTTCTTCCGATATTGGGACGGCCCTGCGTTTTGCGTCGGGTGGAGAGCCGCAGGCCCTGAAGCTTGATAAAACCGCTCGCGTCTGTCTGGTTATAACCTCCCGTTTCTTCCATGCTGGCGATGTCCTCCCGGTAAAGTGAAAGTTCTGATTTACGGCCCAGAGCCGTGATATTGCCCTTATACAGCTTGAGGCGGACAACGCCTGTGACATTTCGCTGGGTTTCGGTAACCAATGCCTGAAGTGCCTCCCTTTCAGGCGTGTACCAAAACCCGTTATAGATCATCCGGGCATAATCGGGGATCAGGGAATCTCGCAGGTGCATAGCTTCACGGTCAAGCGTGATGGATTCCATCTGACGATGTGCCGCGTAGAGGATTGTACCGCCAGGGGTTTCGTATACACCCCTGGATTTCATGCCGACAAAGCGATTTTCAACCATGTCGACCCGGCCTATTCCATGTTTACCGCCAATCTGGTTCAGCGCCTTAACCATTCGGCCGGGCGTCAGTTTGCGCATCCGTCCTTGGCCAGTCCTGAGGCCTGTGGCACGGCCCTGATCGAATTCAATTTCGATTATTACGGATCTGCCAGGCGCCTTTTCCGGTGATTGGGTCAGGAGAAACATATCCTTTGGTGGTGCGGTCCAAGGGTTTTCCAAGATCCCTGATTCATAGGATATATGGAGTAGATTTCGATCCATCGAGTAGGGTTTCTTTACGGTAACGGGAACAGGGATACCGTGCTTTTTTGCGTAACGGATCATTTCGGTCCGGCCCGTAAAGTCCCACTCGCGCCACGGAGCAATGACCTTCAGATCCGGGGCTATCGAAGCATAGGTCAATTCAAACCGAATTTGGTCGTTTCCTTTGCCGGTTGCGCCATGAGAAACGGCCCGGGCGTGCTCGTGTCTAGCCACATCGATCTGGGCCTTAGCGATCAACGGTCGGGCAATCGAGGTCCCCAGAAAATACTGGCCCTCGTAGATGGCATGGGCTTGCACCATCGGATAAATAAAATCCGATGCGAACTCCTCGACAAGGTCGACGATATAACACTTTGACGCGCCATTGCGGCGTGCTTTCGTACCCAGCCCCCTGAGTTCCTCCTCCTGTCCGATATCGGCACAGAAACAGACCACCTCGGCCTCATAATGCTCCTGCAGCCATTTCAATATGATTGAGGTGTCGAGCCCGCCGCTGTATGCCAGTACGATTTTCATGGTCTCCGCTCCGCTTCCAGCAGGAGAAATATCATCTCCCCCTTCTAGCCCAGATTCGTGTGCAAATGCAATGATGGTTTAACCCGAATCCATTCTGGGTTGTAGAGGGTGGAGTATCTGGAAATCCGAGCCAGTGGGATCTTGAAAAACCTGCAGGTCGAATTCCTGAAGAATGGCTAGGATATGATCAAAAATATCGGACTGGATCCCTTCATAATTCACCCAGTTTTTATCCTTGCTGAATACATAAATCTCAACCGGAAGTCCGTGCTCGGTCGGTGCCAACTGGCGCACCAGGAAGGTCATGGCGCTATCATGAATCATGGGGTGGTTCTGTAAAAAGGCGATGACATAAGCCCGAAATGTCCCGATGTTTGTCAATTGTCTGCTATTGAGTAAGTCGTCCTTTTCAACCTGTTTTCCTTTGTTGTACTCGGCAAGCTCATGTCGTTTTGCTTCGATATACTGAGCTATGTAACGAATCCCTGAAAATCGGTCTAGCATTTCCTGGTTGCAAAACCGGATTGAGCTCATGTCTATGTTTACTGCACGCTTAATTCGGCGCCCTTGTGACTCCGACATGCCACGCCAGTTCTTGAACGAGTTACTGATCAAGGCATAGGTCGGTATCGTCGTGATAGTCTTGTCCCAGTTCTGAACCTTGACGGTCGTCAGCGCGATATCGAGTACATCACCGTCCGCACCGTACTGCGGCATCTCGATCCAGTCACCCACCCGGACCATATTGTTGGTAGTCAATTGGATGCTGGCGACAAAACCAAGGATGGTGTCTTTGAACACCAGTAAAAATACCGCTGTGAGCGCCCCGAGACTGGCAAGCATCTTCCAGGGTGATTGTTCCGCGATCTCGCTGATAATGAATATGATTCCGACGAAATTGATGATGATTTTCAGGACCTGGATATAACCTCGGATATAAAGCCGTTTACCCAGCTCGGTATCCTTGTAGATCGTGTGTAAAGCATTGATAAAGGCATCGATGACAAATAGAATAGCGACGATAATGTAGACAACAGAGAGCCGCTGAATAAAACCAATTACCCCTCCCCATTCGCCCGATTCTGGATGTATATCACCCAGCCCGAAAAATGTTACCGGGGCCAATATATAAATCACGAGCGCCGGCGCGATATGGGACAGCCGTGTGAACACCCTGTGTTCAAGTATGACATCGTCCCACTTGATCTTGGTCCTGAGGATTATTCCGCGAATGATCTGCAGGATAATTTTCTTTGCAAGCTCGTTGACCAGCCAGGCAATCAGGAGCGTGCCGACAAATAATATGCCATGGGCCAAGATGTCGGACCAACTTTCGGATATATCCCAGTTTTTGATCCCCTTGCGCAATGCTTCAGCCAGGGTAGAACCCAAGTTTTCCATAGAGATTCTCCAGGTATTCAGGACCGTGAAAATGGACATCAAGCACAGTTCATGCGACCGCATTCGATGATGTCCGAAAAATAGCCCACTGGCAAGTACCTAGGGGCCTGTTTCCTGCTTTGGGGCCTTAGGGGCGGGGGCGGTTTTCCCAAGTAGGTCCACCGGTTGTTTTCAAAGGTATTTTGGGATCAGGATGATTCATTTGCCACCTAGTTCAGGTCGTTTGTTAACGATTTCTCCAGGGTCATTTGTATTGTCAGTTTTGTGGTACAGGCCTACCATTGGATATATGTGTAAACTAGCCTCCATGCCCATCATGAGCCCGAAAATTGACATTCAGGTTGAACCGCGTACGCGTGGATACTTCATGAATCTCTTCCGAAACATTTCGGAGCAGTGGTTGGAGCTTGAAGTGCAGAGAATTCACGCGGCAGGATTCAATATGATCCTTTTCCCGGTCTACAATAACGGATGGACGCTGTTTCCTAGTGAAGCCATGCGAAGCAGGGGTCTTTCGGCCATCAATCCGGTTCTGAAAAAATGGGATCCATTGGGGATGCTTGTTGAACTTGCAGGGAGCATGGGAATTTCTGTTTGGGCGTTTGCACGGCCCTATGACTTTCACCCGCGGTATTCGATTGCGGAACACCGTCTCTTGAAAAAACACCCTGGTTGGAGAATGTGTGGGCATCCCGCCTTTCAGGGCAGTTCGCTGAAAAAACTGGAGCAATGGCACGCATGTCCAATCCATTTCAATTATCGCAGCTTTCTCGGTGACGTGATCACCGAGGTCTCCGCGGCCTATCCCGTGTCCGGTCTGGTCATTAATTACACCGGACTCGGACTGCGAGGTGGGTCACTAGAGGACTGGCCGTTTTGCTTTTGTGATGACTGCTGCCGTCGTTATTATGAGGATTATGAAGGCGACCTGGTTGCCGAGGCCGTACTCGGACGGACCGATTTCATCCGAAACTGGCAGATGGAGAAAGTAAGGGAACAGCTTGTCTACCTACGGCACCGGATCAGCCGTGTCCGTCCTGGCTTGACCTTTATCTGCAGAGCCACCCCCCATTGGGCCAATCGTTCGAACTGTCGGATGCGGTCGGACTCAGGGCATGTTTTGGTCGAATGGCCACCTTTACTGGACGATGGGATTCTCGATGAACTTGCAATCGATCACGGCAATGAACCTCTGGATGAACATTTCAGTTCACTCCTCGCATCCGACTACAGTTATCTGGGTGACAGGATCCTCACGTTGCCGATGATCAGGTTGTCTTCCCTTGTGGATGAATGGAGACATCTCAATTCGCTCAGCCGTTTCCCCGTCTCGGGATTCATCGCCGAGTTCCCCCGGCCCCTCACCGTGGAGGACACGGAACTCCTGCGCTCAGCTTATTTCCCGGACCCTGCGCTGGTTCCTGAATCAAACCCACTTGGCACGGCTATTTTTCTCCTCAATCGGGTTCAGGAACAGTACGTTGACACAATTGAACTGAATGACCTGCTGAAGGATTTCCAGAAAATACTGCTATTGCATTTGAGGGACGAACTTGGGTTTGAAACCCTGCTACAGGTTGAGGAAAACATCCATGGACTCGAGCAGTGTTTACGTCGCGGAAGATTCATGCAACAGACGGTTTCAGAAAGTGTATTGAGAGATATCGGTATGGCACGCAGGTATGTTCGCATGGCTCGCATGGACGTCGGTGCATGATATCCCGAAGTCCGGGCATACAGTTTTGGACCTTCTGGGCGATTGCCTATATTGCAACCGCACTAGTTCTTGTTTTCCTCACCCATTCCCAAAATCCCGTCGGGGGTATTCAGGGTTTGACTGCCTTGACACAGGGGGTTTTCGCCGGACATGACACCCTGACACACGATTATCCGGCCTGGATGTGGGGGTGGAACGAGATTCACCGTTCGGGAAGGATTCCACTCTGGAATCCCAGCTGGTTTGGTGGCGAGGCATTCATAGCCTCGCAAACATTCATGGTCTTTTATCCGGCCAACTGGATCGGTGGCTTTTTATCCACGCCCATAGCGTTTAATGTTCAGTATCCGCTGCACTTGGTCCTCGCTGGTCTTGTCATGGCTTGGACATGCAAGCGCCGGAAGATTCATCCATTTGCCGCCGGGATGGCTGGCCTTACCTGGGGTTTCGGAAGCCACCTGGCATCACTGATGGGTCCCGGTCACCTGCAAAAACTCCAGGCGCTTGCATGGCGTCCGCTTGTTGTATGGGGTGCAGGACATATCATGAGGACCAGCGTCAGGGAACGTCGTAGCTGGCTGCCTTTGGCCACTGGTTTGACGATGCAAATTACCGCCGGCCACCTGCAGATTGTTTACTTATCATTGATCGGCGGTTTCTTGGAAGGTGCTGCATCGATAGGGATTCATGCTCGGCATCATGTTAAGCCGGGGGGATCTCTTTGGCGCAGCCTGTTACATCCAGTTCTACGATACCTGTTCGCGAGTGTGATGGCATTTGGATTGGCGGCAGTATTTTTGTTGCCGACGGTCGAGTTTGCAGAACTTTCGAACCGCAGCGTAAGTCTTTCGTGGGACGATGCAACGAGCGGTTCGCTTGTTCGTGACGAATTACTTGAATGCGTTCTGCCCCGGCTGCGGGGGGACTCGATGCTCCACGGGCGGGGTGCTTATCTGCCTGCCGGCGACAGAAACTCCGACAGCGCCACCGAAAGGATTGTCAGCGATTATGTCGGCGCCACCGTGTTGCTTTTCATCATTATCGGCCTGTTAGGGCCGCGTTGGCGTGTGCGCTTCAAGGTAATTGGCTACACCACACTCGGCTTGGCCGGCTTGGCCGTGAGTCTGGGGAGGAACCTGCCCGGACTTTACCGTATCCTTTATGAGTATATGCCGGGGATTGCGCATTTTCGTTCACCTTGGACCTCAGCCGCACTTCTCGCTTTCGGCTTTGTCATGGCATCGACACTCGGGCTGGACTGGCTTATGAGGAAGCAGGAACGGGAACGGAAGTGGGAAAGGAAACATGCAGGCCAAACCCTGTCGGTTATCCTGCTACTGTCTGTATTTTTGATAATCACATTGGATGTCTATTGGGGGTTTGCCCTTCCAGGATATCCGGGTTCGGTCTCAATTCCTGAAACTGCCGATTCCGCGACGCGGGGGCTGTTCCTTTATCATGCGTTGCGACACCTGGGCCTGAGTTTGGCTGGGGTCATGCTGGTGTTGGCCGTGCTAGTTTGTTCCATGCGTGGCAGGCAAAGGACTGCGCTGATCGTCAGAACCGCCTGTCTCGGTTTGCTCATTTTTTTCACGTCCTGGGATTTGTTGGGGAATCATCATGTATTCTGGAATACAGTAAGGATGGAACCCTATCACAGGTTTCTTGAGCGTCATTGGGCGGAGGATATCTGGGACAGGGAGATCGGACCCGTTCGTGTGCTGCAGACGGATTCAGTTCTAAGCAACCGACCGCTGACATTGACTAATTTTGATGAACGGCGTCTGATCAGTTCAGTTCATGGATACCACCCCGTTGTCTATGGAGACTATTTCAGGCTTTATCAGGAGCTTGGCTATCTACACCCTGTCTTCCTTCGGTTGTTCGGCGTGAACTATCTGGTCATACCAAGCGGGCAGCGAGATGTGCCCGATGGTTATGCGCCCATAATGGATACGGGTTCTCATACCCTATATCATCATCGGGGTCAGGAATACGTCAGGCCGGTCCGGCATATTTCTGTTGTGCGCAACATGGACTCGGTGATTCGGATTATGAAAGACAAGACATTTGATCCCTATTATTCGTCCCTCGCAATGATCGGCGATGCGGGGGATGAATTTCTGGGGATGGGTGGGGAATTCCCGGATATGCAGCTCAAATATCGGGTTGATTCCGTGGCGCCCGGTGAAATCCGTCTTGACCTTAAAACACGGAGTCGGGGGATGGTCATCATCAGTGAACCCGCTGTTCCAGGCTGGCGTATGAGGATGGAGGGCCATGATACAAGTGCTATGTTGACAAGGCTTGATGGATATTTCTTGGCATTCCCGGTAGAACCGGGTTCAAGCCGGGTTGAATTAACGTATGATCCTGTTAGCCAGCGACTGGGTCTCTACCTGACATGTCTGAGCTTAGGCTTCCTGACTTTTTTGGTTATCGGGAGCCCGCGTAAATCGGGACGTGGGAAGCAAGTCCCTACTCGTACAATTCCCGCCTACTGGAGACTGTGAAATGCAGGGACTTTTTGAAATAACCCATCGTGACCGGGAAACAGCTGCCCGAACAGGTATCCTGAACCTGCGCGGTATCCGGGTTGAAACGCCCGTTTTCATGCCGGTTGGCACTCAAGGAACCATCAAGGCCATGAAACCTGAAGAAGTTGAAGCGATTGGTTATCGCCTGATTTTGGGGAACACGTTTCATCTACATATAAGACCGGGAAGCGAGCGGATTGAACGGCTCGGCGGTCTGCACCGGTTTATGAACTGGCCGCATGCAATCCTGACCGACAGCGGTGGGTTCCAGATATATTCCCTAGCAGATATTCGTCATGTCAGCGAGGCGGGGGTCAAGTTCCGCTCTCCCCATGACGGGGCGAAAATGTGGATGACCCCCGAGGAATCGATCCGTATCCAGCAACGCTTGGGTTCGGATATCATCATGGCTCTCGATGAGTGCCTACCATATGAGGCCGGGCCGGAAACCGTCCGGTCTTCCATGGAAATGACCCTACGTTGGCTGGAACGGTGTCGGGCTGAACATGCAACCTTGGCTGGTGCAGGGCACCTCTTTGGGATCGTGCAGGGCCACTTTGACGCCGTGATTCGAAAAGAAAGCGCACGTCGAACGGCGGAACTTGATCTGCCGGGTTACGCCGTGGGCGGGCTGTCGGTCGGCGAACCGGAATCGGAGATGATGGGGATGTTGGAAGCTTCTGTTTCGGAACTGCCGGCAGATCGTCCGATTTATGCAATGGGGGTCGGTCTGCCACTGAATCTGGTGGACATGGTGATCCGGGGTGTTGACATGTTCGATTGTGTCATCCCGACCCGTAATGCCCGAAACGGCAGGGTATACACGTTCAATGGCGTTGCTAGCGTCAAGCAAGCCGGTTTTGCGGATGATTCCTCCGCCCTGGAGGAAGATTGTCCATGTGACGCCTGCAGGCATTACAGTCGGGCTTACCTGCGCCACTTGTTCCAGTGTAATGAAATATTAAGTGCCCGGCTATTGACCGGGCATAATCTGGTCTTCTTCCAGCGCCTGATGGATAACATCCGTGAGGCCGTTCGAGGCGGGAAACTTCTGTCCCTGCGTAATCGACTGGCAGCGGTTTTTGATAAGCACGTGCATGATGATCAGGGGGGCATTGGGCCGGTATAAAGGGTTTCCATCAGGGCAGAGCCCGATACGTAAATTAGGCTTGCATCTGATCGGGTGCTGAAGGACGATACGGCGCTGAGGCATTGTGCGGGAATCTTGGCCTGCTGACAAATAATGCATCAAGAAACGATTGACAGCCATTCCAGACCAGAGGTCCCGGGAAATCCATATGACTGATACAAAGCAGCTCCCAATCATACCGCTAAAAGAAATTGTTGTTTTTCCGAACAGTATCACTCCCCTGTTCATTGTCAGGCACAAGTCCCTGCTGGCGCTTGATGCAGCGCTGAACCGGGACAAGCAGATTTTTCTACTCAGCCAGCAGAACCTCGAGAATGAACACCCGGGTCCGGAGGATCTTTACGAAGTTGGTACATGTGCCGAGGTGATCCAGGTGCTGAGGCTTCCTGATGGTTCAGCAAAAATTCTGGTGGAGGGCAGCGAAGTCGGTCAGGTCATCCAGTTTGACACCACGCAGGAATACCTGGTAGGTGAAGTCAGTCCCTTTGAACACGTTAATGACAATAATAAACGCACCCAGGCGATGCGCCGAACCATCGAGAACCAATTTGAAGCCTATTCCCAGTTTTCAGACAAGATTCCCGATGATTTAGCGATGTCGATCAGCAGCATTGACGAACCACTGCAACTGGCAAATGCGATCGCCAATTATTGTCACTTCAAGACGGCCGACAAACAGCGGGTTCTCGAGGCACGCAGTGTGTCCGACAAGCTGAAGATCCTCTCCGAGATGCTAGGTGAGGAAAATGAGCTTCTCGAGTTGGAAAACAAAATCATGACTCAAGTCAAGGGGAAGATTGGGAAGACACAGAAGGAATATTTTCTGAACGAACAGCTCAAGGTGATCGAAAAAGAACTAGGCATGAACAGTGAAGAGGACCTTGAAATCGAGGAACTCGAGCAGCGTATTACTAAGGGAAACATGAGCGAAGAGGCTACAACCAAGGCCACACGCGAACTGCAGCGGTTAAGCCGTATGCCCGGCATGAGTCCTGAGGCGACGGTCAGTAGGACTTATATCGAGTGGCTTCTGGACCTGCCTTGGGAGACCCACACAAAGGACCAGCCGGATCTTCAGCGGGCCCAGAAAATCCTGGATACAGACCATTACGGTCTACGCAAGGTCAAACAACGGATTGTTGAATACCTGGCTGTCCTGAAACTGGTTGATAAATATGAGGGACAGATTCTCTGTCTGGTGGGTCCACCCGGTGTTGGAAAAACCAGTCTGGGCAAATCCATAGCCCGCACCCTCAAGCGCAAGTTTGTCAGAATCAGCCTGGGTGGCGTCAGGGATGAGGCCGAGATCCGGGGACACAGGCGTACATACATTGGTTCGATGCCCGGGAAGATCATTCAGCAGATGAAAAAGGCCGGGTCGATGAATCCGGTTATGTTACTAGATGAGATCGACAAGATGGCTTCAGACTTCAGGGGGGATCCAGCTGCTGCGCTGCTTGAGGTGCTGGACCCAGAGATCAACAGGGAATTCAACGATCATTATCTGGAAATTGATTTTGATCTGTCGGGGGTGATGTTCATCACGACAGCGAATACGGTCGACGGGATTCCCGAGCCTTTGCTGGACAGGATGGAATTGATCCGGCTACCGGGTTACACAGAGGATGAGAAACGTAAAATCGCAAGAGGATTTCTGGTTCCTCGTCGTCTCAAGGCACATGGCCTCAAAAGAAAGCAGGCCTCTTTTGAAATGGCAGCGATTGACTACCTGATCCAGCGTTATACCCGCGAGGCGGGTGTACGAAACTTGGACCGCGAAATTACAACGCTTTGCAGGAAGATTGCGAAACTGATTGTTGAAGCAGGGAAGTCACAGGAAAAATACCGGATCAACCGGGAATTTGTCAGGGAACACCTTGGTCCCGAACGGCATAACGAATTGCAGATTCATGGTAAGGCCGAGGTGGGCGTCGCAACCGGTCTGGCCTGGACGGAAGTTGGTGGTGAGATTCTACCAACTGAAACAACGGTCATGCCGGGCAAAGGTGAAATCCAGCTTACAGGGCTTTTGGGGGAAGTCATGCAGGAATCTGCAAAGGCAGCTCTCAGTTACATTCGCAGTCGTTACAAGGAGTTTGGCTTGGACGAAGAGTTCTACAAGGATCTCGATATTCATGTCCATTTGCCCGAAGGGGGCATCCCGAAAGACGGGCCTTCAGCTGGTGTGACATTGATCACCTCGATGCTTTCTGCGCTGACAGGCCGCCCGGTTCGTCAGGAGCTTGCCATGACAGGCGAGATCACGTTGCGCGGGCAGGTCCTTAAGATTGGCGGGCTCAAGGAAAAGGTGATCGCTGCACACCGCCACAAGGTTCGGCAGATTATCATCCCACGGGAAAATGTGGGTGAGTTGGAGGAGATTGCGGAAGAAATCCGCAAGGTTCTGATTTTTCATCCGGTTTCGTCGGTTGATGAGGTTATAAGCTTGGCGTTTGTTCCAGAAAAAAAACCAAAGAAGCCCAGTAAGAGTTCGGCATCCACTTCCAGGAAGAAGAAGCCAGCCGCACGTCGAAAACGTCCCGGCAACAGCCAACCCCGAGCCTCAATCCGGCCAAGCCGGTAACGGAGCAGATTTAGCAAGTTGTTGTATTGATGGATTAGCTTTCATTATGATCGGGGCAGTCGATGCGGAGACATTTGGTGAATCCTTGTAAGGTCTTCATTTTCCGCTAAGACCAGTTTTAAATCTAAACAAGAAGGTTCGATAAAATGAGGAATTGTCATTTGCTTTTCGGGTTGATTTTGATTGTTGTCGGGGCCACAGATGTTTCAGCGGCGGGTGATTGGTACCAGTGGGCGGGTCCGAACCGGGATTTTAATATTCAAAACGACGGGCTTGCTGAGAGTTGGCCGGAGAATGGCCCCCCCGAGGTCTGGAAGCGTGAACTGGGTGCCGGTAATTCAGCCATCGCTGTAAAGGGTGGTTATCTTTATACAATGTTCCGAAAATTGGACAGTGAAGGGAAACCGGTGGATACGGAAACCGTCGTCAGTCTCAGAGCCGGCGATGGTGAAACGATTTGGGAATTTGGATATATTTCCCTGAAGCTTGAGGGACAAGAGTTTTACAAGGAAGACCCGGGTCCTCACTCCACGCCACTGGTTCTGAAAGACCGGGTCTACACGCTGGGCTTTGCAGGGCAGTTTCATTGCCTCGATCGAGTAACGGGTAAATTGCTTTGGGGTAGGAATCTGGTGGATGATTTTGATGCCGACGAGTCCATATTCGGATTTGTCGCGGGTCCGCTGGCTTATGGCGATTTGATTGTCATCCCGGCCAGCGGGAAACAATGCGGGTTGGTTGCATTTGACTCTATTTCGGGGGATGTTGTCTGGAAATCGCCTCCGGCATCTTTTAGTTATGCATCTCCATTCGTTCTTAAGTACCAAAGGCGGGATTATCTGGTCCATCACAGCCGGGATCGTGTTGACGGAATCGATCCCAAGACAGGAAAGCGGGTCTGGAAATATGAACATAAAAAAGGCCAGTATCCGAATGTTCCGACACCTGTTGGCTTGGATGGCGGACATTTCATGATATCCGGCCAAGGGATCACCGGCGTTGAATTGATAGGGCTTACGGGTCAGGGGGACACAATTCAGCCCGTCAAAAAGTGGGATAACCAGAAGGTCTGGTTCTTCTACGGCAATGCCGTGGCTTTCGGTGACTATGTCTATGGAGGCAAGGAAATCTATTACTCACTCAACTGGAAGACAGGTGAACGGGGCCTTGCCGTGCGGAACTTGGATCATGCCAACCTCGTGATTGCAGGTGAACTGGGGATTTTGCTTAATAACAAGGGCGTGCTGCATCTGATTCGGCCGGAAGGTTCCGATCTTGGGGTCATTTCGAAGTTCCAACTGTTCGAGAACGATGCCTGGACCATCCCGACCATTCAGGGAACCCGGATGTATGCGCGTAACCGACGGTATATTGTGGCTAGGGAACTTGGAAAACCGGTGGTTGCAGCATCCGTCACGAACCCTTAAGTGCACACTACGGGCCTTTTCCTGATGAGAACCGAGCAGTAAACTGATTTTTTCGGATCGGGATTTATCAACCGAGCCGGATATTGCCCCATTGGGCGATTATCATGAATCCCCCGCTCAAGAGTTTGTTCCCGGCTCTTCTTCGCTACCATCCCCCGTTTTCGTTGCCGGGCTTTCTTTGGGATCCGTGCTGCCTTCAGCGGTCACCAGATCGTCCGTGTCTGGCAAATCCATCTCCTCGGCTTCAATGACCACATCAACAATGGCTTCAACCTGGCCAACCAGTTTGACCTTGACCTTGTGGGTTCCTGTTTCCTTGATCGGTTCATGTTGAACTTGGCGTTTCTCAATGTTGAATCCCTGTTCGATCAACTGGTCGGCAATCTCATGGTCGTGCACTGAACCGAATAGTTTTTTTCCATCGGGTGACTTCATGACAAACCGGAGCTGTGCCTCGATAAGGCGTTCGGCGAAGGACTGTGCCTCTTGGACCTGTTTCTCTGCCTCTGCCTGAAGCTTGGCACGCTTGGCTTCGAGCCGCTTGAGATTATGCTTCGTGGCTTCGACAGCCACCCCACAAGGCCCGAGGTAGTTTCGGTAATAACCATTGGCGACATTAACAACGTCACCCTGCATGCCCAACTTGTCCACATTTTTAAAGAGGATGACCTGCATTGTTTAGAACCCCCGACAACATGATTTGGAACAGGCTATAATTTCTGTTCATCTAGGTGCTTTCGGATTTGGAGGACTTTCCGGAAATCGAACCAGTGGTCAATCAGGCCTGCCAGCACTACAATCCATCCCCCGCTCAAAAGGATCGACACCAAGCCGAGGAACAGGATCAGTACGGATCGTCCAAGATTTCCCACGGTTCGCTGCAGGATGCTGAAAAACAGAATCAGCCCGAGTCCCTGAAAAAAGAAAGCCATTCCTAAGATCACCAGAACCGACAGGCCTATATGACCAATGACCGGCCAAGCAACAAAGTGTCTACTAATCTCTGAAATCAGGGCGAGGATCAAGAGAAAAATATAGCGGGGCTGGACCCTGAACAAGATCAGAGCCGATTTTCCAGCCGACCGTCGTGCGGCCGCCTGGCGTGACAGCCGACCCGCAAACCAGCATCCAAAACACCAGATACCGACCCCTGATACGATCAATTCCCGTGTCGTGACCTGCTCCAGCGAGTTTTTCTTCACGCCCCAGCTGTTTTCCAGCTCCTCGAGACCGATACTCATCATATTGTGAATCACATGTCCGTAGCGGTCAATTTGGGAGCTGGGACTGAACCCGGTCGAGATACAAAGGAGAAGTGCAAAAACCGCTAATATGGAAGCCGGGGGGATCAACATCAGGTCGTCCTCTTCGAGGTTCACAAGTGACAGTTTCGCCCCGAACGCACCGCCTAGGGAAGAAGCCGTAACCCAGATGGCCCCCCAGGGTGAAAAGAACAAGCATGCCAAAACCATGGTTGGGACAAGAACAAGACTAAACCATCGCATGCCCACCCGGAGTGAACCATACCAGGAAATTCCGAGGGCGAGAACTGAACCCAAAATCGCGGACACCGGGTCAACCATCGTCAGGTTGACTGCAAGGAGTTCGGTGATGATAAAGCAGACGGTCAATGGAAAAATGAAGATCTTTTCGCGGATTGTTTCCGGTAATTCAAGGCCCCATAGGCCCAACAGGCTACGCAACTGTCGTGTTAGAACCCTTGTTGCGAAACCAGGTTTCGGCGTGGGTGCATCCAGGTTCCTGAGCGGTGGGATGACAACCAGTTTATTCGGATCCGGACGATTGGGATCCGGCGGAAATTCTCTGTTGTGGTCTATCATGATTTCAGCCGTTGACCAGTGTTACCCTCGGGGCCATATCCGTGTTAAATTCGATTACGTTGACGGCACAGTATGCTTGGTGGATCTGGTAGACATTTGCCAGTGGCATACCTAGAGCCCAAGCAAGCGTTGCCCGGATTGGTCCACCATGGCAGATAAGGGCGATACGTCGTCCGCGAAATGACTCGACGAGTTCCTCTACTGAGGGAATAATACGTTTTTGCAGGTCTTCCCATGTTTCACTGCCCGGAACCCGGTAGTAAACCCTGTCTTCACCCCATTTCTTCCAGTGTTCGAGTTGTTCCCCCTCAAACTTTTCTGGCTGCATCCCTTCCAGTTCACCGAAACATCTTTCCCTGAGTACTTTTAGGCAGCGTACCGGCAGATTTCCCGCTTCGGCCAGGAGGTTGGCAAGATAACTGGCACGTTTGAGGTCGCTGGAATAGATCACATCAAAAGGAATATTTGACAACCTGCCGGCTAGGGCGGCAGACATTTTTTTGCCTTTGTCGCTCAGGGCCACGTCAAGCTGTCCATAGTTGGAACCCTGATATTTGGCCTCGATCTCGGCATGACGGATCAGGTAAAGCTGTGTAGGCCTACGGCTTGCAAATTGGCCGGGCTGCAACTCCATTTGTTTCAGTCTCCATGATGACAGGATGAGTCACGACATTTGGCTGTGGTTGTCATGAACGCAGACGGGTCCACACCCTACCATAACCAGCATATGACAGGCGAGAAGACATCTTTATCCTCATTCAGCATGTGATTTCGCTTGGTGTGATCATCACCCTGAACGGAAGTCTATGATTAGTAAAATGAATCTTGCAAAGTCATCCCGGGCTGGCCGTATGAGGGTATAACCGGACCCGACGAGAGCGACATGGTGAATTAATTCCTCAGGAATTCCGCGGCCGTTCTCGATCATCGCTTTACTGATCGCGATATCTGGCTGATTGCCAGAAGGGAGAGTCCTGTAGAATCGGGATAAAAGTGCGTGAATATTTTGTCTTACCGGCGTGAATTTTCCATTCATGAATTACCTGCGACGACGGTTCAGACACTTGCGATCTCTAACCCCGGGTCCATTATTCGAATGAAGTTCAAGGCAGCGGAATTCAAGATTTTCCCCTTCTTCAGCACGATCCCATATGTCCGTTTCGGAAAAAATTGGGCAACGGGACGCACCGCCAAGCTTTCATTTCCGGTAATGCAAATGCTCATCACGATCGAAATCCCCATTTTCAATTCGACATACTTCTTGATTACTTCCCAGCCACCCACCTCTAGTGCGACCTCGTAATCCAGCAGCTGCTCGGAAAATACCAGCTCGACCATGCGCCAGGTGCTCAAATGTCGTGGTGGCAGGATCAAGGGGAAACGGCAAATATCCTGCAGGGACAAACATTTTTTTTTAGCCAGCAGGTGATCAACCGGAGTGATCAGAACTGGGTCGTATGAGACGATCGGGAAAAACTGCAGATCCCGTGGGATGTCCAGTAGCGGTCCCACCGCGAAATCAACCTCGCCGGCACGCAGTTTCGCCAGGCCCTCCTGGCCAGTTACGTTGTCCAGTTTCAACTCAACTTGGGGGTGAGCCTGAACAAACGTCTTAACATAATGGGGCAATACATATTGGATGGTCGATCCGCCTGCCGCAATGATCACCCGCCCCCAATCGACCGAATCACGACGCGCCTCGAATTCCTGATGCAGTTCGTCCACACCCGTCACCAGCGGAGAGGCTAAATCAAGCAGTAACTTGCCATTTGGTGTCAACTCGATTCGTGGTCCATGCCTTTCAAAGAGTTGCACCCCCAGCTCCCGTTCCAGGGCTTGGATCTGGAGCGAAACCGTGGGTTGTGTCAGGTACATTTTCTTTGCGGCAGCCGAGACACTGCCAGTCCGGGCAGTATAATAGAACCCCCGCAGCTGTTGCATTCGATTCTGTTTGTATCGTGGATCCGGTCGATTCATCGTGGAGGCCATATATTAACACAATCAATACTATAAATTGATATAATTAATTTGCTAAATAATAAGAGTCGGGCATAGACTGTCCGGTCCAAACTTCAGAAATGTTGTGAAATTAAGGCCGTGTCCTTGGGTTCACTTTGGATTTGGGTGACCTTTTACATATCAGGTCGCCATACTCCGGGCGTTTAAAGTTTCCGGTCGATACGGAACCCGGTGTCTTTTAGGATATAGGAACTGCGCACGGGAGATACTGCCGCGGGGCGGCAAGAGGGGGATTTCGGAACATTGGAAATACGTAATCAACTTCGGGCAATTTACCAGGATATATACACGCCCGAGGTGTTGACAGCTCTTGAGTTTTTATCCCGGTTCAACCTTGAACAGAAGGAACTGATGGATAGACGGATGCAACGGCGTCTCACGCGAATTCGAGTCGGTCAGCCCCTGAATTTCCTCGACCCTGAATCGATTATCCCTCGCACAAACATCCGTGTGGCGGATGCCCGGGAGGGCCGATTCAGAGGTTCTGATATCCCGGATGACCTGCAGCGCCAGTGGATTCAGGGAACTGGCCCGGCCGCAAAACCGAAGGCTTCCCTTAAGAACAGTATTCGAAATGTGGCTTACGCCATGCTTTCTGGAGCTGACGGCTGGATGTTTGACGGTGAGGATGCCCTCGGTCAAGTCCAATCCATGTCTCTTGACAACCAGCGAAACCTTAAGCTTGCCATTCATAGGGATCCGGTCTTTCTGGAGGTTGCAGAACAGGTTGCATCCCAGATGAACGGGTGGTCCGCTGAATTTCTGGACCGTGAAATTATTCCCGACTGGAGGAAACAACTTGATTTTACAACGGTTATTTTCAGGGCCCGTGGCTTGCATTTGGATGATCGCCACATACGGGATGAGAATGGTATTGCGATGTCGGCCTCGATCGTCGACATGGTGCTTTATGTCGTCAATAACCGCAGGCAATTGCAGAATGCAGGTGCCTCGATTGTTCTTTACCTGCCCAAGATCCAAACCGCCGAGGAAGCTGCGTTCTGGAATGAGTTGATTTCGGCCCTTGAGGATCACCTCGGACTTGCCCACGGGGCCATCAAGGCCTATGTTCTGGTCGAACAGCTTGAGGCCTCATTCCAGCTTATGGAAATCCGTGCTGCCTTGGGCATACATTTTGTTGGTTACAACACCGGTCGCTGGGATTACATCAATAGCGTTGCTGATGCGATGGCGGGGGATGCAGGGTTCATCAACCCGAACATTGAATCCATCACGATGACATACGGTTACATGCGTAATTATGAAGACCGTGTACGTCGTGCAGTTAACATGCCAGACCAGGATGGCCGTTTCGCACTTTGGCAGGGCGGGATGGAGCCCAATATTCCCGTGGGTTCCGAATCGGGGGTGAAACGGAGTATGGAAAGGGCGGTTGCCGGTGCAGTTCGCGAACAGTCCGAGGGCGCAAGTGGGAAATGGGTGGCACACTGGAAAATGGTTCACATTGTTCGTCCGGTTTGGGAAAAGATCGGTGAAACCAACCAACTCGGCAGGTCGTTTTCTCAACTGACCTATACAAGGGAGGACGTGAAGGGACTGACCCTGCTGGGAGAGGCCCCACGAACGATTCGCGGAGCGAGGAACCTGCTCAGTGTTGCATTGCAGTATGGGAATGCCTTCGGGCAAGGATATCAGGCAGCCGCACTCAAGCCCGCGGATGATTTTGGGGACGACGATATTCTTTATTTGATGGAAGATATGGCCACCGGTGAAATTCGTGTCAGCATCCTCTGGGAATGGATACACAAGGAAGCCTGCCTGACCGAGGATGACCATGACACGGGACAGAAATCGGGGATGCTTTTTACGCCCGAATTGTTCGGGAGACTGTTGGCCGAGGAATTTGAAAAACTGTTAGCGGCCGCGGACAGGGATGTGCATGATGACTCAAAGAAAACCACGCTACTGATCGCTCGGGAAATTATCAGGACTTGTGTGCACGACCCGGTCAAGATTCCCTGGTATATTGATCTTTTAAACTTCAACCTAAACAACATGAGTCCCGGAATTGCCGGGGGAAGGATAGTTCAGTACATGGAAACCCTGAAGAAAGATGGAAGAAGAATCACGGAAAACCCGGATTTCCCGATCAGCACAACCCCGGGGTCGAATGGAACGGGGGAAGAGGAAATTCTTTCAGAACAACTCCCCGAAACCGAGAGCTGGTTTGCATCACCGCGTTTCAGCCAGATTACCCGCGTACATACACCGCGCCAAGTCGTCGAACAGAGGGGGTCTATCCGGCAAGATTATTCCGTGGCCCGAAAGGCTGCGGAAGATTTTTATCGTCGGCTTAGGGAGCTGTTCTCCAGTCGGAAGTCGATCACGACATTCGGCCCCTATTCTCCTGGACAGGCTGTCATGATGAAAAGAATGGGCATCGAGGGTATTTATTTGGGTGGCTGGGCCACCTCGGCTAAAGGGTCCATACATGAGGATCCCGGTCCCGATTTGGCAAGTTATCCCCTGAGTCAGGTGCCCGATGAGGCGGCGTCGATTGTCCGGGGCCTACTGGCTGCGGATAAGAATCAGACGTTCGCCATGAGGAAAATGTCTCCCGGGGAACGTGCCAAGGCTCGCAGTTATGATTTCCGGCCCTTCATCATCGCAGATGCCGATACGGGCCATGGCGGTGATGCACATGTCAGGAATTTGATCCGCCGCTTTGTCGAGGTCGGCGTACCGGGTTACCATATCGAGGACCAGAAACCGGGCGTTAAAAAATGTGGTCATCAAGGCGGCAAAGTCTTGGTGCCGCAAGATGAGCAGAACAAGCGCCTCAATGCGGCACGGTTCCAGCTGGACATCATGGGTGTTCCAGGAATCATCGTGGCGCGCACAGATGCGGAGGCTGCGACGCTTCTGGATGGCCGTAGCGACGAACGCGATCAGCCGTTCATCCTCGGCGCAACCCGTGTTGACCTGCCCACATACCGTTCTGCCTATCTTGCCGTCCTGAAGATATTTTATGATACAGGCATCCCGGAAATAAACGGGCATCTTCTATACGGGGTTTCTGAAGCAGCATACGATGCTGTTTACTGTTGGATGAAGCAGGAGGGGATCATGTCTCCCATTCTGCAGGCCATCGATGCCCATAAGGAGAAAAAGGAACAGCCTGTTGAGATGGTATTTGAACAGGTCATGAACAAGTTTCTGGATGCTTGGCAGGCACGTGCGGGCATGAAAACATACAGTCAGGCCGTGGCAGATGTCATGAAGTTCCAGATTGAGGAAGGCCTCGATTATGAAATGGATATTGCAGAGTGGCAGGAATTCTCACGGGATGTTTGCTTTGAGGAGGCCCGGGAAAAAGCCCGTTCGATGGGGATCAATCCCGTTTGGAACTGTGAACTGGCGAAATCGCCAGAGGGTTACTATCAGGTTCAGGGTGGCATTGATTATGCGATCGCGAAGTCACTCGCTGCTGCGCCTTTTGCGGATCTGATATGGATGGAGACCAAAACGGCCAATCTCGAGGATGCCCGTCGTTTTGCCACCGCAATGCATGCCGTCTATCCCGACCAGATGCTAGCCTACAATCTGTCGCCGTCGTTCAACTGGGACACGACCGGTATGACCGAGGATGAAATGAAGGCGTTTCCGGTGGAACTCGGAAGACTGGGGTTTGTCTTCAACTTCATCACATATGGTGGCCACCAGATAGATGGCCTTGCGTCGGAGGAGTTTGCGACAGCCCTGCGTGATGACGGTATGCTTGCACTCGCCCGGCTGCAGCGAACGCTGAGGCTTCTAAATTCACCCTACAAAACACCTCAGTCGCACGTCGGTGGAAACCGGATCGACGCCGCCTTGACTGCTTCGTCCGGTCGTACGGCAACAACGAAGGCGATGGGCAAGGGATCAACCCAGTTCCAACATCTAGTCCAGACCGAGGTTCCTGCCTCACTCCTTGAGGAATGGCTGAGATCATGGTCGGAGCAGAATGATTATCCCGGAGTGCTGCGGGTTGATTTGCGTCCACACCGGGCCGGTTCGGATCTACTTGAACTGAGCGTGAACGATGAGTCCGGCGAAAAGATATCAAATATCATATTCTCGACGATACTCGACCGCAGAAACCGCAAGATCCTGTCTATTCGCGACCAGAACATGTTCAATAGGGAATTCCGTAAGAAGCGACTCGTGACTCTCATCCACCTATTCCTGATCCACCGTTACAAAAGTGTTTCGGTCCATTACCTCAGCCCCACCGAGGATAATGAACGGCAGACCGAGAAGATGAAGGACGTCGGTATCTTTAGCGAGGTGAACATCGAGATCGGACAAATCATCGTTGCGGTGGTCAATGAACCACAAATTCAGTCGTTATTGAACCAGGACAGGATAGAATTGAAAAAGCTGATCTCACGGTCCTGATTTCTGCAATGGTGGCAGTCGTTGGCGGATACGGTGTCGAAAAAAGGTTGGGGAAGAAGCGGGTCAAAATGCCCCTCGCGGGCCACCTGATTGAGGTATCAGTGGCCACGATATGGGTTTTGGGTGTATGGACGGGAAATTCAGCGGAAGAGGTTGTATTTCAGGATGCACCAGATCGCCCGGCAGCCGTCACGCCAGCCGATCTTTTTGCCTTCCTCATAAGTTCGCCCGTAATAGGATATTCCTACCTCATAGATCCTGCATTTCATGCGGGAAATTTTTGCCGTGATCTCCGGCTCAAACCCGAATCGGGGCTCCTCGATCCGAATCTGCTTCAAGATCTCACGCCGAAACAGCTTGTAACAGGTTTCCATGTCGGTCAGATTGATGTTGGTGAACATATTACTCATCATGGTCAGGAATCTGTTGCCCATGTAGTGCCAGTAGTAGACAACCCGGTGTGCCCCACCACCCAGAAACCTCGACCCGAAGACCACATCAGCCTTGTTCCTCAGGATGGGATCCAGTAGGCGGTTATATTCCTTGGGGTCATACTCAAGGTCGGCATCCTGTATAATGACCCAGTCACCCGTACACTCCCTGAACCCCGTTGCCAGCGCAGCGCCTTTGCCTTGGTTGTGCTCGTGGTGACATACCCTCAGGTTTGGATATCTCTTAAGCAAGGTCTCCAAGGTATCGGAGGTGCCGTCAATGGAACAGTCATCCACACAGATTACCTCCTTGCTGATGCCGTCCAGTTCAACGGCATAAACACGTTCGAGGATGTCACGAATTGTGTTTACCTCGTTATAGACAGGGATGACAATGGACAGGGTTCCCGTGTGACTCACAATGTGATGATTCCCGACAGATCCTTTCAAGGGATAACCGCCCGGCTGGTTAATCCCGGACTGTCTACCATTAGCATTCTGTACGAACCGGTCAAGCCTTGAGAAGAGGTCTTGGATGCGGGGCATGGTCGACCAAACCCCGGATCACGACTGCGGGTTTGGAAATCAAGGACTTAACCGGTTGATTGATCATGATAAATCCTTGCCAGGAACCTGCAACTATGGCCTTATGAAGCCTTCTGTAATAAACAGTAGGCTTTTAAAAACCGGCGCCAAATCAGCAAACGCGACAGGAGCACTGATGGACCTGAGTTTCGAAGCACTTGAAGCCGTGATCCTGATGTTTGTACTCTGGATTTTCTGTTTCTTTCAGGCTGCGGCCCGTGCGTTTCGGGTCGGTGTCAGCCTTGATGAGATACCGGTACAGGTCAAGATGCGCTGGTTCAGGTATTTTTCACTGATCATGTTGATTCTGTTTCTGGTCATCGGTTACCTTTTTCCGATCAGTCCTGGCCGGAGTCTGGTCTCAACGAATTGGCACAACGTTGTCAACCTCCTGATATCCATGGACACTCCGGGGATGGTATTGCTGCCTGTCTTGGTAATCCTGTTATTTTTTGTGATACCGCACGTGATCGCCCAGGCAAGAATTAGGGATGAAAGGGAACCCGGTGAATGGTTGACACCTGCTCTTGTTTATTACCGTTGGGTTATGCTCGGGTTGACCGTGATTTCCTGTACCGGTTATTACAGCAGTTTTGATCTGTTCTACGGAGTCATCCGTTATCCCTTGGATTTGTTCTGGGGGATCATGTTACCTGTCTGCGCCGCGCTTTTTTACCTGGCTTACTGGGGGATTCCAGGCATGAGGATAAATACGCTGGCTGAGGAGGGTCAACCCCGTGCTATCGACAGCCTTCCTCGAATTCGCTGGACGGGCTTGGCGGGCTACATGCGGTTTGTGTTTTTGGAGCGGAAAACCAGGGGTATTGATGACATCGTCCATAAGTTGTGCCCCAGCTGTATGCTGGTAATCGATAACCTGCAGGATTATGAAGGCCTGAAGTTCGACCAGTGTCCCCATTGCGAGGAAATGATTCCGCCGGTATTCACACTTGAGGATTACATTCTGCAATACTCGTCTCAGATCGAAGACATGGGAGAAAATACGCGTGGTCGCAAGGCATCCAACTTCCAGTCGGACCTTGTCCAGAGAATGATGCGGGCCATATTCGTGATGGCGCTGCGTGAACGTTCGACGGATATCCATCTCCTGAGCGAGGAGGGAAAGTTCCTGGTACGTTGCCGAACAGATGGCGTACTTTTTACTATGCTCAAACTGCCC
>CAYYNQ010000041.1:0-7573 GCA_964473105.1 uncultured Candidatus Sumerlaeota bacterium | reverse complement strand
ATATCAGCGAACCCATTAAGACGATCGTGATAGGACCCACCCGGAACGGGAAATGGGATTCTTCATGACCGTACAATCGATCGGCCATGTAGGCGGATCCGAACAGAAATAGGGAGATAAGTATCGAACATACTATCAGGTTTGGGAGCATCCATGTTACCAATTCAAAATAAAATCGGGATATTCGGACAAACCTGAACGGTGTCTTACAACCCATGAATATGACCATGGCAAGGAGAAGAACAACGATATTCACAAGGATTTTGAGGAGCGCCGTGTAATCCGAATGATCAATATATAGACGTGTCTGCAGCGTGGAACTGTGCAACATGACCCCGGTGAGTATCAGCATTAGGATGGGAATCATGAACTCCCTGGTAAATCCGATAAACACGGCCACAATCTGGATCGCAAGCTGACGTATTATCTCAATCAGGCAGATCAGCATGTTTTCAAGTGTCAAGATCAGCCGGCGAAGCGCAACACTGAAGAGAGCCAAGGAATTGGCCAAGGCTCCTGGCTTCCCAGTGTCATGCGACTCCAACCCCACTGACATCCCGTGCGTCCTCCCATGTCCCTTCAGCGCTGAAAATATGACAATTTCCATGACGAATATCATGCATATCCTCGAGACAAATATAAAAAGTGGGGGCTGGTAGTCTATCCACGAGTTTTCCAGCGGGATCAGGTGTTCGTGAAGTCCGGGAAATACTCCGGATGCCAGAATCATGATGGCAGATAAAAATACGAGTACCGGGGCAAGACCAATCACGATCAGTGATACCAGGACGATACGGTAGGCATTGACCCATCCATATCGTTTCCCCCAGCGCATATAGCAGGGAACTAATGTGACAATTGCGATCCCGCATAGAATCGGAAAAAATAAAAGGGGGTAATCAGCCGCAATGTTCGGGCCCTCCGCAATCATCCCGGTGATCAGGCTGGTTGACACACCGGATATCTCTTGCGATCGATGGCTTATTTCGTAATAAGCAAGAAATAACAGAATGCAGAGGATATACCAGATGACATGACGAATGGCCAACCCCCACTTGCCTGCCGCCAACCTGACTGCCAAAGTCAATGCCAGATAACCATAGAGAAGGTAAATCGGCCAGGACCAGATAAGGTAGTCCTCAGCGTAGTACCGCATATTCTCATGATTTTCGACAAAATAGACCCCAAAAAAAACAAGTGATATCAGAATGATATGGAAGAGGACGAGATATTTTCCCACACGAAATCGCGGCGTGTTGCAATTTCCACAGAAAAGAAACGGCAACTCGTTTGGCTGGCTGCACTCGCGGCACTCGTGCGTTATCGCCGTGTTCTGATTGATCATGAATTCCAGAATAACGAATCATGATCAGGCAAGCAAACGTTGAATATCTCAAAGATGACCTGAACCGGCCGCTTTGAGGGCCACCACCGCCTTCTTGACATCCTGTGTCATTCTCTTGGGAAGAATAAGCACTCCATCATGTGTGGTGATAATGACCAGGTCACGGACCCCCATCGCTGCGACTGACATCCCTGCAGCGCCGGGCTGGTTGTAGACTATACATCCCTGTGTATCAACAAGGATTGGATCTCCATGACTGATATTTCCATTTTCGTCGGCAACTCTGCAACGCGCAAGCGAATCCAGTGCACCTATATCATCCCATGGGAATACTGCTCGCGTCATAATGACTTTTTCGGCATTTTCCATCAATGCGTAGTCAATTGATATGTCAGGCAATGATTCAAATATGGCAGCCACTTTCGCGGATTCACCATCACGCAGCGCGGCTGCCATATCGTATATCGCTCGGGTATGCCCGGGAGCAGACTTTCCTAACTCTCGCAGGAATGTCTCGACTTTCCAGAAAAACATGCCGGAGTTCCAGTAGTGATGACCCGATGCATGCCATTCACCAGCTGTCGCGGCATCGGGCTTCTCACAAAAACAACTGACGTTATATACGGACGGTGAATCATCATCCTCCACGCCAACAATGGGATTGGACCCTGGTTCAATCTCTATGTAGCCATATCCGGTCTCAGGCCGGGTAGGTGCAATCCCAATCGTTACCAGTGCGGATTCGGTCTCGGCGGCTTGCATAGCGACATCAATGGTCTCGCTAAACCGGCCAGGTTCACCGATCATATGGTCCGCTGTCAAGATGGACATCGTTAGTTGTTCCGTGGCATACCGTGATATCAGGTGAGCGACAACATAGGACAGGCAACCGGCCGTGTTACGTTTTGCCGGTTCCCCCAGGATGTTTTCAGAAGGCACGCCACTGTCCGAGGAGCGGATCGCGTCGACGAGATGGGCAGCCGTTGAGATGAATATGTTTTCGGGCGGAATCAATCCCGAGATCCGGTTTACAGCCTCCTCAACCATGGTCTCGGTCTCGGATGTCAGGCAAAGCAATTGCTTGGGACGATCCTTGCGTGAAAGAGGCCAGAACCGCTCTCCCGCCCCACCTGCCATAATCACCGCAATTCTCGGGTTTTTGGCCATTTCCACTCATCTCCCCTTCTATCAGGCGCTCGACACCACCCACAGACCATTACTATCCTTGAAATAATCTAATTACAATACCATTTTTGAAGCATCCATTCATCACGCATTACCAGGTTTGTGCTTGGAAATAATCCTTTGTTCCGAACATCATGTTGGCCGTAAAAACAAGAAAAAGGATAAGCCGCTAATGAACTCAGACGTCCATCCGCACTGGAGGATGAGCTACCCCGGGGAGTAGTATTACACGAATTCGTCAATTCTTCACCCCCAGAACGAAGATTCATGCCCTTGCAAAGCTTGCTGAAACCACTACTGGCCGTTATCCCGGAAATCCGATAGCATTCAGGTTTCATTCTCAAATCGGATTCAGCTCATGACGTCAAAAATTGAAATCCTAGGAGCGCGCACCCACAACCTCAAGAATATTGACTGCTGTTTCGCCCACGGTCAGTTGACGGTTATAACCGGAATTTCCGGATCCGGGAAATCTTCATTGGCATTCGACACCCTTTTCGCCGAAGGGCACCGCAGGTTTACGGAATCCCTGTCGACATATGTCCGCCAGTTTCTCGACAGAATGGAACGCCCTGATTGTGATTCGATGAGCGGGATCCAGCCGGCAATCGCTCTGGAACAAAAGAATAACATCCGGTCAGCCCGATCAACGGTGGGAACCGCGACTGAAATTCATGATTACCTCAGACTTCTTTTTTCGAAAATCGGTCTCACAACCTGTCCCGATTGTCATGAATCGGTCGTTCCGGAAAATTCCGAGACGACCCTGAATAAAATCACAGAGCTGCTTCCAGGCAAAAAGATCATGATTCTTGCCCCCACACCCTGGACCGTTCAACTGCTATCCAGCAAGCGTGGCCAGAACATACGCCAAGAACTTGTTCGAGACGGTTATCACAGACTCTGGGACGGTATAAAGATCATCGACCTGGCCACCGAGAAACCGCAAGGTCGTTCCAGAAAACCGCTTTATATCGTGATCGACAGGCTTAAACTGCTGGAATCAAACCGCGCGCGATTACGGACTGCTGTTGAGACCGCATATCAAGCTGGACATGGGCGGGCCACCGTTTACCTGCATGAGGAATATAAATCTCTTGATTTCAGCCATGGAATGCAATGTCCGGGTTGCGGGCGTTCATTCACACGGCCTGAACCAAACATGTTCAGCTTCTACAGCCCCATCGGGGCGTGTCCCACATGCGAGGGTTACGGGAAAATAATCAGGCTGGATCTCGACAAAGTCATCCCAAACCGAAGTCTTTGCATCGAGGATGGGGCAATTGCACCCTGGAATAGCGATGGTAATTTGGATTGGTACGACATGATCCGCGGGGAAACCACACCGGCCCAGATTCCCCGGATGAAATCTATCGAAGAATTCACTGGAAAGCAGATGTATAATCTACTGAATGGTTGCGGGGGCTTCCCGGGAATCCACGCTTTTTTCAGTTATCTGGAAAAGAAGAAATACAGGGTTCAATCAAGGGTCATGCTCGCGCGATATCGGGCCTATCGCCAATGTCCCGACTGCGGGGGCACACGCTTAAAACCCGCTTCCCTGAATGTGAAAATTGATAATCATGACATTGCAGGGCTGAGCCTTTTGCCAATCCGGGATCTTCTCGAATTCCTCAACGGCTTGCACCTGTCCGATGAACAGGTCAAGATCGGCCGCAGAATTCTTGATACCACCGTTACCCGCTTGAACTACCTCGTGGGAATCGGGCTTGAATATTTGACTCTCGACCGGCAGACACGAACTCTTTCAGGGGGGGAAGCCCAGCGCATCAACCTGACCACGGCACTCGGCTCTGCGCTAACCGAAACACTATACATCCTGGACGAGCCGACAGTCGGGATGCATGCAAGGGATACGGAGCGTTTGATCCGGGCTATCCATAAAATCCGGGATCTTGGAAACACGATTGTAGTCGTGGAACACGACATGGATGTGATCCGTTCAGCCGACTGGTTGATTGACCTCGGGCCCGGAGCCGGCGAACAGGGAGGCGAAGTCCTATATTCAGGAAAACCCGGAAACCTCACGAACAAGGGAACAGCAACTGCTGAACATCTCCGACATTATGATGCCCCGCCCGTAGCATCCCTCGAAAGAAAATCAAAAGAAAAGATTACCATCCATAATGCCACGGGCAATAACCTCAAAAACGTCACCGTTTCCATACCTCTGGGCGTTTTCTGTTGCGTTACAGGGGTCTCCGGGTCGGGAAAAACCACCCTCGTCAGAGATACACTATGCGCAAACTACCGGAGAATTCGTGAGATCGCTCCGGTCGAGACAGAACCCTGCAGTCACATCAACGGTCTCGGGAAGATTGATGCTTTGAACTGGGTTGACCAGGCACCACTGGCCGCAAGCCGGCGGTCCAACCCCGCCACATATGTCAAGGCCTATGAGTCTATCAGAAAGGCCCTTGCTGACACCCGAGAAGCAAAAGTGCTGGGACTAAATGCCCGTGATTTCTCATTTAATGTCGACAGCGGACGATGTCCGGAATGCAAAGGATCTGGCCACCAGACGATTGACATGCACTTTATGGCTGATGTTGAAATCCTCTGTGATAAATGTGACGGGAAGCGATTTCAGAACCGGGTACTGCAATTATTTTGGAAAGGCAAAAATATACACGATATCCTGAACATGACCATTCAGGAGGCCGTGATTTTTTTCGACGCACAGCCAAGGGTGACAAGGGCATTCAAGCCCCTGATGGATGTCGGACTCGGATACCTCAAACTTGGACAGAACACCACAACATTGTCCGGCGGGGAGTCACAGCGCCTTAAACTGGCAGGCCATCTGGTCCGAATGAGGGAAGGAGAGCGCGAGTTATTCGTATTTGACGAGCCCACAACCGGACTTCATGCGAGTGATCTTGAGAAACTTCTGGAAATTCTACACTCGATGGTGAGCCGGGGCTGCTCACTTATAGTGATCGAGCACAACCTAGAACTTATTGCCGGCGCGGATCATATCATAGACCTCGGTCCGGGTGGCGGAATAAATGGGGGGGGAATAATCGTCGAGGGAACACCGCGTGCAGTCATGAACTGTAAAAACTCGACGACTGGCCAACACCTGAAACAACGGTTTGGAGACCGCATATGTCTCCGACCATGACTCTCCCCCAATGATGAATTCTTATTCATTCGAATATTGAAAATGACCCGTGTCACAGCACCATTCCGTCTGAAGAAACAGGATTCGTCACCATACAACTCCTGCTGATCGGCCTCCGGTTTCAGGAGGTCAATCCGATTTCTTGGGGTTTTGATTCTCTATCGTACGGAAGAAACTTCCCCAAGATCAGCAACCTTTTGAAAGTTATATATATCATTGTTATATTTGATCTTATGGAATAATAAGGCTGTCAAGATGTATCATGCATAAAAAGGCGTATGGGTAATTCGTCAGGAATCGCATGCCTTAATGGCTGACTAAAATCAGCTAACAATTAGAAAATACTTGCCACTCTCAAGCTAAATCACTAGATTTAAATGGTTTATATATAATTCGTCATCATCCTTATATCTTGTATTTATTAAATCTTAGTCTGGGAGACATGGCCTGATGATTAAAATAGATATTGTTAAACGAGTGGCCGACCAACTCAAACTCAAGGATAAAGAGGCCTTAATGGTCGTAGACTCGATTATCGATGCCATGAAATCGACCATCAAGGAACATGGTCGCATGGAAGTTCGAAACTTCGGTGTCTTTCAAGTCAAGCAACGCAAGCCTAGGACCGGCCGTAATCCACGCAACAAGCGGGAATATCCTATCCATCCAAGGAAGGTCGTCACATTCAAACTAGGCAAGGAACTAAAGGATTTCTCCGTGCAGCACCCGTCACTGTCAGGGTCCGGGTCCAGTTCCTGATTGCGGAACTTTATTCAGGACTCAAGCAGTCAGTATCCTTCAGCCTGGCCATCTGGACGCGACGGATAAATACTGAATGGAGCGGACGTAAGAGTGGGTCTATTCCTCCAGTATACCCGTGGGCTTAGAAAACAGTTCAGGCTCATGATCGGCCTTCAGAAGCTTGAGCATCGACTGAATATCCTGCACGGGCTTTTTGCAAACATAATTCTGGCAGATGTAAACGGTTGGCTTGCCGTGAATCTCTGTCTTGTTCTTGAGTAGCGGGATCCGGCCTGTAACCGCGCCTTCTTCGCCTGTCGACAAAATAACCATGCAACCCGGCAGGTATTGCCCCCGAATGTTCCGAATCATCTCTAGGGTCGAATCGTCTTCAAGCCTACCGGCAACGACAATTTCCCTTCCGGGGTCCAGCTTGTATGCAACCGCCTGGATCATCCGATGGTATGCTGGTGGTGAATCCTTCAGTTTTCCCGCAAGGAGGCGAAGTGTCGTATCGACCGGCTTGCGGAATTCCTCGCTGTCATAGATGACTGAAAGTCGATGCAGCGCATGAACAGCCGCTGAATTTCCTGACGGTATCGCGCCATCATAATAATCCTTGAGCCTGAGTAGGACCGATGCATCCCTACCATCGGTCGTGAAAAACCCCCCCGATTCCTTATCATAAAAACGTTCCAACATCTCACGACCCATCTCCTCGGCGATACCTAGCAATCCCGGATCAAACCTCGTCTCATATAGATCAACCAGGCCGCTAATTAAATAAGCATAATCCCCGACAAAAGCCGGGATTTTTGACCTGCCTTCCCGCCATGTCCTGAGAATTCCATCATCATCCCGCAGATGCTTCAAGATGAATTTCACGGCCCTCTCGGCCGAATCTGCATAAACTGGATCCCCCGTAACCTGCGTGCCCCGTGCCATGGCTGATATCATCATGCCGTTCCAGGCTGTAATGATCTTGTCATCGAGCAGGGGAGGGATGCGGTCATTCCGCCTTACAAGGAGTTTCCTGCGTAATCCATCAATCTTTTCCCACCCCTCCTCTGAATACATACCCCGGCTCGGAACAAAAATACCCATGGGCACCTTGAAATTTGGGATGCTGCTGTGATTGTAAGCTTCGAGCCAGTTTC
>CAYYNQ010000040.1:0-9115 GCA_964473105.1 uncultured Candidatus Sumerlaeota bacterium | reverse complement strand
AAATTGGTTTTGATTCTTGATCATGGGGGGAGAATTGCGGATACCATGACCAATGAAAATATTGAATATAAAGGGTTTAAGTGTTTTTGGGCCAACAGCGACGAGCGTTTTCCACTTTACCAAGTCGTTTGGTTTATCGTGCGATTATGAATGACTTTGGCGAGTTTCTTCTCCCCGGGGAATTGTACGGTTTTTTTGACACCCGGCCCCCGGGCGACCGAGGAGAGGTCTGAGGGGGCGGGTTTCTCGTTCTGCATGCCGATGTTCCGGATCACAAAGTGAGATCGTCATTGGGCGCCCCGTTTCGGGATAATGTTGGTTGTTTACTTCATCTGTCGGTGAACCTGAAATCCCGACAGGATGGGAATCTTGGATGAACCTCGATCGAAATAATATACCTCCCCGGAGGGGACGCCTTTGGTCCAGGTTTGGGCTTTGTCCTGTAAATGGTCTTCTGGAGGGGATATATATCGAATGGCAGGATGACTGTTTCACACGAGTTGATGTTTGTTCACGTCCATCAACCGGACTGGATGCTGGGGAGATATTTCCGGATCATTTGCTTTTGCCGGGCTTGCTCAATGCCCACTGTCATTTGGATTATTCGTTTCTTCAGGGGTTGCTGCCACGGGATACGGGTTTTGCAGGGTGGTTGAGGAAGATGATCCGCCTGAGAAAGATGAAGCCAACCGCCGATAAAATAATTGAACACCATCAAAAATCCCGCCTCGATGCCGCCCGGTCCGGCACATCTGGACTATGGGATATTGTCTCCGATATTCTTCCTGATGATTCCCCTTTGGCGGCGAAAATCGGGACATATGGGATACGGTTTCATGAATGGATTTGTCCCGATCGTGACCGGATAGCCAGTAATTGGGGGCGATTTCGGGAAAGTAGATTCGGAAATGAATATCCAGGCGGGTCCCTTGAAAAGGACGTGATTTCTGCCTGGGGGAGTCATGGAGAGGCGCTCTCAGTTCATTCTGTTTACAGCGTCTGTGAGGATGCGATGCTTTGTGCGTCAAGCTGGGCGCAGAAAAACAGTGTCCCGGTGGCCATTCATCTTGCAGAGTCTCCCGAGGAAATTGAGATGATGATGACTGGAAGTGGCGAGCTTCTGGATCTATTGAAGGAAGTATCCCCCGAAAAGGAATTCGGTTTTACTCAATGGGGCCGGTCACCGGTGCAGCGCGCAGGGGATGCAGGCTTGTTGAATGGATCCACGCTTGCCATACACTGCAACTTGCCACAGGGTGGTGATGTTGACAGGTTGGCTCGATCCGGGGCTGTCGTCGTCTTTTGCCCGCGTAGTCATGCCTTCTTTGATTACCCGAAATATCCGCTACATGAATACCGGGTGAATAAGGTCAGGTTGGCGCTGGGCACCGACAGCCTTGCCAGCAATGATTCGCTTTCCATGATTGATGAGTTGAGGGTATTTGACCGGTTAGCGGTTGATATGCCCCCGATGCAGAGGCTGGGCATAGCGACTGGTGCTGGGTTGGGAGATCATCCTCCTTGGGGATGTCGCGGTCGACTGGAACGTGGCTGCCAGAGCAACTGGGCGATCTGGCCTTTTCATTGGAAAGTTGAACAATGTGGGGCCGATGATATTTATTCCAAGTGGCTCGAAACGGCAGATGTATGTCATCTTTCCAGTGCCGGACATTTATGGCCATGACTGATTCCTGTCAGGATGGGAGATGTCAAGGAATCGGCTGTCGACCTGATCGAGAAATAGAGCGAAACCGGCTGGGGGCTTAATTTCAGGCCTTTGTTTCGTTTAATCGGGGATCTACCGCTGGCGACTGGTGAGAATCTTGACCGAGCGTATCATTCCATAGATCGTAACCAACAGCACCATGATGACATGCACCTCGACACTCCGGTGTTCTTTGTAGCCAATATACCAGAATAGACCTGCAATCATGCCCAGGGTGTAGACCGACAACTCGATGGCAAATTCACGTGTGACTGTATTCAGGTCGGAAAGTTTGGCCAGGACCCTGACCCGGTAAATATAACGGGAGAGGATCATGATGAATATTGACAGACCGATGATGATGTTGATGATTTCCGTCTTTCCAGGATCCCCGCAGTTGTATAGGGTCCAGCAAAAACCCGTGAGCAGTCCGAAAACCAAGATGCTGCTTTCATAGACAACCACCGGCAAGATCAGCAGCCGATTCTTTGGTTGATGGTCACTGGAGGGGGACTCTATTGGCCGCTTATTTTTGGATGTCATGCAGGCCTCCTGGTCAGCGGATGAAGGATCTTGGTTTTCCCGCTACGATGGCGGTGGTTGAGGATGTGCCGATTCGATTCGCTCCCGCGGCCAGCATGGATCGAACGGTTTTCGCATCCCGAATGTGTCCTGATGCTTTGACCCCCATGTAAGGACCGGCGAGGAAACGCATCAACGTGATATCCTCGATGGTCGCCCCCCCACGCCCGAAACCGGTGCTGGTCTTGACAAAGGCCGCACCCGCAGAAGTACTCAGCAGGCAGGCGGCAATCTTCTCCTCTTTCGTCAGGTGTCCTGTCTCGAGGATGACCTTGACCGGATGCCCAGTTGCGGCTTCGACCACAGCCGAGATATCATCCCTGACATAGGACCATTCCCGGTCTTTCAGGCGGCCGACATTGATCACCATGTCGATCTCACTTGCACCTGCCTCGATGGCCTCCGTTGTTTCGGTGGCCTTGGCCCGGGATGCGGCGGTTCCAAAGGGGAATCCGATGGTGGAGCAAATAGGTAATTCGCTACCCTTTAGAAGCTGGGTGCATAGCTTGATTTGTGATGAATTGACGCAGACCGAAGCGCATTTGAACTGCTGCGCCTCACGGCAAAGTGTTTTCACCTGCTCGGCGGTTGTATCGGGTTTGAGTAGCGTGTGATCGATGAATTCTGCGAGGCGAGCCGTATGCATGGCAGCAACCTCTTCGGGCGGAATGAGCTGACTCCAGCGGGGATATGCATTGGCCGAGACCGGGGGGTTCAGCAGGCTGGACAGTTTTCCCCGGACCTGCTCAATGGTCTGTTCGTCAATCTCTGGACCGACAGTCCTTCCCAGGATTTTGGTTGTGGCGTGATTTTCCTCTGGCACGGTTGTGATGGTATTGTATTGGATATTCATATACCAGATTAATTTCTGATCTGGCCGGGAGACATCCGATCACGTTGTTCGTCATCCTTTCCCGGTCGAACATGATTAGGGTTTTGGGTGGCTGTGGGACAGGTTGTGAACACAAAAAAATGACCTTCCCCGGAAGATTCAGGAAAAGGTGGGCCTGTGACCGCTACAGATTGGTGTCGATGTATTTCTGAAGGTCCTCGTAACGCCGGATGAAGGACTCCCTTTGGAGATCTTCCTTTCTCTGGATATCGGCGATTTCCCTGAGGCGTTGATTTTCCTCACTGTTGATGCTGACGATCGTGAATTTCTTGGATCTGGCATTACCGCGGACTTTTGTGATCAGCTCTGCGATTTGCCGTTCGATCTGGCTGACGGGACTTGTCAGCATGATGATATCACGCTGGAAATTATCTTGGCTGTAATTGATGTCGGCCTGGTTGAACTCAACACCCATAAACGCCATGTCGATCTTGTTGAACTGTTTGTTCAGTTTCAGCATTTGGGTGAAGGCGATCCCGTCATATCCCGGGTTTTCCGTGTCATAGAAGACAATGTCCGGTTCCCACCGGGTTATGTTTCCGATAACGGCCTTCGTATCACCGGTCCAGATGACTTCTGTCTCGCTCGCGTTATCAATCCCATTCTTATGCTTTTCGACAATATCCTTGAGTTGCTTCAGTCTTGAAGCATCAGCCTCGACAAACAGGATTCGCGGCTTTTCAGCTTGTGGGGCGGATTTATGACTGACGACCGTTGGTTGTGCGCCAACGGTCCGGGAAGAGATCCCCCCGATTTTTGATCTTTGCTTCATCAACCTGAGGTTGCCCCCGGCTTCGATCCTGGATTCACTGATAAAATGATCCGTAAACTTCATTAATTGAATCGGATTGACGGGTTTTCTCAGGTAGAGGTTGCCGCCGACGTCATAGGCTTTCTTGGGAAGATTCTTGTCGGATACCCCGGTCAGAAAAAAAATGGGGATATGTTGCATATACGGATGCCGACGGATTGCGGCAGCCGTTTCAAACCCATCCATGACGGGCATGTTAATGTCACTGAGGATGAAGTCCGGGGCGAATTCATCAAGTTTCTGGAGACCAACCACTCCATTCTCGGCCGTTTCGCATATGTGGAAAATACCCAATGTGGTCTCAAGAAGTTTACGGATGTCAGGTTCGTCATCGATAATCAGGATCCGGTAGCCCTGATTCCGGGGGGTATCTAACTTGCCGCCGGATATTTCCGACTTAAGTTCCGGATTGAAATCTTGGTCGGTCGTGGGGGGCTTTTGAGAAACAGGGTGGTCTGCAGGAAACTGAAGGCCTGATTGTCGAAATACAGCTTCAACATTGTTCAGTAACTCGTCGGGTTGAAAGGGCTTTTTGAGAAAATCCTTGTGCTTCAGGGGAAGATTGATGAAATCCCTTACCACGGCTGATTTATCATTCGCCGCACTGATCAACAGGACGGGTAAGTCATCCATTTTCATATCGTTGATCAGCCGCTTGCAGAACTCTGTTCCTGACATGCCCGGCATCATCAGGTCAATCACGATCAGGTCTGGTTTTGAAGCATTGATCTTGACAAGGGCGTTGGTACCGTTAGCAGCCTGATCAACCCTCCACCCCCTTGACTGGAGGGTTAACTCCATAACCCGCCGCATATCGGTATCGTCATCGACAATCAGGATCAGGGGGGAGTATTTAACACTGTTATCCATGGCTTCATCCATCATGACTGTTCTGACCATTATTCCATGATGTAGAATATCTTGTGATTAACCAAGCCTGAAAGTATGTTATTCTGCCAGAATTAGAGAACGGGGCAAGTCATTTTATATTGGCATGGGCAGAATCAGCACACAGTATGGCTTGACTGCCTTCCCCGAGTAAATATTTGGCGGGCTTGACAAGGAAACGGATAACCTTTCAAGGGTAAGAGTGAAAGGGATGAAATCGTGGTGTTATGGCCTGCAACAGTCCCGACTATTTGCCTGCCCGTACATCTGGTGCCCTGCAGGAGATCGTTTTCAATTGGGAATCCAACACAAATTCATGTAAATAACGGGTTCTGATGTTCAATTCGATCAAACCTCGGCTGAGTGCGGATCTGCCCGATCGGAAACTTGCCCTCTGGAAACTGGCGGGCCCGGGCGCAGTCATGGTCGGGCTTTCAATTGGCGCAGGGGAACTGGTCATCTGGCCAATTATAACGGCCCAACACGGGGCAGGCCTTGCCTGGGCAGCAGCACTCGGGATTTTTCTTCAGATGTGGGTTAACATTGAGGTCGGCCGCTGGACCGTGGCGACAGGGGAAAGCCCCTACAGGGGATTTGGCAGACTGTTCCGCGGATTTTTGGTCGCATTTATTCTTTTAAATGTTTTTGGATGGATCTTGCCGGGCTGGGGTCGGGCATCGGGACTTGCGCTCAAGGCCCTTTTTCTGGGGCCCGATCACGCCAGTACAGACACACTGTGGACAGCCATAACTTTCGTTGGCGTTGCGCTTGTGCTTTTCGGACCGAGGCGAATCTATATTGCCGTTGAACGCACCGTCGGCATTCTTGTGATCTTGATCACTATCGGCCTGATCTACATCGCATTTCAGGTCGGTACAGGTGAATATCTTCGTCAGTTGGGTGGCGGTCTGGTCAATTTCACGAATATCCGTGATTACGTCGGCGGTAAAGAAGGCATGTTGACCGCTAAAATGTTCTTTATCGCTGTTGTATTTGCCGGGGCGGGTGGAACTGCGAATCTTTTCTATGCCTATTACCTGCGTGACAAGCAGGTTGGCATGGGTGCCCGAATACCAGTCATAATCAACCCGGTCCGAAGTCGTGCGGAGGTGTCCACGGAATCCGGTTATACGTTTCCCGACAGCAAGATCAACCGGAAACGATTCAAGAAATGGATGAACTTCGTCTATCTCGACCAGGCGGTCTTTTTCTGGATTTTAAATACAATAACGATGATGTTGTTCATTTTTGGTGCACTTTGCGTCCTTCATCCGGAGGGGATTATCCCCGGGAAAGGTACCCTCCTGTGGGATGAAGCTAGGATCCTTGAGGGCACAATGGGTCCTGTCGGGCGTATACTCTTCCTTGTCATCGGTCTTGCAACACTTTTTAGTACTCAGGTTACACTAGTTGATGGTTTGGCACGTTCATTAGCAGACCTTTTCAAGACAACATTTCATGCTTTTAAGGATATCCTTGAATCCAAGATATATTTTGGATTCGCTTTGTTTGTCGTTGTCATGGGGGTTGTCTTGACGGCAATTCTTGAGGAATTCGGCGTATCGGATCTTGGTTTCCTTTTCAATGCGGCCTGGATCGGCGGGATCGCGATGGGGCTCTATACGCCATTGCTGTTATGGATGAACCTGCGCCACCTTCCCGAACCTGCCCGTCCACGTGCCGTCAACGTCATGATGATGTGTATCTGCACACTGGTTTATTCCGGTTTCGCTATATTTTGCCTGGTGGATCAGTTTTGAGGATTGATCATTTCCCATTTCGGAGTTCCCGATCCGTTTTGACAAAGGCTAGGGATTCTCCGTCATCCGGTTTCGATGAGGACCGATCCGCATGGCAATAACCTGCAGGAAAACAAACGGAATCAAGAAGCAACAGTTGGGTTGCCATTAACTGGAAGGCAAGACAAATAATCAGATGCTGTTTCCCGATTCCATCGTCCCCTGTTGATGGTTTAACGGCAGGATCGGTGATGAATATTTACACATCTGAACCGGAAAGATGCCTGAAAAATATCGATATCATCCGTGATTGCAAGAGGGACGGTATGAGTTTGCTCATGGCGGCATCCTGCCCAAGGAATAACAATACCAGTTGAACAGCCTGCGTTGGGGTGTATGGCCGTGAAGTGAAGGCGTTGGGCTTAGATAGAGATATTTCCCGAATTCGGGTGGTTGCCCCGGTTCCCACCAGTATGCAATCTTGATACGCTCCACCCCGCAGTATACCTTTGCTGCATGGAGTGTGCCGCCAAACATTTTTGGATCATCAATGATAATATCATATCCATGATTCCTGGCCTGATCCTGTAACCATTCCATATCCCTTGTGACATATTCATTGAAAATGGGTCCACCCCATCTGCGCTGAAAAACGCAAGTAAATTGCAAAGTGAACAGGATGGAAAGGAGGGCAATGCCCAACACTTTCTGGGTTTTCCGGACATGATCAAGAGTCGTTAAAAATCCAGCGAGACAGAGGGGAAACGTCACAATAAGGGGAGGGAGGATAAGTCGCTCAAAGGTAACTGTGCCCACGGAAGCTGTAAAGGCATGACTGATCAGTAGTAGCCAGTGGATGGCAGCATGAATTGTGAGGATCCGGATGGGTGTGGAGTGAAATAATTTCCAGGCACCGATGGCACCAAAAAAAATTATAAGCCAACCTTCACGCAGGACGCTCCAGCACACCAGGCTGATACGCGGAATAATCCCCCAATAAGGCAATCCCGAGTTGATTGAAAATGACTCACGAGCATTCCGGATAAACTGAATCGCGTCACCATGCCGGAAATAGTTTGTAAACATCCAGACCAGAGGAAAGACGGATAGAAAGAATAACCCGGCGATCAAGATCCTGTGTTTTCCCGTGAGGTTTATCCCCGCAAGGCGGAGCATGATTAAGGTTGACGCCCAGTATAGGGGTGACAATAACCAGTATTCATAACGTAGCATCTGAAGGCAGGTTAGTGGGATCAGGCATGCAAGGGCGATATGTGAACCGGGGGTGATCACGAGCCTGACTACAAGAAGGATATGGACGGAATTGAAAAATACAACCGGGATTTCAGACAACCCGCTTACAGTCATCCTGCAAAGAATGGGAACGCTGAGTGAAAAAATCAGGCCCGTTATGGTCCATGTCCTTTCTCTGGCAATCGACAATATTCTGGATGAAATGAATGCCATGCGGGTGGCCACGAGTATGATGACGATTGATGCAGTAATCATCAGAACGGATAATGGTGAAAACCAGTGGGTTTCCAGTAGGTCACCGGCGATTATGAACCAAGACCCGTAAATCAGGAAATAGAGTGGCAGCCAGGATCCGTCGCCCGGGTCAAAAAAAGGATTCAACCCCCAGCCCATGGCCATCGTCAGCCTTGGAAAATCATCTTCAGAGGCAAAGGCCAGTCCGGCTGTGCGCAGGTAGACACTGAGCAGGAAGAACAATACAAGGTAGACACCGGACAGGATTGCCGTAAAGCGCATCCAGTTGCAGGATCTGTCAATTTCGGTGTTTTGCATTGGAATCTAGCAGAGTCCGGATGATTGTTATGCGCGAGGAACCGGATTGTGACGAGGTCGAAAGGTGGAATTTGAAGACGTGGTCATTGTCGAATATGTGGGATAGGGTCATTCGGGTTCGTTTTCCACGATTTGTCCATCCCGGGTTTCCATAAGGGTTCTGATCTTTTGCTCGGCTTTACCCAGGTGGGACTGGCATGAGTGGACCAACTCTTGCGCCTCCTCGAAAAGTTTGAGGGAAATCTCCAGCGAAACCTCCTCTTCCTCCAGCCGGGTGACAATGGTTTCGAGTCTTTTCAGGGATTTTTCAAAATTCAGGCCGGCCCGGGTATTTTTATTCGCCATGATACTTCTTCCGGTGATTCACAACAACGTCATGAAAGATTGGGAATAGGTACGTCGGATGGAAATGTCTCGAGTCGATTGATATCCAATATGGTGAGGAATTCATGATTATTATCTGCCTCCTGATTTATTCCGTCTCTTGGAGGCCCGGAAGGGTCTTTTCTTTGGGCGCTTTGTTTTAATATTTCCGGAGGTTCTTTTTTCTCGTGTTGTTTTTTTCCCGGCGATATTTCTCGGGGTTGTCTTTTTTCGTGTTGTTTTTATGCGAGCGGAATTACTCGGGGTTGACTTATTTCGAGTTTTTTTATTACGATCGGACTATATATCGGAAGTAAAATAAAGATATT
>CAYYNQ010000039.1:0-8982 GCA_964473105.1 uncultured Candidatus Sumerlaeota bacterium | reverse complement strand
GCCCACACCCACACCCACACCCACGTCGACTCCTGTCCCAACCGGCCAACCGCTGAATAAGGTTTCAGGTATGAAATGGGATAACATCGTCGATATTCCACTAGGATTCGCCGATGGCATTGACAACACGGTACTGGGGGGAAGCCCACTTACCGGCATCCATGATGTGAAGCATTTTGGCGCAACGGCAGACTGTCAGTTCATTATCAATGCGTCCATCAGTGCGGGTAGCCGGAATCTGTCCTCTGCCTTCAATCCTTTTACTGCCGAGGATCCCGGCAAGACGATCGTCGTCGGCCATGCCGGTGTTTCGGGCAAGAACCTTGTGACTACGATTACGGATTATGTCAACCCCGGCCTTATTATCCTGAGTCGTGCCGCAGCAACAGACGCCAAAAGAACAATGGTCCAGTGGGGGACCGACAATACCCGGGCGATCAACGATGCCATCGCCGGATTGACAAACGGCGGCACCGTCTGGCTTGGACCCGGATATTACATGGTCAGTTCGATTAATCTGACTGATGTCGATGCCGTCAATTTTGTTGGCGCCACTTGGGGAAACAACGCCTCCGATCGCGGCACAGTACTCGTCCCCATGAACGGTAATTACCCGGTGCTGGATGTGACGGCGTCGGGAGGTGTCAAGATCGAGAACCTGCAGATCGGTACGACTCGCTCACCGGTCACGGGTCGAGTGGGAATTTTGTTGGCCGCAGCGGAGGGTAAAAACTGGGGGCACCTCATCACCCTCGAGCATGTGTTTGTCACCGGGTCGTGGAATGCGTCCGCACTTTACGTTTACGGTGTCGGAGACAGCAGCATCTGGGACAGCTGTTTTTGGAACTACAACGATGGAAAATATCCGATGTATTTCGGCCGTGATAATATCGACAATGTTGCCTCGCGCTATCAGACAATCGCGACTGGAAGCGTGATGTGCGGCAACTGGCACATATCAAAATTCGAGGCACACAACATTACGCCGCATGGGCCGAGTACCGGCTCGGCTATCCGGATGCGCGGTGCTGGGGCGATGAACTTTGAAGCGGGATTGATAGACAGCTCATCAGTTAACGGCATCATATCGGCCGAGGTGTCATCCAACGGCACACCCTGCTTCCGGCATACCTATACGATGTGCAATTTTTACACGGAGGGAGATACCAAACCGGTACACAGTATCAACGTGCCGAGCGGGGAATTTTTAAGCGTTATGTTGATCAATCCCAGTTTTACCTGTTCCGGCCCGATCGTTAATGGATCGATCAACTACCTGGAACTTTCAAGGCCATAGTTTTAGTATCTCTTTTCTACTACCTGGTGGTGGAAAGAATCAGAAGAAAATAACACCGAAGCCTTGTAAGCCTTCCAGTGTTAATGGCACGCCCGGCAGGACTCGAACCTGCAACCCCCGGCTTAGAAGGCCGGTGCTCTATCCAGTTGAGCTACGGGCGCACATGACGCCAACACGATCATCATGGTGCTTTAAGTATGCGCTATCGGTCAAGCTTCAGATTTCAGGCAGTCTGCATCCCGGATTTTTTCTCGATTGTCACCCATTGATCTGCAATGATCCATCCTTGCCTTGGAGGATCGTTGGGAGGGGCGTGCGTGCTGACCATGGGCGAACCGACACGTGATGAGCTGAAGACGGTTATTGAAGAGTCGATCGTGCTGTTTGAAAAGGGCCGGTATTTTGAATGCCATGAAGTTCTTGAACAGATATGGCTCCATCTCAAGGGTCTTGAAAGTCATTTTCTCGCGGGACTGATCCTGCTGGCGGCCGCGATGCACAAGTCTCACGTGCAGCGTAACCTGAGGGCCGCGCGCCTGCTCTATGCACGTGCCCTGCATCATCTGGCATGGATTTCCGACACGTTCCACGGGATCGATGTCCGGGGGTTTGAGTTTGCGGTGTTCAAGGCGCTGCCGCACCCTCGTGTCCGGCCCAGCGTGCCGCGCGAACGGGAATGAGAATGCTTGCGCGCCCGGAAACAGGCCTGACCTGACCTTGAAAGCTTTCCCTTTGACCCGCCACGAGGTTTCGCTATGATCGGGTCCAGGCAAGCGTGCGGACGTGGCGGAATTGGCAGACGCGCTGGATTTAGGATCCAGTTCCTTCGGGAGTGGAGGTTCAAGTCCTCTCGTCCGCACCACCGTATTTTGCACCACCCAGCATTTGATTTGAAAAGAATTGAACAGCAGGTTCGTCATCCCGGCGATTGCCATGGCGTTCAGGAAAGAGGACCGGGAACATGCATTGTGGGGAACATGACCCGCCGCCGGAAATTGCGGGACGTTGGAAGATGAAACAGTTCAACGGGGATGAACTGAGTGGGATGTTGATCATGGAGCAGTCCGGCCCGAGGCTGGAGGGTCGGCTCGAGTGGCAGGACCATGCTGATGGCAAGGTCATCGGCACGGTCATCCAGCGGACGGTCGCGATAACGGTATATTATCCCAATGGCTCGGTGGCTCAGTATGCAGGCGAGCTGTCCAGGGACGGAAAATGCCTGATCCATGGCCTGGTCACGAGCAGCACCCGGGTTTATGCCTCATGGTCTGCCGACCTTTTGTAGCCTGCAATGGCAATCGCTATTGCCACTGGAATTTTCAACCAGCCAAGTCCCGAAGAGGACGTGGAGGGTGCCCCCTGTTCAGAATCGCGGAGGCTGTTGCCCCCTTATTCTTCCTCGTGCCTTTTACGATTTGAGGTTCGGCGCGTTTTGTGACCGTGCTTGACATGGAAACTTTCTCGATTACAAAAACGATTGTGATAGCGGGAGCAAGTTGAACGATCAGGCCGAATCCCGGAAGCAGGAACAACCCATGGATTCCAGCACACAAGGCCCAGATCCACCGCCGGAATATGCTGAAATCACAGATCTCCCTTCCGGCGGGATGACGGGAACTCCAAATATGGAAAAAATATCCCTGTCTCGCAGGTTCGCATACCTGCTGGGCGTATGGGCCGTATTCATTCTGGGGATTTTTTTTGTGGAGATTGGGTTCAGGATGTTCACTGAACCCGTAGGCCTGCTCGATGTGATGGTTCGGGATCATCATCAGTCCATGTTCAACGGGATCGAGGGGGAACAGGTTTTTGAGGCCGACCCCTTGTTGGCATGGCGATTCAAGCCATCGCTGGATCACGTCTACTGGGATTACACGAATTTCTCAACTGGGCCCGATGGATTGAGGACCTGGGGCGGATCCTTTCCGGAAAGGCGGGACCGGCTGCCCTTGAATATTGTCTGCGTGGGTGACTCGGTGACGTTCGGTTACCGCGTGCCTGTGGCGTTTCCCAAAGACCCGAATGATTTTAACCTCGATTCCAAGCCCTTTCCCCAGCGGCTTGAGGAGATGCTGCGGGATGAACTACCGGACCGTGACGTCAGGGTGATTCCCATGGCTGTGCCCGGCTACAGTACGCACCAGGGTCTGGCCTGGATACGGCGGGATCTTGACAGTTACCGGCCGGATATTGTCTGCATCTGTTTCGGTTGGAATGACACGGACCTTCGTGAAAAGCCTGATCATTCCACCCTGCCCATGAATTTCGGTGCGCGGTTTCATAGACAACTCAAGCAGAAAAGCCATGCCTTTAGGAATCTCACACATCGATGGATGATGGATGACCCTGATGCCGGGAATGAACCCGTCGCCATTCCGACAGAGTGGGTGCCCCGGGTATCCAGGGATGAATACGTTGAGAATATTCTTGATATGGCGGTGGAAATTCGTGAACTTGGCGCGAAGCCGCTTGTCATCGCTCCGGTTTACCGTGACAGGGTAAAAGATCCCGGGCATGCCAGCCGGATCGGGGATTGCCGCAGGGATCTGGTTGAAAAGACACGTGATGCGTCCATCCCTTGCCTAGTGATTCCGGAGTTGACTGAGGAATCGGGTGATACAAATCAGGAGCTGTTTGGTGAGGTTATCCATCCGAATGAGCGGGGACATTTCCTGATGGCCAACCGGGTCTATCGCGAGATCACGGGTCAGGGCTGGCTGACCGGTTCTGACCCGGATCATCAGGTGGGCCCGGATTGAAGAATCGAGATACGGCCCGCCGGATTTTCCGGTGGCCCGCGATTTTTGAACACCCAATGTTAACCGGTAGAAATTCAATTGGTCAGGGAATCTGTTCTATCCATGGGTCCCAACATTGCCGAAAAGATCACTCCTGAGGATATCCTGACCGGCCTTGCGGTTGTCTTCGTGGTCGGGATTGGCGCCCAGTGGCTGGCTTGGAAACTGAAGCTGCCCTCGATCCTGCTGTTGCTCATCGGCGGGTTGGTTGCTGGCCCTCTGACAGGCTTGGTCAACCCTGCGGAGATGTTCGGCGAGTTGCTGTTTCCGCTCGTGTCGATCTCAGTTGGGTTGATCCTGTTCGAGGGTGGACTGACTCTGAAATGGTCGGAGTTGAAGGAAGCCGGTCAGTCGGTGCGCAACATGGTGACGTGGGGTGCGCTCGTGACGTGGTTGTTGACGGCCTGGGCGGCCTGTCAGGTTCTGGGGCTCCCAATGCCCTCGGCGTTGGTTTTGGGTTCAATTCTTGTGGTCACCGGCCCGACGGTGATCGGTCCGATGCTGCGCCATATCCAGCCCTCACCCCGTGTCGGCGCGATTGCGAAATGGGAGGGCATTGTCATTGATCCTGTCGGCGCCGTGCTGGCCGTGTTGGTTTTTGAGGCTGTGACCCATGCCGGCGCAGGGAGCATCGTTCAGGTTGCATTCAAGGGCATGCTATCCGCCGTCCTGATCGGGGGTGTTGTTGGTTCCCTTTTTGCCTGGACCCTGATCACGGCGATGAAACGTCATTGGATTCCTGATTTTCTCGAAAATGCATGTCTGGTCATGTCCGTGATTGCAGCCTATACGATTTCGGACCTGTTGCAGCACGAGTCAGGGCTTTTCACGGTTACGCTGATGGGTATCCTGATCAGCAACCAGAAGTCGGTGACCATCCATCACATTATTGAATTCAAGGAAAACCTGCGGACGATCCTGATCTCGGTCCTGTTCATTCTGCTGGTGACATGCCTAAAAATTGATCACCTGAGGCAGATCAATATGAACCATGCCTTGTTCCTTGCGCTCCTGATCTTGGTGATCAGACCGGTTGCGGTGTTCCTGTCGACCCTTCGTTCGAGCATCGACTGGCGTGAGAAGCTGCTGCTTTCATGGCTGGCACCGCGCGGGGTTGTCGCCGCGGCGGTTGCGTCTGTTTTTGGTTTCCGCCTTGCAGAGGGTGGTGAGATGATGGTTGCGACGACGTTTTTGGTTATTTTTGTCACGGTCATTTTCTATGGCCTTTCAGTGGCCCCACTGGCGCGGTTCCTTGGTCTGGCCACGCCGGATCCGCAGGGCATCCTGCTGGGGGGTGCAAACCGTTTTGCCCGTGCACTGGCAAAAGCAATTCAGGATGAGGGTTTTGCTGTCATGCTGATCGACAGCACCCGGATCAATATCCGTCGTGCACGCATGATGAACTTGTCGGCCGAGTGTGCCGATCTGTTGTCGAAGGATGCAATCAACGAGTTCCAGCTCATCGGGATCGGTCGGATGCTGGCGCTGACCCCAAATCACGAGATCAATTCGCTGGCTGCCCTGCGTTATGCGGAATTGTTCGGACGTAACTCCGTATACCAGCTTTGTTCCGATGTTTATCAGGACGACAAAACATCCATGTCCCCACACCTGCGCGGACGGCTTCTGTTCGGCAGCGAGGCACATTTCGGTGAGCTGCAGAGGCGGATCAGCGAGAATGGCAAGGTGTCGAGTACTTCATTGACCGAGGAGTTCGGTTACCAGGATTATCTGGAACAGTATGGCAACCGGGCGCTTGTGTTGTGCCTGGTCAGGAACGGCAGGCATCTGGTGCTGAACGTACCCGGGAAACCGGTCGAACCTGGGCCGGGCGACACGGTGATTAGCTTGGTCCTGCCCGAGGCGTATGGCGATGCCCGGTGTTGAATTTGCTCCAGGCTGGACCCATGCGTGTTCCTGTTATCCCGCGTGTCGGCACCCGGGGGGGCTGAATCGGCGGGTACATCAATCATCGGCCGGCTCGATGGTGGCCCGCATCGAGTGAACGGTTTTCAACTGGGGATCCCCCCCGAACCGAAGCACTTGGTTACGTTTCTCGGACGCCTCGGCCCTGGGCAGCCGTGCAAGGATCGTGACGCCCTCACTGTCAACCTCAAAGGCATGTTTCATCGCAACTTCAGGGGACATCCTGAACAGCTTGACCAGCATCCGGATCACGTAGAGGTAGGTGTGTTCGTTGTCATCCCACAGCACGACGTACCAGATGGGTTCATGCTGGGTGCAGCTCGCGGGTGCAGCGAGGGTATAGGTTCTCGTATCCTGATCCATCATATCTTCACGATACGGGAAGTATACCGGCCGGTCGAACCCAAAAAGATGTAACTGTCTCCGGGTCTTGTTATGGATATGGACACGGGGGTCAGAAGCGAAACAGGACCTGTTCACGCCGGAATTGCCAGACCGCAAATGACAGGCAGGCAGCAGCAAACAGGACCGATGACAGCATCGCAATGATGTATGCGGCAGGATAAATCTCGTTCTTCAGGGCCTCACGCATGAGCAGGCTGACGTTGAACAGGGGGATCGCTGCGGTTGTATTGCTGACCTCGATGTCTGGTAAGACAGTGGCAATCCCCGGCAGGATCAGCAGGATCGTGATCGGTGAGATGTAGCTCTGTGCTTCCTTTGCCGACCGGGCGCAGATGGAAAGAGCAAGCAGGATTCCCGCAAATGACGCTGCAAGCGGAAGCATCAGCAGGCCGATCATGCCGAGGTGAAGCAGATTGAATTCGATCTGCAGGTATTCCTTCATATTGTCCGGTACCATCGTCAACAATGTGATCCCAAGTGATATGAGGCTCAGCAGTGCGGCGGTCAGGTTGGCCGTGAAGATTGCGAGAAATTTTCCCAGCGCAAGCTTGGTTCGTGAACAGCCTGCCAGAAGAAGCGTCTCCAGGGTCTGCCTTTCCTTCTCGCCTGCACCCATGTCGATGGCTGGTGACATTCCACCCACGAAGGAAAACATAATGATCATGTAGGGTAGAAATCCGGCAATCTGGGCAACAACCTCCTCGGACACCGTTGCAAGGTTCATATTTTCCCTGAGTCTCAATGGCTTCAAAATCGATGAATCATGTCCAAGGCGGCCGATGCGGTTGCGGATAATCAGATCACGGTAGGCATTGACGGCATGGTTTACCCTTGTCCTCGCCTCATACGAAAGGGGAATCGTGGAGTCATGGACCAAGGCGATCGTCCCAGATTTTCGGGGATCACTCTCCAGTCCGCGCAGGAAATCGGGGGCCTCGAGGAAACCCTGGATCCGCCGCTGCTGGATGGCCCAGGTGATTTTGCGGATATCCGGATAGGCGGCCAGTGAATCGGAGGGGTTCTTTGGATGGAAACCAGCAGGGGGCTCATCAAGGGTTTCGGGGTCGACGAACTCCACCAGCCCCAGCCCTTGGATGGCCACGTAGTAAAATGTGCGTGCCTTATCGATCACTTCCTGCGGGATGGCTTCAAATGTGGCCGGGATCGGTGAACTCAGTTTATCTATAGACGACCTCATTTTTTTATCAAGGATGACCTGCGAATTTAACGCTAGGTCATGGGCCCATTCTTGCAGTGCATCGGGGTTCCTGAAGACATTCTCGGGAATTCTGCCGGCCTGTGTCATTACGCCGGGGAGTCCGAGGCCGGTAATTGCCTTGAAGATCGGGGAATTCATTCTCCTGAGCGAACTACCGATATCCGACTCGATGAACCAGTCGTGGATCATGTTCTTGTATACATCTTGGGACACGGGTGAAGCCGCGATGCTTACGGTACGAACAGCACGTATTTTTACCATCTTTTCCGTGTATTTCACGGTTCCGCCCGTCATCAGGGGGATCACCGCCATCGGCAGCATCAAAATGAAAAACAGCGTTCGGCGGTCCCGGAAGATTTCCAGCAGTTCCTTTCTGCAGACGATCAGAGATTCGTGTGTCATGAACCCGACATCCCCACCATTCGTATGAATGCGTCCCCGAGATTTTTTCCGTGAATGGACCTCAGCTCGTCAAGAGTCCCGTTGAAAACCAGCCCGCCCTCATGGATCACGGCAACCCGGTCACACAACCGTGCGACCTCGTCCATGATATGGGTTGAGAAAAGAACTGTTTTCCCCTCCTTTCGGCAGTCCTTGATGAACCCAATGATGTCCCGGCTGGTGATGACATCCAGCCCGACCGTGGGTTCGTCGAAAACGATGACGGGTGGATCGTGAACCAGGGTTCGAGCGATCCCGACCCGTTGTTTCACGCCACTTGAAAGTTTGTCGCAGGGCTGGTGAAGAATATTTTTCAGGTTAAGACGCTCATGCAGGGTCTCAAGTCGTTTCTCTAGGACCTGGCGCTGCATGCCGTGGAGCCGTCCAAAATACCTGAGGATTTCGGCGGGTGTCAGTCGACCATAGAGTCCGGTGGTTGCCGACAAAAACCCGATCTGTCTGCGCACGCGGTCCGGATGTTGCACAACATCGTTGTTCGTCACCAGGATCCTGCCGGCGGTTGGTTTCAATGCGGTGGATATCATCCGCAGAATCGTCGTCTTGCCGGCGCCATTGGGTCCCAGCAGGCCAAACACCTCTCCGGGCCGGCATTTCAGGCTGATTGAACGCACAGCCTCGATTGGTATTTTGCGTGGTTGACGGAATGTCTTGGTCAGGTTCTCGATTTGGATCATGAGCGGGTCATGTGGGTCTTGTTTTGCAGTTCCCGATCTTCAGCCGGGCAGTTCGTCTTCCTCGACGATGCTCTCTGCGCTTCCCATGGCCTTGTTGGAATTGAGCTGGTATTCCATGTTTCGCAGCTGAATCAGGATCAGGTTCAACCTCCTGATGGGGTCGTCCTGCTCAAGGATCGACTGGCGATCGTATGGATCGAT
>CAYYNQ010000038.1:0-72102 GCA_964473105.1 uncultured Candidatus Sumerlaeota bacterium | reverse complement strand
AACCACGCGCCCAGGGAATAGCTGCCATCACTGGGTACCGGATTCGGGTAGCGGGGATTGGGATATTCATTGTTGTCGATATAATAGGCCTCGAGCGCGGTGACAACCGTACGCATCCCCGTCTTGACCTGGACGACCTTGGCGCGGGTCTGGGCTTCGAGAAAGTTCGGCACGGCGATCGCCGCCAGGATCGCGATGATGGCCACCACGATCAATAACTCGATCAACGTGAAACCGGAAGGTCTCTTAGACATATCAACACCCCTAAACCCAACATTAGCTCTAGCATGGGAAGGAATTTTACAACACCGGCCTTGTCCAGTCAATCCAAAACCGCTATCAGACGCCTTCAACACATATCGAGGGCATCCCATCACTGCAACGGCAGGATCCGGCTCGGAACAAAACGTCTAACCCGCTTCATCGGCGCCTTGCCCGTCCTGAGATGGTCCCGCTGGTACAAACGGTAGGCATCCGATCCGTCGGGCGGCCCCTCACGCGGCTCGATATCCACGACCGTGCTGCCGCGGAATGTCAGCGTATAGGTCACGGGTGCAACCTCCTTACCCTCCTCGTAACCTAACATGAAGTCATAGGTGTCCACATCCTCCGCAACCGGGAATTCCAGCCGGATCGTGTCCCTGCTTTCCAACCCGCGAAACAGCAGGTGTCTTCCCGTGTCGGCTGGCCTGACGGGCCTGTCGTTGACAAAACTCCTGATCGCGTCCTTGCGGATCCACACCGGGATCCGGACCAGGGCGGTGTGCGCCCGCTTGTTGTGCAGAACCACCTTCCCCTCATAGGGGAGATGACTGTCGATATCCATCCACTCGGATGCACGGTTGAGAAACAGGTTGACGGTTGCAACGCCCCGGTCAAATCTCGTGATCCCGTGCCAGGCATAATAGAATCCGAATGCCCCGTTGGCCGTGCAGCAACTCCCGGTCGCCGCCCATGTCCACGACTTGTAACCCTGGTTGAAACTGCCCACAAACTTTTTCATCACTTCATCATGCTCATCTCCACCGCCGGCAAGCCGTCGCATCTCCTCAAGGTTTACGATCTGGTGGGTGGCCAGGTGATTGCGGACAATCGAATCGACGTCATCCCAGTAATCACCCATGCCGGCAGCCGTGAGGTTGACGGCCTGCATCACCCAGTCCCCGAGGTTGCAGGGTTCGTCCGTGGCATGGGTGCCGACCCCCCTGCGGTATTTCCAGGGCAGCGTCCACGAGGGCAGCCAACCCATCCTGACCACCCCATTGCGGACCGTATGATCGTAGGCTTCCCGTACGAACTGTTTCAGCCAGTTGTTGTCGTCGGCAACGGCCAGGTTAAGCAGGGCATGGTGACTGGCGATGTTGCCGTGGACGTGCCCGGCCCAGATCCCGTGTTCATAACCGGGGTAACCCTCCATCGAGGTGTCCTCCCACATCGAGGGCTTGAGCACGAAATTGGCAACCGCCCTGGCCGTCTCCAGAGATTCCCGGTCACCCTGCATCAGATAGTTCCAGACCAGCGCACGGAATGAGTAGGACTGCTCGAACTTGGCGGACCCCTCATAGCCCTGCTGGTCGAAATCAAACTCGTCGGGCGGGTTGTAGGGATAGAAGGGCTTGTGACGAAGCGTCCAGTTCCAGGTCCCATCAGGGTTCCGGCTGGACTCGGGGGGGTAATAGGCCCGGTCCTCGACACGGATCACGGCATCCTTAAGCCCCCCGCAGACCAGGCTGATCCAGTCCTTCCAACCCGGTTTGCCGTCGCGTTCATACCAATTCATCATGGCGAGCACGGCAATCCCGTTGAACCAGGGAAGCGATGTGTTCTTGGGGTGATGAAAACCATCGGCCGGGTAATAGATCTGGCCGTCCTCACGCACCTGTTCAAGCATGGCACGCATCATCTCGAGTTCCACGTCAAGGGCCTGCGAACTGCCGCACATGTTACGCATGTAAGGCAACGCCCGGATGTTCTTGGGGAGGATATCCCAGTTTCCGCCCTCCTCCACCTTGAACTTGTCCGCCAAAAAGTGCATGTAGAGCACCGCATAAAACTTGTCGGGGTTGACATTCCCCGTGAGCGCATTGACAGACCATGCAGCATGCTGTGCAAGATCCAGCGTGTCAGGGGCAAGCGATTCCCTGAATTCACCGGCGGGCCGGATGGCCTCAAGATCGAGGACATCCGACGGGTTCGGCACGCCCGCGCCGACATAGGCCACTGAATAGCAGAAAACGATCAACCCGTGGATACCGGCCAAGCAGTGATTGAGAAAGAGCGCGGTCCTCGCCGTGAATTTCATGCGAAACCTCCTGAGCATCGAAACGTATTTTTCCGGTAATTAAACAGCAGAACCGGCCACAGCCCCGATCACAGGAACGAACCCGGACAAACGGCCAGTGCACTCGATCCCCCATTCCCGACGAAACTGGCGTTCAGGCCAAACAACAATCTCCACCCGGGCTCAGGAATGACCGATCAGGGCGGGGTGTCCTCCGCCCATCCTTCACTGTCCTCCAACCTTGACGTTCATTCCCCCGCCAGATGGCGCCGCATGATCAAAAGGCAGATTCAACGTCTCGGTATCAAGCCGGGTCATATCGACCTGGTCGGGGGTGATGAGCAGGGTGTAGCCGGCTCGAACCGAGTGCTCGAGTTGATGAAGGCTTCCCTCGGCTATCTCCATGATCTCGGACCGATCCTCCTTGCTGTTGACGTCCAGCTCGGGATCCTCATCCATGATCGAGTTGCGCAGATTGACCTTCAACCAGTGTTCATAGGATTCATTTTCCTTTTTACGCCAGCCCAGATCATCGACATCGTCATACTCGACCTTGCCGTCATAAACCGCCCGGGCCAGCAGCATATGCTCACGGGTCTGTTCCACCCAGAAACCCACCCCAATATTCCTCGAGCTCATGACCGTGTAATCCGCCAAGTTATACAGGTCGTCCATGGTGTATGCAACGTCATTAAGCCTGATCAGCACGGTCTCGGGTGGAGGGTGTTCACCTTGGGCCAATTGGCTGGCATCAAATAACTGGAGATCATGCGACTGTGCGATGGAATCGAGATACTCACCGTAGGGATACGTACGCTGCCGCTTTGCAAGCACAAAATTGACGATTCTCTGTCGGGTGTGAGGGACTGCATACGCAGCCTCAAAACTGCTGAGTTCGGTCAGGACCTGATAGGGAAGATAATAGATGATATAAAAACCGGCTGTGGCATCAAGGACACCCGTAATGTCGCCGGGCTTCATCCTTTCGACCACATCACGCATGCTCTTGTGGGGCGGGTAACGACGTGACAGCTGGAACGGCTCGGTCGTGATGCCATCCTCTGATTCAGTGACATCCATCATCACGTCAACAAAATCCTCACCCGCTCGGACCCGGGACAACGCCTTCTCGGCCTTCTCACGCTGAGCCTGATTCTTGTCCCCGTCATCCCCGGCCTTGGGAAAAAAGATGTAGTGGATGCGTAATTTTTCCATGCCCCGGACATTGAAAACAAATTTTTCAAAATGCTCGCGCATCTCCGGTTCTTCAACCCTGCTCTTGTCGATCATATCTTCCGGCGGGAGTGATGCCATGACCCGTTCCTTCACCGATCTGGCAACGCCATAGTCCTTGATGTAACCGATGTACCATTGGAACCGCTCGTCATCCTCGACACCACGCGCTGTCGCCTCACGCCGAATCCACTTGGGGATGAGCTCGAGTTCCACTAGGTGTCGCAGCCAGGCCTCCGCTTGGAACTGGTCGGGGTCATGCAGCGTCCGCGTGCGAATGAGCGAATTTGCACGGATGTAAAATTCGTCCTCGGTGACCACCAGGTCCTCATAGGTCGCGACAACTCCACCGGTCGACGGCGCAACCCCAACCAGCTCCTCGCCATGAACCCATACCGGCTGGATCCAGCACAGGACGAGCATGAACAAAGCCGGACCGGTCAATAATCCATGGAACTGGCCCAGACCAAGGTTTTTCAATGACGTAGCCTCAAGAATATTGCGCCTCATGATACCCCATACCTTTCGTGCAACATATTTTAAAGTGCATGCCACGGCACCTGAACCCGCCGGCCCGATATCAGTTGGGCATACCGACCACCGTGGGCCCTGAACGGCTGTCCGCAATCGGAAACACCCATACAACTTTTCGGCTTGTAGTGTCAAATAGAAAGTTAGTCCGCACAACACCGGTAGCACCGGCCCGAACGGAGTCAATGCCGCCCACCCGGCACAACCTTCCCGACCTCGGCACCCCGGGACAGGCACAGGCATCCCGACATGAACCCACCGCATGGAAACGGACGGGGTTTGTTCATTCAGGACGGGTGCAAAGCAAACCGGGTGCCGTATGAATCCGGGAACTTTGCCAATCAGGCAAACAGCTCGCTTATTTCACCAAAATCCATCAGGCCTTTCGGCGCAATATATTCGGTGTATTCAAATGCCCGGCCCGAGGGGGTCTGGGTAATCTTCTTGGTCCAGTCGATACCCATGACTGAATAGATCGTTGCCAAGACATCCTCAGGATAAACGGGCCTCTGCTTGTGCCATCCCGGGTCGATGATCTTCCCCCCAACATTATCCGTCGCGCCCAGCACCTGGTCGCCTTTGACACCGGCGCCGGCAAAGACCGCGATCCCGGCATCGAGATGGTGGTCCCTGCCGTTCAACTCGTTCAGCACTCCCGGGGTGCGGCCGAATTCTCCCACGCAAGCGACCAGCGTCTTGTCGATCAGGCGCCGTCCCTCCTTGTCGGTCCTCGACTCCAGATCATCCAGCAGGCTGGCCAGCCCCCGGTCCAGCTGGGCGTTCATCGTATACTGGCTCCAATGGGTGTCCTTTTTATAAATATCGGTATGCAGGTCCCAGCTACCATGATTGATCAGGATGAACTTCGTGCCCAGGTCCGCCTCCACGATATTTCGGGCCATCGCACAGGCATTTCCCAGGGGACCGAATCCACTGTTGTGCTCACCGTACCTTTCCTTGTCTTCGTCGGACAGGGTGAAAACCTCCGCACAACGGGGGTCGCTCAACAGCGTGGCGGACCTGCGGTATTCATCCAGGTCCCTGAATATCCGGGACCGGTCGCCAGGGGTCTCATGCCACTCCCGGTTGAGGGTCATGGCGAGTTGCTGCCTTCTTTCAAAAGTCTGCTTTTCTTCCTCAGACATCACGAATGTGAGAGGCGTCCCCTGCTTGAGGTTCATCGGCGCGGTATATGAAGGCAGAAACCCGCAGTTGACCAGGATGGATGTCTGGACATCAAAGGAGATGAAGGAAGGCAGGATATCAGAGTCCCTGCGCCGGTCGCGCATCTCATATGCAATGACCGACCCGATCGAGGGGATCTCGCCGGCCCGGGCAATCTGGAATTCACGCCCCGACTGCAGATGATATGTGCTGCGGTCATGGTTCAGGTCCCAAGCCCCCATCGAACGTACGATCGTGTATTTCTGGAAACGCTCGGAGAGCATCGGCAACGTGCCAACCGGCATGCGCAGGCCATCCCTGACGGTGCGGATATCAAAATCCCCCGGGGTATCCGGCCCCTCCTTGACATCAAAAGTGTCCATCTGGCTGGCCGCACCCTGCAGCATGATGAAGATGCAGATCTCAGCGCCGCCGCGAGGCTCGACTTTCCCCCGGGCCTGCACGTTCAGCGGCATGAGCATCGGCAGCAGTGAATAGCCGGCAACCCCGACTCCGCCGACACGCATGAAATCCCTGCGCGAAAGAACGGGGATATGCGGATTCTTTATCATGGCTCGAATTCTACCCGCTGAATCATTTTCGGTCAAACCGGATATTGGCCCGCGGCAGCCGTAACATGGATCAACATGAATGCATGATCCCGTCGAAGGGGCATTCCTGAAAAGGTCTCCTAGTAGTTCAGCATCATCTCCGGCTGGTTGATCAGCGCCCACTGGAGATCCTCAACCCCCAGGTCCCGGTAATTCTCCAGGTGCCCGACCGCGCTTGCCATCTCAGCATCGGAGGGAAACCGTGACAGCGTCCACAAATACAACTCCTCGACAACCTTCCGCGCCCCACCCCCCTCCATGTCCCGCCATTGCCAGACAGGGATCTCGTTGAGCAGAAAACCGGTGCGGCTATCCTCGGTCGCAGCCAGCACCTTCTCCCTGATGATGTCGCTGTATAAGAGCAGCGACGACACAACGATTGACATATTCGTATCGGGCATCTTGGTATTGCGGTCGCCTCGACCCAGCAGGTACATCAACTCCTTCATGCCGTGCTTGGCATACTGATTATCGGGGCTGGGCAACTCCATCGTGTAACCGGACCAGTCGGGAAGTTTGTCCGTCCCGTGGCCGAAAACATTGGTCGCCTTGGCGATGGCATCGTAAATCTCCTCAGCCGACAGGCGGCGAACCAGCTTACGGGCGTAATAACGGTCATATTCGGCCTTGTATTCACCATCAAACCTGCTGGAGAGCTGGTAGGCGTTGGACCGGCAGATTGTCCGCATCAGCCTTCGCAGGTCGTGGTCGCTACTCACAAAATCCTCCGCCAAAGCTGCAAGCAGTTCCGGATGAGAGGGTTGAAGATCCCATGGGGCAGGCGGCGGGTTGTCCGGATCCTGGCGCAAAAGGTCCCAGCTGAATGGCGGATCAACGATCCCCACGGTCATGAACTGCGCCCAGATGAGGTTGACGGTGTGCCTTGCAAACTGGACATTGGACGTGATCATTCGTGCATATTCGTCCCGAAGACCCGATTCTACCGAGGGTTTTTCACCGCTGAGGATGAAGGTTGGCCGAACCGGAGCCTTCCCGTTACGGGCCACCCGCAGCACGCTGGTGGTGGCGGTATCATAGCCGTTTGTTTCATTCCCTGTCTCAGGTGAATCAAAGGGGTAATCGGCCATCCCCACGGATTTTCCAGTCCGCATCGAGGTTGTATCGAGTACCGCGAATTGATGGCCCTTTGGGCCAGTCGGAGCCGGACGAAAAATCCGAGTGTTTCCGAAGAACGCGGCATGTTTCCAGAAATCCTCGCGAGTCCTGCTTGAAAGCCAAAGGTTGACGTTTTCAAGATGATCCTTTCCGTCGTGGCAGGAGATGCAGCCCAGATCAATCCCGAGGAAGCATCTCGATACGTTAACGGCAACCTCATCACAAAGATCCTCGTGCTCCGGGTAAACGGCCCCGATGTTACGCATCACTCCATGCCTAGCCAGCAGTCCCGAGGCGCCCGAGGCCTCGCTGTTGGGGGTGGATACCGTCAGCATTTCACGCACGACATAATCGTAAGGAAGATTGTGCCGTAGAAACGAAACGAGATATTCATGGAAAAGAGCCCGGTTGTTTCCGTTGCCGTCCAGGCCGTTCCTGAAGAGGTCCTCGAAGAAGAACGACCACTTGCTGAGGAAAGGCTTCTCGACAAGCCAGTAAAGTGGGCCCTTGTAAGGCTCTTTCTGGCGTCTCAGCGCGCGCGTGATACCACTGGTGACCCGTTCCAAGTTCTTCTGATCCTCCTCGGTCGCGGGCTTGAAGCGGCCACCCGTGTTGATCAGCTCCTCGTAGACTCGCTTGGAGTCCCAAGTCGGGTTTTTTTCTGCTAGGTCCACAATCACGGCCCGCAATTCCTCGTGGTCACAGGCCAGCAGTTGATCGATCAGCCTGTCCCGTTTCCCCGGATTGTCGTCGGTGACAAACCTGCGGACGGCATCCGCGTCAGGCAGACGGCCCCAAAGGTCCAGATAGACCCTGCGCATGAACTCGGCATCAGTGCACAAACCGGCATGAGGAATCCCCCCAGCCTCCATTTTACCGAAGATGAACTCATCGATGAAATTTTTTCTGTCCATAACGGGTATCACAAGGGCCGTGGGCAGACTACCGGCGACCGCGTCGGTCAGCTCGGTGACCGCATCCCGTTTTGATTCTTCAGTCTCAGCGTGCTTATCCAAGGCCAGCCGCCTGACATAACGGGCCATGTCCCCGATCTGCTCGACGGTCAGCCTGCCCTCCTGCGGCTTCATCAGGGTGTCCGGCACCCCTTCCGTAATCGTCCCGATAATGTCCTGGAGACTGCCCCCGTGATTCCAGAATCCATCGGTGAGATCCAGATTGTCTTCACCCTGCCCACCGCCGTCGGGCCCGTGACAGAGTGAACATTCGGATTCAAATAGGACGGCCGCCTCCTCCAGTCGCGAGCCTTCCAACTCTGCCCCCGAAGCTGTTTCATCCCCGGTCGCCGGGGCTGCGACAACATCCGGTTCCGTCACCGTGTCCGTTGTCAGACCGGATTCACTATCTGTTGCCCCATTCGCAGCAGACGGGGTGATCAAGCCCCAAAGCAGTAGGAGCAGCACGAGATGACGAAAAATATGATCGACGTAAATTCTGATATTGGAGTGTTTACGATATCTCATGCCGTGGTCATTATCGACATGATTGGTTACGGAAGTCAAATTGCATTGTCTTACACAAGAAACCGGGACATCCCCTCGAGCTGCAAGACGGAAAACTTGCCAGGGACTCGGGCAATGCTGTCCAAAAGAGCCGTAATGTCACAGGTGAAACAAGGACAGATATACCGGGCTGAACCTCCCCTCCCAGCCGTACGGTTTCAGGGCAAAATGGACCCGAATGCACGGTGAACCGGGCCGTCGACCATCGTGATCAAGCCAGGGTTTCCCTCATAAACCTTCGAAATCCCGTTGACAAGCACGCCCACCGTTGCCGGGTCACCCGCAGTGCCCCCCTCAAACCGTACATGCATGGGGGGGGTCCCCTTGACAATAATCTCGTCATAGGACTCATGATCGCCGACAAACATTTCAAGATGCAGGTGAATGAATGTCTTCCCGTCGATCTTGCCCCAACCCCGGTGCTCAATCCCTGCGGCCTGTCCTTTCTGCACCGTCAGGTGCCTTGTCCTGAATCTTCTGGGGGCAACCTTGGGACGAATACGATCGGTAATGTCCAGTTTCAGGCCCAGCCCGTGGCCGATAAGGGCGATCGACTCGAGCAGCCCGACATGACCCAGTTGCTGATTTTTTACCTTCGCCCTGAATTCCGGCAGGGTGTTGCCCGCCCCCTCCTTCAACTGCAGGGGTTTGCGACGGGTCGCTGCGTTCACGATCCGCGTCACCCTGATGCCACGCACTTCGTGACAGACCCCTGTCGCAGCAAGGGCCATAGTGTCCATGACAAAGCCCGGGTTGACACCCGTACCGAGCATGGTGACCTTATTCCCAAGACACAACTTTGCAAGTTTCCGGGCGAGTCCAGGGTGGGCAAACCACGGATAAAGCAATTCCTCGGCCGACGAGACGACGTCAAGGCCATGCCGGGCCAGTTCGCCGAGCTGCTCATAGATCCCAGGCATCCGGGATCCGGCACAATGGACCGCGACATCGGCCTTCCTGCACTTGCCAATCGAGTCGACCACCTTGATTCCCGTTCTCCTGCCCCCCATGCCCGGAATATTCCCCAGATCCTTTCCGACCATCTCAGGGTCGACATCCACCACGCCCACCAGTTTGAGGCCGGGCCTGGACATGACCAGTCGAGCCGCTGCAACCCCAATCGGCCCCAAACCATATTGAATGACACGGATTAGCTTTTTCATGAGCGCAACTCCCACTTTCGCTGGCTGAATTAATTGACTGAACGCGTCATAATCTATCACCCATCCACAAAACTGCAACGATAGTATTGTCTTGTACGGATCCTCCACCCACAAACGGCACCCCGACACGGGAAAAACGCCCCGGGCAATCCTGCCTGCCATTCCCCCCGAAACTCCTTCTTTCAACTGGAGAACGGGCCATGATCGAGATATCTTCTAAACCGTTGAGCCCCCCATCCAAGCCAGGGAATCAAGCCGTGACACGAATCAACCGTCGAACATTCCTCAAATCGTCTGCCGCGCTCGGTCTCGGCCTCGGGACAGGTTGCATGCAACGTACCGATACCGGCGTGATCTTCAAGGGATGGTCATTTGAACCGGACCTCGTCCAGGAAAATATCGATGCCTTCCGACGCCAGGCAGGCATCCAGGTCGACTACGCAGCCATCTCGGGAAACTACCACGACAAAATGGTTCCGCTCTTCATCGGCAAAACCCCTCTGGACTGCTGTTACGTCCGTGATGACCACCTGGGTGAATGGGTGGAAGCAGGCTGGCTGCGCCCCATCGATGACCTGCCCGGCGCTGGTGAGGACAACGCCAATATATTTGACTACAACCTCGACGCGATGAGTTACGGCGGAAAATCCTACGGCCTGCCCTATTACACGGATTTCCTGGTATGGACCTACAACAGCAGGCTTCTTCAGCAAGCCAACATCGACAAGCCCGCACGGACACTGGACGAGGTCACCGACCAGGCAATCCGGATCAAGGAAAAACGCGTTCGCACACCCGGCGGTGACGTGATTGAATATCCGCTGGTCTTCGGGTTCCGTCAACTCGACATCGGGCTGAACGACTGGTGGGCCCTGAACTACGGAAGCGGTATCAATCTGTTCGACAAGGAACTTGACCCGGTGTTTCCCGATGATGAGGGAAACCGCGCGGAGAAAATCCTCCAGTGGCTCGTCGACGGTATCCATAAACACGGCATCATCTCCCCCGGTTCACTCAACACCGGCTACCGCGACGTGCGTGACGGAATGGCTGCGGGCTCACAGGCCTTTGCACTTATCATCAAGTATGACCTCTCATGGATCAACGACCGGGACAAATCCATCCTGGCCGAGGAACAACTCAGTTCCCGGGGCATCACGCCTGATCAGGGCAGGTATGCCAGGATCAACCGTATGGCACCCGTGCCGAGCCTTGAACCCGGACTCAACGGAACACTGGGATGGACACGCATGTATGGCCTGACATCGCACTGCCGTGACGAAAAGCTTGCCGATGCCTGGATGTTGATGAAATTCCTCGGCGGCCGGGACAAGAACGGCGATTATTACACCGCACGACGCTGGTTCAAGTCCGTGGGACTAGGGTTTGCCTACAAGTCCCTGCTCGATGATCCTGAAATCATTGGACAGACGCAGCAATGGGGGGACATTGATATTATCAAGGAACAGGCAAGGCACGTGCGGGCACGGGAAAACATCAAGGCGCCGTGGTTTGCCGACTTCAATGTGTTCTACCAACCCGAGATCCAGAAGATACTGATGGGGCAGCAAACGCCGAGAGACGGACTGGCGAGGATTGCCAAACGTTGCCGTGAACTGAAAAAGGAGTGGGGGTGAGGTTTCCCGGCCGACGGGACACGCTCCTGGACTGAATGATGACAGACCGCGCAGGCCACAGATCCGAGAATGCGATAGAAAGGGGTGACCGACGGTTTGCCCTTCTCATCAATGTACCCACGACAGGACTGATTCTGGTACTGGTTGCATATCCTGTCCTGGTGTCCTTCTGGTACAGCCTGCACCACTACAACCTGCGCCGCCCGGAGATCTTTGACTTCGTGTGGCTGCAAAATTATGCCGAAATCCTGGCCAGCCCCAAGTTCTGGCATTCCATCGGGATCACCCTCTACTTCACGGGCCTCTCGGTTGCCCTCGTGATCATGATCGCGATTGCGATCGCCACCCTCTTCAACGAGAAGTTCGCCGGTCGCGGCATCGCGCGGGCACTGCTCCTGGTTCCATGGGCTGTACCGGGTGTTGTCAACGGGCTAATGTGGATGGGACTCTTCTCGGACAAGGGGGCATTCAACCAGTTACTGGGACGTGGTCATCAGATTTTCAGCGGAATGACGGGGTCGGGGACAGACTATCTGGGAATGGCTTCCCCCACCATTGCCCTGAATGTTGCGGTTGCGGCCTACGTGTGGAGAAGTGTTCCATTCGCGACGATCATTTTCCTGGCCGCACTTCAGGCCATACCCTCGGAACAGTATCGTGCATCACGCGTGGACGGCGCCAATGCCTGGAACCGGTTTCGAAACATCACGCTGCCATGGCTGGTCCACCCCATCAAGGTGGTCGCCATCTTCGAGACCATGAATGCGTTCCGCGCATTCGACCTGATCTTCACGCTGACCGGGGGCGGCCCGGGCGACGCGACGAACCTGATCGCATGGCAGACCTACAAGGAGGCGTTCTCCCGGCTCAACTTCGGGGGGGCCAATGCTTACTCATACCTGATCACGCTGATCACAATGGGACTTGCCGTCGTATACATACGTCTGTTGTATCGCCGGGGATCGGTCCAGGGTTGACGGGGGAATACACAATGCAAGACACACCCACCCGCAAAATCATCCTGCATCTGCTCGTAATCGTTGCCATGTTCTATGTCCTGACGCCGTTCTTCTGGGTGGCATCGGTCAGTTTCATGCAGGATAACGAGGCCGTTCAGATGCACTGGATTCCCCGAAAACCCACGCTCGAGAACTACCGGATGTTCTTTACACAAGAGGGGCGGTCCGCGGAAGTCGGGAAGGCTGCGGCACGACAAATCCCCAGGGCCATCCTCAACAGCCTGCTGATCGCGACCTTTGTCATGACCATCAACCTGTTCTTTGGGTCCATGGCAGCTTACTCGCTGGCCCGGGTGCGGTTCAGGGGCAGCCTGTTGCTGCTTTTCCTCTACCTGGGTTCCCGCAGTGTTCCCGGAGTTGCGATCATGGTCCCGATGTACCTGGTCATACGGAGCTACGGCCTGCTGGATACGCATCTGGCCGTGATCCTCGCACAATCCACCTTCACGCTTCCCTTTACCATCTGGATCCTGAAGGGTTATTTTCAGACCGTACCCATCGATCTGGAAAGGGCCGCTCGAATGGATGGGTGTACACGCCTCGGGGCTCTTTTTCGCGTTTTCCTGCCCGTAACGGCACCGGGCATGATCGGCATCGGGATCTTCTCGTTCATCACGTCATGGGGAGACTTCCTTTACCCGCTGCTGTTCACGTCGACGATTCATGCCATGCCCGTGACGGTCCTCATTTCAGATTTCACTCAGGAGTTGCAGGTTTCTTTCACGATCATCGCCGCCGCGGGAGTCCTGGTGATACTTTTACCGATCGTGCTCGCCTTCATCCTCCAGCGTTTTATTGTCCATGGAATCGGAGGTTCGGTAACGGGATGAAACAAACTGGTGCGTGACGGGCGGAAAACCCACAACCCAATCCCCGACAGGGGGCATAAGGAGTGAAAACATGCAAGGATACAGAATGGTAGAAGAGCCGTGGCAAGAATAGTCCTTAAAAACATCACAAAAAACTTCGGCGGCGTTAGCGCCGTGGACGATATTTCCCTGGAAACAGCCCAAAATGAATTCCTGACACTCCTGGGGCCCTCGGGCTGCGGTAAATCCACCACGCTGAACATCATTGCCGGACTCGAGTCCACATCCAGCGGGCGGGTCTGGTTCGATGAGGATGACGTAACGGAACTTCCGCCCGAGCGCAGGGACGTGGCGATGGTCTTCCAGACCTACGCGCTGTATCCCCACATGAGGGTCCGTGAGAATATCGCCTTTGGACTACGGATGCGAAAAACCCCGCCACACGAAGTTGAGCGCCGGGTCCGGAATGCCGCGAAAAAGATGCTGATTGGCCCGCTCCTGGATCGAAAACCCCGGGAACTGAGCGGGGGTGAGCGTCAACGCGTGGCCCTAGCCCGTGCAATCGTGCGTAATCCGCGGCTGTTCCTGCTGGATGAACCGCTCTCCAACCTGGACGCGAAGCTGCGTGACTCCATGCGTACCGAACTCAAGCGGCTCCACGGCGAGCTGAAGAAGACCTTTATCTATGTCACCCATGACCAGGCTGAATCACTGGTCATGTCCGACAGGATCGCCGTCCTTAACGGGGGGAAAATCCAGCAGCTCGGAACACCCGATGAAATCTACAATCAGCCCGCGAACGCCTTCGTCGCCGGGTTTGTGGGCGCACCCCCGATGAACCTGTTTGACGGGACGCTTCGAAATTCGGGGGAAGGTCGATGGGAGATGATCGGAAACGGTTTTGTCTGCGAACTGGGCACACAGACATCCGGCCGCCTGCGTGCAGATACACCTGCCGAAATCCAGCTCGGCATCCGGCCTGAGGACATCGAGGTCGGGATGGACGGGGCACCGACCGCCAGCCCGACGGTCCTGGTGCGGGAACCCATGGGCAGCGACCTGTTCCTGACACTGGAGCTGAACGGATCGACCTTCAAGGCACGCACAAGCCCCACGGACCGGTTTGTTCCCGGCGACCGGATCCCCGTCCAGTTCAGGCCTGACAAGCTGCACCTGTTTGAAAGAACGACCGGAAGAAGCCTGATGGATTCACCCAAAATCTGACGGATCGCTGCTGTTGGTCATGACCACCGGGGGCATGGCCTGAATTTTGATTACGGACACGACCTGCTGTGCTACACTTGTCGTGCTGACTCCATGCAGCAATGAAAGCTCCGGGGAATACCAGAGTAAGTTTTCACGGATGAAAACCAGAACAAAAATCCCGGGGCAATCCGGCCCCTTCCCTGCAGCACTCCGTGCGGCAATGATCCTTGTCATCCTCGCAACAGGCTGTAAATCCAGCGGCAGGGTTGGCATTCCCGATCAAATTGTTCCTCAAGACCTGAAGCTCGAAAAACTGTTTGACGGCGGGTGTGTGCTGACCGAGGGCGTTGCCGTCGGACACGATGGGATGGTCTATTTCAGCGACATTACATTCACCTTCAAGTGTCGCGACGCCAAAGGGGCCCTCGAGGCCGGTCACCTTTGGCAATACGACCCCGCAACTGATGAAACAAGGATATTTCGTTCGCCCAGTGGCATGTCAAACGGCATCAAGTTCGATGCACAGGGGAACATGGTCGTCGCGGAGGGAGCGGACTACGGCGGCCGCAGAGTCATCCGCACCGATGTCAAAACCGGGAAAAGCCACATCATTGCGGGACTGTATGAGGGTGTCCCCTTCAATGCGCCCAATGACATCACGATTGACGAAAGGGGCAGGATTTATTTCAGCGACCCCAAGTATCTTGGGCATGAGCCCATGGGCCAGCCCGTGATGGGTGTTTACCGGATTGATCCCGACGGCTCGGTCCACCGGATCATCACGAATATGTCCAAACCCAACGGAGTGTGCATATCCCCCGACCAGAAGACCCTGTATGTGATCAACAGCGACAACGGAGCCATCGCCTTTGACCGCCTGCAGCCGGATTCCGTGACCCAGGTGGTTGACCGTTCACTGAGGGCCTACGACCTAGCCGAGGACGGGAACGTGGAGTTTAGGGAAATCCTGGTCGAATTCGAGCACGGCCCCGACGGGCTTGTGGCGGATACCTTGGGGAACATCTATGTGGCGTTGATGCACAAGACCGACCCCGGAATTTATATCTACACCCCTGATGGGGAGAAAGTCGGCCATATCCCGACCCCCGAACCACCGACCAATGTCGGGTTCGGCCGCGGCCAGGATGCTGATATCCTTTATATCACGGCAGGAAATGCATTATACCGCACCCGGCTGGCCACTCCCGGCTACCAGCTGCCTCCAGAAGAATAACCTACCGGTGAATCCGTGATGTGATTTATCCAGACTGACTGCCTGCAGGGTCATTTGGATCCAGCGTGGGCGTTATCTTCCGGTCACGGCCGATGGCGGCGAGGGCGCCATGGATGCCCCTCAACAAAAGGCTGCCGTCGATCCCGATCCCAAGCATCCGGAAACCTGCATCACCACGGGCGATCAGGTTCTCGTTGCTGGTTGCCAGCAGGCCGCATTGCTTGCCTGCAGCCCGGATCCTGTCCTTGACCGCCAGGATCTTATCAGCCACGCCGGGGCCCTCCCATTGCCCACGATACCCTGCAGTGGCCGAGAAATCGCTGGGCCCGATGAAAAAAAGATCGACGCCCGGAACCCCGAGCATCTCGTCGATGTTATCCCCCGCCTTCACCGATTCAATCAGGGGAATGACCAGGATGTTCCCATTTGCATCCGACACATGTTCGCCGACACATTCCCCCCAACCGGTGGCCCGTTCAGCGCCAATCCCACGAACACCTTCGGTTGGATAACGGGCGCAGGCAACAGCTTCGCCAAGCTGGTCAGCCGTCTCGACCCACGGGACAATCACCCCGTCCGCACCGATGTCCAGCACCCGCTTGATGACCCCCCTGTTCAGTTCAGCGACACGAACAACGACAACAGTCCGACTGCGAACTGCCGCGCGGACATGCCCGATGATATCCCTCCAGTCGAGGTGCCCGTGTTCCGCGTCAATCACAACCCAGTCCATCCCAAGGGCAACCGCCATCTCCGTGATACTGGCAGATTCCAGCGTGACCCAGAGCCCAAAAACAGGCTCGTCGTCAGCGAGTTTCTGACGGAATTGCTGAATGGCCGGGAGTTGCATGCAAGCAGATGTCCCTTCCCTCAAAATTCAGGAGGTGGCGGCACATGACCACCAAGTCCACGCCTTCAATCGATGGGAGGCGGCCTGAATACTACCCCAAACCCATACCTGATAGAAGTGATTTCATCATTCAGCCGGCCAACTTTGAATGATATATCAACCTGCGGCTGCAACGAAATCTCATGCATGGACATCGACAGACCATTAGACTTCATCACCCCGGCAGGCTATGATCAAGCCATCGTGGATAACCGGGTCGCCCGGTGGTTTTGCATCGAACGGGAAGGTCTCGAGGATCCATTTTCCTCCCGGCCACCCGGCGTGAAATCGAGGATATGAATGGAAACGGTTGGCTCGGTCATCGAAAACCATTATGTCGGAAAAACCCCGAACTCCCGGGCTTTATATGAGCGGGCTCAAAAGGTCATCCCCGGCGGCGTGACGCATGACGTCCGTGTCCTGAAACCATACCCGATTTCAATGGAACGCGCACAAGGTTCCAGAAAATGGGACGTGGACGGCAATGAATACGTCGATTATTTCGGGGGGCACGGCGCGTTCCTGCTCGGCCACAATCATCCCGCCGTTGTCGAGGCCGTACGCCGGCAACTGGAGAAGGGGACACACTTCGGATCATCGCATGAGCTGGAATTGGAATGGGCCGAGTTGATCTGCCGAATGGTTCCCAGTGCCGAGAAGGTCCGGTTCACCAGCTCCGGGACCGAATCAAGCCTGCTGGCCATTCGAATGGCCCGGGCCTTCACGGGAAAAGACAGGATCATCCGGTTCGAGAGTCATTTCCACGGATGGCACGATCAGGTCGCCTACGCCGCCGCATCCCACTTTGACGGGACAATCCCTGCGGGAATCCCGGCTGAAACCACGAAAAATATCATATTATGTGAACCGAACAACGTGAAGCAGGTCAGGCAGATCCTGGCAGATGATGATGAAATCGGCGCGATATTCATCGAGCCGACAGGTTCAACCTACGGACAGGTCCCGACAGGCCCTGAAGTAATTGCCGAGTTGAGAAAAATTGCGGATGAATACAAAATCCTGCTGGTATTTGACGAGGTGATCACGGGATTCCGCGTGGCCCCCGGCGGAGCACAGGAAATACTGGGCGTGTTCCCCGATCTTACCCTGCTTGCAAAGACCCTTGCAGGGGGATACCCGGGCGGCGCGGTTGCAGGACGTGCCGACGTCATGGATGTCCTGACGGCAAGGGACGACCCGGACTGGAACTACAAGTCCCGTGTCGCACACCAGGGGACATTCAATGCCAATCCCATCTCCGCCGCCGCCGGACTGGCGACACTGAAATTGATCGCCACGACAGACATCACGGAAAAGGCTTCCAAAAACGGGGAAATGCTTAGGAACGCGCTCAATGATGTAATCCGGGAACAGGATTCAAACTGGCTGGTCTACGGGGAATATTCCGGGTTTCATATTTTTCCCAACCATGAGGACATCCAGATCACCATCGACAGCATCTATGCCGGAAGGGTGCATTACCGGGCCCTGAAAGGCGGCACACCTGCGCACCTGATATGGAAGATCCGGGTGGGGATGATCCTGGGCGGGGTGGACGTTGTTGCCTGGCCCGGCGGCTGGGTATCGGGAATCCACACCGAGGATGATATCGCGATCACCACGGAGGCATTCAAACAATTGCTGGTGATGACCAGGAAGGATCGCCCGCGGACGCAATAACGGCCGCGCCCCCACCTTGTGCATATATGGCCAGGCCATGCGGTGAACATTGAGCATATCACGACCAGAGCAGAACAGGCTGGCATTCGTAATCGACCTGGCCATGCCGGAAGCGGTCATGGATGCGAAAATCAACCGGATCCTTCAATATTGAAGATGCCTCGGACAGGGCACGGGTATCGGAATCCCTTGGGAAGAATACGGACACGATCATGTACGATCTCTTAATTCTGGATGGCAGGGTCCATGACGGGACTGGCACACCTTGGTATCACGGTGATATCGCTGTCGTCGGTGACCGGATTACCGATGTCGGGAAACTGAAAAGTGCATCTGCAAGACAGGTGATCCATGCCGATGGGGGTTTTGTCTGCCCGGGTTTTATTGACCTTCACACCCATTCCGACCTGCAACTGCTGGCCAACCCGATTCATGAATGCAAAATCCACCAGGGGGTAACAACCGACGTCATTGGCCATGACGGGCTCGGGCTGGCGCCGGTGACAAGGAAAACGGCCGCCATCCTACAGGACCAGTTGTCCGCCTGGAATGGTTGCCCGGACCTGGAATGGGACTGGACGAACATCACCACATACCTTGACCGGTTTGAGAATAACGTGGCGGTCAATGTCGCGATGCTGGCTCCCCATGGCACAATTCGGATGCTGGTGATGGGTATTGAAGACCGAACGCCCGAAAATGACGAGATGAAACAAATGAAGAGCCTGGTCGACCGCTGCATGGCCGAGGGATGTATCGGCCTGTCGCCCGGCCTGACCTATTCACCCTGCATGTATGCCAGCGATGACGAGATGGTGGAACTGTGCCGGGCCCTGAAACCCTATAACGGATTCTACTGCCCGCACCACCGCAGTTACGGCCGTGACGTACTCCAGGCAAACTACGACACCATCGAGATTGCCCGCCGTGCGGGTGTCTCGCTGCACCTGACACATTGTCACGTCGGCTACCCCATGAACAGGGGACGTGCCCCGGAACTGCTGACCGCAATGGACAGGGCCCTGACCGACGGGATCGAGATCACGATGGACAGTTATCCATACCTGGCCGGGAACACCTATCTTCACGCGTTCCTTCCATACTGGATGCAAGAGGGCGGAAGCGAGGCGATCCTTGAACGGCTGAAGTCGGCGGATATTCATGACCGCCTCAGGCACGACATGGAGGTCACCGGCTCGGAAGGGTTCGGGAGCGTTCCCATGGGGTGGGAGATGCTGCAGATCGGCGGTGTCGAGGGCGAACATGATCCGCAGATTGTCGGGATGTTCCTCCCCGATGCAGCAGAACGTGCCGGGAAGTCCTGCTATGAATTCTTTGTCGACCTGCTGATGGAAAGCAGCCTGGGCGTCTCCTGCCTGGCCCATATCGGCAACGAGGAAAATGTCCGGTCGATCCTGAAGCACCCCAACTTCATGGTAAGCAGCGACGGAATACTGGTGGGTGATCGTCCCCATCCGCGGGGATGGGGATCCCACGCAAAGTTCCTGTCGCATTATGTACGGGACCTGGGGCTGCTGACCTGGGAGGAAGGGATCCGAAAGATGACCTCCTCACCGGCGCGACGCATCGGCTGTATGGACCGCGGGGTCCTGCGACCGGGGATGAAGGCTGATCTGGTTGTCTTCAACCCCGAGACATTAAGGGACACAGCCACATACGAAAACCCCGTGTCACACCCGGTCGGGGTGGACCATGTTGCCGTGAACGGAATACTTGTCCTGGAAAATGGTGCGCCAACGGGTGCCATGCCGGGACAAACCCTGCGGGAACCCTACGGACGGAAGTCGAGGCGCATGACCGACGATCAATAATCGGGATCTGCACACCCCTGTGATGCGGGTGGGGCAAAATCGCCCCCGAAACAACCATGACAAAAAAGCACCCGGAGGATCAGGAGAGGCTGAATTCGACCTTGATGGACTCGTCCTTGCGGGTTGTCGCCATACTGAAAGCCTGCTCCCAGTCGTCCAGTCCATAGTGCTGTGTGATGATCAGGCCGACATCAACCTTGGAGGCCCCCATCAGGCAGATTGCGCGGTTGAAGTCCTCGGTCCTCCAGCCGCAGATCCCAATCAACTGCAGTGCCTTGACCAGGACACGCCGCGGATAGATCCTGATTGTCTCGTCGTTGCCCATCGAACCCTCGATGGCAACACGACCGTTACGGCCGGCAATCTCGATCGCCATCTCCAGTGCGTCGGGAACACCCGCGCATTCCATCACGACATCGGCTCCCCTACCCCCAAGAATCTCATCCAGCTGCCCCATCGCGCCGTCATGACGGATGTTGACGACATGCGTAGCCCCGGCCTTGCGGCCGATCTCCAGCCGGGAGTCACGGGTTCCCAGGAGAACCACCGACGACGGCTGTTGCAACAACGCAACCTGGACAGCAAGGATACCGATCGGTCCGGGACCAATGATCACGACCCGGTCACCCTCCTGAATCCTGCAATTGCGGACAACCGCACAGGCATTGGCCAACGGCTCGGCCAACGCACCCTCCTCCAGGGAGACATTTTCGGGCAGTTTCATCGCCCAGCGGGCGGGGACACTGCAATACTCGGCAAATCCACCGTCACGGCGTGAACCCAGCTCGTCGTAATGCATGCAACTACAGATGTCGCCCTCGTGGCAGGATGGGCATAGCCCACAACCGAGGATGCTGTGCATCGCCACCCGATCGCCCGGCTTGAGGTGATAAACCAGGTCCCCGCATGCCTCGACAACACCGGAAAATTCATGGCCGGGGATAAACGGGTAGAGTACGTGATCAGCCTTGCCGCTGCGAATGATGACGTCGGTATGACAGAGTCCGGCGTGACTGACCCTGACAAGAACCTCATCCCCGCGCGGCTCGGGCATCGGCCGTTCAGTCAGCCCATAGCTCGACGCGGATTCCATATAGATGGCTTTCATCCAAGACCTCCCCGGCAGACGAATTCAACGGACATGATCATGTCGGTATAACCAACACCAATGCCAGACGGGAGGGATTTGATCCAGTACAATATAACGAAATGAGGGAGAATGCCCCGCGGGAACATACCTTTCTTCATTTCATTTTCGGGCCAGGGAAAACCCGGATGCGATCCCGGGGGACAACAGAAACCCCGGCGGGGGCTCCCCCCCACCGGGGTTGATCAGGCATACGTGATAAGGAATCTTGCGTGAAGTTATTCCGAATACAGATTGAAATGCTCGACGGCACTGACAGGTGCATAAAGGACACCCTGTGTCCCGGCAAGTCCCTCGAGACGGTTGCCCCCGTTCCAGTCCGACTCCAAATGAACATAAATCTGGTCCATATATGTTGGATGTCCCGACCCGGACTTGACCATCATGTCCCGCCAGAGCCCCGGGTTGAGTTTCATGCTGCGTTCACGCAGCGCGACATTACCCGCGGCATCAAGCCGGAGCACGAATTGAATGGGGGTGCAGACACCCGCGGCCACCTCCGGGTTGTTCGGACAGGGACCATCGAGGGGTCCCACCTTGCCACACTCAGCAAATAAGGGTCCACAGCATCCCGGGATGCCGTCTGCATCAACCATCAACCGCATCCTGAAACCCATCAACATCGAAAAAGTGATGTTGTCCGCAGATGGTGCAGTCGTATCCAGCAGCCTGACTGCCAACCGCTGGCTACCACCGGTTGCAGCATTGTAAGCCATGTAAAGGGCCATGGGCCCATTGGAGAGGTCAATGGGGGTTGAAAGATCAAGCGTGGCAACGCCCGCACTAGCAGCCTCGTAGTAACTGTCGGTGGTGTCATCCTCGTCCAGATGCAGGCTCCCCACCATGGCGCCCACCTCATCGGGAGGCCGACAAAGCGTCCCGCCTCGGTCGACTTGGCCTATCAGGGCGGGGTTACTGATTTCTGTACCGTGAACAAACTCCCAGCCATTGGCGTTATCATCGAACTCTTCCTCCCAAACGAGCACGTCATCTCCGTCAATATGGAAATCAAAGCCGGTAATCTCGGTGGATGGGGTCAGGGAACCACCTTGCGTTCCACCAATTGCATCGATACGGTTACCCCCATTCTCATTCGATTCCAAATAAACATAAACCCGGTTATAGGTCTGTGGGTGTGACGAATTTTTGTTAAGCCTAAGTAGAGTCCGCCACTCGCCCGGGTTACCCGCCAAGTCTCTTTCCTTGACTTCAAAGCCTCCCTCGGCGTTGACGCTGAAAAGGAATTGCATGGGAGTGCAGTCATCGCCGGTCACGCCATTGGGACAACTGGTTGATCCACCGGGAGCCGGGCCACAGGCCTTGCGTGCGCCGCAGCAACCACCGCGGCCATTGGCATTGACCGCAACCTGGGTCATGAACCCGTTCATCCACTCGACACTGATATTCCTGTGCGGGCCGCTGTCAAGGGTCACAAGCCGGACGGCAGTCCGGGTGCCGACCCCCTCCCCCGGAGTCGGCGGATTCTGAAGAGCCATGTAAAGGGTCATCGGCCCCCCGGAAAGGTCGACTATTTCCTCCAGATCGATCCAGGCAAGACCACCCTGACCGGGCGCTGTATAACTATGCTGGCCGTCATCCTCATTCAGGTGCAGCGTACCCTCCATGGCACCCACAGCTGCAGCCCCGCAGGAATTGCCATCGCTGGTCAAGCCGGTCCGGGAGGTATCGCTGATCGCCATGGAGTCATTCCAGAAATACCATCCGTTGCTATTGTCATCAAAATCCTCGAACCAATCCAGTGTGTCCCCTTCATCCATATCAAACGTGTAGCTATGAGCCTCTGGGGCCGTATACAGGGATAACAGGACCCCCGTCAGGATGATTATTGCTGGCCTGATTGCTTGCACTGTAAGACCCCTCCCAAAAAGAAAAATTTGACGATCCGAAAACCACCAATTCAAAGGCCGTATCCCGAAAAGCCATTAAATATCCAATGGGTCGAATATATGGCAGAGCGTGCAAGTGATCAAGCATAATCCCACCTGCACCTGACCTGACGTATTTCCGTATGGGCTCCGAAACAACCTCAGAACCCCCTGACCGGATCCCCGCGATCCTCTGATGAGCAATGATTTATGTGAACAACAGCTCTTGAAACCGAGCAGGACCCGGGATTTCAGCAGGCCTTGAGGCAGATCCGCTCGACAGCCTTCCAGGCTTCCTGCGTGGCTTCGTAGACCAGTCGCGGGAGTACCGAGTCGCCGATGTTGTAGACTTCAAGTTCCGGGGCCCGCTGCTTGATTTCATCATAAAGGTGATTGTTGGGCACACGTCCGCCGAAGACGGCGCTGCCGCATTCCTTGCGCTCGATTTTCCCGTCATGCTGGATCAGGACATAACCCTCCCCAACCTCCTCGACGCTCGATTCTGTCCGGACATGGACTGTCGGCAGGTCGGTCAGCGCCTTGATCAGCAGGTCCTTGGCGGGGGAATGCTTGTCAAATGCGATCGTGCTGTTGGGCTCAACAATCGTCACCTCGGCGCCGCGACCCGCGACATACAACGCCGCAAAACAGATTGCGAAATCCCCGCCGATGATGACGACCTCGTCTTCCCACTCGTCATCATCACGGTCGATCGAGGTGAAGAGGTTGAATGTCTTCGCATTGCCGACGACCGGGCAGAACTGGATCCCGGGCAGGATGCCCGTCGCGATGATGACCGCATCGGGGTCCTCCTTCCGAATCAGGTCATAGTCCACCGCCGTGTTCATGTGGATGTCGACATTGAGTTTCTTGATCTGGCCGATCAGGTAACGGGGGAAGCTTGCATAGTCGTCGGCCGCCTTCGACGAGTAACGGAACTGGCCGCCCAATTCCGATCCCTTTTCATAGAGGGTAACCTTGTTGCCCTGCTCGGCAAGCAGACGGGCAGCCTCCATGCCACCCGGCCCCCCCCCGACAACCATCACATTGCGCGGTTTCGAAACCTTGCAAAGTTTTCGCTCACTCTCATATCCCGTCGTGGGATTGATCGCACAGTCGGCACGCTCGTTCATCTCAAGAAGATTCACGCACTGGTGGCAGGAGATGCAGAAATTGATCTCGTCGACCCGACCCTCGGCCACCTTGGTTCCGTAAAGCGGGTCGGAGTGAAATGCGCGGGTGACCGAGACATAATCCAGGCCGTGTCTGCGCATGACCTCGCTGGCGAAATCCGGGTCGCTGAGGCGCTGGGTCGCGCTGACCATCGCATCATTGCCCACCGTCTCCTTGATCGCCGCGGCGTTGTCGACAAACCCGCCCTTGGGTGCCTCGGTTCCCTGCAGAATCATGTAGAAGGATTCATAAATCCCCCCGGATGTATCGATCCAGTCCACACCGGCATCGACCAGCTTGCGGCAGTATTTCGTCGTGTCATCAATGGTCAGGCCACCGTCGATGTATTCCTCGGCTGTGATACGGAAACCGATCGGGAAGTCGTCACCACATGTCTCGCGGACGGCCCTGACAATTTCCAGGCCAAAGCGCCCCCTGTTTTCGGGTGAACCACCGTACTCATCCGTCCGCCTGTTTGAATACGGCGAAAGAAACTGGCACAAAAGGTATCCGTGGGCACCATGCAGCAGGACATAATCCATCCCGGCCTCCTGGGTTCGTCGTGCTCCATCGGCAAAAAACTGGACGATCTCGGCGATCTCCTCCTTCGTAAGCTCATGCGGGACGGCGGGAGGGTCCAGAACCTCGCACTTGACGACCGAGGGGGCGACCGGCTGGCGCTGGGTCATGTAGGCAGGTGACTGCCGTCCACCCATGTAGAGTTCAAGCCCAACCCGGCTGTTGACAGCATGTACAGCCTCAGCCGTGCGGCGCAGGCCGGGAATGACATGATCCCCGTGGGCCCCGACCTGGTAATGATGTCCCATCCCGCGGACATCGACATAGGTGGACTCGATGGACATCAGGGCGGCCCCGCCCTTTGCCCGTGCAACCAGATAATCGATATATCCCTGGTTCATCGAACCGTCACGGTTTGCGTAACTTTTCTCCGCCGGTCCCATGTGAAACCGGTTCTTGGTCGTCATCCCGTTGATTTTTCCCTCACGAAGGAGCAGATCATATGCCATTTTCACGCCTCCCAGCCCGGCCGGACCGGGCATGATATTGAAATAGAAAACAAAAATTGCACCATGACACTCACAAACATGGTCACGGGGCCTGTCCGGCCTTGAACTCCTCGATCCCGGCCTGGATATTCTTCACAAAGGTGTCCATTTCATGCTGGATATGACCCTTGAGCAGGATTGCACCCAGCGAGGCAAGGACACCGCTCAGTTCAAAATGGGTGTTGACCTCGATACAACTCGGGCCCTCGGGCTCACCCCCCAGCGCGACAGCAACCGTCTGTGAGAGCTTGCTCCTGAGCTTCTTGTCCCGACCGGCTACGACCACCGCAACACGCTCGGGCTCGACGCATTCGGTGACCTCAATATCCATTTCCATCCGGATCACGAAAGGGCCTACCTTGCGCCGCATCTTCGCCAGGTATGTCTTGTTTTCCACCCGGGTGATGACCTCTTCGCAGCCGGGAATACATCCGGCCATGGCCTGGATATCCCAGAGGAATTTCCAGACCAGTGCGGGCGGCGCCTCGATCACGAAAGAATGGTTGAAATCCTGGTTGACTGAGGGCATCGAAACCTCCATGGGGACGTGACCGGACCCCGCCATCTTCCGGGGACCCGGCAAGGGACTCTGGATCTGTCTGAATGTCCGTTAATCAGGGTGGAGATTATCCCCGGATAAAACCAAGGTTACAAGATAAAATTGGAGGCCTGGCACGAAGCAATTCGGGCGATATTTTACACGGACAGGATCTCCGCCCAAAACCCTAATCGTGGTCACAACCCATAACCCTTCAACCATAAGAATCTCGGGGGACAATCAAGAACCATGCGGGAGCTTTTTTATGCGGGGAAGGATGATCGGTGTCGGGAACAAGTTGACTATCCTTTCGCACAGGTGAACGGGAAATTCGGATGACAACAAAGCATGCGGGAGGAACAGGAGTCCGCCCCCACAGACTGTCACGCCTCACGGCCCGACAAATCCTCCAATAAGCATGATGACTCAATCAGAATGATGCCCGGACACGCATAATTTGCCATTGGAGAGGTTTTACCATTGGAGAGGTTTTACGTTCGGTGATACCATGCCCGGTTAAACGCCATGCCCTTGAATGCCTGACACGATGAATAAATCATCCCTGACACATCCAGCAAACCCGGCGGCGGTGATCCTGGTCATCGTTGCTGCCACGATTCACGGCATCATGCTGCTTCAATCGGCGGGAATATCGGCTGAAACCCCGGCAACTGAAAAATCCATCGGCAAACCGGTGTCACTGCGAATCCTGCCGGACGATGACGGACGGGTCATTTCCGCACGATCACAGCAGTTTGTCGTGATGGGCCGGTATAACGATGGGCATGAACGGGACCTGACACGCGAGGCTCAACTCAAGATTAACAATCCCGACATTGCCTCCATGGATGCGACGGGTCGGTTGGTGGTGACGGCGGACGGAGCACTTAAAATCCATGCGGCTTACGAAAACATTTCTGCCCGCAGGGAAATCCTGATCCAGGGCTCCCAGGCAACACCCCCGTTCAATTTCACACGCGATATCGGCGGGGTCCTGACCCGTCGGGGATGCAACATGGCTGACTGTCACGGCAGCATCAAGGGCAGGGGTGGTTTCAAGATATCGCTCAACGCCATGAACCCCGATCTGGATCATGAATGGATCACCATCGGCGGCACTTACCCCGTATTGACCGAAAAAGTTGAGGGCGAACGAACCCCGCGCATTAATCTGCAGCATCCGGAACAGAGCCTGATCCTGCTCAAACCAACCTACCAGCTGGAACACGAGGGGGGGGAAAGGTTCACGAAGGACTCGGACGATTATAACACCCTCCTTGAATGGATCCGCCGGGGGGCACCACGTCAAGCGGGAAACCCGGAGCCATATCAGGTCGAACAACTAGAAGTGTTCCCCCAGATGACCCTGCTGACACCCGGCAGCCGCCAGCAGCTGCTGGTGACGGCCCACCTTGCAGACGGACGCCGGGAGGACATGACCGGCCGGGTCTCCTATGAGGTCCTGGACAAGGGGGTGGCACGGGTTGACCGTAACGGACAGATTCGGGCTGGAGACAAGGGTGAAACCACCCTGCTGGTGCGCGCCGCAGGCATTGCCGTCAATGCCCGGATCGGCGTGATCAGCAGACAACCCGTCGGGTTCCCGGAACTTGAGGAGCGCAACCTCGTAGACCGGCATGTCCTCGCAAAACTCCGCAGGTTCAACATTATGCCGTCCGGAATCTGTTCTGATGAGGAATTCCTGCGCCGGGTCTGCCTTGACCTGACCGGAACCCTGCCACCAGCGAGCCGGGTCAAGGGGTTTCTCGCCGATCCCAACCCCTCCAAACGTGATGAACTGGTTGATACCCTCCTCGACACGCCGGAATTTGTCGACTATTGGACCTACCGGATCTCGGACATCTTTCGGGTCTCCTATTTTCTGCAGAGCAGCAACAAGCGTGCGGAGAAATACTGGAACTGGATCCGGGATTCCGTGGCAGACAACAAACCCTTTGACCTGATGGCAAGGGAACGAATCTCCGGGCAGGGCTTCAACGGCCCGACCCGGCACTATCACCACGGGGGCGGCGAGATGCCCCTGCCACCCAACGAAATGACCGAGAACGTCGTGCTGTTCATGGGACGTCGCCTCGATTGCGCCCAATGTCACGATCATCCCTATGAAACCTGGACCCAAGACCAGTTCTGGAACATGACGGCTTTTTTTGGTCGGCTGACCAGGCTGGGCTGGACCGGATCCATGATGATCCATTTCGATGACCCGGAGGGGCACGGGGAGTACGGCCAGGGGGAGAAAACGATTCATCCACGCCGGGACAGGGAGGTTCAACCGGCCTTTTTTAATGGTGACAGGCCTACAAGCGACTCACAGCACGATCCTCGCCGCAGCCTGGCCACATGGATGACCGGCCATCCTTTCTTTGCGGAGGCGGTCGCAAACAGGATCTGGGGAAATTTCTTTGGGAGGGGGATCGTTGAGCCGGTTGATGACTTCCGGCTTGCGAACATGCCGACACATCCGGAACTACTCGAGGAACTGGCGGAAGATTTCAGGAGGAGTGGCCATGACCTGAAACACCTGATGCGATTAATCTGCCGTTCGAGCACTTACCAAATGTCCGGTGTCCCGAATGACTCCAATATTGATGACCAACTGAACTACTCCTGGTCCCGGCCGCGCGGATTGGACGCGGAGGTCCTTTTCGATGCCATTTCAAACGTCACCGGTGTCTACGGCGACTTTGGCGAGGCGCACACGTATCAAAGAGCGATCAACCTGGTTTGCCCCGATCTGCATCGCTTATGGTTTCTCGACATCAACAACCAGATTGACCGAACCGTCGTGACCTGTCGACGCAATGATCTCAACCTCAAGCAGGCCTTACACAAGTTGACGGGTTCCACCTACCGTGAGAAGATCAGCAGCCAGAAAGGTCGGCTCGCAGATTATCTGGATAGCGGCTTTACAGATCGGGAGATCATTGATGAATTTTATCTTACAGCCCTGGCACGCTATCCCCGGGATGAAGAGAGTTCCGAGTTACAGTCCATGATCACACAACATCCTGACCGTGAACGAGCCACCGAGGATCTTCTCTGGGCAGTCCTGACTTCCCCCGAGTTTACATTCAACAACTGAGGCCACGGATGAAAAACACCCACGACACCTGCTGCGATTCCTACCGAAAAGTGGGGATGGACCGCAGATCCTTCCTGCGCGCGGGCTCGCTGAGCCTGCTCGGGTTTGGCCTCAGTGACTGGTTTCGAGCCCGTGATGTCATGGCCGTAAAAGGTCTTCAGGGTGAATTCAACCGCTCCCGGGCACAGTCGTGTATTCTCGTGTTCCTCAAGGGTGCTCCAAGCCAGGTTGATTCCTGGGATCCCAAACCCACCAGCTCATTTCGTGCAATATCAACCCGGGCAGACGGGGTCCAGATTTCCGAACTCCTCCCGAGGGTCGCACATCATATGGACAAGCTTTCACTGATTCGCTCGATGCACTCCGAGGAAATCGACCACCCCGAGGCAATCCATTACGCGATCACGGGTCATCGACAGAACCCCGCGTTGAAGTTTCCGAGCATCGGGTCCATGATTGCGAGCGAACTGGGCTCAAATAACAGAATCCCCCCCTATGTGAATGTGCCGGACACCAACTCCTATCATTTTGGATCCGCATTCCTCGGGCCCGAATATGAACCGCTTCAGATCCCGAAACCGGATGAGGGGGATTTCAGGCTGCCCGACCTCTCGCTTCCCGAGGACATCCCGATTGAGCGTATAGAGGACCGCAGATCTTTTCAGGAAGTCGTGACCCGCCTCTATCGCCGGAAGAGGCCTCTTGCTGAAATGGACTCACTGGACACCTACAGCACACAGGCGCTGGAGATGATCCTCTCACCCGAAGTCAAGCATGCATTTGACCTGTCAAAGGAATCTGGCGGGACACGCGACGCCTACGGCCGCAATGGATTCGGCCAGAGTTTCCTCCTGTCGCGACGGCTGGTGGAGGCCGGTTGCCGGTTCGTGACGGCAACGGGCGGGTTCAACTGGGATACCCACAGAAATCACGATGAAAGTATCCGCGATGAAGGCATGCCGCCGTTCGACCAGGCCCTGGCCGCATTGATGGAAGACCTTGATCAACGAGGACTGCTCGAATCCACAATCGTCGCTGTGATGGGTGAATTCGGGAGGACAACCCACTTCAATCCTGACGGCGGGCGCGACCACTGGCCCCATTGCTGGTCCATGGCTATCGGTGGAGGCGGCATCAAGGGCGGACATGTGGTCGGCGCCAGTGACGAGAAGGGGACCCACATTGCAGACCGCCTAGTCAGTATTGGTGACCTGCACGCCACGATTTACAAAGCCATGGGAATCGACTGGACCAAGGAAATCATGTCTCCGCTGGGGCGCCCCGTCAAGATTGCCAATGCTCTTGACGACCAGACCGGAATCCCAATCCATGAGTTGATCTGATGGAATCATTTCCAGTCGTGCCCAACATGAAATTCTGCAGGGAGGATGGAACCGACCGATCTTCAGCCCGGTCATTACACTCGAGCCCGCCATATTCCCGAAGGCTGATCGTCCATCCCGCGATGACCATGACGCCGGGCACAAACATGAAATCATGAATACAAGCTGGACCTCTTTCCTCCTCACAGCCTTGCTGATTGTATGCGGCAACGGCACATGGGCAAAGGATGCCACCTTTATTTATCCCCCCTGTGGTGAACCGGGCCAGGTCGTGCTGGCGGAAGTTGGCGGAGGAGTCATCACCGAACCCTCAAGCACCGTCTGGTTCCCCTCCGGCCCGGTTAAAAAGTCACCCGAAACACCACCCGATGGCGATCATTCGACTACCGGGACAATGTCCGATGATTTGCAGGGATTGACTGCACAGATTCTCCATACGGAAGGGGATGCCTCCCCCACGCTGCAGTTGTGTATTGCGGGCGATGCACGCATCGGGTCCCATAGCATACGTTTCATCAATTCCGATGGCCTGACAAACAGCGTATCCTTCGATGTGGTGGATCAACCGATCATCACAGAGATGGCCGGGCCGCATGATCTCCCGTCCAACGCACAGCCGGTCACATTCCCGTCGGTGATCTGCGGGCGCATCATCGAAATCAACCAGCTGGACTATTACTCATTCGAAGTGGATGCAGGGGAGCAACTGGTCTTCCAGGTCAAGTCGACAGGCCCGGACTTCGACCCGCAGTTAAGCCTCTTTGCGCCAACAGGCAGCTGGTTCGATGCAGGCCAAATCAGGCGCCTGGCCCGGAACGATGAACCGGTCAGCCCTCACTTGTCCCGCGATCCCAGACTGGAATATCGGTTTGAAGAGGCCGGACAGTATCTGCTGCGCATTGAGTCGATGGAATCACATCCAGGCCGAAAACCCGGTGCGGAAACCTCGGTTTACATGATTTCAATCAGGCATTCCGCCGATGACACCCAGGCTGTAGCGCTGGCCTACGGACACTGGAAACGCGGCCTGCCACCCGGTCGTATCAGGCAGCTCTGGGACCTGACCGTTGCCTCCCCCGATTCAACCCGAACCGTTGGGAAACAGGACGGGAAAGCTCCGGGCAGCCCCCAACGGGAAAACCCGGAGCCCGCGATGCCAGTCGCCGACCCCGCCGGGACAGTGATTTTGGATGATATCCCCATGGTTGCCGAAAAAACCGACGACAATGACTCCATGGAGAAGGCACAAGAGATCAGCCCGCCGGTCATTATCGAAGGCTTCATCGACCGCCCCGATGATGTCGATTATTACCGGTTCCATGCCTTCAAGGACGAGCCACTGGTGTTTGAAATTGAAACCCCGGTCAAGGGGCCACCGCTGTTCAACCCACGCATAGGAATCCGTGACATGGATGGCAACGAGTTCCTGACGAACATCTACAAACGGCTGGTCCGCAACTTTACATTCTATGCCAAGGACATCCAGCCACGCACCCTGTACACCTTCAAACTGGAGGGTGAATATTTACTGGAAATGCGTGATATCACCTCACGTAACGGAGACCCGGATTTCCATTACCGGTTGTTGGTCCGCCGGCAGATCCCGCACGTCGGAGCCGTCTGGATTACAGGCGACCGGGTCAACCTGCGGCAGGGGAATGCACACAAGCTGACCGTGATGATGCAGCAGGAGGAGGGATACAGCGGTGAGATCGCCATCTCGGTGGAGGACCTCCCCCAAGGATTACACGCCTGGACCGCAAGCGATTACAATCCCGAGACCGGAATCAACCCTGACGAGGGTTTCAAGGAAAGGTTTCTGACGGTTACACGCGAGGCGGAAATCATCCTGTATGCCGATGCAGATGCCCCCCCAACCCCTTCGCCACGAAAGGTCCGGTTTTCCTGGCGCTCGATCCTGGACGGAAAAACCAGCCTACCCCATGCGGCCGGTGAAAAACTTGTCATGGTGCTTGCGGCCGAATAATCGTTCATCAGTTCATGCGTACGTTGACCGATCAGCCCGTCCATACACGGCGTACAGCACTGGACAAAAACGGACCGATGCTGGACTCACGAACGAGCTGCGCCATTTCTTTTGAGCGGGGTCATGTCCCCCCTGCATGTGACGTTCGTCCGCAGAAAGACTTCAATCATTCAGCAGCGGCAGCAGAATTCGCGAGGGTCGGCCGGGATCGTGATACACCGTCTGGGTTGAAACCAAAACCTCCCGGCCGAACGGGCCCTCACCGGTATTTGTATTTCGTTCCCAGACCGGGAAGTGGCTGCCCTGAATCTGAAACGCAAGCCGGTGACCAGCCACCACGGTCGCCGCAGAATGACCCAGGTCAATGTTCAACAGGTAAACTTCCCCCGGTACCAGCGGTTTGCGCTCCACAAGTGATTCACGTGCACTGGCCCTGAGAATGCCATGGGCGAGGGGGTGAGAGAACCCGTCGGGATGAACATCGACCACTTTAACGACAAAATCGGCATCCGGCGTGTTTGTCGTGATGTACAACTCCGCACTGAGCGCCCCGGCAAAACTGACCGGCTCCTCAAGCGGCTCGGTCTGGAAAACCAATACATCCTGCCGGTCATGCGCAACCTGCTGGTCATACGGCCCGAACCCGTCAAAATATTTTGTCTTATGTGCCGGCGCAGACGGGACGGGATCGGCAGGATCCGCTTCAAAGCGATCGGGCGGCTGGTGGATGGTCGGCGGGCGCAGGCTGATCCTGCCATCGCCGCCCCGCGTGTTGGCCCCACCGCCGGAATGAAGATAAAAGGGGGACAGCAAGGATTCCCCGGGCGGCCAGTCTGTCGACTCACGCCACTCGTTCGTTCCCATCATGAAATAACGCACGCGTGGATAAGACTTGTCTGCATCGACCCCCCTGAACCAGCGGTCATACCATTTCATGTTCTCCTCAAACACGTCGATCCCTGAATATTCACCGAATTCCACATCACCGGTCTTGGAATTGCTCAGTGACCCGTGATCCCATGGGCCAAGAACCAGCTGCTGGTTGTTCCTTGAACGGGCCGAGGCGGAGCGATGCCGCATCCCCTGATAGGCATAAACCGACCCCCAGCACAAGAAGTCGTAATAACCGACGATATGCTGTGCCGGGAAATCCATGACTTCAAAGTTACGTGCATCGGTCTCACGCCAGAAGCCGTCCGGGGTATGATGCTTGATCATGTTCATCTGCATGGGCGCGGGATAGCCCACAACATCATCAAAATCCATCAACGGAAGGGTCAGATACCACTCAGGCCATTTGGGTGAAGCCCCGGCCTCGGGCGGGGGGCCGTAGACATTCGCCCCAAATCCCGCGCGGACCAAAGACAGTATAATCACCCCGCCCTGATTATAGACATTGTGGTAGAAATAACTGCACGATGCGGTGGGGGCAAGCGCCCCCAGTGGAACACCCGTAGTAGCGGTCAGCCACTGGATCGAGCCCATGTAGGACCCTCCCCACATCCCGACCTGTCCATCGCACCAGGGTTGTTCGCGAATCCAGGTCACGGTGTCGAAACCGTCGGGAGGTTCGCCCCAGTAAACCATGTATTCACCCTCGGAGCCAAACCGTCCGCTACTGTCCTGCGTGACGGCAACATAACCCCGGGCGGCGATCCGACGTGCCTGATCATCGAACCCGGTCCGGCCGTAACCGGTCTTCAGCAGCAGCACCGGGGCAGGTCCGGTCTCCCCGGCAATCCTGTAAATATTCGTTGCCAGTCGCGTGCCGTCGCGCATCGGTACCATGGTGGGTTCCATGACCACCAGATCTGCAGTGGCCGCCGTGGCAACGGGCAACCCGGCCATGATCACAAGAATCGGCAAGATCATGACCATGCCGAGATATTGATGAATGAATATTCCCATGCATCCACGAAGGAACCAGCGGCCCCGATGTTTCCATGGAAGTCTCATGCCCATTTCCCCTTATCCACCTGATCCATAAACTTGTCGAACTCGTCATCCTTGATCCTGACGGTATGCTCCTCGGTCGGGAAAATCCCGTCCTCAACCTCCTGCCTGAACTGCCTGAACACCTCGACGGAGTCCTCAAAGTAATTTCGGTAGCGCTTGGCATGACGTGGGTAATGCTTGTTGTGGGTTCCCAACATGTCGACGGCAAACAACATCTCGCTGTCGCATCCGGATCCACTCCCAAGCGAGGAGACATGGATCTCGACCCGTTTGGTAATCTCTGCGGCTATCTTCTCGGGCACAACCTCCATCTCCACGCCAACCGCACCGGCATCCTGGATCTGCAGCGTCTCACGGTAAACCTGCATGGCCTCATCGGCCGTCTTGCCAACCGCCCTGTAACCCCCGGTCCATGACATAAAGTCCGGGCAGAACCCGACATGGCTGAAAACCGGGATCTTCATCTGTGCAACGGCACGGACCCGTTCCAGGCCCGGAACCATATGGATCGCATCAGCCCCCTGCTCGATCAACGAGAAACATTCACGGATCGCAGCCTCATTGCTGGGCCGGTAATTCGCCCTTGTCGCGGCTGGCCGCACAAAACAGTTTGGTGCACCCTCACGAACCGGGGGAAGGTTCGAGGCCCTCAATGCAAGCATGTCGATCCCGGCCATTTCACAAGCCTGCGCATCATCAAAGCCATTGACCGCGATCATGGTCAGCTTCCTCTTGCCCTTGCAGGCCAGCATCTCCTTGACTGTCATCGGTGCCATATTGACCACGGCAGTCCATCACAGGATGAACTGCACCCCTTCCTGCCGAATTCCAGCGATCATTCTTTTTTCTTGTATTTGTTGATGATGTTGATCAGGCCTCCGTCGACAACCAGGTCCGCCCCGGTCATGAATGAAGACATGTCCGACGCCAGAAACAGCGCCGCGTCAGCGATCTCCCGAAGCTCCCCATTTCGCTGCATGATGCAGAACTTCGCGCTCATGTCGATGGTTTCCCGAGGGACATCATCCCACAATCCCGTGATAAAGGCGCCGGGGATCAGGCAGTTGACACGGATATCGGGCGCGAAATCCGCCCCCAGCGACCGTGTCAGCGCAGCCAGGCCTCCCTTGGTTGTCTGGTATGCACAGTAGTTCGCATAACCACGCTTCGAGTGGGGCGATCCGCAGATGATCATCACACCGCCTCCGTCCCCAAGCATGCGGGGGAAGGCATTGTGAGCTAGCATCCAGGCAGCCTTCAGGTTGACCGAGAGGACCCGATCGAAATCCTCCTCCGTGATATCCACGGCGCTACCCTTCATGCCATAGATTCCCGCGTTGCTGAATATGACATCGAGCTTGCCAAACCGGTCGTACGTGGCATCAATGAGATTTTTGATGCCCGACATCTGGCCGACATCAATCCGGAGGTAGAGTGCTTCACCCCCGTTCTCCTCGATCGTCCTCACGACATCCTGACCACGTTCGTCGTTTCGGCCGCAGATAACAACTTTCGCACCCTCCTCTGCAAAACGCTCCGCCGATGCGCGGCCGATCCCGTTGGTTCCCCCGGTAATCAATGCCACCCTGTTCTCTAAAAGCATTGAATTGCATGCCTCCATGATAATATCGAGGGGTTCAGCCGACACCCTGGTGGGGTCGGATCCCCGGTTGTCCCGGATTTGACGGACCTCGGCACAGCCCCCTACAGCCTTGATCCATTCCCTGTCCGGTTGAGTCCGCACCAATTCTAACCGATGCAACCTGTAAGGCAACCCCGAACTGACGGCGGTTTCCATGGAAGATTTTCCCCGATTGGGTTTCAATGGGGGCTCATGCATGAACCGGAAGATGAATCGGGAAAGGCCGGGTCTGGAATGGTGTTGTTCAACAAAACACGCGCGGACCAATTCATGCGGGACCACGGTCTGGACGTCGTGGTTGCCGCCATACCGTCCACTGTCACATACCTGACCGGCTACGCCTGCTGGATGGATTCGCGTCTCAGAGAGTACATGGCCATGCCCGGTTCATCCGCGGACCTCGTGCCAACATATGCCGCCCGGCCGGCCGGCGGTGATCCCTTGCTTGTCGTGAGGCCCAATTTTGCCGTCAACACGATGGGCTGCAACAGTGAAGTCTATCTGGCAGGAAAGCCCAAGATAAACCTGGTTCCCGAACCCAAGTCGCCGGAACCCGGCCTTGCGGGCTTTCATGCCCTGTTTTCAAGGGACGATCATCCATCCTCACCACACGAGGCCCTGGCCCACATGCTGAAGGACCACAAGTTTGACCGGTCGGTGATCGGTCTTGAGATGGACGGTATATCGGGACCGGCACGTCGATTTCTATCGGAGGCACTGCCCGATGCACAACTTATGGACTGTTCAAATCTATTGAGGCTGATTCGGGCGGTGAAGTCTCCCGACGAGATCGAATCCCTGAGTCACAGCGGACTTATCAATGAGCAGGCCATGATGAATTTCCTGCAAGTCGCCCGACCCGGTACAAGGATGTCCGAACTACGTGAACATTTCCGGGTTGAGGTCGCAAAGGCCGGCGCGGAATCCGAACATTTCTCCTACAGTATCCGGGGATACGGGATCGCATCCGGACCCGAGCATGTCATCCAACCCGGCGAGTTCCTATTTATCGACACGGGCTGTATCGCGGGCCATCATTATTCCGACAGCGGCACAACGCTGATGACGCCCGGGGTGGAGGATCAATACCAAAGAATTTTCCCGATCCTGCAGGACGCAGTTGAGGCGGGACGGGCGGCAGCACGTCCCGGTGTAAGATCCTCAACCGTTCAGAAATCCATGCAGGAAGTCGTGGATGATCATCCTGAATGGATCATTTCCACAATCGGACACGGCCTCGGCCTGGACATGCGAGAATACCCGATGATCATGCCCGACAGCGGGAAACTCCTGCACGACGACTGCATCGACATCCCGTCGGACCTTGAACTGGAAACAGGGATGGTGTTCAACCTCGAGACACCGGTGATGATCCCGGACGCGGGCGGACTGCAGCTCGAGAAGACATTCATCGTCACGAAAACGGGTTGCGAACCCCTGTTCGGGCAGGACCGGTCAGGTCCGGTATGGACGGGATGAAACGCCTATCCGGCGAAAGGCGGCATGGGATGCCCCTGTGAACCGGGACGGGCACGAAACAGCCCGCCAGCGTTTTCACCCCTCGGCATTCCCGCCTCAACGGCGGCAGTTGTGATGTAAAGGTCACGCAGATCCGGGCCACCAAATGCACAAGCCGTGGTCTGCAGCGCCCGGCACGGAACCGCCGCGAGATATTCACCGGTTTTCGGATTACAACGAATGACCTTGCCCGCACCCCACGGAGCTATCCATAACATACCCTCGGTGTCGATGGTCATCCCATCGGGATAACCGATCTCGACAGGCATCTCGATCACGGGCCTGCGGTTGGAGATATTCCCGGTTTCAATGTCATAATCAAAGGCGTCGACCTTGTGTGTCGGCGTGTCGATAAAGTACATCGTCTTGTTGTCCGGACTCCAGTTGATCCCGTTGGAACAGGTGATGTCGCCCAGCATGCGACGAACCGACCGGTCCCCGGCCATCATGTAGAGGCTGGCGATGTTGCCCTCATTCTCCATGGATAATGTCCCGGCCCAGAACCTCCCCGCCGGATCGCACTTCCCGTCATTGAATCGCGTCGTGGGCATGTGGGCTTCGGGGTTGCTAATCAGAGTCAGTTTTTCGACGTCCGTGTCAAAATGGGCGAAGCCCTCGTGAAGCGCAAGCATCACACCCCCGGACTGGCAGGGCACGACGGTCCCGATCTGCTGGCCAAGATTCCAGAAACGATCCTCTCCCGTCGCGGGATCAAATTCGTGCAGTTCGGAGGACTCGATGTCCAGCCAGTAGAGAACACGGTTGGCTTCATCCCAGATGGGCCCCTCCCCCAGTGTTGCCCCGGCATCCACAATCAGCTCAGCCTCGTCGAGGAGCCTGATGTTGTCTATGGACATGCTTCCACCTTTCCAGTCCATCAGTCTGCTGCACCCTGTGAATGGCAGTGCGGCGCCAGCCATCACGGTCGAACCCAGAAATTTTCTCCGGTTCATCAGAGAAGCTCCTCAATTGGACGACCGGTCTCGTCATCGATCGAGTTGGCAATCTTGACCGGGCGCCCGATCGGGTGCATGTATTCCTTGGTCCAGTCGATCCCGAGCGCCTTGTAGATCGTGGCGTAAACATCACCCATCGTCACCCTGCGATCCGCGATATAGGCTCCCCTCTCATCGCTTTCACCGATAACCTGACCCCCGCGGATGCCGCCTCCGCCAATCACCAGCGACCAGCAGTCGGGCCAGTGGTCACGACCGAGGTTGGGATTGATGTGCGGGGTGCGTCCGAATTCACCCATCGAGATTACGACCGTCGAATCCAGCATGCCGCGTTCCTCAAGGTCATCGAGCAGCGCCGACAGGGAAATATCGAGCGGCGGAACAAGGAGATCGCGATGTTTTTTGTCATTATCCGAGTGGGCATCCCACTGGTTGGTGCCGTAACCGGCTGCCGTCACGAACCGGCTGCCGGCCTCGACAAGTCTTCGGGCCATCAAGACGCTCTGGCCGACGCCGTCCCGCCCGTAACGATCCCTCACCGTGTCCGGTTCCTGCGAGAGGTCGAACGCATCCCGAACAGCCCGGGTAGTCAGCATGTCCAGCGCGCGTTGTCGAAAATCATCCATGGCGCCATACTCGGCCATCTCGGCTTTTTCACGGTGAAAACTGTCCCAAATCTCCATGAATGTGCGGCGGTCCTCGATTCTTTCAGGGGTGATCGACTTGGGAAGCCGCAAGTCGGCCACCTCGAAATCCTCCGCGCTGGGATCAGGGATCACCATCGGGTTGAACTCGGCACCGATGAAGGCCGAGCCAAAATATTTTTCATACTGGCGTTCCCTTTCCCACTCCGGGACAAGGACGTGGGGCGGAATGACACCCCGCCTGCCCTTCTCGCGACTGATCACCGCACCAAATCCCGGAAACTGCATGGCGGGATTGGGCCGGTGACCGGTGACAGCATAGTGGGTTGCCGCCGGATGGTTTTGTTCCTCGGTCTGCATCGTGCGGATGATGGAGAGTTTATCCATGTGTCTCGCACACTGGGGCAGAAGTTCCGAGACCTGGATTCCCGGCACGTTGGTTGAAATCGCACGAAAGTTGCTGTTGGGCTTGGGATCCCAGGTATCGATCTGGCTCGCGCCACCCTCGAGCCAGATCAGGATACAGGCCTCGGCCTTGCCCTGCCTGACGGCCTCTTTCGCGGCAGCCATGACTGACCGGGCCTGCAGGAACTGCCCCAGACTGATACCGAGCAGCCCGAGCGAACCGATGCGCAGAAAATCACGCCGTCGAACCTGTTCCTCAGTGCAGCTCAGGCAGCCGAACGTTCTGGTCTTCTGTTTGTTCTTCATTCGTGTCCATCCATGGTTATCTAGTGATTATACGAAAATTCGCGCGAATTAATCAACCCCCAGACCATGTCCTCGATGGCTTCGCGACGTGATGGCCTGCTGTTAATCAGGTTTTCCAGCGCGGTCACCTCGCGTTCGGTCGGGTAACGTGTAAGTGCAGCCAGGCAGAATTCATCGATCACCTGCCGGTTGGTCGCATTGTTCTCAACAAGCCTGCCGATGCGACCTGATTCCGTTTCGAGCTTCTCCGTGAAAGTTTTTCCCGCAAATGCATGCATCGCCTGCTGAATATTGGGCAGGCCATCACGTTCAGGGATCATCAGCCGGTCGGGCCGTCCCCAGGCATCCATGAATATGGAGGGATATGCATCGGTCTCACGGAGCTGGATGGCACGTGTACCACCGGGTGCAATCCCACCCCGCAGCCGGTTGAAGACCTCTCCAACCTGGGTGACATCGACAATCGCGTCGAGCAGCACCTCGGCATCCAGCGGCCGGTTGATCGCATGGGAGTAGTTGACCCGGTCATGCCTGTTAGTCTCGTTGGGCCGACCCGACAACTGGTAGGTGCGCGATGAGACAATCCGCCGGATAAGTTGTTTGATATCATGGCCGTTCTCGACAAAATCACGGGCGAGTTCATCAAGCAATTCCTGGTGACTGGGCGGATTGGTCGTTCCGAAATCATCGATGGGATCAACAATGCCCCGCCCGAAGAAGTTGCTCCAGACCCTGTTGACAATCGCCTCGGAGAAGAAGGAGTGCCCTGTGACCCAGTCTGCCAAATACCTGCGTGGATCCTCATGTTTTTCCCCAGGCAGGGCATGGCCGTCGAGGTAAGCGGGGATCACCACCTTCTTGTTTCTCGGGTGGATGATATCGCCTCCCTTGCCACGGTCTCCATGTCCGCCTGGAAGATCGGCGAACAGGCCGGCGCCGTACTTGCCGATCTCGACGATCCGGCCGAAGAATGCAGTGAGTCCCCAGAACTGGTCCTGACTCCAGATCTCAAACGGGTGGTCATGACATTGTGCACAATCGAAACGACGTCCCATGAACACACGAATCTGTTCGGCCATGGAATCCTGCGCCGGCCGATCGATGAAATAATGACGGGACGGCCCGAACATGCCCTGCGCGCTCAGCCTCTCACGGGCGACCTGGTCCCAGGATTTATTGGTCTCGATGTTCTCACGAATCCATTCATGGTACCACTTGGTGAAAGCCGGATATGCATTTCCGGTGTAGAGGGCGACACGGAACAGGTCCGCGAATCGGTATGTCCAGAAATCATCGTATTCCGGTGATTCCAGAAGGATGTCGATCAGTTCCTCACGTTTGGCGGGATCAGGGTCCTCCAGGAACTCCCGTGCACGATGGGCAGGTGGGAGCCGCCCGGTCAGGTCAAGGCAGATCCTTCGCAGGAACTCGCCGTCCGAGGACAGGTCCGAAGGGACCAGGTGAAACTTCTGAAGCTTCGCGAACACGTTTTCATCAATGAGATTGTTCGCGGGTGGGAGAGCGATTTCAGGGACAGGTTTCCGGATGACACCGATTCGCGCGCTGCCGGAACGGCCAACGGCACGGATAATGATGTCGGCCTCGCCGGCAATTCGGGCCTGCACGATGCCCGGGGCAATCATCCTTGCGATATCCTTGTTGTTAGACCTGAAATAGACCTGGTCGGTGATGTCCTCGATACTACCGTCAGCCAGCTCGGCCATGACGACGATCTTCTGGGTCTGGTCGGGCAGCAGGACGGACTCGGCCGGATGCACGATCAGGTTCCTGATCTGATACTGGACGGCTTCCGGGTCCGAATCAGGGGCACCGGCACGGATCCATTCCAGCAGGATGCGATACTGGGGGCTATCCTTATAGAGACGTTTTCCGCCCTCATGATCGAGTTGCATCGTCGGCTTCAGCAGGATCAGGCTTTCCCCCGGGTCCCCGGTATTCACCCGTGGCATGCGTTCGCCGAGAATTTCATCGGTCAAGACCTGGAAGCCGCCGCCCTGCACAATCCATTCATAGTCTTCTGCGGGACGCAGTCCATTAAATGACAACTTGAAACCTGCACGGCCCTTGATCCCGCCGTGGCAGTCATAGGCGTTGCAGCCGTTGCGCGTCAAGACGCCGCCGATTTCGCGGCCAAAATTGAAGGGCCGTTCCTCCCCTGTGCCCCGTATACGAACAGGGTGTTCGATAAACCGGCCGGCAACCTCGGCCCGCAGGCTCGTTTCACCATCCGATTTCGCGGCCAACCGGCCCGAGGGATGAACATCTGCCAGTTCCGGATCCGAGACGGAGAACCGGCTGGCCGCGGTCAGATCGCGTTCAATCCCGTCGGCGAAGATACCCATCACGATCAACTCCTGGGCGGCTTGCGGGCCGTTGAGCTCGAACGTCGCAGGCAGCAGGCGAAGTAACTCCAATTTGGGTAACATGTCCAGATCGGGGACATCACGCCTGACTCTGTCATCGATACCGGATGCATCGGGACTATCCACAGGTCCTGTGGTTTTCCCATGCATGGTCTTCTCCAGATGCTTGACAAAAGCGGCCAGCCCGCGAATCTGTTCGGCGGTCAACTTGTCGCGCTGGGGCTTCATCTTGGTCCCGGGGATCCCCTCGCTGATCGTCTTCCCGATCTGTTCAAGTGAGCCCCCGTGTTTCCAGAGGTGATCGACAAGGTTCAGCTTCTCGATATCCGAGTTGCCGTCCTCCTCGTGACAAATCGAGCAGCGGTCTTCATAAAGAAGTTCCGCTTCCTCCATGTCCGGGGCCAGGGAAACATGATGATCCCCATTCACCGGCCAAAGCACAGCAAGCGCAAGCACGATCGCGACCGTGATCTTGAACATGACGGGATTGATGATCCGGAAACGCGGATTCATGGCGCCTCCCCTCCTGATGCATCGACAACGGGATCCTGTTTCGCAGGCGCGGGCCCGGTCACCGTTGCAAGGATTTTACGGACGGAATACGGCTCGCCGACCTGGCCGTGTGCAATCTGCCGGGCCTTGATTTCAATCCACCGGGGGCTGTCGGTTGGAGGGGCATCGGGACCAACCAGCAGCTGTAACGCGACTTCGCGCTTTTTACCCTCATACCACTCCGGATGGACTGTCGGGAAGGGGACTCCCTTGTCCGGTTCGACATCGGCGGCAGGAAGGGCAATCACACCCTCGGGAAGGTTCTCGACGATAAATGCAACATCCCCCTTGAAACCCTCCTCCTGGTGAACAGTCATCTTGATTTTCGTGGCTCGATCCCGATGCAGATTCAGCCGGTCGCCTTCGACCGCAATCGAACTGATGTGCGGCACCTGAGGTCTCAATAACACCCGATAGACAAAATCATCCGCACCCTCGCGAAACGTGACGTCGCGAACCTGTAGACGGTATTGTCCACCCAACCGGAAGGTATAGATGATTCTATTCTGCAGGTGACGCACCCAGTCATCACCATCCCCCTCGACCTTCTTGTAGAGGTTCGAGCACACCTCACTTTCGTCATCGGCAAGGACCCGAATGTAGGGGTTGAAATAAGCCGGACGGGCCTTGGGAGCCTGAATCTCAATGGCAATCCGATCACCTTTGGCCGCACTGAACGCATATTCATCGACATCGCCGGGCGAACCGATCGTCCCCTCCATCAGGGTTGGAATCTGAACGGATGCAACCAGCGTGCCCGTGTCGGGACTGGACTCCAGTAGAACCGGGACATCCTCATCAGTGGGCATCTCCCAGCCCTTGCGAGGCTCCCCCTTTTCCTCCTCATCCTCTTGAGGAGGCGAGGCGGCGACATAAACAATCCCATTCCAGAGGTCACGCAGACGGGAAACCGGAAGATTGCGCTGGAATTCACCCCCCCAGGTCACATATTCCGGGATGAACGCGCCGGGTGCAGATGGTTGATCCGTGATGCGCAACATATAGTGCATATCCTGCTTGCCCTCGCCTAGAAACCCCCAAACGGCGATATAATAACGTCCGCTTTCCTCAAAATGGTATCGAAGTCGTGGCGGGCTGTTTCCCTCCCCCAGACGAACGATGCGTTTCCCCTCAAACCAGTTCTCAGCCTGACGATAAAGCGCAAAGACCATCCTGAATCCGGCACTGAGTGAGAATCCCGATGTGGCGCCGCGACCGATGGTCAGGCCTTCGATCAACAGTTCCTGACCGGCCTCGACATCAATGGCGTAAAGGTCGCGCGCACCCGCCTCGCCAACAGTGCCCTGGATGATCGAGGGCACCTCCAGCAACTGGGCGTTCGCAGCCAAATCATGGGTGGTATCGGTTTCAAGGACACAGGGCTCACCGGTCACGCGAAACTCCGCCAAGGCGGATACCCCGGCATGTGAGACGAGTCGAATGCCGTATGTCTTGGGAGCATGGTCCGCGGGAATGCCAACCTCGATTCTCAATTCGGGTTTCGGCACATCAGGAACAATCCGGAAATCCAGATCCGTATCTTCGACCCAGACGGAATGGACATGTTCGAGACCGCCGCCCCAAAGCTCAAGGGTGACGGTGGTCCCTCTCTGAGCCGCCCGGGGCACCATGGAACCGATGGAGGGTTCGGCTGAAACCCAGTCAGCCAGGAGAAGAAACACGAGAAGTTGTGCTATTTGTGTTTTCATTCTGGAAAATCCGAATACTTTTCAGTCTACAGGCCGACACGACCCGGTATGGCAACCCATCTCGACGGCCAAAATAAACCTGATTGGCAGAAAGGATGTTGAGGGTCCACTGTAATGTTGTCATCCGCTGCCAAAACCGATCATACAGCACGCCTCCGATTCACTTAATGCCCGGGCCCGATAGGTTTGAAAGACGAGGCCGGGACACCGGGCCGTGATGTGGTCCATATCGCGACCAGACTTGACACGAAGAAATCCGGCCTTATTTCCTCTTTTCAGGAACGGGCGTGTGGTAGTAGTAACGCTGAAATTTTGCGCGTTCCCGCTCGTATTCCCTACGGCTCTGGCGTGTCACCGCATCACGGCTGACTTCCGCGGCCGCGACATCCCACCAAATACCCGATCCCGGGAACTGACGGTAGGTATCCACCTCGCAGACAATCACACAGGACTCCTTGACACGACGTGCCTCGGCCAGAGCCTGCTCGAACTCGGGGATGGTGCCGACATTCCATGATCGGGCGCCCATGCTCTCCGCGTTCTTTGCGAGATCAATATTGATGAACTTCCCGTCCAACCGGTCTGAGGTCTGCTTGCGGTGTCTGAACTCGTTGCCAAAACTCCGCCGCACCCGGTGACGCTGCAGGGCGTGGATCGACTGGTAACCATGATTCTCGGACAAGATCACGGTCATCTTGAGCCCTTCCTGCAGCGCCACAATCAAGTCTGTCGGCAGCAGCAGGTAGGTACCGTCACCAATGAAGACATAAACCTCGCCCTTTTTGCGGGCCATGCGTGTACCCACGCCACCCGGCAACTCATAGCCCATGCAGGAATACCCGAACTCAATGTGGCAGTCCCGCCCACCCGTGGCATCCCACAGTTTGAGGAAATCGGCCGGGGGTGTACCCGCGGCCGAGACCACCGTGTCGCCTGATTTAACCGATTGATTAAGCGCCTGAAGCACCTGTACCTGACTCATCGGCTCACCGGGGTAATCCGCGAAGATGATGTCCCTTTTCTCCCGTTCCCATGCCCTGAGCACCGACCCGATTTTTTTCTGGTATGCCAGTGACGTGTTGATCCGGCCGCGCCGGCCTGCATCAATCAGCGCGCGGAGGGTCTCGCGTGCATCAGCAACAATGGGCAATGCCCCCTGCTTGAAAGCATGGTAACCACTGATATTGATCCCGATGAACCTGACGTCAGGGTTGCCCCAGGCCGATTGCGACCCGGTCGTGAAGTCAGTCAGACGGGTCCCGACATGAAGCACCAGGTCGGCTTCCTCGGCAATGGGGTGCGATGGTGTACTGCCGGCCATCCCGAAGCCGCCGAGCAGCATCGGGGAATTCTTACGTATCGCCCCCTTGCCCGCGAAAGTCTCGGCAACCGGAATCCCATACCGATCACAGAAATCCTGTAGTTCCTTCCATGCCTGGGAGTAATGTACACCACCACCCGCTATCACCATGGGCCGCCGGGCATCCTGCAGGAGCCTGATGGCCTCGCGGATGCGCTGCGGCTGGGGAAGAGGCCTTTCGATCCGCCAGATACGCTGCTCGAAGAAGTTGGCCGGATAATCCCAGGCATGGGCCTGTATATCCTGCGGAATGGCAATCACAACAGCCCCGGTCTCGGCCGGACTTGTCATCACGCGCATTGCCTCGGGTAGGCATGTCAGCAGGTGCTCGGGACGGGTCACACGGTCGAAATAACGGCTTACGGGACGGAAACAGTCATTGACGCTGATGTCGGCGGCGGTCGGGTTTTCAATCTGCTGCAGCACGGGGCCCTGGTGTCGTGTTGTATAGTAGTCGCCGGGAAGAAGAAGGACGGGCAGGCAGTTGATGGTTGCAGCAGCCGCCCCGGTGATCATGTTGGTTGCTCCCGGCCCCACGGAGGATGTACAGGCGAAGGTCTGCAGGCGCTGCTTCTCCTTCGCAAATGCCGCGGCCGCATGCACCATGGACTGCTCGTTGTGCCCTTGGCAGTAGGTCAGATCCTTCGAGTATTCAAGGATGGCCTGACCGAGGCCCGCAACATTGCCGTGACCGAAGATCCCGAAGATGGAAGGGATGAAACGCTGAACCTTCCCGTCCCTTTCACTGTATTGCGCAACCAGAAATCGGCAGATCGCCTGTGCCATCGTCAGCCTGATTGTTTTCTCTTTTCTCCTCTTAGCCATGACACCACTCCCCCTCTATGAGTTTTGGATCCTCTTGAATCAGGAAATTTTCCCGTCCCGTTCAGGACTTTCGGTCGCTTCAATCCCCGCTTGATTAATTCAGCAAGGAGGGACCGGGCGGTCATCCCATGCCGTGCATCACGACTGTCTTGATCTCGGTCATCTCATCGATGGCGTAACGGGGCCCTTCCTTGCCGAATCCGCTCTGCTTGCAACCGCCGTAGGGCATAAAGTCAGCCCGAAAAAGCGGGGTCCAGTTGATCATGACATTACCCGATTCCGCCTCACGGGCAAAGCGCATCGCATTGTTGATATCACGCGTGAAGATCCCCGCACCCAGCCCATAGCTGGAATCATTCACGACCGAGATTGCCTGATCAATGTCGTCAACCGGCGTCACAGCCACGGCAGGACCGAACAGCTCCATGCATGAAATCTTCATGGAGGGTTTGACATCAGCCACAATGGTTGGCTCATAGACGGCCTTGTCGCGACCGCCGCCCGTGACCAGGCGGGCACCATTGCTACACGCCTCGTTGATCCACTTCTCAACACGCATGGCCTCCTTTTCCGTCACCATGGCGCTGACCTTGGTCCCCTCCTGCAACGGATCACCCGTCTTGAGGGCCTCGACCCTGGACTTCAGGGCATCAAGCAGGTCGGAATAAACCTCATGGCTGGCAATCACGCGCTGGGTCGAAATGCATACCTGCCCAGCATTGATATAGCCCCCGATCGCCGTGGCATCGGCAACCTGGTCGAGATCGGCGTCGGGCAGGATCACCACGGGAGCATTCGAACCCAGTTCAAGTGAGAGCTTCTTGACCCCCGCGGCCTTGGTGATGGCCTCACCGACATCGGTGCTGCCGGTGAAGGATATCTTGCGGATGCGCTTGTCCGAGCATAGGCGCATGCCCACGGACGAACCCGAACCGGTAACACATTGCAGCCCATTTTCAGGCAGACCGGCCTCGAGCAGGATCCTCGTCAATTTGAGCGATGAGACCGACGTGGCACTGGCCGGCTTGAAAATCACGGAGTTTCCGGCGGCAAGGGCCGGTCCGATTTTGTGAAGGGCCAGCAGCATGGGGAAGTTGAAGGGTGTAATGGCAAGCACGACCCCACAGGGTTCGCGCCAGGTGAATCCCAGTTTCCCCGCCGCCCCCGCCTGGGCATCTATCGGCAAGGTTTCGCCGCGAATCTGTGATCCCTCAAACGCACACAGGCGAAACAGGTCGGCCAGCCTTGAAACCTCTCCCGTTGCTTCCGGGAGAGGTTTCCCCATCTCCATCGTCACGGTCCTTGCCAAGTCATCAACCTGGCCGGCAATCAAGTCGGCGGCACGGGTGAGGATGGCACAGCGATCATGCGCCGTCAGTGCGCGCATCGCGGCAGCCCCGTCGACCGCGGCGGCAATCACCTTCTCGACCTGATCCGCGGATGCGGCGGGAACCTCGTCGAACGTCTCACCGCTGTAGGGCGAGATGACGGGGATTGTCTCCGTCGAACCGGTCCAACTTCCGGCAATGTACATCTCCATGGGCGGTTTTCCTCTTCCGGCTGGTTCAATAGTTGATCGTTATCAACGACGCGGTGATCGACAAAAAGAACCGTCTACCTTTCCAGGCAAACAGCCGACCCTTCACCCCCGCCAATGCAAAGCCCGGCGATCCCTTTTCCCTGCCCACGATCGGCAAGCTGGGAAAGGAGTGTCACGACTATACGGGCGCCGGATGCCCCAATGGGATGACCCAGGGCAATCGCGCCGCCCCAGATGTTCAACCGTTCCGGGGGAATCTCCAGTTCCTTCTGTGCAGCCATCGACACGGCGGCAAACGCCTCGTTGATCTCGAACAGTTCCACATCGGCAAGGCTCCAGCCCGCACGTTCCGACGCGTTGCGGACGGCTTGGATGGGTGCGGTCGTGAACCAGACGGGTTCATGCGAATGCAGTCCCCAGGACACAATCCGTGCCAGGGGTTTGCAGCCATGCTGCCCGGCCTTTTCAGCACTCATCAGGACCAAAGCCGCCGCCCCGTCATTGATCGTCGAGGCATTGGCCGGCGTAATTGTGCCCTCCTTGTCAAATACCGGACGAAGCTTGGGCATCTTCTCAAAATTCGCCTTGCCCGGACCCTCATCCTGATCAACAACCGTCACCCCTCCCCTGCGTCCCTTGATCTCAACGGGTTCAATCTCGGGGGCAAACTTGCCCGATGCCTGTGCGGCCTGCGCACGCTTGAAGCTCTCGATGGCATAGGCGTCCTGATCTTCGCGAGACAGATCGTGCCTCTTCGCACATTCCTCCGCACATAGGCCCATGTGCTGGTCGTGGTAGGGATCCCACAATCCGTCGTGAACCATCAGGTCAAGAGCCTGCTGGTGTCCCAGACGGTAACCCTCACGTGCACGCGGAAGGATATAGGGCACTTGGCTCATGTTCTCCATGCCGCCTGCGACCACGACCTCGCTTTCACCAAGCAGAATGGACCGGGCACCCAGGATGATGGACATCATCCCGCTGCCGCAGACCTTGTTGACGGTCATGGCGTGCTTTGTATCGGGGATCCCGGCACCGATCGCGGCCTGACGCGCCGGGGCCTGGCCCATGCCCGCAGCAAGCACATTGCCCATGATCACCTCATCCACATCCCCGGCATCGATACCGGCACGGCTGACAGCGCCACGAATAGCAGTCGCGCCCAGTTGGGGTGCGGGCACCCCGGCCAGCGAACCCTGAAAACTTCCCTGTGCCGTCCGTGCCGCACCGACAATCACAATTTCCCTCGTGTTACCCATAATCCGTTCCTTGACTTCAATCCTTGTTCATCAACCCGCCAACTTCATTTCGGGCACATCATCCCCGGCCACCAGCGTTGCCTCGGTTGCGTCTTGGACCGCCTGAATGGAAACCCCGGGCGCGCGTTCGAGTAGGACCACGGATTCCCCCGTAACCTCCAAGACAGCCAGTTCCGTCACGACCTTCCTCACGACACCGACACCGGTCAGGGGAAGCGTGCAATCCTTGAGGATCTTGCTCTGCCCCTTCTTGGAAACATGCTGCATCGCGACGACGAAATTCCGGGCGCCTGCAACCAGGTCCATGGCACCGCCCATCCCCTTGACGAGTTTTCCCGGAATCATCCAGTTGGCAATATTCCCTTTTTCATCAACCTCCATCGCGCCAAGCACGCTGAGATCAACATGGCCACCACGGATCATCGCGAATGAATCGGCACTGGAAAAGAACGATGCACCCGGCTGGGCCGTCACGGTTTCCTTCCCGGCATTGATGACGTCCGCGTCAACCTCTTGGTCGACCGGGTAAGGCCCGATACCCAACAGGCCGTTCTCGCTTTGCAGCGTGACGGTCATGCCCTGAGGGATATAGTTGGCCACTAGTGTCGGTATCCCGATGCCCAGGTTCACATAATAGCCATCGCGTAGTTCCTGTGCAATCCGCTGGGCAATCTGTTCACGTGTCAAAGCCATGCTGGGTTCCGCTCCCCTTTATTGATTAATCTTATGATCATCCTTCACGCGTTGTCCTGCGTTCGATGCGTTTCTCAAAATTGTCACCCCCGAAGATCCTCTGTACATAAACGCCGGGAGTGTGGATATGATCGGGAGCGAATGTGCCGACGGGAACCAGTTCCTCGACCTCGGCGATCGTGATTTTTCCCGCTGCTGCGCAGTGGGGATTGAAGTTCTGTGCCGTGCCACGATAGACGAGGTTGCCCAGTTCATCCCCCTTCCAGGCCTTGACGATCCCAAAATCCGCCGAGAACGATTCCTCCAGCACGAAATCCCGCCCGTTGAACTGGCGGATCTCCTTCCCATCGGCGATCAGCGTGCCCACCCCCGTTGGCGTGTAGAATGCCGGAATTCCTGCGCCACCCGCGCGCAGTTTTTCTGCCAAGGTACCCTGGGGTGTCAGTTCAACCTCCATTTCACCCGAGAGCATCAACTGCTCGAACAGCTCGTTTTCACCGACATAACTGGCGATCATTTTTTTGACCTGTCGTTTCTCCAGCAGAAGCCCGATGCCAAAACCATCGACACCGGCGTTATTTGAAATGCATGTCAGGTCCTTGCCGCCCTTGTCGCGCAGGGCAAGAATTGTGTGCTCCGGGATACCGCAAAGGCCAAATCCGCCAAGGGCCAGAACGGCCCCATCCTCAATGTCTGCAATTGCCTCTTGGGCATTTTCAACCAGCTTGCTCATCTTGATCTTTCCCCAATTTCCCGGTCAGGAAACCAGTCTCCTAAACATGAAAACAAACAAGATAGGTAAAAATAACATGAATTCCAACACTTTTCGGGAAGTCAGGCTACATTCGGCGATGAACCCCGGGCAAGGATGGGTGGAGAGGGGTCTTGGGAGACAAGGGAACAAGGCGAGAAGCGGGGTCGATTGTGGGCACGATTGCGATTACGAGTTAAGAACTCAATGGGCGGAACTATGCATTTTCCTGACCGACTCAGGCATGCGTTCCAGAACATCGGGGGACATCAACTGCCAGCCGACAGCGTGCGGGTCCAGCCAGGCCGCATGATACGCACTGGCCAGTTCGACACGTTCCTCACACACAGGCTTGTTTTCCGCAATCACATGCCAACAGGCACTGTTGAAGAGAACCAGTGAACCGGCACCTGCATGGATAGTTGCCAGTGAATGGTAATCAAACCCATCCCGAGGGACATCCTGCGAGTGATGACTGAACGGCATGAAGAGACGTTCGCCATTGTCCGCGTTCATATCATCGAGGATCCAAGAGAAGGTCAGAACAAAGAAAGCAGCCGGAATGGGCAGGCTGGAACCCGTGAAATGATCCAGCGGCGCCCCGACATGCAGGGGCAACGACGGGGAATTACCACGACGCCAGCGTGCGCCGACCTCGGCCAACTGGTAATCGCGTCCCATCAACAGTCCGGACAATTCCAGGATCAACGGATGCGCGATCAGTGGGAGAAACATTCCATCATCGGCGGAATCACAGTGATTCATGAGCGCACGGATGTGAACTTCGGGCTGATCTGCATTGGGTTGACCGGACATGATCGCCTTGAGGCGTTCGCTGACGGTGCGGGCCTGTTCGGGTGGGATCAGGTCACGCACGACAAGGTATCCATATTCCTCGATTTCCTGTTTAAGCGCAGTCGCATCGTGATTTTTTTTCATGGATGAGATTCCCCCCTCCTGCTGCCACGGTCCTCATGGCGGAGGATGTCCGTGATCTCCTCCAGTGACTTACCCTTGGTTTCAAAGACAAACTTCCATGAGAACAGGACGGCTGTGAAACAAATGAATGAAAAGGCCCAGAACAGTCCTCCCGGAAGACTTCTTTCCTCGAAATAATCCTTCACGATCGGAAACAGGAAGTTGACGAGGTAGGCGAAAACCTGGAGAAAGAGGGCCGAAACCATGACCCCCTTCGCCCTCAGACGGGTCGGAAATATCTCAGAGATGACCAGCCAGGCAATCGGCGCGATGCTCATGATATAGGCAGCCTCGCCAAGAAACAGCACCCCCAGCAAAAACTTCGCATCCATATCGTTCTGGAAACCGATCCCATACAGGAAATGACTGAGCGACATGCCTGCCAGGCCCCATATCAGAAGTGGCCTGCGGCCCAATTTGTCCACCATTAACAGGGCAAGGATGGTGCAGGCTGTGTTCCAGATTCGAAGGATCACGGTATACAGGATGGCTTTTTCCTTGGAACCGACACCCGCATCTTCAAAGAGGGTGGGGGCATAAAGGGTCATCGAACTCTGGCCACCCAGCTGCTGGTAGATGGACAGGCCGACGGCAATCAGCAGGGCCCAGCGGATACCGGGCTGGAACAGCTCCCTTAATTGCCCTTTTTCCTTATGGGGAGTGGCGCTGATATCCACGAGCTCACGCTCGGCATATTCAGGGCCGCCGATCCGGGTCAGCACCCGACGCGCCTCGTCCTCGCGATTCTGCTGGACCAGCCAGCGCGGGCTACGCGGCACAAACAACAAACCAATGACAAACGGGATGATCGGGATACATTCAGACCCAAGCATCCAGCGCCATGCCGTGGCATTCAGATGCTCGTCGACAAGCAGGTTTCCCTCAGCAGTCAGGCTGGTTCCCGGCGCGGCTGCGGTCTGGCCGGTGATTTCCAGGATTGCCGTGGCTTTGACGTTTTCCGCGATCAGGTATGCCACAACCGCGGAAAGAAACGCACCCAGCACAATAGCCAGTTGATTCAGGGTCACAAGTTGACCACGGCGATCTGCAGGCGCGATTTCCGCGATATACATTGGGGAAACCATCATGGCCAGGCCGCCGCCGATCCCGCCCACAATCCGAAAGACATTCCAGTCAAAAAACGTCCGGGGAATGGCTGTCCAGACAGCAGAAACAGCAAAAAGAACAGCGGCAAGGATCAGCGTTCGCTTTCGCCCGATCCAGTCCGAAACGTAACCACCCATCAGGATCCCGACCCAGATTCCAAAGGTTGCACTGGTCATTGCCCAGCCAACCCATGTGGAACTCAGGTCAAAATGCGGTTCCAGGTAAAGAATAACGCTGGACATGATCACCAGATCATAACCCCAGATAAATCCACCCGCGGCCGCAATCATCGCGATCAGGTAAACATAGATCACGCTGGATTTTTTTTCGGGGTCCCGGAGTTTACTGGAAGAATTCATCCTGAGTGCCTAACCTCCCCCACAAAAAACCGTATCCACACATTCCCGCACATGCCTTACCGACGGACGATGGCCATTAGTTTGGGTCACCCCCGCCCCCAGTCGGCTCAAAACGCTGAAAATTCAGCGGGATATGCCGGAATACTTACGGGGGTCAACCTAATCTGCAGCCATCCAAATGTCAAGAATGCGGAATGATGCGTCATCATGTCGCCATGACTAACGAGCACAGCTAAATCCTGTCCAGGTGACTACCCAGTAGTCGTTCGGCATTGCGATGCAGGATGTTGTGCCGGTCCTCGTCACTGATCCGGGCGAAGAGAATCGCGCCGGCATGGTAGGCCTGGCTATACCACGGAAGGTCGCTGCCGAAGACGATCTTCTCCGAACCCGCCGTCTCGACCATGTATTCCAGCAGCCCGTTGATCATGATCGAACTGCACCCCGCCGATGGCATGAAACTGCCCCCCGGCATCAATGAAAAGTCAAGCGCCTGGACAACGCTTGTCAGGTCAAGGTAGACATTGGGCAGATCACGCGCGACCGCAACCGAGGTCTCCCAGTCACCGTAACCACAGTGCGCCATGAGATAGTTCGCCTGCGGATATTTAGCCGCTATTTCGCCGAGCATCTCCGGGGCATTGAACGGGCTTCCGCCGAACGTGTGGACCTTCATCAACAGTTCCCGCTCATTCGCAAACTCCAGCGCAGCTGCATATTTATCCGAGGTGATCGGTATGAGATGATAATCCGCCCAGAACTTGAGGCCCACAAATCCCTGAAGGCTGTCGTAATTCTCCAGGTCCCTGCGGATGATGCCCGGGTGGTTCGGGTTGATCACCCAGTAACCCAGGAAACGGGTCGGATGTTCCCGCAGCACATCCTGCATCAGTCCATTGCCGCGTTCAACATCATACGCCAACGCGGTGTGGTGCGAACAGACCAACAGCCTGACGCCGGCGCGATCCATGCTCTGAAGCATGCGATCGACCGACAGGGCGGCGGGCAGGTAAGCGCCATGGAAGCAGCCGATATGGCCGTGAAGATCAATGATCGGACAGGTTTCGGAATAGCCCTTCTTGAGATATTCGCGGACAATGGGTGATGGGTTCATGATAAGTCCGCCTCCCCGAGCAGCCGATCCAGGTTGCCTGCGGCGATCATGCGCCGCTGATCATCCTCCAGCTCCGCACGGATCAACCTGAACAGGGCGGCCCCGTATGCGTTCTCCGGGTAACCCGAACCGTAAACCAGCCTAGACACCGGCCAGTGCCTGCAAAATTCCTCAAGAATGGAGTCTGCCAGATAACTCGAAGTCTCGTAATGAAGGTTGGGATATCGCTCTATCAGCGGCCAGGCATATCGATCCATCGGATTAAAACCCTGGGTGCCGGTCACCACCGTCAGGCTGGGAAAGGATTTCAGCAGAAGACTGATCTCGTCGAGCCGTGCCCTGATGAACAGCGGGATTTTCCTGGCCTCGAGTTCGGCCATCTGGTCACCCCAGGTCATCTCGTCCATGAAATAGCGGTGCTCGTTCTGGAAGAGGCGCAGCGAACGGACCCGCATTGCCCTCATCTGGACCAGCATTTCAGGCAATGGCGGCAACTCGCGCGTGTGGCTCGGCAGAAGCGTCCAGCTCGGTTCAAGCCGGGGGTAACGGTTTCCATCCTGATCCTGGATTTCCTCGAGCAGGCGGCAGTTGCCGATGCCCGGGGCATCAAACCGCGAAGCCGTATGCCAGACCAGCGCCCGTTCAATCCCCACAAAGTCCATGTCGTCGAGCAACTCGGGAGCGGTACGGGCCGCGCGGTAGACATGCGTGCGGTAAGGCCCGAACTCGCAGCTGCAGTCAAAAAATTCCAATCCGTCCATGTGACGCCCCATCCCTGCGGATGCAAACCGAATCCTATCCCGTCCCATTTACATTCGGCCCATCATCTCCGGTGTTGGGAGGATTTTCAAGATGTGATTCGGGCATGACAACGAGGGAATTGTCATACCTGAAAAAATATCCACATGCCGGAACCGGGATCCCGCCCATCGGTTCCAGTCAAATGGATATCACTTGAGGGAACCGGTGGTTTCTTGGTATTACCACGGGCAAGCAAATTACAGTCGGAGGTTCTGGCCGGCGGTGACACCTGAAATCAATCCATCTACGCCTGAAGTCTATTATGAACGCATGCGGCCCACACAGATCCGCACTGCCCGGGAGGCTTGTCCGGCAGTCTATGTCCCGATTGCCACACTTGAGTGGCACGAAAAGCATGACCCCCTGGGCCTGGACGGCCTCAAGGCACAGGGGCTTGCCGAACGCTGCACAAGGGAGGGCGGCGGACTGGTTTTCCCGACGCTGTATTACGGGGAGAACCGTGAAGGCGAACTGATCGAGCTCTTCGATGAATACCAGCCGGCGATCTGTGAGACCATGGGACTGGACCCCGCAGGTTTTGCGACCGGATACATGGGGCGGAAATTCAGTGAACAATCAGCAGCCTACAGGGACCTGCTTCTTCACATCCTGTACCAGGCGCGCAGCCTCGGGTTCAGGGTCATCGTCTTTGTCGCCGGTCATTACCCGCTGCTGCGATGTGCTGATGCGGCATGCCGTGTCTTCCACCAGGAATGTCGCCGGAGTGACCCGAGCCGGTTTATCCCCGCGACTTTTTCATTCAGCGATTATGAACTAGTGACGGATGTTCACCCGGACATCGAGGACCATGCGGGATTCTGGGAAACAAGTCTCCTGATGGCGCTATTCCCGGAGTTGGTGGATTTGAATGAATTGCCGGCGGATGAAAAAAAGCTTCAGGGAGTCCTGAACTCGAGTCGACCGGTCCGTGAGGCCAGTGCTGAATTTGGTGAAGAGGCCGTGGGCCTAATCGTCGGCAGGGCGGTCAAGGAAGTCCAGGACCGGCTGAAGGATCCGGCACGGTTCTACCAGAGGTAGGCCACCGGACCAAATCCTTGCAAGGCAGGAAGAACCGTATGGAATACAGGACATTTGGGAGGACTGGCTGGAGCGTCAGCGAGATCGGTGTCGGCACCTGGGGAATCGGTGGCGGCTGGGGGCCGCTCGATGACCAGGAGTCGGTCGAGACCCTGCTGCACGCATTCGAGAACGGTGTCAATTACGTGGATACCGCAGCCAGCTACGGTGACGGTCACGCGGAGAAAATTATCGGCCGGGCACTGCGTGAGTGGAGCGGGGGGAAGATTTACGTCGCGACCAAACTCTGGCCCCAGGAGTGGCCCTCGTTCCTGGATGATGACCCCATGATGCGCGGCCGCTATCCCGAATGGTATCTCAGGGAGGGAATCGAGGGGAACCTGAAAAGGCTCGGGGTTGACCGGCTTGACCTGTTTCAACTTCATGGATGGTTCCCTGCGGGGCTGGTGGAGACGGACTGGCTTGAGGCACTTAACAAATTGCGACTCGAGGGCAAGATCGACCGCATCGGGGTCTCACTGCGTGACGACCGGCCCGACGAGGGAATCGACCTTGCGCGCTTCGGCCTGGTTGATTCTCACCAGGTCATCTTCAACCTTTTCGACCAGCGACCCATGGACCGGCTTTTCCGTGAAGGCGAAAAGACCGGGACAGCATTTGTCGCACGTGTCCCGTTCGATTCCAGTTCGCTGATCGGCAACTGGACCGGGGACACCTATGATGACTGGGACGGGGATGATGTGCGCAGATATTTCTTCCGCGGCGACCGGTTCCAGAAATGTTACCGCAGAGTGGAGAAACTCAAGGAGTTATGTCGTCCGCACTATCCAACGCTGGCCGAGACCGCGATGCGGTTCTGCCTGAGCGATCCGGCGGTATCGGTGGTGATCCCCGGGATGAGGACCCGCAAAGAGGTACAACTGAACATCGCCTGCTCGGACGGCCAGCCTTTCCCCCCTGGGTTGACAGAGGCTCTCAGGCCACACCGTTGGACCCGCAACTTTTATCTTTGAAATACGGCCCGATATCATCCGGGTCCCAAACTTGGGAATTGACTTGTCGGCACTAGTCTTGCATCATCCGGTGCATGTCGAGACCTGATGTATCCCTTGAGATCCCGAAGTTACGGGTGAGTCCGGCCGTGGGGGATGTTTCCTGATAAAGCAGGACCGCCCAAGGATCCCCAACGGAAATGATTGCAAGACGGCAGACAGCTTGGATCATGCGCAACTACAGAGCGGAAGAGTCAAACAGCCATGAAAATGACCCCAAAGAAAAACCTTCAGGGATTTACCCTGATTGAACTGTTGATCGTGGTTGCAATCATCTCCATCCTAGCGGCGATCGCTGTACCCAATTTCCTGGAGGCCCAGACCCGGTCAAAGGTCTCTAGGCTGTTCTCGGACATGCGGACACTTGGCGGGGCCATGGAGATGTACCGCACGGACAACAACGATTATCCCAATTCGAACTGGCCCAACCCGATGCCCCCGCCCCACATCGGCCACGGGGGATATCTGCTCATAGAAAACTTTAATGGCACGACTGGCGGATATGGTCATCAATTGACATCCCCTGTCGAATACATCACGTCGATACCCTATGACGAATTCTGGTCGGCCGCCGCCCCGGCGCTGTATGGCGTTGCCCAGTCCAGCGTACTGGTCACCACCCAGACACCGGGCGGGTTCGGATACACCCAACCCCTCATCGCACCCGACCTGTATGAATTCTTCTTTACCAGCCCGGGCCCGAACTACCTGATCTGGGCGCATGATACGACAACGATCTATGACCCGACGAACGGCATCATCAGCCCCGGTGACATCCACTACCTGCACCAGTTTGGTTTTGTTGGCGGACACAACAACAAATACGCCGGATATCCATAGAGCTGGGAAAATCGATGCCGTGAAGTCACGACCTACCTGAACCCGGATCTTTAATTTCTCGTCCGCGTCCCCCTTCATGATCTCAGTGTGTTCTCCGTTCACAGTCAACGTTCCTTGAACCGGAAAAGGCATTTTTCAATGGACAATCACAGCTGGATCAATAGGATGGGCTGACTACGGTTTATTCAGCGCTGAACCCTTTCAAACTATAGATTTACAGAGGTATGGACAATGCCCGGACCGGGAATGGAGTTGATCGGACAGGAAGAGATGGATGCAGCCATGGAGGTGCTGGAATCAGGGTTCCTGTTCCGCTATGGGATCTCCGTGGGAGATGAAGTCGACCCACGATTCAAGGCCAAGGTCTTCCAACTTGAGGACGAAGTACCCAAGTATCTGGGATGCCAGTATGGCGTGGCCGTCAATTCCGGCACCTCGGCACTGCTGACCGCGCTCAGTGCGCTGGGAATCGGGCCAGGCGACGAGGTCCTCGTCCCGGGCTACACCTTCGTGGCCAGCATTTCGTCGGTCGTCTATGCACGCGCCGTCCCGGTATTGTGCGAAATCGACCGGACACTCAACATGGATCCGGCTGATGCGGAATCCAAGATCACGCCACGCACCAAGGCCATGATGGTTGTCCACATGATGGGCAACCAGGCCCGGATCGAGGAACTCAAGGCGATCGCCGACAAGCATAACCTGATTCTGATCGAGGATGTCGCCCAGGCATTCGGCGGATCCTACAAAGGCAGAAAGCTAGGCACGTTCGGCCATATGGGAACCTATAGTTTCAACGTATACAAGATGATCACCTGCGGCGATGGGGGCATGGCGGTCACCGACGATGAAGAGCTCTACCGCAGGGCGTTTGCATTCCACGACCAGGGCCATTCACCGCTGCGCAGCGGCGTTGAACAGGGAAACCGGCCGTTCATCGGGCTGGATTTCAGGATGACCGAGATCCAGGGTGCCATTATGCTTGCACAGTTGAAAAAAATGGACACCATCCTAGGGACACTGCGACGAAACAAGGCTCGCTACAAGGAGCTGATCGCCGACCTGCCGGGGCTGGAGTTTCGTGAGATTCTGGACCCGGGGGGGGATGCTGCAACGGTAATGACCATCTTCATGCCGACCGCTGAGATCGCGCAGAGGATTGCGAAGGATCTGGGGACCAAGGTCACAGCCGAGGCCGGATGGCATGTCTACAACAACATGGAGCATATTCTTGAGCAACGGACAGTCACGCCCGAGCAGTGCCCGTTCACCTGCCCCTTCTACAAGGACCGGGGTGGCGAGATGAAATACAGCCAGGGAATGCTGCCCAAAACCGATGAACTCCTGAACCGTGCACTGAATATCAGCATCGGCGTCTCGGATCCGGGATTGAGTTCGGCCTTCGGGGTCAAGATCACCGACGGCCTGGACGTCGTCGAGCAACGTGCGGCTGCCCTGCGCAATGCAGCGGGGAAATACCTGAAGTGAGCCGGGCCCTGACCCGCGGCATCGTCCTGATGAATACCGGAAATCAACGACCATGATGAACCTGAGGTTTGCACTGCTTGGTTCAGGGCTGATCGTCAGGGATTACCACCTGCAGGCACTGTTGAAGATTCCCGGGGTTGAGATCACCGCTGCCGCCAATCACCGGCGGGAGTCGCTGGATGTGATGGCGTCGGGAAGCAACATCCCAAAAACCACGACAAGGTTCGAGGACATCGCGGCCGACCCGGACGTCGATGCCGTCGTGATCGGCGTGGCCAACTGCATGAACGCCAGGCTGGCAAGGATGATGCTCGAATCGGGTAAACATGTGCTGTGCGAAAAACCCATGGCCGTGACGGTCAGCGAGGCTGAATCGATGATTGAAGCCGCGGACCGGACAGGCCGAAAGCTGATGATCGCACACGTCTGGCGGTCCGATGCAGAGATGAACTGGCTTCGTAAAAATATCCTCGCGGGACGGCTGGGGCAGCCTTGCCGGGCACGGATTCACGGTGTGTCACAAAATTGGGGACCCGACCCCGAAAGCTGGCGGGCCGACAAGGCACAGTCGGGCGGCGGACCGGTCGCTGATGTCGCCATCCACGGGATCGATGCACTGCATTTCGTGTTCGGCGATGGCATCCGGCCCCGCAGGGTTTTCGCAACGACGGCAAACCACTACCACAAATTTACGGTCGAGGACACGGCGACGATCGTGGTGGAATATGACAACGGGATGACATGCGTCACCGACGCGGGATGGTACAGCCGGACAATCAACAGCCCGCACGGGGCACTGGAAATCTTCGGCACGTGTGGTTATGCCCGCATGCTGCCTGCGGAGGTTCACTCCGAGATCAATGGGGAATGGGCTGTCGAGACACCGGCAACCCCACGGCCGGAACATATTTATTTTGAGATGTATGTCGACCAGATGCAGAACTTTGTCGACTGCATCGTGAATGACACCGAACCGGTCTGCAGCGGCCGCCAGGCCATCACCGGTATCCAGGTGATGCAGGCAGCCTACCGCTCAGCCAAAACGGGCGAGTGTGTCAATCTGATGACGGGGTAGAGGATGGCGCGATGGAACTTGGACTGCATGCCGGCTGTATCATGAACACCAACGTGGTGACCGACATTCGAATCGCCCAGGAGACCGGTTATGATGCCATTGAACTGTGGATCACCAAGCTCCGGCGTTACCTTGACAACGGGTTCACCGCCGAAGAACTGGTGCCGAAACTGGGGAACCTCAGTGTCACGATGCTCAACTGTGTGCTCCATGTCGAGAAGCAGGACCCGGGTTTCAGGAAGGAACTGATCGCGGATTTTGAGCGATTGTGCCATGCCGCCGAGAAGCTGAACTGCGGTGCCCTGCAGATGATCGTGCTCGACTCACTCAAGGGAATGAAATGGCCGGAGCAACGCAGGTTGATCGCCGCGTCACTGGCGGAACTGGCGGATATCGCGAAGCAGCATGGCCTGAAGCTTGCCGTTGAACCCGTTGTCTTCTCGCCCTTCAACACCATCAGGCAGTTCCTCGAGGTTCATGAGGAAGCAGGCCGTGACAACATATCGATCGTCGTCGATACCTGGCACATCTGGACGGCAGGCGTGCCATGGGAGGACGTCGCAGCACTCGATTCGGGCCTGATTCACGGCGCGCACCTCAGCGACACCAATCCAATGCAGGGTGATGCCTGGCATGATGACGACAGGACAGCACTGCCCGGCGACGGGGTCTTGCCGCTCGTCGAGGGGATCCAGGCGGTCATGGCGACAGGGTATGAAGGTACCTGGTCGGTCGAAATGCTGAGTCACGAACACTGGGAATGGGACCCGGAAATCCTTGCCCGCGAGTTGAAGGAACGCTCCAAAAAACTGCTGCGTGAGGCGGGCTGCAGAATCTAGACCGGAAAATGAGGTCAGCACCGATGAATCAACTCAAGGTCGCACTGGTTGCCTACGATGCCCCCGAAGTCCCGGGATGGGTCACAGATCAACTCCAAAGCCTGGACATTGGATTTGTTTCCAGGCAATGCACCACCCAGGACGAGGTGTTGGAGACAGCTGCGGGGGCCGGGTTTATCTGGGTCTTGGGAGGTCCAAAGGTCCTGAAACCTGAGACCCTGGACCAGTTACCCGACTGCTTCGTGGTCATGCGTTCCGGAAGCGGCACGGACAATATACCCGTCCCGAGGGCAACCGAGCTTGGAATCATCGTGGCCAATACCCCCGCCGTGTCCGCGGATGCGGTCGCCGAACACGCGATTGCACTCTTCATGAATATTATGCGGAAGATCGCACTCCAGGGGCATAACGTCAGAAACGGCCTTTTCGACTTCCGTGCAACCGATCCACCCCGGCAAATCGACGGCCAGACGTTCGGGTTTGTCGGCTTCGGCAATATCCCCCAGCGCATGATTGCAAAGCTCGCCGGGTTCAGACTCCGTTACCTGGCGTTTGATCCTTTTGTCGATGAGGCGGTGTTAAACCATCATGGCGTCCGGCCGGTCGCCCTGGAAACGCTGCTCGGTGAATCGGACACCGTCTCGCTCCACATTCCCCTGAAAGATGACACGTTTCACCTGATAAACGCAGAACGCCTGGCCATGATGAAAGAGGGGGCATGCCTGATCAACACTTCACGGGGGGCCGTCATCGACGAGGCAGCCCTGCTGGAGATCCTGCACGGGGACCGACTGGGGGGAGTCGGCCTGGATGTGCTTGAAAATATACCGGACAACGGCAAGACCCACCCGCTCTATGAATTCAACAACGTGATTGTCACGCCCCACATGGCGGGCTTTGTCGAAAAACATCTCGACCGCTTCTGGAAGTTCTCGATCGAGACAATCGCGGATGTCGCAAACGGATACATGCCGAAATCCTATGTCAATCCATCCGTCAACCCGCGGCGGAAACTGCTGCCGAATGACCCGTTCGCGGGAACAGCCTGAAGAACCAGCCCGGGATGCAGGACATGACCGAACAAAAATCCACCCCGAACAGCAACAGGCTGGAGGTTATCGATCCCGCCACAGGCGAAACCCTGGTCTTCCATTCCGACCAAAAGGGGTTCGGTGATTTTTCCGTTGTGGCCCATGGAATCCGGAAAGCAGGACTGCAATGCCCGACATGTGCACAGGCGCTGCTGCTGGCCCGCACCGTGTGGGACGAACCCGGACATGAACCCTTCGCAGCCATCATCGAGGCCATGCAGCGACGCTGGCTTTGGACCGACACGGCCATCCTGTATGTTCCGGACAAGGGCCTCTACATCCGGGACCACCCACGTCTGAAGCCCGTTGAGGAGCCAATGCTGACGGAAATGTCGGGAAAGGGCATCGAACTGGATGAGCAAGAACTGGCCACGGAACTTGCGGGGGGGAATCCCGGCGTAAGATTTGTCCCGTTCGGATTTCGTGCGGGCGAAATGGAGGCTGAAGACCTGGGCAAACACCCGGTCGTCAGAGCCCTTGCGGGTGGCCCAGAACAAGCGCAACTGCTCACGGAACTTGCTGCCCATTATCCAAGGAAGCCCTTCCTTAACTGTTTTGAAGGTGTGGAGCAGAAACGGGCAAGGGTCGTCTGTCTCGGCGCATCCTATCTGGGAGAACAGATGACGGTTAGCTGCATCGGCTATGACCTGGGACCCAACGGAAACGGCATGTGCGGGTTTGGCATCGAATGACACGGCAAGCCGGCGTCGCGGCCGTGCCTGCAGAAAACCGTTTCAAGGAACCCGGACAGGCACGTGACGCCCGGCATGCATATGCCCTTTTACCTTGTAAACCCAAAAGCCCATTTTATAGAATGAGCCATTAAACGGACCCTAAGGAAGTTCCCGCGGGAACCGGCCTCGCATCCGTCGCAGGATCTTCGGCCCCAGAAACTCAAAGTCGTTTTGATCCGGAAAGTTATCCTGAATCAATGACATCTACATGTACAGCCCAGCCTCTTCTCGATGAATTCAACGAGAATGGCTATGTCATCATCAGGGGCGTCTTTGACCCCATCGCCGACTTCCAGCCGCTGATGGATGACTACACGGAACGGCTCGGCGAAATTGCCGAGCAATGGCACAGGGAGGGAACCCTGACCTCGGCATTTGAGGGCCTGCCATTCGACCAAAAACTGATTCGGGTCATCAACGAAACGAGTCGGCCATGGATTGATTACTTCAATTTCTCCCTCCCCCTCTGGGATGTCACGGAGGAAACGCCGTTCCACTTTCCAAGGGCCCTTTTCAACATCATGACCAAGCCACAACTGCTGGACAAGATCGAAATGTTCATCGGGCCGGAAATCACGGCCAACCCAATCCAGCATGTGCGGATCAAACCTCCTCAGGCAATGTTCGCAAGGGAAGAACAGCATGCCTTGATTGCAAGAACCAACTGGCATCAGGACCTGGGGGTCACGATCGAGGAAGCCAACAACACCAACCTGTTGACCGTATGGATCCCCATCTATGACTCGACCCTGAAGAACGGCAGCCTGCGGATGATCCCGGGAAGCCATCGCGACCCCCTGGTCGAGCACTGCCCCCGAACCGACGGGGATATCGAGATCCCACCCGAGTACCGCCGGGGTGACATCGTGACCGTCCCGGTCGATGCGGGGGACGTGCTCTTCCTTCACAAGCTGGTAAAACACGATTCCGCGCCGAATGAAACCACAGACCAGGTGCGCTGGAGCTATGACCTGCGCTACAACCCCACATCTGAGGCGACCGGCCGCCCTGAGTGGCCCGACTTCGTGGCTCGCAGCCAGGCGGACCCGGAGACGGTGGACAGCGACCACGATACCATTGTCAGGCGATGGCTCGACAAGCGGACATGGATGGCCGGGACACGCGCACATCTGGTCCGCCGATGGAAGGGCGGATCCATTTACTGTGGGGGGTGATGCCTTGAACGGACAAGGCCGCCAGGAGGCACCCGGTCACCGGACCGGTTTCCATTCCCACCTCCTAATGGCAGTCCTAGCCGGCGTTTATTTCCTGGGTTGCAGCCCGAAGAAACACCATACCGAAACTATACAGACTGACGACCTGAGCATTTACTACGTCGGCATCGCGGCACCAAGGGAGCTGTTCCACGGGGTGATCGCACGTGGCGCCGAACAGGCCGGAAAGGACCTGGGGGGCAGGGTCGTCTATATTTTTCCGGACAAGCTGACGCTTCCCCAGTATATCAACCGGGTCGAACAGGCCATTGCGGCACGCCCCGACGGGATGGTGCTTGTCGGAATCGATGAAAAGGCGACCGAATCGGTTGCCCAACAGGCCAGAGAAAAAGGAATCGTGCTGGCCTTTAATCCTGCCCCGCCCGTCAGGGAACACCCCGTGCGGAATCCGGATGACATCTACATCAGCCGGGTCGGGTCGGATGAATACTCGGCGGGCCGACTGACCGGGGAGGGCCTGATCGAGGCAGGGGTCGGGGGCCGAGTGTTCTGCGGGGTCCACATGCCGGGCGACGGAACATTGGTACGAAGGAGTCAGGGCCTCAAAGACAGGCTGGCGGAAGAAGGCATCAGGACTGATATTGCGGAAATCCCTTTTGAACCGGGCCAGGCCGAGGAATACCTAGCCAGTTACCTAAGACGCAACCCCGATACCGGAGCGATCGTAACGCTGGATTCAAGGATGAGCGCTTCATCACGCGCTGCGCGCAAGAGGATGCAACGCACCGACCTGCTGCTGGCGGGCTTCGACCTCGACCTGCCAACGCTCGAGGCAATCCGGGACGGTGAGATGCTTTTCACGGTAGACCAACAGCAGTTCTGGCGGGGCTACATGCCGGTGCTGGCAATCGTACACCACATCCGGTATGGCCTGACTCAGGCAAATTATTTCCTGTCAGGCCCGAATATCATCAATGCCTCGAATGTCGAAGAAGTCATATCCCTCGTTGAGAAGGGATATCGATAGAGAATGCATCATACCAAGACGGAGGAGACCCCAAATGAAGGGAATGACTGGATACACACACCGCTGCCTGCCGATCCTGCTGGCCATCCTGGCAATGCATTCAACGGCGCAGGCAGGAACGCCGTTCAAGCTTGATGAAGTGCTGGACATCGCGGATTTCAAGCCGCACGGGGAATATTACAAGGCAACGGTGCCGGACACCCTGGATCTGGCAGAGGTTTCCAAGCTCTCGCTGAATGCGCTGGTCGGGAACATGGAACCCGACCAGTTCTATGGTGTCTACCAGGGTTTCTGGCTCAACAAGGACAAGCCTGCACACCCCTTCGCACTGACATGGAACATCACGGTCAAGAACGCACGAACGATCCCGGCCATGCGTGTAATGTGTGGAAGCGAATTCGGTGTCGAGCAGGAATACGGGGCCGTCCATGCATTGATGAGCGAAATCCGCAGTGACGGCCATATGTATTACCCGTTCCACTGCCAGGGTCCCCCCAAGGGGACATCATACCCACAGACCAACGCCTCGATGATGTTCGTGATGCTCGCACGCCAGGGACTAGACGGAAACCCGGGATGGGACCAGTGGATCGACCTCCTAGCCAAGGGGCTGAGGAACGACGCGATCCTGGTTGAGGACCGGGCATTCTACCCCATGCAGGCCGGGATTGATCCCCATGGCGGGTGGCACATCATGAACACCGGCGGTGAACCCCCCTACGAGAAGAGTGAGAGGCCCTTCGATTACGATCCTGAAAAGGAGCCCGAGTCTGACGCGATGGGTTATGAGGGCGCCGCCAAGGCTGAGGCCAACCGGGCAATGTCGGCACTGGCAAAACACTACATGAGGACCGGCAACAGGGAGTCACTCGAAATTGCCCAGCGCATCCGCCGGTTTGCGATGAAACCGGCCATGTGGTGGGAAAACAGCGATGAGAAACGCTACCCGGGCTACGAACACGGCATATGGATGGGACATTTCCACAACGGCACCCAGGGATTGCTCGGGCTGCTCGACGTGGCAAAGGCCACCGGCAGCGACTGGCAGAAGGAATTCTGCCGTGAATATTATGAAAATATCCGGCGTAACGGCATCGTGCGCATGGGCTGGTTCCCATGCTGGTCCGCACCGGAACACAACGGCGACCGCCCGGCCAACCTGGCTGAACTGACCGAACCCTGTGCAATCGGTGACTTCATCGTGGATGCCGTCATGATGAGCGACTCGGGACTGGGTGATTACTGGGATGATGTCGACTATGCCGTCCGGAACCACCTGCTTGAACAACAGATCGTTGACCTTGAGCAGATGCGGCGCATCACCGGCATCAGGGCGGGAACTGAAAAGGACGGGCTCCTCAGGCGGTTCCGCGGCGGATTCATGGGCTGTACGCTGACACGAGGCTACCAGCGCAACACATCCGGCTGCTGCACGGTCAACGGTGCACAGGGCTATTACTACGCCTGGCATGGGATCACCCGCTTCGAGGACAGGGTCGCCACGGTCAACCTGTTCCTGAACCGGGCGTCAGCCCACATGGATATCGACAGCCATCTGCCGTATGAAGGCCGCGTCGTGCTGCACAACAAGCTGGCCGAGACGGCAATTGTTCGCATCCCCGGCTGGGTGGACATGGATGCGGTCACCTACAGAATCAAGCGGCGGAGAAGCCTCGGCTTTGGGGTCAGGGAATTCAAGGCGGATCCCCCACGGTTTGGAAATCGCGTGATCCTTGAAAACCTGAAGGACGGCGACCTGGTCACCATCGAGTTTGCGGTTCCGGAATGGACCGACCGTTACACGATGAACGAAAAGGTTTATACCGTGAATTTCAGGGGCAGCACCGTGATGGAGATCGGCCCGAGGGAGGGTGACAATCCGGAAACAGACTACATCCTCTACCAGCGTGACCACATGGAGGGTGATGCCGCCCCGATGCGAGAAGTCACGCGTTTTGTCTCCGACAGGCTTGTCCCACCGGTCATTTTTTAACCCAGGAGATCGAAGATCTTGCCACAGGAAACACAGGATCCGCCAATCTCGCCCTCGGTCCAACCAGGACATGGATTCCTGACCGCTCCCGGTATCAGGAAATTCCTGTTAAGGCCCGAGGCAACGGCGCTTGGCGGACTCCTCACCGTGTTCATTTACTTCTCCATCCGAAGTCCAGAACTGTTCCTGACAACGGACAGTTTCATCAGCGTCTCAAAGATTGTTGCAGAACTGGGAATTGTCAGCATCGGGGTCACGCTGCTGATGATCGGCGGGCAGTTCGATCTGTCGATCGGCTCGGTGATCGGGGTCTCATCTTTCGCCGCGGTATACCTGGCAAATGACCTGGGCCTGCATCCCGTAGCGGCCTTTGCCGCGGCGATGGCGTTTGCGGCCCTGCTGGGTGCAGTCAACGGCCTGATCGTCGTGACCACAGGGCTTCACTCGTTTATTGTAACGCTTGGGACGATGATGATTTACCGAGGATTGCTGACAGCCGGAACAAGCGGATTTCCTTCATCAGTCGAGATCGGTGACGGGGTCAGCAACATGTTGACCGGGCCCCTGCTGTGGGGCTTCCCGATGTCCCTGCTCTGGTTCCTGCTGGCCGTGGCGGGTGCCACATGGTTCCTGGTACGGACACGGACTGGGAACTGGATCTTTGCCATCGGGCAGAATCGTGATGCCGCGCACAACCTGGGTATTCCCGTCGCACGAACAACCGTTCTCCTGTTCATGCTGGCGTCGATGATGGGGGGACTGACCGGCGTCCTGCAGGTTGCACGCTTCCAGAGCGTCGATGCGCTCCGAGGTGAAGGCTTGGAGTTGTCAGCCATCGCCATTTCCGTGATCGGCGGCACCCTGCTGACCGGCGGTTACGGCAGTGTCATCGGGACGATGATGGGCGCACTGATCTTCGGGATGGTCCAGGTCGGTCTGGTCTTGATCGGTGTTCCCGGGTTCTGGTTCAAGACCATCGTCGGCGTCATGCTGGTCGGGGCCGTCCTGGTCAACAACCTGATTGTCAACCGGGTCACCCGACAGATGACACGACCCGGGAACGACACGCTCGTTCCGGGAGACGACGGGGTCATGAAATGAGCATGCCCCTGAGGAATTCACCCGTGTTGCAGGCACACAGGGTCCACAAACAGTTCGGCCCAACCGTGTCACTGGACAACGTGTCCGTGGATATCCATGGCGGGAGAATCCTCGCCTTGCTCGGTGACAATGGTGCCGGGAAATCCACGCTCGTCAAGATCCTTTGCGGTGTCCTGCAGCCGGACTCGGGCACATTGAGAATGAACGGCGAACCGGTGCTTTTCAGGAACCCGTCACACGCGCGACGGCGTGGCATCGCCACGGTCTTCCAGGATCTGGCCGTCTGCCCGATGATGTCCATCACCCGCAACGTCGTACTGGGCAACGAGCCGCTGAAAGGGCCGGCCCCCTTCCGCTGGTTTGACGCCGGGAGGGCGCGTGCACAGACCCGTGAGGCACTAATCGGCCTAGGGGTGCGTTTCGGCCGTGGACTGGACGAGCCGGCATCGACTCTATCGGGTGGGGAACGGCAGGCCCTGGCCATCGCGCGCGCGATTTATTTCGGGTCGACCTGCCTGATGCTCGATGAACCGACCTCGGCCCTGGCGGTCCGGCAGGCCGGAAAGGTCATGCACCACATCCGTGCGGCACGGGACCGGGGCCAGGCTGTCGTCCTCATCACGCATAACTTCCGCCACGCACTCGAGATTGCGGATGATTTCATCGTCCTCGGTCACGGTCGCGTGATCGGGCGATTCGCCCGGGATGCGGTCGATCTCGAGAAATTGATTGACCTTGTGTCCGAGGAAAACGTTAATCCAATCTGACATTTCGTTTCGCAAGTTCAGCGTGGAAAGGATCGACCCCGGTCTCATGTTCGAAAATGGTGTAAGGGAAAAAATGAATGCCGGGGAACCAACCATCGGTTCATTCCTGGGACTGGCCAGCCCCCATGTCAGCGGACTGATGGCACATGCCGGGTTCGACTGGCTTGTCATCGAGACGGAACACAACTCGATGAACCTCTCCGAAGTCGAGCACTGCATCATGGCGATGAGCGGGACCCATACCGTGCCCCTGGTCCGCGTACCCCACAATGACATGAACTTCATCCAACGGGCCCTAGACCTCGGCGCCAGGGGTGTCGTGGCGCCCATGATCCGGACGGCGCAGGATGCCGAGCAGATCGTCAATATCACGCGTTATCCCCCCGTGGGAAATCGGGGATTCGGGCCCCTGCGTGCGCCACACTATACGCTGCACAACCCCGAATACTTTGAAGAGATCAATGACAACATCATCGTGGCGTTCATCCTGGAAACGAAAGAGGCCGTCGATAACCTCGAGGAAATCGCACAGGTTCCGGGAGTCGATGCGTTTGTCATGGGACAGTGCGATCTCAGCCTGTCCTACGGCCTCCATCCATTGAAATACAACGAGCACCCCGAAGTGCGCGACGCCACGCAAAAGGCCCTCGAGATCGGCCGCAGGCACAACATTGCAACGGGCCTGAACACGTTTTCACCAGAGATGGTCCGGGAGGCTGTGACGGCAGGCCACACCTTTATCTCCTATGGCCCTGAATACGCCCTCATCAACCAGACTGTCCGCCAGGGAATTGAAACATTCCGGAACCTGTAAAGGATCACGACAAGAACATAAAGGATACCATGATGAAAAAAACATGCATAGCCCTCGCCCTGATGATGTCCATGACCGCCTGCAGCAGGATGACCCCAGCGCCAGGGAATGACCCCAAGACCCCAGAGCTGCGTTCGGGCGTCGTACCGGCGGGTGAATGGGTAGAGGTCAGGATGCCCGACACCCTCGACCTTGTCGACCGGGCCGACCTGTCGATCAATGCCCTGACCGGCAACGTTGACCCCGACGAATTCTACGGGGTCTGGCAGGGGTTCAACTTCAAGGAAAACCCGCCCAAACTTCATGCCAAGACGTGGAATATCACGCCCAAGAATGCCCGGACCCTGCCCGGCCTGCGCGCGATGAGCGGCAGTGAACAAAATGCACGGATCGAACTGCAGATGCTCGAAACCATGAAAAAGGAGATCCGGCCAAACGGCCAGATGTACTACCCGTTTGACGGATCGGGCCCGCCCAAAGGGACATCCTATCCCCAGATCAATGCACTGACCTACTTTGCGATGACGAACTACCATGCCCGGGACAAGAACCCCGGATGGCTTGAATGGATGGACAAGCTGGCGAAAGGACTCCGTGCATCCGCGATACAGGTCGAGGACAGGGCCTATTTCCCGATGCAAAGCGGCATCGACAAACACGGTGACTGGCATTTCATGCATCACCAGGGCGATGTGCCCATTCCCTACACGCCCCCCGATGAACCCAAGTCTGATGCGCAGGGCCTCGAGGGAGCGGCCAAAAGCGACCAGATTCGCTGCATGAGTGCGCTGGTCAAACATTATCAGCGGACCGGCGACCTCCAGTCACTGGACATCGCAAGAAAAATCCTCAAGTTCGTGATGAAACCCGCGATGTGGGATGATACCGGGGAGTCGGGATTCCCGGGACATGAGCATGGTGTATGGAGCGGGCACTTCCACAACGGCACCCAGGCGCTGATGGGACTGCTGACCATCGCCGAGGCCACCGACGACGACAAGCTGCGGCAGATTGTAAGGGAGGGCTACAATCACGCCCTGCAGAATGGAATCGCCCGTATCGGGTGGTTCCCGGCCTGGTCCTACCCTGTCCGGTTCAACCGACCCGCCAACCTGCTGGAAGTGACCGAACCCTGCGCGCTGGCCGATACCGCCTGCCTCGCAGTCCTGATGACCGATGCGGGCCTCGGCGACTACTGGGATGATGTCGAGAGTGTCGTCCGCAACACCCTGCTGGCCCAGCAGGTGACCGACCTTGAGAAATTCAGGCTGGTATCAGGCGTTGAAAAAGACACCGAGGGGCATGAAAACCTCAAGCGCTTCAACGGCGGTTTCGTGAACGGCACCCTGACACACCTGTGGAACGACATGCCCGGTTGCTGCACAGCCAACGGCGGACAGGCCATCTATTACGCCTGGCATGGAATCACAAGGTTCGACCGTGGGATCGCAACGGTGAACATGTTCCTGAACCGGGTTTCACCATGGATGGATGTCGCCAGTCACCTCCCCTACGAGGGCAGGGTCGAACTGCACAACAGGCAGGCCCGGACAGCCATGGTACGGATCCCCCGCTGGGTTGACGAGGATGATGTGCGGGTTTCCCTGAACGGAAGGGACATCAATCCGCCGATGACCGGACGCTATATGATAATTTATCATCTCAAAAAGGGCGACCGGGTGGCGCTTGAGTTTCCAATCCGGGATACGGTCGATCATTATGTCATCAACAACAAGTCCTACGCCGTGCATTTCAGGGGCAATACGGTCATGAAGATTGACACCCCTGAGGATCACGTGGTCCCGGATCATGCCTACCGGATTTATGAACGCGGTCACCTCAGTGGTGACCGGGCGCCCATGCGAACCGTCATGCGATACATGAGCAATGAACTGGTCCCGTTGGGAACGTTCTAAGACGCTTTACGGTGGCGTTTGCGACAGGAATGGGGGGGGGGGTCGCAGGTCCTGGCCAAGCCCATCCTCACGGGCGCCACCGGAAAGGTTGGAACCCCCCCGGAGGAACCGCGCCGGGCCCCCC
>CAYYNQ010000037.1:0-11832 GCA_964473105.1 uncultured Candidatus Sumerlaeota bacterium | reverse complement strand
CCTGTTGTTGTCTGGGAACTCGACAAGGGTGAAGGCTATGCCACGCCCTCGATCGCCGGGTCGCGTCTGGTGTTCATCCATCGCGAGGGGGATACTGAGAAGATCGAATGCCTTCATCCGGAGTCCGGGAGGCTTTACTGGAGTTTTCAATACCCAACGGATTACCGCGATCGTTTCGGGTATGGAAAAGGCCCCCGTGCCAGCCCAGTTATCGAGGGGGGATATGTCTATGCGCTTGGTGCAGAGGGACGGCTGAATTGTCTTGATATTGCAACCGGCCAGCCCCGCTGGTCCAGGAACCTGGCCGATGAATTCAGGGTTCCCCAGGGTTTCTTCGGATGGGCGACCTCCCCGGTCGCAGATGGTACAAACCTGATAATCAACCTTGGCGTACCGGGGGGGCCATGCGTTGTGGCGTTAGACAAAACATCGGGCCGGCTGGCTTGGGGGACGGGGAAACAGTGGGGCACCAGTTATGCGACGCCGGTCTCGGCATACATGCACGGAATGAAGAGACTGCTGGTTTTTGCAGGGGGGGAGAGTAAGCCGCCCATCGGAGGACTTCTGTGTATCGACCCGGCAACGGGCCGGTTGTTGTCGAGATATCCCTGGCGCAGCAATAGCTATGAATCGGTCAATGCAGCAAACCCGACCGTGATGGGCGACCGTGTGTTTGTCTCGGCCAGTTACGGGACGGGGGGTCTGCTCCTGCGTGTGGATCCGGGGGGGGAGATGCACAAAATCTGGATCACGGATGAATTGGGTACACACTGGAATACATCCATCCACAGGAATGGTTATCTCTACGGGTTCGACGGGCGGCACTCGCATACCTCTGAACTTGTCTGTCTGGATATCAGGACCGGCAAGTCGGTTTGGAGGAAAGATGCAAGGTGGAATGAGGAGGTGGAGATCAATGGAGCAAAACGGGCCATTACCCAAGGATTTTTCAGGGGTTCCCTGCTTTGGGCCGACGGTCACTTTCTGTGCCTCGGGGAATCGGGGACCCTTGCATGGCTGGATCTTTCCCCGCGTGGCTACCGCGAGATGATACGGGCTCCCTTGTTCATGGCCCAGGAGACCTGGAATGTACCGGTCCTATCCAGGGGCCTTGTCTATGTCATGCAGAATACCCCCGATCAGGTGACTGGAACCGGTCCCCGCCTGATTTGTTATGATCTGCGGAAATAACGGGGCGGATAAAGACGAACAGCGAGGCATGCCCAGAGCAGATTGTGACCGCATGTCAGGAATGCAGCCCAGCCTGGGGATGTTCCCGGAGATCTGAAAATTGAGTGCGGGGTTATTATTCTTGACTCTGAACGCGCTCGAAGTTGATACTGGCCGCTGTCCCAATTTATCTGTTTTATTGATACTGGAGGCCTGATTTTAGCCTGTCTTGACTCAGGGCGCTCGGGCCTCTGAATTGGTTAAGTTTTTTGGATGATAACGCATCCCAACCCGACCCAAAGGGTAATGCTACAACTAAGGTATTGGTGGTCGAGGATGACGAGAGGGACTTTGTTCTCATCGAGTCACACTTGACCGGGGCCGGTATCACGAGATTCGAAGTTGACTGGGTTTCCTCCTATGACAGGGCGGTGGAGGAAATCAAGCTCCAGCTTCATCATGCCTGTCTGATTGACCACCGTCTCGGGGCCAGGGATGGCTTGGAGTTGATCGATTTCGCACGCCGACAGGGTTATGAATGCCCCCTTATCCTCATGACGGGCCAGGATGATGTTGAATTGGGTCTTGAGGCCATCAAGAGGGGCGCAAGTGATTATTTGTCGAAGTCCGAACTTTCGTCTTTCAGCCTGGGACGCATCATCCACTATTCCATAGAACGCATGAAGTTAGCCGAACGGGTCAGGCGAAATGAGAGACTGGCGGTGGTCGGGGAGGCAACGGCCTCAATCTCTCACTACATCAAGAACATTTCCCAACACATCATCTCGAGTTTCAAGGTTCTCGAGGATCATTTTCGAACGGTAGAAACCACTGGGGATGTGGACAAGGCGTGGGGGATATTCAGCCATTCTGTCGATGACATCTACAAGCTTTCCTAGGATTTGCTGGCGGTTTCCGGTGAATCCAGTCCGACTTTGTCACCTCATTCCATCAGGGAGATTGTCGAGGATGTTTATGGGCTTTGTGAAATGAGGATAAAGTCACCCGGGACACGATTCGATGTGGAACCGATTACTGACCTCCCTCACCTGACCTGTGATGCACCTGCAATCAAGGACATGCTGCTGAACCTTGTCACGAATGCCATTGACGCGGTTCAAGAAACCGATTCGGGCAGGGTTGGTATAGGAGTGACCCAGGATCCCGACAGGAACATTGTGTTCGAAATTATCGACAATGGGCCGGGTATTCCAACTGAAATCCAGGAGACGGTTTTCAATCCTTTTTTCACGACAAAGGGTTACAGCGGGAGTGGTTTGGGCCTGACTGTCGTGAAGAAAATAGTTTCAGATCATGGTGGGAGGATTCAGGTTTCATCCATGCCTGGCCGTACCATATTCACGGTCCTGATACCGGTCAGTCTACGTTCCTGATCGTAGGCATTGGCGGATCCCCCCGGTTATCGCTCATGCCCGGTATTTTGAGCCAAATAAGTCCTATATTAGGCAAATAATATCAAAATAGTATTATATATCAGTCGAATTCTCGTTGCACTTTTACCGACATGGAATAGTCTGGACCATGTCATCTTCATGAAGATGCCTTAAAGTTAAAAATATCAGCCCCTGGAGAAGGGGGTGTTGATATGAGTCTGAGGAGTCAAAAGTTCATGTCCGGATCCTGCAAGAGTGACCTTGAGATTGCCCGCGAGGCAAAGATGCTTCCGATCCAGGAGATCGCCGAGAAGCTCGGTGTGCCAGCGGAACATTATGAACCATACGGAAGGACCAAGGCGAAGTTGTCGCTGGAATATTTCCAGCAGTCGCGGGAAAAGCCCCGGGGCAGGCTGGTGCTGGTGACCGCGATCAGCCCGACTCCGCCCGGTGAAGGCAAGACGACGACTTCGGTCGGGTTGAGTGACGGTTTGAACCGGATCGGGAAAAAATCGACGGTTTGCCTACGGGAGCCCTCACTCGGGCCATGTTTCGGGATGAAGGGGGGCGCCGCCGGAGGCGGGTATGCCCAGGTTGTGCCGATGGAGGACATCAACCTTCACTTCACGGGTGATCTGCATGCGATCGGTTGTGCCCACAACCTGCTTGCCGCCGTACTCGACAACCATATACATCAGGGGAATGCACTGGGGATCGACCCAAGACGGATCGCCTACCGCAGGGTAGTCGACCTGAACGACCGCTCGCTGCGAAATATCGTAATCGGTCTGGGCGGTATTGCCAACTCGGTGCCGCGGGAATCCGGTTATGACATCACGGTTGCATCCGAGGTCATGGCGATTTTCTGTCTGTCCGAGTCGATGACGGAGTTGAAGGAGCGGTTGGGCAGGATCGTGGTCGGTCACACACGCGCACGAAAGCCGGTCACGGCATCAGACCTCAAGATTGAGGGTGCGATGGCGGTGCTATTGAAGGATGCGCTCAAGCCAAACCTTGTCCAGACCCTTGAAAACAATCCCGCAATCATCCATGGAGGTCCTTTCGCGAACATTGCGCACGGATGCAACTCGGTGATCGCGACGAAGATGGCGATGGCGATGTCTGATTATACCGTGACTGAGGCGGGATTCGGCGCGGATCTGGGCGCGGAAAAATTCCTGGACATCAAGTGCCGGCAGGCGGGGTTGTGCCCCGATGTGACGGTGATCGTCGCCACGGTTCGGGCCCTCAAATATCACGGCGGCGCCGATCTCAAGGAGTTGACAAAGCCTGATGATTCCGCGTTGGAAAAGGGTCTTGATAACCTCAGGAGGCATATCGAAAACCTCCAGCTTTACGGGATCCCGGTCGTGGTCGCGCTCAATTCATTCATTGCCGACACGTCATCCGAGGTCAACCTGATCCGTGAGAAGTGCTCACGACTGGGCGCTGAGATTGTTCCAAGCAGCCACTGGGCGGATGGAGGGGCGGGCGCCGAGAACCTGGCGCTGACGGTCGTGAAGGCTGCCGAGTCGACAAGTGCTGATCTCCGGCTATTGTATCCCGATGAGATGAGCCTTTGGGAAAAGGTGCGCACGGTGGCACAGAAGATCTACGGCGCGAAGGATATCATGGGTGACCAGAGGCTTCGCGCCAAATTCAAGCGCCTGCAGGATGAAGGTTACGGGAATCTGCCGGTCTGCATGGCCAAGACCCAGTATTCGTTGTCGACGGACCCGGGCCTGCGGGGTGCTCCGGATAATTTCAGCGTCCCGATCCGTGATGTTCGTGTTTCGGCGGGCGCGGGTTTTGTCGTGGTTCTGACGGGTGAGATCATGACGATGCCGGGTTTGCCGAAGGCCCCTGCCGCCGAGAAAATTGATATCAATGACAGGGGTGAAGTGGTCGGGCTTTTCTAGATTGTCACCGGGTTCCGGCTCCAGGCAGGGGATGATGGTTGCCCCAGTCTGCATGAGCCTTTGCGATTCGTTTTCAATTTCTTTGCCCGGAAAACAATGACCCCGGCGGGGTGTGGAATCACGATGTATTCCGACCCTGTTTTGAGGTTTCGGGCCCGATTTCATGATTTGGAGACTTTGGCTATGAAGATGATGCGTACCGTCCTGCCCGTGATCCTCCTGCAGTTTTTTTCAGGAGCGAGTTCTGCTGGGGAAATCGGGGGGGAAGTCATGATGACGCAGGTTGTCCGGTTGATGGCCGCAGGTGAGAATGAAAAGGCATTGCAGCTTGTGGGGGACGTAATTGCTGCAGACCCGGGAAACCCCCGCGCATACCATTTCAGGGGTCAGGTCCATCGTGAGCTGCGGATGAACGGGGAGGCGGTCGCCGATTACTCGAGGGTCCTAGAACTCAATCCGGATGACAAACTGCGTGCCGAGACATTTCAGGCACGTGGGGAGTGTCATTTTAAACTGGGAAAATTCAGGGAGTCCGTGGCCGATTTTGATGCCCGTCTGGAGCTTCGACCGGCCGAGGATGCTTATCATTGGCAGCGGGGGATCTCCTATTATTATGCGGGGGAGTATGAAAAGGGGTATCAACAGTTTGAACGTCACCAGACGGTCAACAGCCAGGATGTCGAGAACGCGGTATGGCATTTCCTCTGTAAGGCCCGTGCAACGGATATCAGCGAGGCCCGTGCATCACTGATCGCGATCAGTGGTGATCAGCGCGTCCCCATGATGGAGGTTCAGGCCCTGTTTGCGGGGAAGTCCACGCCTGAGAAGGTCATGGAGAAGGCAAGGGGAGGGGAGGTTGACCGGGAGACCCTTGATCGGCAGCTGTTTTATGGTCACCTTTATCTTGCCCTTTGGTTTATGGTCAGCGGTGATAACGACCGGGAGACCCGGCATATTGCACAGGCTGAAAAATATGCGGATGGCCGGGGTTATATGGGCGACGTGGCGCGTGTGCATCGGAACACCTTGATGCGCGGCAGGACGGGCGGCTCCACGGTTGACCGGTCCGGGGAAACCGTCGGGGACAGGTAGTTTTGTGCCCCGATTACGACCGGGCCGGGTTATGTTCCCGACCTTGGGGGGGTTCGCACGTTATCCTTCATAATGTTGGGGTCTATGGTTCATTGACAGGCTGTGTTGGATTGACCGATCGTGACCTACCCGGGCTTGAATATCCGGCTACAGGTGTGATTTCCCGTTTCAGGTGTGCCTCAGGATCTTGTGGTCTCTCATTTGAGGGCCATGTGAAAGATTTCTCATCAGAGTGTCTAGCCAATCCCCCTGTGCTGTCTGCTGTTGCGGGTGTTTTCAAGGCCGATCGGGCCAGGCAATCCGTCATGTGATGGTTCGGAACAAAAAAATCCCCAGCCGCCAAGGCAGCCGGGGTTTCTTTCCATTCCGGTTGACAGGAGCCACCCGGAAATCCGGTAATTTCAGGAAACACGGATTTTGGTGAAGGCCGGGAGCATCCCGTTTTTATTCCATGCTGAATTCACTCAACTCAACAGGAACGGCTGGCATGGGCGAGTCTTCAATCCAGCCGACGAAGTCCACCACGCACAGATCATTGGCCACGTCACTTGCAGCCGCGAGGGTATGGAATGCGAATGACTCCGTCGTGTGCACATAGGGATCAGTGGGATTATTGGGGACATCGGTCCACCCGGTCGTGGGATCCTTGCTGGGTGGACTGGACGTGTGGATTGTCACGGTGCCGTCCGTCTCGATATGGAAAGCCACGCCAATCGGGGTCCCGGGCGTATAGGTCGCGCCGGTGTCCGTATTCCCCGTGTTACTGTCCCATACCCCCGGATCTGATGAGTTGGCCCAGTAGATTGAACCGTCGATCATCTTGATACCTTTCGCATAGCCACCGTTGCCGAGGGGAGTCGTGAATCCGAGGAATATGCCTCCGCTGCCGGGCATCGTCAGGTTGCAGATCACCGTGTAGGTGTGGCTGTTGTCGGTGGTTTGGGGGTTGTTCCGGGTATCGATGTAACTCCGGAAGATCCCAAGAGTATTAGCCGGGCTTCCAGAAACCATTTGCATCGTGAGATTACCGTTCCCGTCTTTATTGACCTCAGAGCCGCTGCCGCCTGCCGGGCTGCAACAAGCCGACCAATGCTCCCACCGACCGTCGTGGTCCACGGCCGGCACAGCCCCGCCACGGACGTATTCGATGGTCCCCCTGCCACATTCGGCATTTCCGCAGGAGCCTCCCCAGAAGTCCCCGCCTGCGCTGCTGGTGGGCGGGCCGTCAAAGTCATCCAACAGGATATATGCGCCGCCGCCGGGGGCGGTGGGATCCTCCGCGGTGGCGATTCCGCCCATCCACAGGAAAGCTGCCATCAATAAGGATAAATTCTTCATCTTCGCTCATCTCCCTTCGAAAAAGTTGATCATCACGAACCAAGATTCATTTCCGGGCAAAACCCAATGGGCCGGAGATTCCGAGCCCGGGCTGTCCGGGAAAGCTCATATCAAGTGGTTATGATCCGGATTGTGCCCCGGATCATGGCGTTCTTGCAAATTTATATGTCGGTCATGTCCCTGAAAAATGTCATGGGGAATTGTTGCCGAGACGTTGAAATTACCGATCCAAAAGCGGTATGGACTTCAATGGTTCAGATGGAAAGTACTCTATAACAAGGGTTTCAGTAATTATCCCGGAACTTCTGGTCATGCTCAGGATCCGGAGGGGTCAGGCACTCGATCCTTCGTCCGCCATTGATGCCCGGTTATTCTTAATGTATTGCTTTCGCCCTGTCAGTCATGATGCAGCGGTTTATACCAGTCGTCATAATGAAATTTGAAACCGAGTTCCCTGAAGTCGATCGTCTTGACCGGAGTTTCTCCCCCGTCCCAGAAACCCCGGGCCTTGATGATCACGGGGGGATCCACATCGAAAGGTCTGGAGAACAGTGTTGAATCCCGTGTTGGGTCCGAGCCATCCAGCGTATAGTGAATGTCCGCTGTCCAGACACGACTGCTCAGGTCCACGCGGGTCTTATCCCAGAAGGTGAGGCCGGGTTCCACGGATTTCATGCCCACATTCACCTCCTCCTTTCGGGCCCAGACGCTGTCGAGATGCTTCGCCTCCACGTCGTCCTCCAGGTGATAGGACGATGAACCATCGTCTCCCTGCCGGGCCATCCAGGCATCGAGTTTTTTGCGCAGGTTCGTCATCAGGTCCCTGTTTGCCGGATCCTCGGCGAGATTATGCAGTTCATCGGGGTCTGTCCGCAGGTCATAAAGTTCAACCGGAGGACGGTAGAGGTTGTTTCGAATGCGCTCGACTGCGACCGGGGCAGTCTCCGCTTTCTTCAGCCATGACCTCCAGACAACCCATTCCTGCTGGGTCGGCGGCAGGTTGGTCGCCCAGTAATCGGGGTATTCAAAATGGGAGTCGATGTTCCAGATGTATTTATGCGTCTTGGTGCGGATCGCCCGCATCGGATACGCGGTCATCACGCCAAAGGTCATCACGGCATAGATCTCCTGCTGGATCTCGTCGGCCTCGCCCAGCAGCACGGGCCGAAAACTCTTTCCATCCAGCGGTTCGCCACCGCAATCGGCAACAACCCGCCCGACATCACCGCCGGCAATGTCGATAAAAGTCGGGACAATATCCACAAAACTGACCAGCGCATCACTGACGGTTCCCGGCTTGATCCTGCCCGGCCACCTCGCGACAAAGGGCACGTTGATGCCCGCATCGTATAAATTCCACTTCTCATGCGGCCAGTGGGAGCCGTGGTCCGAGGCATAGATGCACAATGTATTGTCCACCATGCCTGTTCTTTCCAGCAGTCCCAGGACTTCACCCACCGCGTTGTCCATGTATTCAATTTCCGAATAATACCGCGCTCGCTGTGCCCTCGTTTCGGGTGTGTCCACAAGATAAGGCGGGATCTCGACGTCATCAGGATGATAATTGTATGTGCCAACCCCCCTTCTGAAATCCCAGTGGGTTTCAAAGTGACACATGAGGACACATAACGGTTTGTCCCCGGGGTCGGCAAGGATCTCCTCGATATCTTTTCCATGTTTATCATAACCCAGCGTCAGGTCCCGGTACTCGAATGGAAAACTTTCCCTGGGCTTGATGTGTTGTTTGCCGAGCATGATGACGCGGTATCCAAGCGATTGCATGTAATGGGCAAGACTTTTCGTCCCGGGTTTGCAGGAACTGTGGTTGGGGTGCGCGCCGTTACGGATCGGATTCAGCCCGGTCCAGATCGCTGCCCGGCTGGGTCCGCACATCGGTGCCGGTGTAAACACATTGTTGAAGATCATGCCTTCGGATGCGAAACGATCAATGTTGGGGGTCCTCACGTGCCGGTTTCCGTAACAGCCGTGGTCCCGTTGGGGCGTGTCGTCGGTGAGGATCATGAATATGTTCGGCCGGTGGGATGCTCCCCCGTGGGATGCGGCTTGGATAATCCCGGTGGGCAGGGATGAGACAGCGGCTGTCCCGGCCGCCATTCTCACGAAATCGCGTCGTTTCATATGCAATGGCCTCCTTGGGTTTCTGCCGAAAGATGTTTCCAGCCAGCCCGGTAAATATATGGCCCGTGATTTGCAGCACCGAGACCATCCATGACCCCGGTCAAGATCGGCCTCCTTGATCCCGGGGCGCCAATGACATTCGATGGAGTGCCCAGCCGGGACACATCTGCTCATTGCCCGTGGGCGTATTGTGGCCTAAACGCACGACGGAATCAAGCAGCCCTTGGGGCTTGCCGCGGATGACAAACGGCAGTGTTGACGGGAAGGTAAAACACGGCCACCCGAGGCCCGGGCCCCAGGTCCCGGGAAAGTGTTCCCGGGTGATTATGTTGAACCTTGGCGGTGGAGCTCAGCTGAGCCTGAGGTGAAACCCGAGGGTCACCGGGCTTCCTGCCAGGCCCGATACATCCTGCCGTCCCCGCCTAGAAGTTCCTGCTGAAGCATTACGTTCAGGACCCGCCGGTGATGACCGTCATGTTCCGTGGCCATGATCGGGAATATCTCAGGCATGTTTTGCCAGAATGCTCTCGAGCTGGCTGGCAAACCGGTGGATGTTCTTCTTGTGGAAGGGGGGTGGTCCACCGCCGGCCATGTTGATGCTGCCATCGTTGCGAAGATCGTCCAGCAGGTTGCGGGTGGCCAGGCGTTCCTTGATGTTGGATGCGGTGTAGGTCCCGCCGCGGGGATCCAGCGCCAGCGCGCCCTTCCCGATGACGCGGTCGGCGAGGGGGATATCGGCAGTGATCACCAGGTCGCCGGAACGGACCCATTCGGTGATTTTATCATCAGCGATGTCAGGACCCCCGGGAACCTCGATGCTTTCGATATATCCCGATTCCGGAACCTTCAGGTATTGGTTGGCAACGAAGGTCACCTGGATTCGCAGGCGTTCGGCTGCCCGCACAAGGACGTCCTTGATCAGCGTGGGCAGTGCGTCAGCATCAACATAAATCTGCATTGTGTCTCCCTGCTGGTGAGCGGCCCGTTTCCTGTCACGAACGGCCTGCGAACGGTTGAAATAAGTTTCAGCCGGGTCGTCCTTTCCCGGGGTCTCATGTCGGACCGGAACCAGGGCGCCCCTTCACGGATCATTCAAGCGTGAACTCCGATAACCCGACAGGGATCACGCCCGGGTCGAAGATCCTGTAGATCTGCCCGAATGAGAATGAAAGGACATGGAGCGCCCCCCCGGGGCCGGTTTCGATATCCGTGATGATCCCGAATCCGGAACCGAACAGGATATCAGCATTGGTGTCGCCCGCAGTGGTATCCATGACGTTATCCGACAGGCCGCCCGTCAGGGCAAGCCCGTCACGATTTCCGTTGGGCTCGAACCGGTAGAGGTTGCCATTGTTATGGTCGGCGACGAAACAGTCGAACTGGTATCCCGCACCCAGCGCGGTGGAAGTCAGGAAATGGATCGATGTCGGGGATACCGACTGGCGCCAGCTGAATACAGGATCGGCATAGGTCCCGACCCCGCTGAACTGCACCTTGCCGGGAGCCGGTTCGTCCACCTCGGGGAAGCCGGTCGGGCCCATCTGGTCCTGCCAGCCGCTGTTGAAGGCAGGTTCGCAGAGATTGATTTCATCCCAGTCCATCCAGCCGTTCTCGGTTTGCCACAGGGCACCGGTGACCGGGTCGAAACCGATCCCGAAACTGTTGCGAATACCATAGGCAAACATTCTCTCGAGGGAGGGATTGCCCCCGGCCACGTCCAGGAAGGGCCCCTTGTCTGTCCCCGACGGAGTGGTTCCGTCGGGGTTGATGCGGATAATCACGCCGGTATCATCCGGGGCGCCGCCGGTGGCCCAGTTCTCGGTCTGGTTATCACGTGCCAGGTCACCCACGACTGCAAACAGTTTCCGGTCGACCGGTGCCGCTGTCGGCGGGCCGAACGCAATCACGCCCCCGTTGTGATTGGGGGATGGGGTGGACGGAAGGGTCACCAGGAGTTGTTCATTGCCGAGGGTGTTCCCGTCCCAGGTGAAACGGCTGATGCGATTGTTGAGGGCGACCCCGCTGTCGCTTCCTGTCGCGGACTTCGTGTAAAACAGATAGACAAGGTTGTTGGTTGCAAACAGGGGATCGAGCGCCATGCCCAGCAGGCCCTGTTCGCCGATGGCCGAGACGTCCAGGTCGAGGACCGGGCCGGTCACGGTTTCACCCTGGATGCGCCTGACCTGGCCATCAATTTTCTGGCCGACCAGGATATCATTCACATCGAGAAAAGCCATGCAGGTCGGTTGGGTCAGGCTGCCGACTGAAATCACGCTTTCAAGCGCCAGGCTACCATCGGTCAGCGACCGGGCCCGAAGGGCTCCCGGCCCCGGGTCCCGGCCTGCAAGTTGGATCCCGCCTGCATCAACCTGGAACATGGCCGCCCATGGGATCAGCAGACCCGCACAAATCTTCGCCAGATGTTTCTTGATCATGGGTTTTCCGGATGATTGGACTTTCAGGATACATCCCACCCGTTGATGATGCTGCAGGTCGGCATCAGTGCTTACGGATAGGCTACGCCGTCTTGGATGCAATGGATGACCGTGGGGCTGCCGCTTGTTGTGAAACTGTCTGAGCCACCGGAGCAGAAATAGAACTTGCCTCCGGTTGCTGTGCCGCTGTAGCCGAAGGAATAATTACCCCCGGTGCAGTTGGTGAACGTGCCGCTAGCCGTGCCGTAGAGGCCGAAGGAACCGAGGAGCCCGGTGCAGTGGGGGGAGGAGCCGCAGGACGGGAGTGGGGGGGGGGGGGAGAAGGCGGCGGAGGGGGAGGGGGGG
>CAYYNQ010000036.1:0-47556 GCA_964473105.1 uncultured Candidatus Sumerlaeota bacterium | reverse complement strand
ATCCATCCGAGCAGGCGCAAGTTTTGATAGGATCATGGATAAGCTTGCAATGATCAGAAAGCTCAGGGATATTCACCTTTCCGAGAAATATGCACGCTTTTCATTCAACTTCGTGGCGGTCCGCCAGAATATTCACGAGTTACCTGATGTGGTTCGAATTGCACATCACTATGGAATGTCATATGTCAATGTTGCAGATTATGCGTTTAATTCGAATGAGTACGATGATTCTTCACTGATCCATGAGCCGGAGAAGGCGAACCGGTATCTCGAGCAGGCCCGGGGTTTGGCGGAGGAACTGGGTATTGGTTTCACGGCGCCGCTGCCCTATCGGACCCCGGGAGACCAGACTAGGCCCCGGAAACGTTACAGACTGCTCCCGGCGCCAGGGCGGTTTGTCCAGCGCTGTGCCAGCCCATGGCGCGAACCCTACATCCGTACCAACGGTGAGGTCGTTCCCTGTTGTGTCAGCGGAAGGGTGATGGGGGACTTGCGACGGAAGGGTTTCATGGAGATCTGGAACGGCGTGAGGTACCGCCTGTTCAGGTTGAGGATTGAGAGCTCGTTGCCACCCCTTGAGTGCCGCACTTGTTTTGTCAACTTCGGGATTAACGGCGGCAACCCGGATGCGGTGATGTCGAAGGAGGGTGCTTTGGTCAGGTTATTCTACGGGATGGAGAGCACGTTACGCCGGTTGATTCTCAACATGAAGCAGCGATTTCGTAGGCGACATGTTGATGCAGCCGGCCGTTCAGGGGATGAACCTAATTTTTACATGGGTCGGAAGATCTCCCCCCGTATTCGTGAAGAACTCAAGCGGGAGGGTATTCTGTGAAGATTATACGGAATAAAAGGGTCGCCTTCGCCTGTCTCTCTCTGGCCGATCAACAGGTATACACCATTCCGGATCATCGGGCTCCGAATGATGCCTGATAGCGGAAGATTCCTTGGAATCACGAGCTATTTTGGATGATTCTCACCGTCACCGGATGGCTTCTGAAGCCAGATCTCAATGATGCCCAATTCCCCATTGCAGGATCGGCGGATCGGGGTTTTTAATGTAACCGAAACGTCAGGTTACACCCGGGTATTGTCAGGATTCCAATGTTGTGGTGACGGTGACCTCTGACACTGGCTCGAACGTAGGCAGCACTTCGAGATAATCAGCCAATGCTGCCAGTACCTGTTCCGCGGTTGTATCGTCCGGGTCGCGCACGATCAGCCGGATTTGCTGACCCTGTTTTCTCAGCGACCGGAAAACCGTACCTGCCGCCTCGGACGCCTCGGTCAGTGCGGTCGCCAACTCGGTTCCGTGTTTCGGGACGCTCAGGCGCACTGATCCATCCGGAAAAAATCGAATACGGTCGATTCGCCATGGTGACACCGCGATGCGAACCCGCGCGGCATTGGTCAGGTTTGCAGCCGGTTCGGGGGGAGGGCCGTAACGGTCGGCTAGTTCATCGATTACCATCTCCAGGTCACCCCGTGTGCAAGCGTCCGCGATCTGCTTGTAAAACCGAATTCGCTGGGACTCTACCGGGATGTATTCCTCGGGCAGGAACTGTTCCGATGGCCACTTGAAATCGGCCGGCCATAATAAGTCGCGGACCGGCATACCTTTGAGTTCCTGTACAGCCTCCTCAAGGAGTTGACAATAAAGTTCATAACCGATGTCCGTGATTGTCCCGTGCTGTTCACGGCCTAGGATGTTTCCTGTTCCTCGGATTTCCATGTCCCGCATTGCGATTGAGAAGCCGACACCCAGTTCTGTGAATTCTTCTAGGGCTTCCAAGCGCTTGACTGCCTGCGAAGTGATTGCCTGTCCCGGGGGGAGGATCAGGTATGCGTAGGCCTGCCTGACGTCACGGCCCACCCTCCCACGGAGTTGGTAGAGTTGGGCCAAGCCAAATGTATCGGCGCGGTTGATGATGATCGTATTGACATTGGGAATATCAATTCCATTCTCGATGATGGTTGTGGATACCAGAATATCATGTCTGCCCCCAATGAAATCGATCATAATCTTTTCAAGACGTGATTCCTCCATTTTCCCGTGTGCAAGAATAACTCTGGCGTTGGGGGCAATCTCCTTGATGGTTTGTGTAATATCCTCGATCGTCTCAATGCGGTTATGAACGAAGAAGACCTGGCCGTTGCGGTTCAATTCACGAAGCAGCGCCTCCTCAACCAGGTCCCTGTTCCAGTGGATGGTGCGGGTACGGATGGGATGCCGATTGGCCGGGGGGGTATGAATGATGCTTAGGTCGCGTAGCCCAGACAGGGCCATGTAAAGTGTTCGGGGAATTGGGGTCGCGGTTAGAGTCAGGATGTCGATGTCCGCGCGCAGATTTCTAATTTTCTCCTTCTGCGTCACGCCAAAACGCTGCTCCTCATCGACGATCAGAAGTCCGAGATCCCTGAATTGTACATCCCGTGACAGAATTCGGTGGGTGCCGATTACGATGTCAATTTCTCCATCCTTGAGTTGAGCAATGATTTCACGCTGTTGTTTGGTGGTTTTGAATCGGCTTAGCATGGCCGATCGGAATGGGTAGTCCGCAAATCTTTCGGTGAAGGTTTTGTAGTGCTGCTGGGCCAGCAGGGTGGTCGGTGCAAGCACAACCACCTGCTTGTGTTCAACCAGTGCCTTGAAGGCAGCGCGAATCGCAACCTCTGTTTTTCCATAACCGACATCGCCGCAGACCAGCCGGTCCATGGGGCGGTCCTTCATCATGTCATCCTTGACACAATCGATGGATTCTTGCTGATCCGGGGTTTCCTGGTATATGAATGATGCCTCAAACTCCTTCTGCCACACGGTGTCGTGCCCGTAGGCATAACCCCTGGCTGCTTCACGGCGGGCGTAAATTCCCAGGAGTTCACCGGCAAGTTTACGGACGGCCTCAATTGATTTCTTCCGGCGGCGCGACCATTTTTTGCTGCCCATTCGATCGAGCTCAGGCTCCTTGCCTTCGACGGATGCATACTTCTGGACCATGTGGACCTTCTCGACCGGTACAAGAAGCTTGTCATTGTTCTGGTATTCAATTTCAAGGAACTCGATCTGTCTGTCATCCACTTCCTGTCGACGGATGCCGAGGAACCTGCCGACCCCATGTTCCATGTGAACAACGTAATCATTGCGATTGATCTCGGTTGGGTCGGCGATGCGCTTGCCCCGGTAAGCCTTGCGATAAACGTGGCGGCGCTTATACCTCCCAAACATTTCACGGTCGGTGACGATAAAGACCCCGGCCGCCGGACAATGAAATCCCTCATGCAACTCACCGACGGTCAGAAGGACCTGCGGACATGGATCGCATGCGTTTCGTGGTAGCAAGGGTTGAATACCGTTGGAAAGAATATCGGGAGTTGTTGGTGCTGCCGGAACCCCATTCTCACGCAGTAACTCATCGAGTCGCATGGCTTGGCCGTTATTGTCGCAAACGATGATGATCCAATGTCCGCGTTTCAGACGGGACATGAAAAGTTCAATGTATTCATCAAACCTTGATGGGATTGAATCGAATGACTGTGTTGCAATTGGGTAAATGGCGTTATCGTTTGGATCATCATCGGGTGATGGGGCAATCCCATTTTCATGATTCTTGTTCGGATCAAGGGACAGGTCCGCAAGCTGGATCCGCATGAATTTATCAAGTGCGTCTTGTAGTTGTGTGTCCCCAAGAATCCATTGATGGGGAAGCAGGTTGCCCGTGACAAAGGGACTCGGGACTTCATTCTCCCGATGAGACTGAATCTCCTGCCAGTGGCGTGTTGCCATGTCGTGAAAATGTATCAGTCGCTGCTCGATTCTGGAGGGTCCATCGATGATGATGCATGTATTATCGGGCATCAGCTCAAGGACCGGAACCAGGCTTCCGCCTTGTTGGAGATGTTGGATAGCGGGCACATGACATTGATTTGCATGGATTCCAATGTCCTCGATCTCGGATTTCAGGGGATACGAACGTTGGGTGACCGGATCATATCTGCGGATTTGTTCAATTTCCTCCCCAAGCAAGTCAAGCCGCCAGGGATCCCCGGAGTTGGGTGGATAGATATCGACGATAGATCCGCGGATCGCAAATTCCCCGGGGCTCTCGGCTAGGCTTTCGCGCCGAAAACCGATCTCTACCAGACGCCCGGCGAGCCAGCCGGTATCGAGCGGTTCACCCCAGCGGATTTTCAGGAACTGGTCTTTCAGGATCTCAATCGGCAGGACGCGGTAAAACAGTGAGTCGATCGGTGCAACAATGACAAAGGGGGGGGGGTCATCGACAGCAACAAGGCGGCCCATGACCTCGTTTCGTGCGGCAAGAATATGCAGGACCGGTTCCTGAACCTCGAACGCCAAGGTATCGTAGGCGGGGAAGATCAGGGGATCGCCATGAAAGAACCTCAGCCCGTCGGTAAGGGATTCGGCCCGATCGATCGAACTGGTTACAACCAGCAGTGGACGCTGTGTCTTGCGGGCAAGGATCGACAGCAATGCGGGGGTTGCCCCGCCGCGCGATTCCGTGACAACGAGCCTGTTACGACCCGAGTACGCCGCGTCCACGAGTGTGGACGTCCCGGATCCTGCGGCAAAGCGCTGGAGAAAGTTTTCGATAACGCCGCGTATCATGCGTATCCAACATCATAAAGGCTGATCTTGCAACCTGCAACTGTCAGGTCCGGATGTCCCTGGGAGCATCCACTATCCGTTAACAGTGGCCCGCGGCTGGAATCCCCCCTTCCCCCGTTAACCGTGATCGAAATTTCGTGGAAATGTCCATTCAGGACATCTGCAGGGGGCGGAGAATATGCCGGGGACAAGCTTGTGCAGATCCCCTTGCTTCCCGTGGTCGACCGTTATATTTCCGTCTGGACGCGCAATTCAGATTGATCCTTGGTGGTGTCCATTCAATAATCTTCAGCCTATGCCTGATTCCACGACTAATACCGGGACCGCGGATATAGATAGAGGGGCTTACTGGCATGAGTTTGGCAGGGTTTTCAGGGTCCACCTGCCCGCCTGTCTGGTCATGTTTATCGCCACGTTGTGGACCGGATGGCCGTTATGGACGGATTTCAGGGGGCTGATGGTCAGCATTGCTGATCCCCAATTGAACACATACCTTGTCGGCTGGTCGCAGTTCGCGTTGTTCAATCAGATCACCTCATTTGCCGACGCGAACCAGTTCTGGCCGTGGGAGTCTGCGCTGGCTTACGGTGAGCACCTGTTGGCTCAGGCTGTTCTGACGCTTCCTTTCAAGCCCTTTCTCAATGCTGTCGGCATCCACAACATGAGTTGGATGCAGGGTTATTTTTTCTCTGCCCTCGGAGCCTATGCGCTTGCCTGGTCGACTTGGAGATGTCGCGGTGCCGCCCTGATGGCGGGACTAATCTATGGGTTTGCACCCTATCGGCTGGCCCAGTGGGAGCATGTCCAGCTGATTCACGGCGGGTCTCTACCCATCATGATCCTTGCCTTCGAACGCATCCTTAAGGGGGGTGGTCGCGGCTGGCAGGCCATACTTTGTCTGGCTGCATGGGGTCAGTGGCTGGGTTCGTGGTATTGGACGATCATCAGTTTCTGGTTCCTGATGCCGTATTTCCTGGCCCGTTCGTTCCAGCAGCGTTCCAATATCGACCGCCGTGTCGTGGTCCGTCTTTTAGCGCCTCTTCTGATCGCGTCGATTCCGGTAGCCATTGTGGCGTTTCCCTATTATGACCTGTTGAAAACGGGCGTCATGCTTCGGCCAAGGGAACTGGCAATGGATTGGTGGGCAAGGCCCATTGATTTCCTGGTTTCGGATGAAAGAAACCTGGTCTTCGGTAGGGGGTTGGGATTCCAGGACCGGCTGCGGTCGGTCGTTGATTTTGAACGTTACCTGTTTCCTGGTTTGTCCATTATCGCGGGCTTTATCGTTGTTTCCTGTCTCAGGTTACGTAAGCGTCCGAACTTCTGTAAAGCCGCAGGGGTTTCATCCCATGCAGTATTCGGCACGGCCATTCCATGGAAGCCCGGGCTATGGACGGGTATTACCTTGTTCATGTTGGTTCTTTGTTTTGGCCCCAAGTTCCAGGCTAGTATTTGTTCCGGGTCATTGGCGTTTAGGAATCCGTTTTATGATTTGATCGATTGGGTGCCGGGAACCGATCAAATTCGGGTCACCGCACGCTGGGTTCTTCCTGCCCTGCTCAGTTTTGCAATGATGCTTGGCTGTGCCTGGTCATCCTTGCCAGATCTGAGACATGCATCCGTGCGCCGTTTAGTTCAGGCAGGTCTGGTCATCCTTCTTTTCCTGGATATCTGCTGGCGGCCGCTCAGCCCCGTGCCAGTTGATCCTGATCATCCCGAGGTCTACCGTTGGCTTGAGAATCAGCCCTACCCTTCACCAATTCTTTTGATGCCTGTGGACCATCCAGTGTTGATGCTTGAGATGGCGTGGCATCACCAACCGGTGGTTAACGGCTCGAATGGATATTTCCCGCGGGGTTATCCGGGATACATGGAAATACTGTCGGGGTTTCCCAGCCATGCATCCCTGGATAAATTGGCGGATTTCAAGGTGAGATATGTTGTCATTGATGTAACGAGAACGGGCCGCGACATGAACCGGTGGGAGGAGATTCTAAACCGATTTACGGCGGAATGCGGATTGAATCCGTTCACGCTGAATTATATCGGTGATTACCTCGTTGTGGATCTTAAGCCCGGTGGGAATGTTCAGGGGAGGATTGAGAATTTAGAATCCGTTGTCAGCGAGGTATCTGCTGTCCCACGATAATATGATGATCATGATTAGGAAGGCGGTTGTAACCTTCCTCGAAATCGAGGCGGGTTTCTTGTCGGCCAGATTCATATAGGGCCATCCGGTTGTGTTGCCGGCAGGATATGGGCGCGCCCGGCAAAATACAATCCGATTGCGACAATGGGGATGTACTGGACCAGATGTGTCATCAGTGTCACGGCAAAGGCGGTCGATTGACTGCTTGTTGAGACAACGCCAAGCACAATCAAGGAAAAAACCCCTCCCGCCTCATAGAGTCCCCAGTAGCCCGGTGCCGCAGGGATCAGGACTGCAAATCCGATCATCGTAACCATGGCCATGGCTTGCCAATTTGTCATCTGAACATCGAAACCGCGGGCGACAAACCGGTTTGAGAGCGCAACAAGCAGCCAGATCAGCAGGGTGTGTGCGATGATTTTCAGGAGGATGCATGGTTTTCCCAGCGCATTGAATCCCCTGGCAGCCTGCTCAAGAATCTCCACGATTTTTTTCTTGGACCGTTCGGTCAGCACCGGCAGTGATCCGGTCAGTCGAGTTGCGACTCTCCGGGTGACCGGGATCATGAACATCATCACGCCGAATGCCAGGATCAGGCTGGCCACGACGAGCTTCCGGATCCCCCCATCGATCATGTTTTTGTCGAGGATTACGGTTTTCCCCGCAAGATCAACCGGAAAGACGAAATCTTCATCAAGTGGTTCTATGAACCGCGAGGCAACAGCCAGCATGAGCAAGAGGCACAGACCATCAAAGATGCGTTCGGCAATGACGGTTGCCAATGCGGTTGGCACACCGGTTTTTTCCCTCCGGCCGACGTAGAAACATCGAACGAGTTCGCCCACGCGCGCAGGTAGAATACTGTTGAATGCAAAGCAGATCATGATTGGGGGAAAAAGTCTGCGGCCATTCAGGTGATAATTCGGCTCGAACAGCAGCCCCCAGCGGACTCCCCTCAGATACATGCTGATATAAAAGGTCGCCAGTCCCGGGATCAGCCAGATGTAACGGTAATCCCGCATGGCCCTGCCGAATTCGGACCACTGTACATGCCGGGTTGTGTACCAGATTGCCATTGCCGAGATGCCACAACCTATTATCAGGCTGATATGCCTTTTGGATTTTGTCCGGTAGGGGCTTCCGGTTCCCCTTGATTCGAGGTTCGTCCGCATCAGGATTTTGGTCCGAAGGATTGATTTTCGATGGCTACCTCGGTCACACGGATGACCTCTCGCAGTGGCAAATCACTATTTTCAGATATTTTTTTGCAGTCCTCAAGCTCTGGCGTGATTTTCAGGATATCATCTCCCCACAGGCCGATTTTAACCCTGATATCTCCCAGGTGTGTTGCCACTTTTTCATGACGCCTTTGTAGTGCCCAACGTTGAATTGACTGGCGCCGAAGACCGAATGTGCTTGTTTCACGAAAAATAATTTCAGTCGTTGCTGATTCCTGGTCTGGTCGGCACAACACGGTTAGCCGATGTCCCGGACGACTCTTCTTCATCTGTACGGGTTGGCAATGGGCATCAAGCACTCCGGACTGCATGATCCGGTCAATTACATGACCCAGAATTTCGGGTGTTGTATCATCAATTTCACACTCCAGCCTCACGATTGTATCGAGATCGGCAGGAACTGCTCCGGCTGCCTGATTCTTTCCCGAGATAGCGGCGGGTGTTTCACACAGGAACATGCGAAGGTAATTTGCGCGGTTTTCCAGAATCCTCAACCCTCCGCCGTAACCGGTTTTCATGGTCACGAGGGGGTCGTATGGAGACAGGATGCATCCCCCTACCGGGTTGTCCCGCACGACTGTCGCCAAGATGGCCGCTCCGGTGGGAGTTGTCATCTCTTCCTCGACCGGGCCGGGTGCATGGGGGATGCCCTTGAGCAACTCGATGGTCGCGGGTGCGGGAACCGGAATTTCCCCATGTTGGCAGGTGACCGATCCCGACCCGGTGATGACATTTGATACCGAGAAGGTCTCGATTCCCAGGAGATGGAAGCCGAGCATGGCCCCGGCAATATCGACAATGGCATCCTTTGCAGCGACCTCATGGAAATGAATTTTTTCAGCGGTTGATCCGTGTACATGAGCCTCGGCTTCAGCCAGGTGGGTATAGGCCTGCATAGATCTCCGGGCAACATCCGGCGGCAGGTCCGAGGTTTTGACAATTTCACGGATTTGGTGCAGATGCCGGTGAACATGCGGTTCCTCTTCAACAGAGACATGAACCCGGGTGCCCATGATTCCCTTGCGTTTTATCTTTTCAACCCCCAGCGAAAAGGGTCCGATCGGAAGTTTTTTTAGCCCCTTTTCGAGCGCCTCAACCGAAAGGCCCAAGTCGACCAATGCACCCAGTGTCATGTCGCCGCTGATACCGCAATAACAGTCAAAATGAAGATGGGTGGGGTGCTGCATATCGACTTCGTTTCCGTTGGTCAATGGGCAAGTATGAACACCGGTGATCGTAGTTAATTCCTGTTCGTTTTTCCAGTCCAGACTGTTCCGCCGGATTTTTCCCCGTGTTGTGATCGTGATGGAAGGCCAATATCTTGTCTTAATTCATAACCAGGTGTTCCAGACATTCATAATAGTCTGTGCCTGTGGTTGACCATTGTTTTATAGTTCGTCAGGATATGACACGGGTTCAGCTGGACGCAGCCGATCCCTGTTTTTATTCCATCCACCGGCATGCCGGACATCGAGGTGATTTCATGAAAATAACGATTACAGGAAGGGTGCCCAAGTCCCGACCGGGTCAGTTGACAGCCGTTCTGGATGCAGGCGATGGGATTCGGCTCTATGACACAAAGAGGATCAAGTCAGATCCAGCCTGGCCGGATGTTTGTCGTCGGTTGCGTCAGGGTGAACTCCAGTCCGTTTACCAAGCAGCCGGTGAAACCCCGCTGCTCTATCTTCCGGCGAGTGTGGCGCCGCACTGGGAATGTGGTGAAAAAATCCGTGTACTTGCGGGCAAGGCGGTCTTGGCCGCACAGGAGAGGGGAGCACGTTCACTGGTCGTAATTCTTGACGGCCCTGATGGACCGTCTGCTGCTGGGACCGTGGCCGAGGCGTGTTCCATGGCGGAATATCGTTTTAATCGATACCGGACCGGCGGCAACGGGGATGCAAAACTGGTTGTCACCCTTGCATGTGGGGGCGGGATCCGCCTTGAGACGGTTCGTGCCTGCGCCGGGGAGAACGTTAATCTGGTCAAGTCGGTAAACCGGGCGCGTGATCTCGTCAATGAGCCCGGGTCGGTCGCCACGCCAGCCGAGTTTGAAGTGCGTGCCCGGGGAATCGCACGTAAACACGGATTGAAGATAAGCGTCCTGAACATCAGGGAATTGGAAAATCAGGGTTACAATGGACTGGTTCAGGTCGGTCGAGGCAGTGCCGTTCCCTCGCGCATGATCATTCTGCGTTATCAACCCAGAGGTGTACGAAAGGATATGCATCTGGGGCTGCTGGGCAAGGGGTTGACCTTCGACACCGGGGGTGTTTCTCTCAAACCCGGTTCAAAGATGTGGCAGATGAAGGGAGACATGGCGGGAGGCAGCGCCGTGCTTTACGCCATGGAGGCCATTGCGCGCTCCGCAATACCAATAAGGGTGACAGCGGTTATTGTGGCGTCCCAGAATTACCTGGATGCGAAATCAATGCTGCCAGGTGATATTTTTACAGCCAGGAACGGGAAGACGATTCATGTCGATAACACCGATGCGGAGGGGCGACTGATCCTGACTGATGGGTTGTATCGCATGGGCGAGGAGGACGTGACCCATATTGTGGATGTGGCAACGCTGACCGGCGCGTGCATGCGTGCACTCGGCAATGCGGTTTCGGGTATCATGGGTAATGATGATTTCACGGAAACGGTGATCGAGGCGGGTGCGGCGCGGGGTGAATCAATCTGGCGTCTGCCCTTGGTTGAGGAATACACGGACATGTTGAAGTTTGAGATTGCAGATTTGAATAACATCGGATCGACCCCGAACGGCGGGGCAATCACAGCTGGTCTTTTCCTGCGTGAGTTTGTTCCGGACAATGTGAGTTGGGCTCATCTTGACATTGCGGGGACCTTTATGGCGGAGAGGCAGTGGAAATACTACAGGCCCGGTGCAACGGGTGTCATGGTGCGGACTTTCCACGAACTTGCAGGCCGCATGGCGGGGGATAAAAATCGCTAGTCTTTTGCCGGTATGGCCGGAGCCGTCCAAGTCTATCTCGGGAACCCCCGCAGGGCCGGCCGGATGATACGTCGGGTGACATGACTCAGGGAGCAGGAGCCGGGGCTGCCTGCGTATCGATCATCGCCGAAAGCTCGGTCTTGAGGGCATGGCGTTGGTCCTCGTTCAGCGACAGTATGATTTTCGACACCTCAAGTTCAGTCGTGATCACGATTCGGTCAAGCAGTGAAGCGGCTTCGGGTGCGTGCTGGCTGAACATGCCGCTGAATTTCCTGATTTCCCCCAGGCGCTGTTTGAGGGCCTGGGTCAACTGCCCAGCTTTTTCAATATTTGAACAGAGCAGGCCCAGTTCGATCGTAAATTCTTTGCCCAGATTAAAACTGGCGAAGTATTCCCGGGAACTTCTCAATTCCTCCATTCCATTGACGGCCGCAGGCAGACCGCCATTTTTCCCGGCCAAGGCAATCCTTCCCAGCCCCCAGATGATGGCCCCCGTGTCGGGGCGCCGAAGTTTTTCGATCCATGTCGGGTCTTCCCTGATACCTGAAGCAACACCAGCTATGATATCAAGCGATTCGCTGATGAGGATTTTGTTCATCGAGAAGAGCATGATGCGGTTGGATGGGAATGCAAAATGGAGCTCGTGCCGGATATCGGCATTATACTGGCTCTGGCCCCAGGTTGAATACTGGTCATATCCACCGGCAGGGTGCCGGGTTTTTTTGAACGGATCCGGGTCGATCAGGAGTTCATCTGCCAGGTAATGGTGCAACCGGTCCATCTTTTCCTGCTGGTCGGGAAAGTTGCCACGCACAAGGGCGAACGTATTCTCGAACGGATTGACTGGGTCTGGTTCGCCCTTGCAGCCGACCAGCAGAAGATCGATGTCCCTAGTCGGGTCGATACCGAGAATCTCCTGCACTGGGACGGCCTTTTCCTGATATCCGGGTTCGGACTCGATATGGGCCGTTACTTTTCGGGTAAAATCGAGGTTTTTCAGGCTGTTGACGTTAAAACTCCAGACATGATCGAGCGAGGTGGGCAGACCCAGTCGGGGCGTCTGCTCGACCATTTCCATCTTCAGAACCTCCTTCTTTTCGCAACCGGTTGTTACAAACAGCAGAAGCAGGAAGACGGTGAGCATGGTCGGCAGCCGCACATTTTCGACTGAACAAATTCTTGAAAGCACTCGGATTTCCTTGTGATCCGGATTTTACGGAATTCCCGGAAATGGATTAACGACTCAAGGGTGATTGCATCAGACAAATACTTAAAATGCAATCAATTGATGTCTGTATCATTGGCCTCAGGTGGTCGAATCCGGAAAAATTGACTTGATTTTACAATGGAACGATTTATCTTGACTGACACCGGCTGGTAGACCGGTCATCAACCCCTGTTGATAAACCATGATCACGTACAGCAAAGCCCGTTCAACATGGCCGAAAGACGCGATGTTCTCGTAGGCGTTGACCTTGGAACAAACTCAGTGAAGGTAGGGGCATTCAGCATGGATGGGCTGACTCTGGCTTCATCCAGCCGTTCCTATCCAACTTCCATGCCAAAGCGGGACTGGTCTGAGCAGAAACCGGAGGACTGGTGGAAGGCTACGATCGCAGCCTTGCGTTCTTTGTGTAAGAAATTTGACCCCGGGCGTGTAATGGCCCTGTCTCTTGCTGGGCAGATGCATGGTTCTGTTTTTCTCGACCGCAACGACCATGTTATCCGTCCCAGCATTGTCTGGAATGATAACCGCACTGCGGAGGAATGTCGTGAAATCATCCGGATTGTGGGTCGCGAGACCTTCCTGTCCAGAACCCGGAACCTGCCTCTGACCAGTTTTACACTGCCCCGCGTCGTGTGGCTGAAGAGACATGAAAAAGGGAACTACCGCAAGCTGCGGTCTCTTCTACTTCCCAAGGATTACATTCGGTTCAGGTTGACTGGCGTGAAGTCCATGGATGTTTCCGATGCCTCGGGGACCGTGATGATGCGTGTCGGCAGCAAGCGTTGGGCCACCCGTATCCTTGACATGCTCGAACTGGATCCGGGTATCTTGCCGGTTCTGACCCAGACGACGGATATTGTCGGGCGTATCACCCGGGCAGCCCACCGCAACACCGGTTTGCCTGCCGGGACCCTAGTGGTGGCCGGGGCTGCCAGGCAACCGGCCGCCGCTGTTGCAGCGGGGGTCTTCCATGAAGGCCAGGTCATGGTCAGCCTTGGGACGTCCGGTGTCCTGCTTGCGCCAACGCGCGAAGTACGCACGGCAAAATCAGGGGGACTGGCCAGTTTCGACCATGCCGTGCCAGGGAGTAGCTGTATGTTGGGTTGTGTCTTGAATGCCGGCGGGGCGTTGCGTTGGTTTCGGGATACGATGTGTCCTGAAGAAATAGCCGATGCAAAGCGTGGGGAATGTGATGTCTATGATGTCCTGATGGACAATGCCGCATCAGTAACAGCCGGATCGGAAAACCTCTACTTTATGCCTTACCTGACCGGAGAGCGTACGCCTCACAATAATCCCTATGCTCGTGGAGTTTGGTTCGGGCTGACACCGCGTCACAATCGTAACCATATGGTCCGGGCGATTATTGAGGGGATCACTTACGGCTTGCGTGACTGCCTTGAACTGGTTCGTGAGAACGGGATCGATGTCACTGAAATCCGCGTGACGGGTGGGGGTGCGCGCAGCCGGTTTTGGCTACAGACCATTGCGGATGTCTTTGGACTCCCGGTAAGAGCCATTCCTGAAGCGAACGGTGGGGCTATGGGAGCGGCAATCCTGGCAGGGATTGGGACCGGCATTTACGATAATTTCGAGAATGCTGCCGACCGGCTCATCAAGACGGGGAGGGTGTTGAAACCGGCTTCTAGGCGATCAGAACACTATCAGGAATTTTATGGGCGGTTTCGCGAACTTTACCAGGGGATGTCAGGCCTGTTTCATCCCGATGTCTATAGCTGATTCATCGTTGCCCACCATTCCGGGGGAACCTCAAAATTTCCAATAGGTAAGAGGTATTGCGCGCCATTCAAGTGAGCGTAAACAATGGGGGACCCATGCGGATCGGCCTTCCTGGACACCATGAGCGCGTGTTGATGTGATGAGCCTTCTCTCTGCCGGCTTTATGATCCGGCTTGATCATCTGGAGAATGGGCAAAGTTTTCCAGAATCTTCAGGCCGCTGGACTGGCTTTTTTCCGGATGAAACTGGGTAGCCATGATATTTCCTGACCACAGGATCGAGGCGAAGGGTAGGGCATACTCCGTCAGTGCACCCATGCAGGCCTGGTCATCGGGGCAGACGTAATAGGAATGCACGAAATAAAAGTAATCCCCGTTCGGTATATTCTTCAGCGCCGGGACATTTGCCTGTTTTGAGATTGTATTCCAGCCCATGTGGGGAACCTTGAGTTCATCCGATTCGAAACGCCTGCAGTTTCCAGCAATCAGCCCCAGTCCTCGTACGTTTGGTGACTCATCGCTTGTGTCCATGAAGAGTTGCATGCCAAGGCAGATACCCAGCAGGGGTTTGCCGGCTCTTGCCTGTTCGCGGATGGGTTCCACAAGCCCCTTGGCCTCAAGTTCACGCATGGCATCACCAAAGGCCCCAACACCCGGCAGGATCAGTCCGGCCGCAGTTTCAAGGTCATATGGGTCATCCGTGACCTGATGCGCGATGCCGAGGTGGTCAAGCGCCTTGGAGACACTCAGGAGATTTCCCATCCCGTAGTCGATAATGGCGATCATTAACTTCTCCACAAGTGACAGTAAGTACCGTATTATACGTCCCAACCCAATCACGATCACGATATATTTTTCTTCCTGGATCCAGATCGTGCCAATATTTTCAGACCAGTTCGGCTTTTCTGGACCAGTTCCTAGCTACGATGTTCACCGTGACTTTTGGGCCCGTTGCATTGCCCATGGACCGGTCGTTGGGTAAATCTGTTTCAGGCATTTGCGCGATACCCCCTTCCACCCAAGACTTTCAAGGGCCATGCTTCTTTGGCATTCAATTCCGATCGGATTGATGGGCTGCGTGTCACGATGATGAAAGAATTTTCCATATCAGGTCTGTTGCCAATATAGTTCCAACTAATTCAATTTTCCGTGTTTCTGGGAGGGAGCGGTGAAGATATCAGTCTTGACTCAAGGTATAGGGGTGGGGGAGCCCGTGAAATTTATTGGCTGTCGAGTCTAAAACTCATAGTGACCCAGGAACGGGCCATGCAGGGGAGTCTTTAGCGGGAAGGTTGCGTAAAGGTGATTCTCCATCATCCTTTCCAAGCCTTGGTTTTACGGTATATCTGCCTGAGAAGGGCCATGGGGGGAGGCATCCGGATGATCCATCCATGATGGGGCCCAGAGTCTGCCGATCAATGGTCTAGAGTGAGACCTTGGAAATCCCCGCTATCATGGAAGATCCATCATGGAGACAGGCCAGGATCGGGGGTTAACTTTCAGGTTATAGGTTTCGAAATAATCTATATAACTTCAATAATATAAATTATATAAAATTAATATCAGCCATTGGCCATGAATGGATGAAACATTTAACCGGCCTCAGGACCGAGATCGATGGAATATCCCGAGTTTTCTATGACTTGCCATGGACAATGCGTCTGGGATAGTATGGCAGCATTCTGCAAATCGTCCGTCCGGCGACGATGCCCGGACAGTCTCTCGACCCCTGAACTTGAAGTGGGGGCGTGGGATTTGTTTTTTCAGGGGTAATGATGAAATGGCGTGGGCTGGTTAGGTTGTCATGGTGTTATTAATCAGGATTATCGAGCGGGTCATCTGGGAAATCAGTGACCGTATCGAGATTGAATACGACGATCCTACGGAATAAGGACCTTGGGTGTCAGGTTGCGTCCCAGCCGATATTTTTAATTAAATCATTTGTAATCAATATTGTATGATTATTTCTTGTTGGTATTCCAAATGTATCGGCGTATTTGTTGTCAGGGCCTTGGGGGGGCAGGGTTCCATGTTCCAACCTGTCGCTGTGTAAAACTTGGCAGACTTGTGTTGTCGCAGGAGTGCCCTCCATATTCCGCCACGGCATGGAAACTCGAATACTTTGAATCTAAGCCTGAATCAGTGCAATTTTACACGGGGGGAAGCACGGGCGCGAATCAGGCTGCATTCCGCATATCTCCCCTTTAATGCCCAAGTTGTTTGTGATCCAGCGTGATTTCCCTTGGTTTCCCAAGTTCCTTGTCAGAGAAGTATTACCTCTGCGGCAGCCACAACGATGCCAACCTCATGTTGTCCGGCGGGACGGCCGTGTTGATGGGAACCTTCAATTGGAAATCAATTTCAAAATGGGGTTGGTGCCGAGGGCGGGATTTGAACCCGCACAGCCTTGCGGCCACAAGATCCTTAGTCTTGCGTGTCTGCCAATTCCACCACCTCGGCAACAGACCGGGAGGTCCAGGTTTCGGTTCATCCAAGCACATCGGGTGTCTTCAAACATTCCTAATTAAGCAAAAAGCGGCGTGCGCTCTCAAGGGGTTTCTGCGGGCTTCCACGTTTTCACTTCAAAATCCCAGCACGTTCCGGTCAAATATCCAGTTGACCGGATCCGGGTCGACCTTGGTTATAAGTAGGCTTTCCCGGGTAGATCAGCATGTTCTTTCGTCGGGATCGACTGGATAAGGATCACGCCTGTGGCAATCGAGACTTATTATCCGTTTCAGGAAATTGAACTGAAATGGCAGAGGGCCTGGAACCAAGGAAACCTTTTCCGTGCAGGTGAGGACAACAGTCGCGAACCTTTTTATGTCCTTGAGCAGTTCCCCTATCCCAGTGGGAACCTGCACATGGGGCACGTCCGGGTCTACACCATTGGTGATGCCATTGCGCGTTATCGCAGGATGCGGGGTTTCGACGTTCTGCACCCGATGGGCTGGGATTCGTTCGGCCTACCTGCCGAGAATGCGGCCATCAAGAATAATACCCAGCCCGGTCCATGGACCGAGCAGTGTATCGCACGAATGCGGAAACAGTTTGACCGGCTCGGGTTCAGTTACGATTGGGGTCGCGAAGTGTCCACCTGCAGTGATGATTATTACCGCTGGAACCAGTATATCTTCATAAAGATGTATGAACACGGCCTGGTTGAACGACGCGAGGCGGCAGTCAACTGGTGTCCGGAGTGCAATACCGTCCTCGCCAATGAACAGGTGATCAATGGCTGTTGCTGGCGTCATGAGGAGACACCCGTCGACGTTCGTCCGTTGAAGCAGTGGTTTCTCAAAATTACGCGATATGCGGAGGAACTCCTGCGAGACCTCGATGATCGGCTTCCGGGATGGCCGAACCTAGTCACTTCGCAGCAGAGGAACTGGATCGGCCGTAGTGAAGGCGTTGAGGTTATTTTCACCGTGAAGGAGACCGGAGAGGAGATTTCGGTCTTCACCACCCGTCCTGATACGTTGTTCGGTGTCACATTCATTTCGATTGCGCCTGAACATCCCCGTATTCAGGAATGGATTGCTGGAAGACCGAACGAGCTTGAGGTCAAGGCCTTCATCAACCGGGTTGTTCATGAAGGACGTGAAACCCGGACAAACGAGGCGGCCGAGAAACTGGGCATGCCGCTTGGCATGCACGCCGTTAATCCAGCCAATAATCTCGAAATCCCAATCTACACCGCGAATTTTGTCCTGATGGAATACGGGACGGGCACGGTTATGGCTGTGCCGGCTCACGACCAGCGTGATTTCGAGTTCGCCAGAAAATATGACATACCGATTCGTGTCGTGATTCAACCGGCAGGTGAAGTGCTCAAGGTGGATTCGATGGCCGCTGCTTATGTCGAGGCCGGAACTATGGTCAATTCAGAAAAGTTTGACGGAATGTCATCAGTTGATGCAAAGACGGCGATCAGCGAGTGGGTTGCGGGAAGAGGGAGGGGAAAGAGAACGATTCAATACCGTCTGCGGGACTGGTTGATTTCACGCCAGCGGTTCTGGGGGACGCCGATACCGTTTGTCTATGATGAGGATGGCGGGATATATCCGGTTCCGTATGCTCAGTTGCCGGTTAGGCTTCCCGAAGGTGCGAAATTCGGCGCCGAGGGGAACCCTATTGCCGGTCTTGATGACTTTGTCAATACCACCTGCCCTGTCAGCGGTAAACCCGGACGGCGCGAGACCGACACCATGGACACATTCTTCGACAGCTCGTGGTATTACCTGCGCTATTGTGATTCGAACAACACAGGCCTCCCTTTTGGGAAGTCCGCCGCGGAACGATACATGCCCGTGGATATCTATGTCGGCGGCAAGGAGCACGCGATCCTGCATTTGCTTTATTCAAGGTTCTTTACCAAGGCCCTGCGTGACTTGGGTATGACCGAGATCAATGAACCGTTCACAAGACTGCTCTGTCAGGGGATGGTTACCAACGAGGGAGTTGATCCCAAAACTGGAATCCGGCGATTTTACAAGATGGACAAGAGCAAGGGCAACGGGGTTGACCCCGGCGACCTGCTTGATGAACGGGGCGCGGATGTCGCGCGGCTGTTTATCCTGTTCGCCGCACCGCCGGACAAGGATCTGCCGTGGAGTGAGCAGGGTGTCCAGGGCATGTCGCGTTTTGTAGACCGGGTCTGGCGATTTATGCAGACGCATCGGGATTCCCTGTGTGCAGGAGTCATCGGCGGCTTACAGATGGACGATGGTGGACTGGATGGAAAGGCGAAGGAGCTGCATCGTCAGATTCATGACTCGACACGTCGTGTAACGAACGATCTGGAGGAACGCTATGCGTTCAATACCGCCATTTCCGCATGCATGGAGTTATTGAATGCGTTGTATGACTGCCCGCCGGATGACAAAGGCTCGGGGTCATCAAGACGACTCGCAGCGGCCGGTATGCATCGGTTGTGTCTGCTGCTGAGCCCGTTTGCGCCGCACCTGGCCGAGGAGATCTGGTCGCTGCTGGGCTGTGAAGGGCTGGTCTGCCAGCAGTCATGGCCGACTTGGGATGAAGCAGCGCTGAGAGTTGACGAGATTGAAATTGCCGTTCAGGTAATGGGCAAGACACGCGGCCGGATCATGGCCGGTGTGGATGATGATGATGAGTGCATCAGGCAGAAAGCCTTGGCTGATGGGAAGATCACATCCCTGATCGGGGGGAAGGAAATCAGGAAAGTGATTTACGTCAAGGGGAAGCTGCTGAACATTGTGACGAACTAGCCGCTGCCATGTGGCGTCTTGATTCTCCACAGCAATGGCTTGGGGGAGCTTGATGCCACGTGATCAACGCCATCCCGGTGGGGCCGACTCCACGCGGACCGGAACGGCACAGGTTAAGCAGAGAATATCTGTGTTTGTGTAGGGGGCAAGAATCATGATGTATTGATCTCAGGATTTATTCATTGTTTGGCATGATCAATTCGACCCTATTCCGTCCATTTTTCTTTGCGCGCAAAAGTGCCCGGTCCACGCGGTTGACCAGGCTTTCAGGCGTGTCATTACTCGGGTCGATCACGGTCACGCCCGCGCTGATCGTGATCTGGATTACCCTATCTCCATAATTTAAGCGAATGTTCCGTACCGCCTGCCGAACCTTTTCTGCGACCGCTCTTCCCTCCTCACCGGTTGCCTCGGGAAGAAGGATCACAAACTCTTCCCCCCCAAATCTTGCGACGAAGTCGGTGATACGGACCTGGGCTTCCATGGCCTGTGCGGCAAGCTTGATGATCTGGTCACCGGTGAGGTGCCCATGATCATCGTTCACCGCCTTGAAATGATCAATGTCCATCATAATCAGCGCAAAGGGCTTCCCGTAACGTCTGGTCCTGAATAATTCCTCCTTCAGGCGGCTGTCGAAGACACGGCGGTTGCCCAGGCGCGTCAGGTAATCCAGACTTGAGTCGACCAGGATCTGTTCCATGGATTCCTGACGCCTCCCGAATTGCCGGGTGGCATTGTTGAGGGTTGCCCCGAATTTTTCACAGGATTTAAGCATTCTGTCCATTTCTTCCAGCAATTGTCGGCGTATTTCCTCAGCTTCTTCTTCCGGACCCGTCCGCTGGAAGGCATCTTGGAATTTCCGGACAGCATCAAAATGCTCGGTGTTTTTCCGGATCAGGCCCCGGGCGATTCCGGACAGTTCCTGGAGCTGTGAGAAGATCGTTTGCCTGCTTGAGGCCAATACCTTCTTTTCGCCCCCTGAAGGTGGAGGGCCAGCTGTAGCCGCAGGATTGGGCGGGAATATTAACCGCAGTTGCCATATTTTCCATACCAGGAACATGGCAATGACGAACAAGACAAAAATAATCCAGCAGAGGATGACTTGGTTGGACCCAAGTCCACCAACTGAGTTGGCGATGCCTGGGATACAATCAGCTGGTATGCGGGGCATCGGGAGAATCAACCTTGGGCGAGTTGGGAAGAGCAGGCACCAATTTATGGTGATATGATGCCAGATTCAACAGCATAACCCGTATCACCGGAGATTTTGGATGTTTTTCCTTGATTATTGGGGTTATGACGCGTAGAAAATGGCGTTTGTGGGCATGATATAATGACTATGGATCATGCATCAGACTCCGGTTTCGGGCTTTATTCATAGGGATATACCAGCCTTTTTCGGATGGAACATCGTCATAGGAGGTCTGCTTTCCCCGCTTTTCGAGTTTGTGATATATTTCCCGAACTCGGGACCCCGGGCTAAAGTCTATGAAACCCAGAGAGCCAAGGCGCCGGGATGATCAAAAGTCCCTGATTGCCGATGCCGGCCTGGCCATGATGATCCCCGGGTTGATGGTCGCCGGCCCGCTCGTCGGCTATGGCGTTGGTTGGTTCATACGCCGAATGACCGGCTGGGGGGGGTGGATTGAAATCCTGATGACCGTCATGGGACTGGTGGCCGGGATCCGCGAAGTGATAAGGGTGATCCGCAAGATCTCCTGAGAACGACCTTGAGTGAGTTTCATTTTCAAAGCTATCGATCAATCATGAGCCCAGATAAAGACCAGACCTTGAAGCAGTCGGCAGTCGGCTCGGGCGAACCGGTTCGGCGTCCGTTTGAGATCATCAGCTCGCCCTTTATGAAGCGTACGCTGTTGATGGTTGTGATCAGCCTTGTGCTGGTTGCCGCCATGCTCGTACGGATCAACCCGGCCTGGCCGGGATATTACCTGTTTGGGGGAGTCTGGGCGCTGGTTTTCTTCATCATGACCCCGCTCATTTTACGTGACCTGATCGGGCACCGGCGCATCTTCCGGGGTCTTGGCCTGATCATTCTCAAGATCGGCTGGCTCGGTCTGATGGCGGTCATGATGTCTTACTGGGTGGACATTGCCACCCTTGAAATGAGTACGGTTGGCCTGTTGCTCATCGCTGGTATTGGAACACCCCTTGTTGTTGCAAGCCTGCGGCTTGCGGGCTTTGCCCTTGTGAAGGGCCGCGAGGGCCTTGATGCCGGCAAAAGGAACACCTCCGGAACAAAACCGGATCATCCGTCGGGTCTTTTGAGATTAGGATAAGATATGGCGTTCGGAGAACAAGGTCACGATACGCATGAGGCCGGCGATCACGGTCATCATGGCCCGGTCATTGGTGACTCCTACTTGATTCCTTATTCCCCGCCCACGATCAATATGTGGATTGAACAGTTGATCAAGGGCAAGGACTATAACTCGGCACAGCATCCGGTCAGCCAGATCCCCTTGGGCCATTCGGGTTATGGTATTCCGGTCAACCCGATTTTTTCCGTTGTGTATGCTGTTGTGTTGATCTTGATCATCCGGAAAGCACTGAAAAACGCGACGGTCCGAACACCCGGAAAACTCCAGAACTTCATCGAGCTTTGCCTGAAAGGCCTGTATGACTTCTTCGGCGGCATCTTCGGGCCGGGACGTGAAAAATATATTCCCTTTGTTGGGTCGCTGTTTCTCTTCATCTTCATCAACAATATCATGGGCCTGATCCCGTTCTTCAAGTCGCCCACCGCTTACAAGGAGACAACCGTTGCATTGGGGATCTGCACCTTTGTCTATGTCCAGTTTTGCACGATCAAGGATGGTGGTATCGCCAACTGGTTCATGCACTTGGTCGGCAAGCCGTTATGGCTTGCCCCGCTGATGTTCCCGTTGCATGTGTTGGGGGAACTCATCAAGCCGGTATCCCTGTCTGCCCGTCTTTTTGGGAATATATTGGGTGAAGACAAGTTACTCACCGCGTTCTTGGGCTTGGGAATGATGTTAACAGCGTTCCTGTTCAGTACCCCCACGCCCGTGATCGGCCTGCCGATCAATTTCTGGGTGTATTTCCTGATGGTCCTGGGGTCCACTATTCAGGCGGTTGTGTTTTCACTGCTGGCATCCATTTATATCGTGCTCCTGTTACCGCACGATGATCATCATGATGAGGAGCAGGTTCATGGCGAAGCGGTGGTTGCGGCAGCGGGTCATTGAGCCCGTGCCGTCACGGGCGGGGGCATGGCGTTGAAAAGGTTTTTGGGGCATCCATGGTGATCCCCGGCATGTTAAGGAAGAAAACAAAACAGGACCCCGCAAAAAAGGGAGTCCGGGAAAGAATGGAGGTTCAAACATAATGGATGCAGCATCCTTATTCGTAGCAGCGTACCCGATCGGGTTGGGCTTGGCCGCGATTGGTTCAGGCTTGGGTCTGGGCCGGGCGGTCGGAGGTGCCATGGAAGCCATGGGACGTCAGCCCGAAGCGATTGGTAAACTTCAGATCGTGATGATCATCGGTTGTGCAGTTTGCGAGGCCCTGACGATCTACGCGCTACTGGCATTTATCTTTGTCGGCAAGTATTTGGGCTAAGCATCAGCTTTTATTCTGGCGATGAAACTGAGGGCATGAATTCGTGGAAAGGTTTTCCATGATGATCATGGGCCCCGGGCCCGGTTCTGAATAACAAGGGGATATTACGGCCATGACACCCGAACTATGGAAACTGGTTGGTGAGACCGTCACTCAGTTGTGTGCTTTCGTGATCTTTTTCTGGATTATGAAAAAGTATGCCTGGAAGCCGTTGCTCAACGTCCTTGATGAACGCCAGAAGACAATCGAGGGTGAGTTCGAGGATATTCGGCAAAAGCAAGTGAAGGTTGACCAGATGCGGTCCGAGTATGAGGCGCACCTTGAGAAAATCGAGTCCGAGGCGCGCGTTAAAATTCAGGAAGCAATCAACGAAGGTCGCCGGGTGGCGGCTGAGTTGACCGAGTCGGCGCGGAATGAGTCAATCGCCATGAAGGAGCAGGCGCAGCGTAACATCGAGTTGGAGATGAACAAGGCCCGGATCGAGCTTCGCGACAAGATCGTCAGCATGACAGTCGATGCGAGCGAACAGTTGATCCGGGAGAAGATGGATGCCGACATGAGTCAACGACTCGTGAATGCTTTCATGGATGATCTGGAAGGTAGGTCGAACTAGATATATGGACCAGCAGCAGGGAAGCATTGTCGCAGCCAGTTATGCAGAGGCGCTTTTTCGTGCGGCCAGCAAGCAGGGGATCCTGAAGCGGTTGCAGGAGGAGTGCGGGGTCTTGTCCAGGATGATCGAATCGAAGGCGGGTGTTGTTTCAAGCCTGAGGGTCTTCATGGATGATCCACAGCGGCCGACCGAGGACAAGTTGAAACTGATCGATGACGTGTTCAAGGACCGATTCGAACCGCTGCTTGTCAACTTGATGAGGATGCTGGTTGAACGCGAGCGAAGCAGTTTCATGGAGACCATACTGGGAATGATCCAGGAAAAAGTCGACGGGGCCGAAGGAATTTTTGAGGCACTTGTCGAGTCGGCGGTCGAGTTGGGGTCCCAAGAAAAGCTGGACTTGAAGATTGCACTGGAAAAATACACGAATGCACGGTTGAGGCTGGAATATGAGGTCAACCCGGAACTGATCGGAGGTCTTGTCTTTCGATTCCGGGACACCCTTATAGACGGCAGCATCCAGCGCGGTTTACGGGATTTGAAAAGAAAGATGCTGGAAGTCCAGGTCGTGAGGACATGACCCGGGCGGGCATCAATTGAAAAATATAAATCAGCGACGGAAGTCCTGAGATGAGGAGCGGCATCCAAGATGGCCCTGAGACCGGATGAAATCACTGAAATACTCGAACGCGAGCTGACGGGTTATGATACGGGTATCGATGTCCAGAACGTGGGCACGGTGCTGAAGGTGGGCGATGCAATCGCGACGGTTTACGGCATGCACGATGCCATGGCCGGCGAACTACTGGAGTTCACCGGTGGTGTGATCGGCATGGTGCTCAACCTTGAAGAGTCGAGCGTCGGCGTGACACTGTTTGACCAAGGTCTTGGTATCAAGGAGGGGGAAACTGTCAAGCGAACCGGCAAGATCGCCTCCGTTCCTGTCGGGGATGCCATGCTCGGTCGAGTTGTCAACGCAATTGGCCAGCCCATTGATGGGAAAGGCCCGATCGCGACGGTTGAGTCGCAGCCGGTTGAGGTCATCGCGCCGGGTGTCGTGGAACGCCAGCCGGTCAAGGAGCCCCTGATGACCGGCCTGAAGTCCGTTGACGCCATGATCCCGATAGGACGCGGACAGCGCGAGCTGATCATCGGTGATCGTCAGACCGGAAAGACCACGATTGCAATTGATGCGATCCTTAACCAGAAGGGCAAGGATGTGATCTGCATCTATGTCGCGATTGGCCAGAAAGCAAGCAGCGTGGCCGGCGTGCTTCAAACGCTGGAGAAGCACGGTGCGATGGATTACACGATTGTGGTCGGTGCGATGGCGGACGACCCGGCAACCATGCTTTATGTCGCTCCGTATGCTGGCTGTGCGTTGGGTGAGTACTTCCGTGACCGGGGAAGACATGTTCTCTGTATCTACGACGACCTTACCAAGCAAGCGGCGGCCTATCGCCAACTTTCGCTGCTGTTACGTCGCCCTCCCGGCCGTGAGGCTTATCCCGGCGATGTGTTCTATTGCCATAGTCGGCTGCTCGAGCGCGCATGCAAGATTGAGGAACACTACTGTATTGTCAGGAAGGGTGAGACCGCCGACAGGTCAACGGGCGGAGTGGACGGAAAATCATACCGTGGCACGGAAGGCGGGGCAAAGGCGGCACGGAAGGTCCTGGATGCAATGGCCGACAAGGACTCCCATGAGGTTGCCCGTGACCCCAACACGGGAGGATCCCTGACCGCACTGCCGATCATCGAACCCCAGGCCGGCTATGTATCGGCCTATATTCCGACCAACGTGATCTCCATCACCGACGGTCAGATCTATCTGGAACCGGACCTGTTCTACTCAGGCCAGCGTCCCGCTATCAACGTCGGGCTGTCTGTCAGCCGCGTGGGTGGCAATGCGCAAACCAAGGCGATGAAATCTGTCGGTGGGAAGCTGCGGCTTGATCTCGCGCAGTATCGCGAACTTGCGGCCTTTGCCCAGTTTGGTTCAGACCTTGACAAGGCAACCCAGTTGCAACTGACGCGTGGTGAGCGGCTCAGCGAGGTCCTGAAACAGGGCCTGAACGTCCCGCAAGACCAGTCGAAGCAGGTTTGCACATTATTCGCCGCAACACAGGGTCACCTGGATGATTTGCCCGTGGAAGTTTGCCAGAGATACGAGGATGAACTGAACGCTTTCATTGACAAGAAATATCATGACATCCACCACAAACTTGAAACGGCCCCGGTTATTGATGATGAACTTGAAAAAACACTGACGCAGGCGATCGAAGAGTTCGCCGGCCAATTCAGTGTCAAGGAGTCCTGATCTGTGGCTGAATCACTGAAAGTCCTGCGAAGGCGTGTACGTTCGGTCAAGAATATCAAGCAGATCACGCGGGCCATGGAGATGGTATCGGCAGCGAAGTTGCGTCGTTCCCAGACAATCCTGATGGCCGGGCGGCCCTACGCCGAGAAACTCCAGGAACTGCTTGGTCATGTGTCCGGAAGTTCATTTGTGGGGGAACATCCGTTGTTTCAGAGGCGTGAGGGTAACCGGAAGATCTTGGTCTTGTTCACAGCTGATCGCGGCCTTTGCGGGTCATTCAACACCCAGATTATCACGAAGACGGAGAAGATGTTGGAGGCGGATACCGCAAACCAGTGGGAATTGGTCTGTATTGGCAAGCGCGGCCATGATTATTTTCGCAAGCGGCGATGGCCGATTGTTGAAAGTGTGCTTGCTCTCGGTGGCCAGCCCGATGGCGCGGAAGCCCGTCGTGTGGTTGGATACCTGCTGCATCGTTACGAGGAGGAAACCTGTGACGAGATCCGCTTGATGTATACCTCATACATCTCCACGGTGGCCTATAAGCCGGTGGATGCGCAATACCTTCCATTGACACCCGAGGGACTGGGGCTTGATACCGGGGATGAAGGACCGGGCTTTGAAACGGATTATATCATTGAGCCGTCAGCGGAGGAGCTTTTCAACTCGCTGCTTCCGAGCTATCTGGGCAGCAAGCTATACATAACCATGGCGGAAGTATGCACGAGTGAACACAGTGCCCGGATGGTTGCCATGAACAATGCAACAAAGAACTGTACGGAACTGGGTGACAGCCTCACATTGAAGCTGAACAAGGCACGCCAGGCTTCCATTACGACGGAACTGCTGGATATTGTCGGTGGTGCGGAAGCACTGAACGCATGACAGCAAAAAATTGGATACCAACCAGTTGCCCTGATGGGTGCTGAGAAACACATGCTGGAGCGATACAGACCATGAACAAAGGCAAGATCAAGCAGGTAATCGGACCAACATTCGATGCCGAATTCCATTCGGATGCCCTTCCGGCGATCTACAATGAGATCCGGGTGAAGAATCCCGCGACCGGAAAACTGCTCGTTGCCGAGGTGGCGCAGCACGTAGGCAACAATACCGTGCGATGTGTTGCACTTGGCCCCACTGACGGTCTCGTGCGCGGGGCCGAGGCCGAAGATACCGGCCAGCCTATAACGGTTCCGGTGGGTGACCAGGTTCTCGGCCATATCTTCAACCTGCTGGGTGACCCGCTTGATGATCGCGGCGACCTTCCCAAGCCGGATCAACGCTGGCCGATCCACCGTTCGGCACCTGATCTCAGTGAAACCTTACCGGCCACCCAGATTCTCGAGACCGGGATCAAGGTCATCGATTTGCTTGCGCCATATGCAAAAGGCGGCAAGATTGGCCTGTTCGGCGGTGCAGGCGTGGGGAAAACCGTTATCATTATGGAACTCATCAATAACATTGCGAAGGGTCACGGCGGTTATTCCGTATTCGCCGGTGTGGGGGAACGCACACGTGAAGGGAACGATTTGTGGCTCGAGATGAACGAGTCAGGTGTGGTCGTGCCTGAAGAGGGGAAATCCAAGGCGGCGCTTGTTTTTGGCCAGATGAACGAGCCACCGGGGTCCCGGTTGCGCGTTGCGCTTTCGGCCCTGACAATGACCGAGTACTTTCGCGATGAGCTTGGCCAGGATGTTTTGTTGTTTGTTGACAACATTTTTCGTTTCACCCAGGCCGGTTCCGAGGTGTCCGCGTTGCTTGGCCGCATGCCTTCAGCCGTAGGTTACCAGCCGACACTCGCAACCGAGATGGGTGCCCTGCAAGAGCGGATTACGACCACCACCAAGGGATCCATCACATCCGTCCAGGCGGTATATGTGCCGGCCGACGATCTGACCGCTCCGGCACCTGCCAACACATTTGCCCACCTTGATGCGACCACGGTACTGAGCCGCCAGATCGCCGAACTCGGGATCTACCCGGCCGTGGATCCGCTGGATTCAACCAGTCGTATCCTTGATCCTATGATTCTGGGCGATGAACATTATAAGACAGCCCGGGTCGTTCAGAATATCCTGCAGCGTTACAAGGACCTCCAGGATATCATCGCGATTCTTGGCATGGATGAACTGAGTGAGGATGACAAGCAGACCGTGTCACGTGCCCGCAAGATGCAGCGTTACCTCAGTCAGCCGTTTCATGTGGCCGAGGCATTCACGGGCCGTCCGGGCGCATATGTGAAGCTTGAGGACACGATTCGCGGATTCAAGATGATCTGTGATGGAGAACTGGATGAGCTTCCCGAGCAGGCCTTTTATATGGCTGGCCCGATAGAGGAAGTCCAGGAGAACGCACGTAAGATGGCCGAAGTTGGGTGATCAGAGGGAACCCGGATGGCGAATTATCAACTCCAGATCTTCACGCAGGAAGAAAAAGTCTTCGACAAGCAGGTCACAGCCCTAACGGTGCCCGGTACGGGAGGATATTTTGGTGTCTGGGCACACCATGCGCCGATTGTGGCAACAATCAGCAAGGGTAAGCTGACGATCAGGATTCACAATGAGGAAACCGAGTGCGAACTTGAGGGCGGTTTTTTCGAGATGCACAACAACATTGCGACTCTGCTGGTGGATTCCTTCGGGCCGTAATCCTGCCCCGTATTTCCGTGCCGCTTTCGATGTCAAGCAGGTTGAGACCCTTATTGCTTTGTCTTCAACGCAGGCGGGCGGGGCGGTTCCGACCATTCAAGCCAACGCAGGATCTGTGCCGCTCCGTCACGCACCATTCCGGATGCGTCGTTTTTCGACAGGTCGGTCAGCATGGGACTGATGGGCCGGACAATATCTGGCGGATAAAACCTGTCGATTATTATCAGGGCATTATAACGGATTACCGGGTTGGGTTCCGACAGGATGCGGCCAACCGTAGCCTTCACCTGTATGTCGGTATTTGCGGCGAGCATGTCGATCCGCAGTGCAGCCCAGCGGGTCATCGGATTAGCCGACAGCCGCATCCGGCTCAAAATCTTGTTTGTTTCATCGTCGTACAGCTCGGGATCGCGGAAATCGATCCAGCGCTGGCTGGGAAGTGTCAGATCATCATATTCGCCGGCAAGCTCGACGGCTTTCATGAATATCCGAAAATACTTCAGTGTGAACTCGCGGATGATATCGGCATGACCCGGCTTGAGTGCCAAGTCCTTGTAATCCCGCCTCATCTTCCTCAGGTCGATCAGGATCCGTGTGGCGTTTCCGGCGTTCAGCGAGTCATTCAACAGTTTCAGCCTGCTGATCATGGACTCAAGATTCTGACCGGATTTCGGCCCGCCTGTGATGACCTCCACATCGAATATCGAGCGGGCCAGCCAGTGAGATGTGAAGGAAACCGGCGACCAGATTAACCGCCATGGCAGAACCGCACACTCGGTCATATAATGGTTTTCCCAGTTCATATCCGACCAGCTTTCACGGGTCATTGCACGTCTTGCATCATCCATTGAACGCATTGGATGCACCAGTGCTGCATCGATGATGAGGGCCGCGGCCTGGATGGGAGCTCCAACAGGGGCGGCCAGGACCTTGCCGCCGGCGGACTCAGGCCACATATGTTCCTCCAGCCTATTTGTCATGATGCGGTTCTTCGGATTCTGGACAGCGCAACCCGTGAAACACAGAAATATAGCCAGGTATAGTTGTGTCATGATCACGCTTTTTCGACAGGTCTTCCTAGAGATCAAACTGGCCATCATTCAGTTCATCCTGATCCAGCGGACTGTTTTTTGGATTTTGTGAGTTCCGATGGGATCGGGACCAGGAACGAACGCCCGATCCAGTCCGGCGGGAATAGCAGAGCGGTCCCGGCGGCGCGAAACGGGAACATCGTGATCAGGTCAACCCAGACATCATCGGGATAATCCCAGAATATGCCATACATGTCCCTGGCAGCCGGGGCGATGGAGACCGAAGGATGAATCAGCGTGACGTCTAGGACGAGTGCGCCGGTTGCGATAGGTATGCACAACGGGGTAGCGATGATGCGACTGGCCGTACTTTCCGGCCTGATCCATGCATCATGCTTATTGAGAAGCCGCCTATTTTCACGCAGCGCGTGCGTGCAGCCGCACTGTGTGGCCAGGAGAACCAGGGTAGATAGCTTCAGGATCGGGAGAATTGGGTGAGAAAGCATGGAACTCGACTACGTCCTTCCAGGCGGGCATGACAGCAAACCTCCATCCCGTCAGTCGATTATGATCCCGATATCGCAAGATGCAATCAATATGAAGCAACTGGAGACTCATCTCCCATGATCAGGATACAGGGGAAATATATTTCCGGCATTAAGTTTGGGGAACAATTATCCAGCAGGGCCGGGTGGAAATGATTCCATTCGACCCGCCGCCATCGCCTTGGAAGGAGGCCCCAAGCCGGCCCCAGGAGACAGGCCATCTTTCATGTCCGCATGGTTTTGTGGTTACGATTCGAAAAACAAGCCCTTTGGGATCATGGGATCAGGCTGCCCGCTGCATGATATTGGCTTTGCGGGCGAAATGGTTTCGGGATTCCGTGGATGACAATATGGTTCGCCCCGTCTTTATCGACTAACCATGCTGTCCTGCTGCACGGATGAGTTCGGCCTCGGCTTCACGATTCCAGCCCCCGTTTTCAAGCCTTGCGGCCACTGTGGGGAATATTTCACCCAGTCCCCCCAGGGGGATCAGCCCAACGTCATGCAGCATCGGATATACGATGACTTTCCCGGCGAGACTCCTATTGCGGACGGCCTCCATCCCCTCAGTCGCGCCAGAAAGTCCCGAGACCGCGTCGACTGCCTTGTTCGTGTTGAGCAGCCCTCCCGTGACCTTGTTCAGGACAATTTTCATGTCTTCGATTGTTGAACCGCTTGTGCCATACATGAAGCACCGCTTCTGAATGCAGGCATCGAGGTTGATTTCATGTTTCACGGGTGCAGGTATTCCGGAAAATATATTAATGATGCAATCATTGGATGCCCTCTCGATCGCCTCTTCAACCTGTTCGGAACGAGGCACCATGATTGCAACATAACTGAATGTGCCTGTCAGGGACTCATCCCTGCTATTGACCAACTCAAGCTCGACATTGTGGTCAGCAGCCAGTTTTTCTGTTTTCTGATTCAATGACTCAAGACGTTCATCGCTGTGGTCGGTTCCGACCAAATTCAACCCCTGCAGGCCGGAACATATGTTCCGGATCATGTGCATCTGGCCCATCGGGCCTCCCGCACCGATCACCAGGATTCTATCATCATTCCGGGTTTCCACGCATGCAGGGATCATGCGATAGCTGTCCGAGGCATCTTTACCAACGGTACCGATCCAGCATGTAGACTGGTAATGAATCCTGCCGATCCCGACACCGATATTATGGCCAATGACATTCCCACCGAGTACAATGTTAATGATCCCGCCGGGGGCCAGTTTCTCACCCAGGATTTCAATCGTTCCGCCGGCTGATCCATAGTAGATGATGTCATCGTAGGTGTTGTCGGGTAATCGATCACATGAAAGAACCTGTAGCACGTTCAAGCCCATCCCTTGAATGCACTCAAGGGCCGTGGGATCCTCGCTGATGACGGAGACGTCCGCCGGCGTGCCTCCTTTCGTCATGGATTCGGCAAGGCCCATGATCGCCCGCCCGGCGTCAACAACCAGTGCCAGTCTTCCGCCGGTCCGGATGGATCTGCGTAGCTGTTTTAGGTAGGAACCCTCAACGCAGGCCCAAGGCTCGACGAGACAAACCTCGGAGGCCCCCAGTTCCTCCCCCACCGGGATGAGATAGCGTTCCCCCGTGACCGGGTCGATCACCACCCGCTCATCCATCAGGACATATTCCTGCAGGCCACCCTCGAAATTATATCCGAATGCGGAATTACTGTGGGCTGTCTTCAGGTTACGGTAATCCGTCTGGACCAGACAGCGTTCGCCAACAACGTGTTCAGTGACCTGGCTACCAACCGCAACGATACGACAAATGACTTCATGCCCGGGCACCGTGGGCTTGTCACCCGGAACGTAGCTGGGAATACCGGCAAGGATGTCATTCGACAGCCCGCTTAAAATATCCGTCTTGCGTGCATGACTTGAGAACTGGTTGAGGAGTTTTAAATCTGAAAAACACAGGCCGACGGCCTCGACTCTCGCCAAGATCTGGCGGGGGGCCGGCCTGGGCACTGCCTTGTCCGCCTTGATCCGCAGTTGATCAGGTCCGGTCAGTTGGAGTGCCTGTTGCTTATCCGGTATATTCCCTGTCGTCATCCAAGATTCCCTGTTTATGAGAAGTTAATGAAGCATGATCTGGCCACCGGTGACGGGTATCGCCTGGCCGGTTTCATATTTCTGGTCGATTACGTAATAAATCGCTTGCATGATATCATGGGTCCGGCAGCCGCGCCCCATCGGAACCTTGGATTCATAGAACCTTCGCACATCGTCAACGGTTTTGGCATTGGGCACCTTGCCTGATTCAAGATACTGTAGAAAAAGGCCGTTCTCCGGGTCCGACCAGAGGGGCCCATCCAGGAAATTTCCGGGACAGATTGAATTTACCTTGATGCCGTCCCCGATCAGTTCCATTGCGAATGATTGTGTCAGACCGATGCCGCCGAACTTGCTTCCCGCATAGGCAGCGTTCCGGTTCGATCCAGCCAGTCCGCTTTTTGAATTGATCTGGATGATATCACCCATCCATTCCGGATTGGTATGGTGCTGTTTTGCCATAATCGGTGCGATATGTTGTGTGCACAGGAAATAACCGCGGTAATTAATGTTCATGACCGAGTCGAATTCATGGACGGGCTGGTTCTTGACGCTTCCGGACCTGACGATACCGGCATTGGAAATGAACACGTCCAAGCCACCGTATTGGCTGGTGGCGGTATGAACAGCATGTGCGATGGACTGGTCGTTCGTGACATCTATTTCGAGGCCTAGGGCCCGCCCCCTTCCGAACTGTGCATTGAGGCGTTCGGCTTCATCACGGACCCCTTTTTCATGGATGTCAGCAAGGACCACACAGGCCCCCTGGTTAACCAGATCCTGTGCGATTTCCAGCCCGAAACCCCGGGCTGCGCCGGTTACCATGGCAACTCGGCCGGACACCCGGCCGTCAACAGGTCCCGCCACAACCACCTTTTTCCGGTATGCCTCGACCTCCCACGTCTCGATAAATTGACGGTCCCGTTCCTTCATGTACTGGATGTCGTCCAGTTTCATGGCTCCGTTCATGACCCGGATCAGATCAGTATAAATGAGTCTTGCAACCCGGGTGTCAACCGGTCCATCCCCGGCTGCAAACAACCCCAGCCGCTCAATCAATATGATACGGGGAAAATGGTTGTGTTGGCCGATCCATGCATGGATGCCTGTAGCAACTGTTTCGATCATTTCGTTTTCCGTTGATTCAGGATCAATCCCCAACCAGCATGGATAGGATCCGCAGTAGACGCTGTGATCCGGAATCAGGGGGCCACCGGCAGTTAATGACTCACCGTCAGGCCGACAAACAAGCGACATCACTTCGGGACTATTATCAAACTGGATGCACCTGAATCTGGAACCGTCATGTGGAATTGCCCTCAGGACGGGTGCGATGTTGTTGACCCATTTTTCGGTATCTTCCTTGCTGAAATCCGGATGTGTGCAGGGGCCGGTTTCAGCAGGGAGCTTGGACATGTGATTCCGGATCAGGCCAAGGGCTTCCCCCGTTTTCTCATGAATGGATTCACCTGTGCCGCCACTGACGATCAATCCATGGTTTTCCATCAGGATCACCTTTGGGTACGGCATGCCCGTTCGGGTACGGTGATCCGCAAGACATGTATGCAGCTCTTTCGCAAGCAGATATCCGGGATCGACATAAGGCAGCCAGAGGGCTTCATCGCCGAACAACTTTGCAGCGGTCTTTTCCCCGTTGATTGAACAGGTGATCATGTTGGCGAGCGTGCTGTGAGTGTGCACAACATAACGTGCGTTGATGAGATGATGGATGATGCATTCAACTGAAGGCCGCTGATTCCTCTGTGGATCGACGCGGGCGCCCAGGATTTCTGACTTGAACTTTTCCTCGCGTACACGGGGATCCCCGCCCAAATCACATTCAAGGATTCCCTCAAGAAATATCCGGTCCAGCTCCACAAAATCTGACGCTTGGACGGATTCGAGTGCCATACCGCTGGCCTTGACGAACAGGCGATCCCCTGTTTTCATGGATGTGTTTCCGCCTCCAGCCAGGACCATGTCCTCCCGGGTGCCGTAAAGCCGTGACAATTCCACCAGTTCATTCAACTGCTTTCCGAGGGTGTCAGGCGTGTCGGCTTGGGGAGTCATCATGCTTCTCCGGTGGACGAACCGTAAAAATAGTTGTCCAGGACCGACTGGCCTAGCCGCGCAAATGCAAGTTTTCTCTCTCGAGATGAGCCAAAGCCTGGATAGGGTTGGTTATTTTCATCGATGTAACCCCGTCGGCCGTGGAATTGAAGATGCTGATGGGCTATCATCACACATGCACCTTCCTGAAAGATCGATTTCAACTCATTTGATATTGTGACCCCGTCAAGGCAGGTCGGCGCGATACCAGTCAGGTTCAGTGTGTTATGCTCCGTGCCGGCCGTGACAACGAAATCAGCCTGATACAGCATGGTTGCGTATTTCTCAAGTATGGCGTGGGTATTCCGGATGGGTATGAATTCAACGGCATGAAACCCCATTTTTTTGAGTTTCCGGATCAGGGCTTCGGGACTTACCTCGAATTCACAGATAGGATCCGATCCGTCAATCAGGACGGGGTAAACGGGAACGCCACCCAGTTCAAGAATCAACCGGACGGCATTGTCGTAATGAATGAATTTTTCATCAACGAATGCAGCCCCTCCGCTTTTCATCAGGTTCTTTCGCAGGTTTGACTGGATGCCGACCGGGTCATTGGCTTGAAACTCTCCAATGGTCCTGTAAAGGCCCGACAGGGCCTCCTTCCTGTGGTCTTCTGTGACATGTTCAAAGAGCCACTCCTGAAATGCCAGGGCAACATGTCTTTCCTGGATATAGACGGTTGAAGCTTCAGCCCCGCATCGGGATGCGATGGTTGTAATGACTTCTCCGGGATTTATAGCAATTTCAGGATCGATCAATCTGAATATTTCATTCATTTTTCCAATCATCCGGGTCATGCGCTCCGTATCATTTCGACGGATTATGGTTATCAGTCGGGAGGCTTCCGTCGTGAGATCACGGAATCGGCTGATGCCCTTCCCGCAAATGTAGACCTTGCCCGGGTTCTCAGGGTCATTGGCCCTGATTCCCTCGTTGCGCATGACATCATCCATGTAGATGATTTCCAGGCCGAACAGCGGGAAGATATTCTGTTCACTGCATTTCAGGGCGAAGTCTTCGTAGACATCGAAATCGTAGTAATTGCTGATCCCCAGAACCTGGACGTTCTGCTCCTTGGCGAGCCGGACGAGGTGCCCTGCATTTTCAAATGCCGAGAAGTTTGGCGGGAGATGAAGGTGGGTGTTGACACCCATTTCGGGATCGGGCTTGAGGGGACCGGTCGATAATTCAGTCAGGTCGGGAATGTTTTCCAAGTTATGGAGTGGCTTGAGAGTGTTGGGGGAGGATCGACTCATAGCCTGTTTTCATCCAGCAAATCAGACGCTCTGCATGGAGGTTAATTGACCTTCAACCAGCCTGTGAACCATCGGGTATTTGTGACGGATTCTCCATGATATCCTTCAGTTTTTTCATGAACCGTGCGGCTACCAGCCCATCAATGATACGGTGGTCACAACTCAGGGTCAATGTCATCACCCGGCCGGACCGGACCTCCTCGTCCAGGATGACGGGCCTCTTGCGTATCGCACCTACGGCCAGGATCGATGCCTCGGGCGGATTGATGATTGCGCTGAATTCATCAATCCCGAACATCCCAAGGTTTGAGATGGTCATCAGGCCCCGGCCCATGTTTTCGATTCTGCCGTTGCGTGCGGATTCAACGATCCGACGACTGGTATCAGCCACCTCGCGTAGGGTCATGGTTTCCACATTCATGAGGACAGGAACCACCAAGCCATCCTCCAGGCCGATGGCAATGCCGATGTTGGAGGATCGATGCTCCACCAATTCATCCCCGTCCAGCTGGCTTCGGAATGCCGGAAACCCGATCATGGAACTTGCGCAGGCCGAGACGACCACGTCGTTCAGGCTGCATGGATATTGACTCTTCTGTTCCTGATAAAATTGATACAGTGGCTCCGCGTCTATGGTTTGTTTCATGTAGAAATGTGGAATGGTTTGTTTTGACAGGAGCAGGTTCCTTGCGATCGCCCGTCGCATCGGTGTTATTTTTTTTCGAACGATCTCGTTGTGGGCCGATATGGGTTCGTTGGCACTCTTCACTCCCGCTGCTTTAATCACGTCGGTCGAAAGAATTCGACCACGTGGTCCCGACCCGGTTACCACCGATTCCAGTGAAACATCCAGCTCACGTGCGGTTCTCCGTGCGGAGGGTGATGCTCGGATCTGGTTTTTGTCCGTCGGGACGATTGAGGTGGATGTTTCAACCGATTGGCCTACGGATTGCGATGAACCTGAAGTAGAAGCCGGTTCTTCCAGTTTGGATTGTGCTTCGCCCGGTAATTGTGAGTCCAGCCATGCGTCGACATCAGAATCGTTCTCGGCAAGGTAGGCGATGGGGTCAAGCACTGCAGCGGATTCATCCGCTCGGCATGTGATCCGGGCCAACCGGCCCGAATCTGGTGCCTCGACCTCCACGACCGCCTTGTCGGTTTCAATCTCGAGGATCACCTGACCCTTCTCGATCATGTTTCCGGGTTTGACTTTCCAGGCAACAACGGTGCCCTCTTCCATGGACTGGCCGGCCTTGGGCATCAGGATCGGGATGACATTAACAGGTTGGGTCATGTTGTTTTCAATATGAACACGATATTCTCATCTTTATATTGGCGGGTGTCAATAGCTAATTATTAATTTTAAATAAGCAAATGAACATATATATATTGACAATTGATCATATAGGAGCTTAAGCTTGTTACTCATTAATATTATGATCTGAGGGGTTGCAGGGGATATCGATGAAATTCAGATATCTGATAAATAATAGTTTATGAGAAATAATACCGAACATCGCCAACATGAAATCTTGGATCAGATCCTGAATGCTGGCCGGATCGAGGTCAAGGATGTTGCCCGGAGGCTGGCTATCTCGGAGGCCACCGTACGCCGGGACCTGCGTTCGCTCGCACGCCAGAATCGGGTCGAGTTGGTTTATGGTGGAGCAATGGTTCCCAGAAACCGGGATTTCTCATTCCAGTCAAGGCCCGTCCACGAGATCGAGGGCAAGCGCAAGGTTGGGCGACTGGCCGCCGGGCTGGTTCAGGACGGGGACCAGATCTTCCTCGATTCAGGGACCACGTGTTTCCAGATGGTTCCGCACCTCAAGATGAAGAAAAAACTCTCGGTGATTGCGAATTCATTGAAGGTCACCTCGGAATTGGGTGAAATATCCGGCTTGCAATTGATTCAGATTGGCGGGACTTACCGTCCCGATCGTGCGGACACGGTTGGTCCGCTTGCCTTAAGTGTGGTCGAACAGTTGCGTGGTTACAAGGCATTCATCGGCGCCGATGGATTAAGTCCCGATTTTGGTGTCTCGGCATCGGATCTTGAAAGTGCCCATCTCTATCGTCATGTCATCCTTAATGCGCAGGAGACGATTTTGCTTGTCGACCACACGAAACTCCAGGCTCCCTCGCTCTACAAGATCACGGAATTCGACCTGATCTCCCGGGTCGTGACGAATGAGCATCCCCCGGATCCATGGCCGGAATTTTTCAAGCACAAGGGGATTGCGCTGTTATTTCCCGAACAGGCGTAGAATATCATCTTGAGGATCAAGGAATGAAATAATGCCCAAAAGCCAGATGATCGACCCAGCGTCAACCCGCAAGGCCGGGAAACTTGAATTCAACCCCATTCCAGTCAACCAGTACGGAAAAACCATGCAGGATGAAATTGAGTCATACGGTAAACCGGCACTCCTCCGCATTTACCGTGACATGGTTGTGATTCGTGCCTTTGAAACCATGCTGAACGAAATCAAGTTGCGTGGCAGTTTCAATGGGATTGACTATGAACACCGTGTGCCTGCCCATCTCTCGATCGGCCAAGAGGCCTCAGCAGTCGGCCAGGCTTTCCTGCTGGATGAGCACGATCACCTGTATGGCAGCCATCGAAGTCATGGCGAAATCCTTGCCAAGGGACTTTCGGCCATTGAGAAGACGGATGATGATCGACTGCTCGACATTATGAAGAATTATTTTGACGGAACCACGCTGCGGGTGGTTGAAAAAGATGCTTCCGGTTCGCCCAAGGATCTTGCGATTGATTTTTTGGTCTATGGTGCGTTGGCCGAAATATTCGGCCGGGAAGCCGGCATCAACCGTGGTATGGGCGGATCGATGCATGCCTTCTTTCCACCGTTCGGTATTTATCCAAACAATGCCATCGTGGGTGGTTCGGCGGATATTGCCGTCGGGGCGGCTCTGTTCAAGAAGGTCAACTGCAAGCCGGGGCTGGTGATAGCCAACATTGGTGATGCCGCAGCAGGTTGCGGCCCGACTTGGGAAGCGCTCTGTTTTGCAACCATGGACCAGTTCGGGGAGTTATGGGATGAGCCCCGGCGCGGTGGACTGCCCTTCATCATGAATTTTGTCAACAACTTCTATGGCATGGGTGGCCAGCCGGTCGGTGAAACGATGGGTTTCAAAGTCCTGGCAAGGATGGGATCAGGATTGTGTCCTGACCAGATGCATGCCGAACGGGTTGACGGTTACAACCCACTCGCGGTTATCGATGCCATATTCCGCAAGAAGCAGGTGATTGCCGCCGGTGATGGACCGGTCCTGATGGACACGGTGACATACCGCTTCAGTGGTCACTCGCCGTCCGATGCAGGATCATACCGCGAGAAGGGTGAGATCGAGGCTTGGCAGCAGGTCGATCCGCTGAGAACCTATGCGAGAGGGCTGATCGACGCGGGTATCTGCAGCCAACCTGACCTGGATGAAATCAGTACGGCCATTGATTCAGTTATGACGCGGTCCTACAGAAAAGCCGTTGACCTTGATATTTCACCGCGGGCAAACCTGATGGCTGTTGACTGCCTGCTTGCAAAGACGATGTTTTCAAATCAGCACATTGAGGCCATGGAAAACCGTGAACCGGAAGTATTGATCCCGCTGAAAGAAAATTCGAGGGTTATACAGTTGGGCAAGCGAAGCCGTTCGGCTTTCGATGATTCCGGAAAACCGCTTCCGAAAAGCAGGTGTATTGGGATCCGGGACGCGTTGTTTGAGTCGATCATTGGCCGATTCTATACCGATCCGACACTGGTCGCCTATGGTGAGGAGAACCGCGACTGGGGTGGGGCATTCGCGGTTTATCGCGGACTCACCGAGGCATTGCCCTATCACAGACTCTTCAATTCACCCATCTCGGAGGGGGCGATTGTTGGAACGGCGGTCGGTTATGCGTTGGAGGGTGGCCGCCCGTTGGTCGAGTTGATGTACTGTGATTTCATGGGTCGGGCGGGTGATGAAATATTCAACCAGCTGTCGAAATGGCAGGCGATGTCGGGTGGACTTCTGAAGATGCCCGTAGTTCTGCGTGTCTCGGTTGGCTCGAAGTACGGGGCACAGCACAGTCAGGACTGGACGTCGTTGTGTTCACACATTCCGGGTCTCAAGGTGGTATTTCCTGCAACACCCTATGATGCCAAGGGCCTTATGAACAGCGCATTAACGGGTACCGACCCCGTCATCTTTTTTGAAAGCCAGCGGATCTACGATATGCCGGAACGGTTTGTCACCGGTGGTGTACCGGAGGGTTTTTATGAAGTCCCCATTGGTGAACCGGAGATCCGTCAGGAAGGGGAAGACCTGACGATCCTGACGGTCGGATCGACATTGTACCGTGCTCTGGATGCAGCCAGGATTCTGGGGGAAGAATATGGGATGAGCTGCGAGGTGATTGATGCCCGCTCGCTGGTCCCCTTCAATTATGAGAAGGTGGTCGGTTCGGTGAGGAAGACCCGCAAGATTTTACTGGCATCCGATGCCTGTGAGCGCGGCAGTTTCCTGCAGACAATGGCCGCAAAGGTCATGCAGTTCGCGTTCGATGACCTGGACGCCCCACCGGTTGTGGTCGGTGCAAGGAACTGGATCACCCCGGCGGACGAGGTGGAGGACGCGTTTTTCCCGTATCCGGCGGATATGCTGGACGCTATCCACGAACACATCCTGCCTCTCAAGGGTTACCAGGTGAGCCGTGCATGTGACACGGAAGAGATGATGCGCCGAAGTGCCGGGGGGGTATGATCACGTGCGCTTGTAATCGTAATCGTGATCGACGGGTTCAATAGGGTCCCACAACGAAATAATCCAGAAGTTATCGGGATGAGGGTCAGTACCATGCGCACGGTTTGGTCAGGATAACAAGCGCGGCTGTATAGTGAATACACGTGACCTGTCAGGAAGTCGGCAACCTTGTCCGGCCGTATTTATACGGTGACATACACGGACACGAACCTGTAACATCCCGAATCGAGACGAAAGACCGACAGGCCGGGGAGGTTCTCGATCCAGTGCACCCCGGGTGCCTCCCTTGCCGGCATGGTACCCTCGATGATTTCTGCAGGTCCGGACGTGGGAAGGTGCAGGGTTGCCGTGCTGTTCACTGGAATGACCAGTTCAATAATTAGGCGGCCTTTCTCGCGTTTCCAGTTGACCTCGATCCGTCCACGAATTGAATCATAAGCTGCGTTGACACGGCGGAGTTCGTTGATTCCTGACGGTATGATGAAAAAATGTTTGAAGCCAGGTGCGTCCGGATCGGGACGGATGCCGGCGAGTCCCTGTATGAACCACGCGCCAATCGACAGCATACAGTTATGAATATGGGAATTGACGCCATCCCATTGTTCCCAGATTGTCGTTGCACCCTGTTCCAGCATGTAACCCCAGCCCGGATAACCCTTCTGTCGCGTGATTTCATGAATCAGATCGTTGCGGCCGGATTTTATCAGGTACTTGATCAGGTAATAGGTTCCCAGCATGCCCGAATTGATGTGTCTCCCGTGTGTGACCAGAATATCCTTCTCGAGATTTGCCTCGACGCGGGACCGTTCTGATGCGGGGACAATTTCTAGCAGCAGCGGAAGCGCGAGGTAAGGTTGTTCCCCATTTGCATATGTGGCTGTGTCGGCATTGTAAAATATTTCATGGATCCGTTCACTTAACCGTGTCGCGCGTTTATGGTATGCCGCCTCATGTTCAGGGTCGTCCAGGAGGCCTGCAATCCGGCTTCCGAGCTGAAGACTGTACAAATAGAAACAGTTGTTGAACATCAGGGTGGATGCTTCGTCGACCCTTTCATTCTTTTCTTGCCCGCGCCCTGGTGGAACCCAGTCCCCCAGGAACCCCCATTTTTCGTGGCCATACTTCTGCAGCAACCCGTCCCTGCATTTGCCCCTCAGGAATGCCAGCCATTTGGAGATTGTCGCATAATTATCACACAGCACGCGCCGGTCGCCCGTGTATTGATAGACCTCCCAGGATAGAGTCGTGCAGATGCCGCTCCAGGCAGGCCCGCCCCCCGCGAAGTAGGGTGCTCGGGGAGCGGTGTGCGGGAGGTCGCCGGTGTCGGGGTCCTGACTGTCACGCCAGTCCGTCAGCCACTTCCGATACAGGTTTCCCGTATCAAAATTGGCCAGCCCGGTTTCCATGGATGATTGGCCATCACCGCCATATCCCAGTCGCTCACGATGAGGGCAATCGACGATGTATCCTCCCAGGGTCAGGCAGCGGTATGTCCAGAGTGTGGTTTCGTGAATCAGGTTGAGTAGCGGGTTGGAGCATTCAAAGTGTGCCGTGACAGGATAATTCGACTGAATCTGGTAGCCCTTCATGTCTTTCAGGATGGGAGGACGGTCCAGGCCCATGATCCTGACCCATCGAAACGCGTGATAGCTGAATCGATTAAGAAATGTATGGTTCCCGCTTGCTCCGATGATCCATTCATCCCGTTGGCCGTAAGAAACCAGTTCTTCACCACGGCGTTGATCGATATATTCCATGACAACAGCCAGCGGGTCTTTTCCGGTCTTGACCCCAATCTTGAACCAGCCGGTGAAATGCCGGCCCATATCGACGAGAAACGCACCATCCTTTAATACCTCGACCTGTGACGGTTGAATGGTCTCGTGGATTCGGTTGTCTTCAACCGATTGTGCCGAGGGAACGCTGACCGGGGGATCAAATATTTCCGCCTTTTCCCACCCGGAATCATCAATGTCGGCAAGATTCCAGTTTGGGAGATCCTTGGTTGCATCAAGCTGCTCCCCCCCCCATTGGCAAGCACCCACCCCCCCGATCGGGGTTATGGAACTGGCCCGTACCCGCCAGCTGTTATCGGTTTTGATCCGTTTTCTTTGCCCGTCAACCAGATCGATGCTGACATGGGCCGCTACAAGCGGTCCATCGTGTATTACGCCGGGCATTCCCCGTGCATACCCACCCCGGCCTAGCCAGAGCGCGATGCAGTTGCGACCCTTTTCAAGGAATCCGGAGATGTCATAGGCGCGATAAAGCGAACGTTTCTCGAAGTCACAGACGGCGGGAGTGAGGACACTGTCGTCGATTATTTTCCCGTTGATATAAAGTTCATGGTATCCAAGCGAACTGACATGGGCGATTGCCCGGGCGTGGATTATATTTAGGTCAAATGTCCGGCGGAGCCAGGGCAGGGGAGGTGCATTGTTTTCACGCCAGTCGCCGGTCCATCCCGCCCCAATCCAGGTTGCCTGCCAGTCCTCGATATCGAGCATGCCCATCGTCCATGTCGCCTCTTCACTCCATGGGGATGCCTGGTCATGGTCATCCCATGAGCGTAATTTCCAGTGGCATGTCATGCCGGATTCCAGGGTTCGGCCTGCATATTCGACCCACGTTGAGTCATTACTGCTGACCCGCCCGCTATCCCAGAGATCGCCCTGTTCCTGATCGAGCATGAAACGGCTTGAAGCCACCAGGACTTGGTAGGCAGACTGTTGGCACCCCCTCACAGATGAATGCAGGATCCACCCCATCCGGGGCCGGGGCGTGTCAATGTTCAACGGCCGGATCCGGTTCTCACATTTTAGGTCTGAGGGGGGGTGCAAACCCTGTCCAGGTGTGTTGGGTGTGTTTGCTTGGGGTGCCATGTATACAGGAGAGCACGACCGGGTGGGCACCCAGTAGAAATAAGGATCACCCGCCGTCCCATCATTCCCTATTTCATTGCCATGCCGGTTTGCAAGCTTACCAGATGGTTTTCATCTGCCAGATGTCCAATGATTTTAAATGGGCCTTGCCGCCCTCAGCGAAAGCCTCCACGCCATTGTGCGACGGGGGCGCACCGATGTTGTTGCTGAACACGACCCAGTCATTTGCAAACACCTCGACTAGGCTTCCATCGATGAAGACGTGCAGGTTCAGGGTATCCACCCCGTCCATCAGATCGACCTCGGCCTTTTTGTCACCGACCACGAGAAACCTGCCGTCATACGTGATCGGGGCGAAATTGTTTCCATCGGGCGAACGGCGGATTTTCAGTCCATAAGTCTCCGCATCCCCCGGTTCAATCTCGGCGATGATCTCGATCATGTCGCCACGTCCCCGGACATCATCCACGATATGCGATATATCATCCAGGTTGACATTCCACTCCTGGTAATGATCACCGCGAAGTTTATCCAGTTCCGGGAGAGGTTGCTGTGAAAGGCGTCCGTCTTCCCGGACCCTGAAGATTCTCGGTAATGAAAGCCCGCCGCCGGTCGTCATCCAGAACGGCCTGCGGCCGAGATGGTCGACTTCGCCTACATAGGGCGCATAGACCGTACCTTTGTAATCACCGTGTCCGTGAATTTTATGGTCGAATCCGTACGAACCGGAATAGTCAAGATATCCGTGATATTCAGGTTCAAAATGACAATTCTCGAAATCCATGGTCCCCGTATAATAACGGCATGAACCCTGCGGGGCATAGGTGACCACCCACTTGTCATCCAGTTTGAACAGGGTTGCCACCTCCCAGTGTTTTATGCCTTCGCCGACCAGCGGAATCCCTATGAATTCCCAGTCAACAAAATTGTCTGACTTGTATAATGAGATACAGGCCTTGCCGCCTTCCTTGCGGGCGCCGAGGATCATATACCACTGGCCTGCCTCCTTGATGACATACGGGTCCGAGATGATCGCATAATCGCCTTCTTTGAGTTCCCCGACAGATTTGGGAACAAAGGGTGTCGCAGGGTGCTTGACCCAGTTGATCAGTTCGTCATCGGTGGGCATTGCAATCCCGATCGCGCTGCCGTACCGTGCGCCGATGCTTGCGTAGAATGCCATTGGAATCCCGTCATCATTGATGATTGTATTTCCGGAGTAACAGTGTTTCTCGCCGATTTCCCGTGAAGGCCAGAGCGCGATCGGCAGGTGTTCCCAGTAGACCATGTCTTTGCTGCGTGAATGACCCCAGTGCTTGTATCCATAACCGAAGGCATCCGGGTTGTACTGGTAGAACATGTGGTAATACCCCTTGTAGTAAAAGGGGCCATCGGGATCACCATTAGCATGAGCCGGGGGTTTGAAGTGATATTTCAACCGACCTTTGATGTTTCCATAGCCGCGACGGGCAATTGAGTCGAGATTGCGCATCGCAATCTCGACACCGGGGTTGGCGTAGACTGGCAGCCGCCGTCGATCACTCTGCACGATGTGGTCAACTGTAATGTAACCCCATGGAAGCGGGATGCCGTTTTCCAGTGGACCGTAAAGTGGAACCAGTCGGTCTGCCGAGCCGTCATGTGTGTCGATGATCTGGATCCTCCCGGATTTCCCTTTCAGGTCCTTCACGTCCCAGGTATACCAACCGAGATGACCATCATCCTGTGTACCCCAGTTGACGCCGCTGGCTGTCCGCTGGACCTCGCCGTCAACCAACAGGTTTATGCAGGCAAGGTCAGCTATCTCGCTGGTTGGGTCGAGGTCCCGTGTATCGATGATGTTGCCGGATTGATCCGTCAACGAGTCCCAAGTCTGACCATCATCGCCGGAAAATTCGAATTTTGCCCCGCTGACGTTTCCAAGCCAGACGCGGATGGTCAGAGCGTGCACCTTGCCAGCGGTCAGGTTGGTGGGATCCGCCGGGTCGAAGGCATTCAGGGCGGCATTGAAATAGGGGCTGGGCTTCGCGATGGGGATGACCCGGGCCAACGGTCCGCTGCCCTCCACCCATTCATGTTTCCAGCCGGGCCAAAACAGGAGTCCCGCAGCCATATCCTCTTCCAGTGAGGTCTTCGTGACGAGATTTGTGATCCTGAATACAAACTGATTTTTGGAATGCCACGGGCCATGGATTCCGGCACCCAATGGATAAGGTTCGCCCCCAAGGTCCGTTCGCCCCCAAGTCTTAAAAGTGATGCGGAGGTTTTTTCCACGGGAAAACCCCTCAACGCTGCGGATCCCGTTCATCAGCCGCCGGGCGGCGAAGTCGCCGTTGCGGTCGAAGAAACACCAGTCGCCGTTGCCAAGGTCCCATAAACGTGAATAGCAAGCACCTTCCTGGGTCGTCCCGGATGGTGGCGGCCAATGGACCGTATCGCCGTCATCCGCCCCGACGTTCCATACATCCGGATCAATGCCGTGCATTCCGCCGGATTGACCCATCGCGTCAAAATTCTCCTTAAACAGGACCTCCGGATGTTCCGGGTCCGGTCCGTCCCTTTCCACCACAATGTCATCAAATACCGCATGCTTGAAACTGCCTAGGCCTATGAATATCTGGCCTTCAATGCCGTCGGATCCATTGGTGGAAGCGGTGTGCATGAGGGGATGGTGTCCGCCGTTAATCTTGAAATTGATATAATCCCGCTCGATGGCAAACGGAGGTGAAGTGATCGATCCCTTTCCCTGTTCCCCGCCGTGATGACTGTTGACAAATCCCTTGCCGCGGAAACCCGTGACGGGTTTCTGGCCGGGAAGCGTGGATGTGACAGGACCCTGCCCGAAGGCTGTGCCTTTTGTTTCCCAGCCCTTGAATACACCATTTTCAAAATCCTCAACCAGGATTTCTCCCGATTCAACCGCGCTGCTGGACAGGTACAAAGGCTTGAGTACGAGGAGACATGCGGCAAACAACACGGTCTGCCAGGACACACCGGAGGCAGTATGAATTTTCATTCTGATGATTCCTTCTGATCAATTCACGGGGCGGCTGGTCTATATCACTGATGAATTTATCACTGATGAATGCACCATAGAATAAGCCGGAGCCTCCGGTCAATCACTACGACAGAAAGTTAGGATCCGGTGTATTCAAGACACTCGGGGGGGATATGAGACGTTTACTCCCCGGCCCGGGAAACATGTGACACACGCCCGACCTGATATCCCGGGTTTTTCGGGTCCCTCTCCCCGGGATTCCCAGATCTTGACGGCCATGTCTGAGCTGTATGGAGAGTATCGATGGCGGTCCTGATCTTATGTCCTGTGTGGTCCTGTATTCACCAGATTGATCGAAGCTGCCAAATGTCCAGGGACCTGATCGTTGTATTTCCGCCCTTCGTAAACAGTTCGAGACCAAGGTCGTTGCCTCCGATCCCGGTCATGTTTTCCGTGTAGACCACCCAGTCGTTGGCAAACAGTTCCATGCAATTCTGGTCGAGGAAGATGTGAAGCCGCAGGGTCTTTTCGCCTTTCATCAATTCGGCAGACAGCCTCTCGCCTGCCACGATGAGATGGGTACCATCGCAGCGGATCGGCACGAAACGCTGTCCATCCTCCGAGCGGCGGACTTTGATGCCGAATTCGCTCGCCGAACCCGGTTCAAACTCGACCATGATCTCCAGCAGGTCGCTTCCTGTCGAATCAATCACGTGGGTGGTGTCGACCAGCTCGATACCCGTGACCCCGTGGTGTTCACCCCGCAACTGCTTTAGTTCCTCCAGCGGATGCTGGGCCAGTTTCCCATCGGGCCGCAACGTCAGGACCTTGGGTAGCGACAGCCCGCTTGGCATGGGATTATGACCCATATGGATGCGGCGTCCCTTGTGGTCCTCCAATGATGTACAGACCACATAATGACCGGTGAAATGTTTCATCGTGTGGTTCTCACGGTCATACTTTTCAGAACCCGAGTAATCCAGAAAACCTTCAACCTCAGGCTTGAAGGTATGAGTCTCCCAGTCGAAGGTGCCCGTATAATACTGACTCGGGCCGAGCGGCTCGTAGATCAGGACCCACTTGTCCCCGAGCTGGAAGAGGTCGGGTTCCTCCCAGCTTGCCGTGTTGGAGGTATACGGGAGACCGACAAATTCCCAGTCGATCAGATCATCGGATGCGTGCATGGAGATTCCGCCATTGGTGCGGCCTTCACCCGGCGCCTGGGCCCCCAGGATCATGTACCATTTCCCCTCATGTTTAAATATCATGGGGTCGGTTCCGTAGTTCATGGGGTTTTCAGGGAGATTCATAAGAACCGGGTTCGCCGAATGCTTGCGCCACGTCATCATGTCCCGGTCTCCCAGAACTGCAATCTGTTCCATCCCCCGCTCGGACCCCCGGGATGAATAAATGATCATGGGATCACCCTGATCATTGATCAGCAACTGGCCGGATGCACAGTAATGCTCCCCGAATTCCTCGGATGGCCAGATGGCCACCGGCAGGTCTTCCCAATGGACCAGATCC
>CAYYNQ010000035.1:0-51028 GCA_964473105.1 uncultured Candidatus Sumerlaeota bacterium | reverse complement strand
TATTTGGCCTGACTGTCCATTTTGATGAGATCATATGCACCCAACGTCTCTTCCAGAATCACATCTAGTCCTCCTGCGTGTTCAAGTGACATGGTCAGGCGCAGGCGTCCGGGTTTTGCAGCATGAAGGGTGTTCAACCGGTGGAACGTAACTGATTTTCCGTGTTCCACCCGTCCCATCCACGCACCCATGCCCTTGACGGCAAAGCCAAGCGAGCCGTTTATGGAAAAATCCCCGCCCTCTGGAGGGGATGCGGGTACGGCTATCGTGGCAAAGAAAGGCTCAATACCATCAAAACAGGCCAATGCAATGGCATAATAACGGCCGGCCAAGTAGCCTTTGGTTCCGTCTATTGGATCCATGATCCAGGTTAGTTGTGACTTGTCGGGAGGGGTGTAGAGTTCAGGTTCAAGTTCAAGACCATAAAATTGACGCGATGCCATCGCGGCTGTATCGATCACCTGTTCCTGAAGTTCTCTCGGTTCCTCGCTGATGAGGGCATCTCCGGGAAAATTATTTTTCAATAATTGCTGAAATTGAGCCTGATGCAGAAGGTCGGCAACGGTGACCGGTGATTGATCGGGCTTGATTATGGTTTCGACCTGACCGCGGAATGCTTCGGAACCAACGGCTTGGCAGGCCATTAGTTCCAGAGCACAGGTGATTCGGTTCCGGTGTGATTCAGGGAGTGATTTTACGGGGTCCGGGATTTGGACAGATTCCGAAAATAGGTGCATGTTTGATCCTGATTAAATCCATGGCAAGGTTGTTTGATCCAGATTTGGATAAAAACCTGGGAGGGTCTATCCTTTCAGCTTGCTTCCCCCGGATCAAGGTGGATTTTCATTGGTTCGGCTTGTCTCGGTTGACCCTTGGATGGTCATGAAAAACGTAAGGTTTTCGGTCACGGGGCGGAGGCACAGAAAATGTTTCCCACACTGAGCAGGAATTCATAATAAATATACCTTTATGTGCAGTAGGCCAAACGTTTTTAACGGAGGGTTGTCTTTCCTGCCCTCCCCCAGGGTTTTGCGGTTAGATATCCTGCCATCATCAGAGCGGTTCAATGTTACTTGTCAGGGATATATCAGTCATTCGGCTTTCGTGTAACGCATGACGCGCGGACATCATTCCCGTGAGGACCAGGAGGAGAGAGATGCCTAACATGTGAACCGGCCATTTTTTATTCTTCCAGAAGAGACACATAACACCTGATATGAGCAGTAGTAACACTCCGGTCAGAGAAATCATGAACAACAAGGATTCCGGGTCCCCATTGAACAGATCCTTCATTTTTGTCGGTTGAACAGCCATTAACCATAGGCCTGAAACAGTCTGCAGCAAGGTCGCCTTGAGGACCAGCAAAGCCCCGATTTTACGTATTCGGGCCCCACCCGCCACATCATCCTCACCCCTGTTCCTGTCAACATGAAACATGCCAAAAAAAGCCATCCACCCACCCCCGACCACGAGTAGACCGAACCCGTTATGTAACAGGCGTGCCCAGAATAGTTTCGACTCGACCTCATTCCCTGATGAGAGCAACAGGGACTGCTGGGTCTGGATGTACATGATATAGACCAAGATGATCAGTGGCAGTAGACGCCCGAAACGCAAACCAAGACGGGCAGTCTTCATCATTTTTCCGTGATATTTCTGCAGCAAAAGGGAGGTGAGCAGCAATATGATGGTCAGAAAAAACACCCGGATCCAGGGAAATTGGGGCTCCCCGCTTATACCCGGGGCCGAGACCAATAGCAGGATACCGGTTAACACGACCATCAGATACATGAATGGGTTCAGGCCATCCATTCTTGAGATCATCCAGGATGCAGTCCTGTCTTGGCCGACCTTTGAAGATAAAATCAACTGTACGACTCCTGTGGTCAGCACGTAACCCAGGAAGATGAAGTGTAAAACCATGAACAAAATCGGGAATACCATGACAGATCCTGCCGTTATTTGAAAGTGTCTCCCGGTGCGAGAGGTATTGAATTAACTGTCCTGCAGATCAGTTCCCCGGTTCAACCCGTGCATGACAAAATTGTATGGGTGCATTCCCGGGCTGTTTACTCAGGCTAACAGGATCTTACTCATGATATTGCATCCGTGAGGCCTTTTTCAGTCCGTATTTCCGGTTCCCTGGCCTCCGGGTTTTGCCCTGCATTCCAGCGTATTTCATATTTGTCAGCCGGCGAGAAAATCCCCAACCCGGACCCCGACCCCGAAAATTCTATCAGAGCATACCTGTTTTATCAACAAGACGGAAACAAGATCGGTCCATGATGGATTGTCAGTAAAGCGCTAGACTTGCATATGATACCATGGACCCGGTTTCACTCTCACGCCATTGCTGATAATCGATGCGGTCTACCCTGCGGGTTTCATCGCCTTGGCCATCCAGCCTGTTCATCACGTGCAGCAGCACATAAACCGCGGTGACAGCATCGACATTTCGTGCATTTTGGTCAGCCCTGAAGGTTTTGAAGAACCTTTCGGGATCCGAGATCTCGATCTGCCTGAGCATCTGGTCATCAGCGACACGGACACATTCAGCTGTTTCATCATTAATCTCCTTCTCACCACCGAACTTCAGCCCAACGTGGCTCAGGTCGACGCTGGCTATGATACAGATACGTCCGTGGTGTCCGCGGATCAAACGGGCTAGGGCATCGATAAATTCGTAGACCTCTTTCCGTTCAAGTGGGGATGGACTTCCATCTTCCATGTTCTCATACAGTGAACCGGTCAGCAGCGGAAGGATTCGGTAATCACGATTTTGTATATGGTAATACTGGAGTGCCATGACTGCGAACTCGATGCTATGTTCGTTCTTGTGGGCCATTGAGCCGTCGAGCCGGTCGCCTCCGTAGAGAGATTCAAGCCTTTGTACGGCTTCAGTATCGGTTCTGGCGATTCCAAAGGGTGTTTCGAAAGACTTATCGGTCAGAGTGAACATGTTCTTGGAGGGCCCATGTGATACGCCCAAGATGATATAAAGGTCAGCGGGGTCATCCGGTATGAGGGTTGCGATACCTTTTGCAATGCTGTGACCGCCAATCCTGTAATCAATATGCGGAATGATGAGGCCGCGCGGATAGCCTCCACCGTGTCCCTCCTGAACCCCGGCGAAATAATTTCGGAATAGTTCGAGACATTCCTTCCGGTTGACCGGGTAGGCATCACCGGCGTGTGAAGACGGTCTGACCTTCAGTCGCCCCCATTCTTCCTGAAGAGATTTACGCTTGTTCTGGGACCGTTCATTTTCAAGAAGATGATGTGAGTCGAGCTCATCAATGATTGTCAGGATTTGGTCTTTCTGGAGTGTCTGGCCCTTGGTCAGTTCAGGGAACTTCGCTTGGATGGCTTCGGTGTCATTCTTGCCGTCGAGCAGAGTCGCCACGATGAACATTGATACCGGCATCAGAAGCGGCTCATCACAAAGACCCTCATGATCCCTGATCAGGACCATCCGGGAACCCTCGTGCTCGTAGGGGATGGCCTCGAGGTTAAGTCGAACAGGGGAAAAATTCATGGAGTTATCCTTCACCGGTCAATGTTTCATGTCCGGATCCCCCAGTCTCTATGGTGCAAAAACGCTTTTCAGGGCACCTTCCAGGATATCCACGGCATGGTTGATTTCCTCGTCGGTGACATTCAGGGGGGGGAGGATCCTGATATTCTCCCCGCCTGTCACATTGACCAGCAGTCCGTTTAGTTCACACTCAAGCAGCACTTCTCCTGCCTTTTCTTCGAGTTCAACCGCCATCATCAGGCCTCGCCTACGGATTTCCGTGAAGGATTTGAACCCGGATAATCTTTCGGTTAATAGGCCCTCAAATTTCGCACCCTGCAGCGCGGCTTTTGGGCCCCAGTCTCCCTCGACCAGTTCACTGACGTATGCCAGCGCTGCAGCGGCGGTGATATGGTTTCCTCCAAGTGTTGTCCCGTGAGTTCCCGGTGTAAAAGCCGTGGCAATGTGCTTTCTGCAGAGCATTGAACCCATGGCCAAGCCTCCGCCCAGACTTTTGGCCAGCGTCATTACGTCAGGTTCAATGCCATAGGTTTCATAGGCAAAGAGTGCACCTGCACGACCCAGTCCGCATTGGATCTCGTCGAAGATAAGGATGAGTTGACACTCGTCGCAAATTTGCCTGAGGCCCTTGATAAAATCCCTCTTGGCAACATGGATCCCTCCTTCCCCCTGAACTGGTTCGATGATGATGCCGATCGTATTGCTGTTGACCTGTTTACGAACCTGATCCAAGTCATTAAAGGCGGCACGAGTGAACCCTTTGACCAGTGGTTCGAATCCCTGAGTATGTTTTCCCGGTCCGGCAGCACTAAGCGTTGCGATTGTGCGTCCGTGAAATGACCCGGTCATCGAGATGATCTCAGGGTTTCCAGTTCTGTGGTTGAGCGCAGCATGCCGACGCGTGATCTTGATGGCCGCCTCATTGGCTTCAGCACCTGAGTTACAGAAGAACGCGCAGTCCGCGAAACTATTCCGGACCAGCAGTTCTGCCAGTTGAATCTGACGCGGTATATAATAGAGGTTTGTCGTATGGCAGATTGTCCCCGCCTGTTCACGGATTGCGGCGGTGATCTTGGGGTGGCAGTGCCCCAGGTTGTTCACGCTGATCCCCGTCAGGAAATCCAGGTATTCTCTACCATCGGCATCCCAGACACGCGATCCCTCTCCACGCACGAGTGCAATACGGCGTTCTCCGTATTGGGGAGTCATGACGGAATCGTAACGATCCCGCCACTCGTTTGACGACCATTGTTCCAGGGGTGGTAAAGTCCTTGTGGGCAGGGCTTTGTGCACGTTTCATTCTCCGTTGGCGACGCTAGAGGTCATTATGCACGGAGGCGATTAATAATGCAGCACTTTTGCTATAATACTTTTCCGCAGAATAATCCCGTGAAGTTGTTCTTCATCAACGACATAAATTCGACTTTCCCTCCGGGTCATCATCAGGTGTGCAACCTGGACGATTGGGGTGTCTGGTGAGACGGATATAATGTCACGACGGCATACCTCGCGGGCTTTCATGCTGTTTTCCTGCTGAAAGAAGCTTGCGAAAGGTTCGAAGTGTTCCAGCATGGAGGGGTTGACGATCAGGTCGAGATATTTCGGCATGCCCAACGCCAGGACTTCACGGCTTGTCAGCTCCCCGATCAGATTCCGGTTTTCGTTCAGGACGGGAACGCCCTCATCGGATGCATCGACTAGGACATCGAGTGCCTCGAATAGACCCATATCGCCTGCGATAGAATGCGATATGGGGTTCATGACATCCGCTGCCACCAATGCTTTCTTCACGTCGATGCCGCTCTCCTCGATCAGGCGCAGGATCCGTGGGCGGCTTTTGATGTTCATGAGGCCGCGGTAAGTTTCCTTGCTGCGCAGCAACCGTACGATCGCGGCCATTGTCTGCAGCATCATCGTGTTTCTGTTCTGGGGTGCCAGAATGATGAAAACCATGTTGATCGTCGGCATATCTTCAACGGGATGCCTGAAGGGTTCATCGGATACAAAGAGGCCGAACTGGAATCGGTCGAGCCATGTCAGGCGGACGTGGGGCATGCAGATGCCCTCTGCCAGCATGCTTGGGTTTCGGGTTTCCCGACCCATGAGTTCCGTTGTAACTTCATCGATTCGGTTTTCCCGAATCGTGCTTCCGAATGTTTCAAGCATTCTCCGGACAACCTGATCCAGCCTCTCGGCCTGGCCGCCGATCAGGATATGATCTTCATTCAGGAGACTATGCAGTTTCATGGTGAGTGCCTGTGGTCATCGAAGTCGATCCATCAGTATGTGTTTGAACGATAGAGATCTTCAAGTCCTGAATCCCTTTTGCCTGTAATATTCTGTAGTCGGGAGGTTTCCCTTGCCAGAGGCATCCGGTTTGGAATCTGATATCGTCCAGGACCTCCATATTCCAGACTGCCAATTCGAGTTTGAGCGGAAGATCGCGAGATGATCCATGTCATCCGTCATGAGGGTGACCATGATCGTGCGCTGATGAGCCATGCTATACCGGTTCACGGTTCGAGATATATTCTGGGGTTCAACCGGCCTGCAAGGCACATCAACTCATACGAGATGGAGTTAGCCCATTTGGCGACATCGCCTACCGGGAGTAGACAATCATCCTGGCGACCGAACAAGACAACCTCGTCGTTAACATCAACATGCGGACAATCTGTGACATCAATCACACACTGGTCCATGCAGACCCGGCCTGCAACAGGACAACGACAACCGTGAATCAAGACATGTCCCCTGCTGGAAAGGCTTCGCATATAACCGTTCCCATAACCTGCTCCAACCAGCGCGAGCATCGAGTCCCTTTTTGTGGTAAAAGTCATGTCGTATGAAACGGTTGTGCCGGGTGGTACACGGCGTAACTGGATGACCCGACTCTTGAAAGTCATCACGGGTTCCAAGTCGTCAAACAGTGCATGATGGCCGAACAGGGCAATTCCAGACCGGATGGATATGCTGGGATGAAGCCTTTCCGCCAGGCTGAGGGCATCGGATCCGCCTAGGTGAACCGGGATGCTTGCAAGTTTGGCCTTTTTGCGAAAATCCATGATGGACCTTACTTGTTCCATCCCGCTTCCTGGATTTTCGCCGCATGCAGCCAAATGAGTCCACAAGCCAGTCAGACGTACTGACCGAAATGAACGGATTGCATCCAGTTCTGGAAGAACTTCATCACCGGACCTGCCGAGCCGTCCCATCCCCGTGTCTATCTTCAGATGCATGGATACGATGTTACCGGCCTTTTCGGCTGCATCGTCGAGATATTTCGCCCCGGCCGCGGACGTGATGGTGTGGGTCACTCCGTCCAGGCTGGTGATCTCATCGAGGTATGGAGATGTGGTCGTGCCGAAACAGATGAGGGGCCCGCAAAACCCTGATTTTCTCAAAGTGATTGCTTCATCCATCGTGGCGATGCCTGCGGCTCCCATGCGTTTCTCACGGGCGAGAACACGGGCGACCTCCACAATGCCGTGACCGTAGGCATCTTTTTTAATGGAAGGAATAAGATGACCGTTGGGGGGCAGGAGGCTTATCACGCGCCGTGTGTTCCGGACGAGCGCAGCCAAGTCGATCTCGACCCAAGTGCGCTGTGTATGATTTTCAAGACAGGCCGGTTTCCTCGAATATTTCCCCGCCGTATTTGAATCTACTGAATAAAAATTCCGGGTATGAACCGTGGATTCGGACATAGCGGACAGCATACCCGATACGCGGGTGATTTCGCCATCGTGAATCTTGGGGACCCACGGACGACCCAGCGTGAGGAAGATATTATGTTGTCTCTCGGCATTCGGCTCACTTCATTCGTGTTTCATGCCAATGACCCAGCCTTACACGGGATGTTCTCGAACGAGAGAGGTTTTTCGTTGGGTATTTCGTCCGCCTGTCTTGCAAATGTTTTCCTGCACGATGATAGAGAGTGGATTAAATTATTGCCAACCAGCCGTTACAGTGAAATAATTCGGTACTGATTGCCGGCAAGTTGAGGGCGTTTATCGGGCGACCGGCAGGATATTCTTGTTAAGATACAAGAGCCCCCTATTGCAGGATTGGAGTCTCGGCATACCTGTTCGGATACAGCCGGTTCGGGCCGATCAAGGATCCTGCATTCCGTCAGGAAACAACAATGGAAGATAAATTACGGCGCGATCCGAATGATCCACGCCGGGAATTCCTGAAAAAATCAGCCGCAGGGCTTCAGGGCTTGATTGCTCTTGTTCTGTCGTTGCCACTTGTTGGGATGTTCGGGTTTCCGTTATGGGGACGGCCCAATCGGCGGGCGAGAAACTATTTGGATGTCGGCGATATTGACCAGTTTGTCATCGGGGAGCCCCGCAAGATCCTGTTGACCGGTGAGTCACGGGATGCCTGGGCCATAGCACGCCGGACGACCGTGGGAGCCGTCTGGATCATCCGCAGGGATCGGCGGGTTTTCGATGTTTTTTCAACCGTGTGCCCTCATCTGGGTTGTGCCATCAATCTGGATGATTCGGATCAGCGATTTCTCTGCCCGTGTCATGGCAGTCACTTCAGTCTTGCCGGCGAACGGATTGAGGATCCCGGCCATCCCAATCCATCACCACGCGGAATGGACCGGTTGCAGTTTAAACTGGACCAGGGCCGTCTGTTTGTCAAATACCGAAGGTTCCGTCCGGGTAAAGTGCAACGCATAGAACTGGGTTGAGTCCTATATTGACACCTGTTTTATGATTATCCACCGGGTTACCGTGACCTGAAAGATGCAACAGGCAAGGGAATTTTATGCTTGAAAAGATTTGTGATTGGCTTGATCAACGGACCGGTTATCGCCGGTTGCTGGATGATATCCTGATGGAGCCGATCCCGGGCCGTAGTCGCTGGATATTTGTCACCGGTAGCGGTGTGATGTTTGCTTTCGTTCTGCAGGTCATTACCGGGATCATGCTTGCCATATATTTCAGTCCTTCGAGTACGGATGCTTGGGCCAGCGTTTGGTACATTCAGAATGAAGTCACTTTCGGCGGGTTAATTCGTGGCCTCCATCATTTCGGCGCAAGCGCAATGATCGTTCTATGTGTTGTCCACATGGTTCAGGTTTTTGTCTATGGTGCATACAAGAACCCACGCGAGTTGAACTGGATTTTGGGTCTACTGATGTTTTTTGTTGTGCTCGGTCTGGGTCTGACCGGTTACCTGCTGCCGTGGGACCAGAAGGGCTACTGGGCAACCCGGGTTGCCACGGGAATTATGGGTACGGTCCCTTTGGTCGGGCCACATATCCAGACCCTTGCTCAGGCAGGAGCTGAATATGGCAATCTCACGTTGACACGTTTTTATGCCCTGCATGTTTTGGTACTCCCCGGGGCCTTGATCGGCCTGATGGTTTTGCACCTTTATTTGTTTCGCCGTCATGGAGTGACGACTTCTCCCCGTCTGTCGCCAGCACAACTCGCTCAGCAAGAGATGTTCTGGCCGGCACAGCTTTTCAAGGATACCGTTTTTATGCTGGTCATTTTGGGGGTGTTGCTGGTCCTGGCGATCAAGGTGGGCGCACCCTTGGACAGTCCGGCCGATCCAGGATCCAGCTATGAAGCCCGGCCCGACTGGTATTTTCTGTTCCTGTTTCAGTTGTTGAAATATTTCGAAGGCCCGATGATCCTTGTCGGAACGGTATTCATCCCGACTGTGGGTGCGCTGTTCCTATTCGCGCTGCCGTTTTTAGACCGGGGTCAGGCGCGTTCATTACAAGCACGAAAGATATGGGTTTTGTTGTTTTCCTGTTTTCTTGTCGTTCCGCTCGTGCTGACCTGTCTGGCGCTGGCTGATGACCGCTCAAATGAGCAGTATCAGGCGGAGCGTCAGCGACAACTAGCGGATCGTGAAGTTGCCTTGGATTTTGCACGGGAAGGCGGAATCGACAGCCATGGCAGGATTATTCTGTATGAAGGTTACAAGATCTTTGCACAAAAAGGCTGCACAGCCTGTCATGCAATAGCAGGACAGCCGCATCCAGAAGTCAAAGGGGGGCCGGATCTGACGGGCTATCTATCCCGATCATGGTTTCATGATTTCATGGTTGATCCCCTGTCCCATAAATATTTCGGTGGCCTTGAGGCAGGTGCTGATCTGGAATGGGACATGCCAAACTCCAACCGGATGAAACTGGATGATGAAGAATTGAAGATGTTGACCGAAATGTTGATAAACGAGACGGGGCTGGATTACGATGTTCCGGTGGATTCGGATCGGGTTGACCAGGGTCGCGAAATATTTCTCGACAGCATGTGTTCCGCCTGTCACAGCCTAGAAGCCAATGTGGCCGAGGATGGCCCCTCAATCGGCGGTTACGGTTCAAATAAATGGCTCAAGGCATTCCTTCAGGATCCGGGTGCGGATCACTTCTTTGGCGAGCGTAACACGATGCCAGCCATTTCAGGTCTTTCGGCGGATGAGATGAACTACCTGGTGGCCTATCTTCAGAGTCTTCGTAATATCTCACATAAATAACCTATGTGTCAGAGCAGGGATAACATGGGTATTGATTGTGGCCAGCAAAGCGCTCGTCATGCGCGAAAAGACTGGAATATCCCATTATGATCAGGTGGGTGGACATGGTGATAACCAGATAAAGCGATCCTGAATGTCCATGCAACCATCATGGTTGCCTGGATCTTCTTGTGTTCACAATCACGATAGCAGGCACGTGTGAATTCAGGAATAAATCTCCGGTTTGAGGACCCCAATACAGGGAAGGTTGCGGTAGAGTTCCCGGTAGTCCAGACCGTAGCCGACGACAAACTGATCCTCAATGTCAAAACCGATATAGGTCATGTTCAACTGATGGATATGATTCTTCTTCTTGTGAAGGAGCGCACATATCTCGATGCTTGCGGGGCGATGCAATTTCAATAGTTCGTGTATCACATAAAGGGTATTTCCGGTATCATAGATGTCCTCGATCAGTAGCAGGTCCTTGCCCTCGAGATCCTGGTCAACATCTTTTGTGATGCGAACCCCGCCGGAGGGACAATGTCCTCTTTTATAACTTGAAGAACCAACGAATTCCAGTTGGTGTGGAATGCTGATCGCGCGAGAAAGGTCCGATGTGAAAAGAACCCCGCCCTTTAGGATAGAGATCAGTACAAGTTCTCGGCCGATATAGTCCGTGGTGATCTGTTCCCCGATCTCACGGACGCGTTTCGCGATCTGCTTATCGTCGAACAGAACGGGGTCGATATGATCCATCAACTCGTGCTTTATCCCGGTTGTGTACATCATGATATTTTCTGTTCAGCTTCCCGCAGGTCAATACTAGAACGGGGTCACTTGCCGAGGAAGGTTCCCCGACCAGTGCCCTGATGGATGAATCTCCGGTTTATTTCGAATCCGTTCTCAAGTTCAATCAGCAGGCCCGACTCGATCCAGTGCCAATTTTCCTTACGGATACCCTGCTTATAGATCGGATCAGAACGGTAACTGGGGTCCCCATACTCACAGATGGTTTTCAGCAGCGTTGGTATTGGTTGCTTCGGGAGGTGTCCCTGGCCATTCGGCCGGAAGATGATCTCCATGTCCTCGTATATGAATATCCATGATTTTTTCATGGTGTTCATCTTCGTGGCCAGATCCTCCCTTTGTCCCGACAGGTCCGAGGTTGTGATGAAACTTCCACTCGGATTCCACCAAAACCGGATGAAATCAGGTCGTCCGTGCAGGTCGTAAATCTCAGCTTCAGCCACGTTCAACGGATTTTCCGGATCCGGGTAGCATTGGGGTGGCTCGAGGACATTAATTGAAAACCGCTCATTGGGGGCAAGAACACAGTCAGCTCTGCCGCATGCCATACTACAGATAAGGCACATCCATGCTGCCAGTCCGTACCACGTCATCCGCAGCGCCCGGGCAGTGTTGCTGGGGCAGCGATTCTGTCCTTGTAACGAAACCATGATATGGGTGTTCCCCGGACCTTCATGACATTGATGCCAGTCTTGCGGTTTCAGTTCTGTTCCTCAAGCGAAAACGCATGAAGGAATGAAAGCTTAAAAAAACCCGCCCTCAGGACGGGTCGAAGATTTCACTGGAACGGTCATGGCTATATTTCCTTCTTCCCTTCCCGTATAACTTTTTCCATTTCACTGTATTTTTCACGCTTCTGGCGGGCCTGTTCCTTTTTGACCCGTTCGGTATGGTCGAGGTAGGTCCGTTCGCGAATTTCCAGAATACCGGTTTTTTTTGGCCTGATTTCGAAGCTGGCCGCTTTGGTGATATTCAGAAGCGTCTCCATCAACTCTTCAATTTGGTAGGGCTTGGGTATAAAATCAGTCGCCCCGAGCCGGGCAGCGTACTCGCGGTCCTTGGGGGTCGATTTTGCGGATAATACGACGATCGGAAGATTCCTGAAAAAGGCATTACTCCGGATTGATTGCAGTAGCTGATAGCCATTCATTTTTGGCATCATGATGTCAAGCAGCATCAGATCCGGTTCATAATCAACCATTAACTCGATCGCCTCAAATCCGTTTTTTGCGATGGTCACCTCAAAATTCTCACGGAGCACAAAGTCAATCATTTCAAGCATCTCAGGGTCATCATCAACTACTAGGACTCTAGGTAATTCGCCTGCCGGATGAGCGGTCTCGGAATCTGCCTCTTGTGTCTTGGGTTGAATGGTCTCCTTCACGGCCACAGGTTTTTGTTCCGGGGGCGGAGGTGCGGCATTGCGTGCCTGCTCAGCAGCCCTCTGTTTGGCGACGACCATTTCCAATTCATCCAGCGAGTACTTTTTGTGCCTCATCGGGGGCGGCTCATGCTCAATTGTGAATTCGATATTTTTCAAAACACGGGCAGGATCCACCGGTTTTGTCATAAACAAGTTTGCGCCCACGGCATAGCTTTTCTTGATGTTCTCGTTGGTTCCGAATGCGGACAGAAAAATGACCTGCATATGTTTGAAACTGTGATGACGGCGGATGGATTCACACAACTGGTAGCCGTCCATTAGTGGCATCATGATGTCGATGATGGCGAAATCGGGCTCGCAGATTTCGAGTTTACTCAAAGCGTCGAGTCCATCTGAGGCCTCGACAGTCTCGAATTTTTTACTGAGCGCAATTGCCAAGAGGCGTCGCGCGTCGTCGTCATCGTCGACGATCATCATCCGGTATTTGGCCATGGATATCCTCCTATGGACAACTCCGCATACAATAAACTCGTTTGGCCCTTATTAATCTTCCAGAAAAGGCAATTTAACGACACCCAAGGCTGATTGGCAAGAACCAATCGGTTCCCGGCTGGAAAAGACTTCCGATTAATCCCTGCCAGACGATAACCGGTTGCTTTCCTCATTAACCTTGTAAATATAATAATCCACACGGGAAATACAATTTCCCCCGGTAATTCCATGACCATCTGGCCGCATCCTGTCACAACCCGGTCAGGAGTCATGGATTCCGTCTTGACGGGTCGATTCTCTGAGTTATCCTGCATGCAGGATGCCCATCTTTATCAGGCTTCTGTAGGCACTTGATATTGGAGATGAACTGTATTCGATATGCTTGATTCGACTCATCAGGGTCTCCGGAAGGAACTGACGTTATTAGATGTTTATGCCCTTGCGACCGGTGCCACTATAAGCGCTGGGTTTTTTCTCTTGCCGGGCATTGCATTCAACCAGGCCGGTCCTGCAATGATCGTGAGCTATATGCTCGCGGTAGTCCCGCTAATTCCTGCAATGTTTAGTATTGTCGAGTTGGGTACGGCGATGCCCCGGGCCGGGGGTGCATACTATTTCATCGATCGTAGTATGGGCCCATTGTTGGGGACCATAGGCGGACTCGGGACATGGTTGGCTCTCATACTGAAAACCACTTTTGCCCTGATCGGGATGGGTGCATACATCAGTCATTATTTTGGTGGTCCGGATCTGCTGAAGGGAATCGCGGTGCTGCTCGCCATTCTCTTCTCGGCTGCAAACCTCTTCGGCGTCAGAAAATCCGGGTCACTGCAGATTCTTCTGGTGGGTGGCCTGCTTGTGATTTTGGCATGGTTTGAAATCATGGGGCTGATGAATATCAACCCGGCCAGATTCCAGATTTTCTGGGGAGAGGGTGTTGATTCCGTGATCAGCACTGCGGGTCTGGTTTACATCAGTTATGTCGGCGTTACCAAGGTGGCGAGCGTATCCGAGGAGATCAAAGATCCTGAGAAGAACTTGCCGCTGGGTGTTTTTCTTTCGGTAGCTACGGCGGTCCTGATTTATGGTTTGGGCACCTATGTGATAGTCGGCGTGGTTCCGGCCCATATCCTGAAAGATGATTACCGGCCTGTGGCCACCTGTGCAGAGATGCTGATGGGGAACTGGGGGGGTATCGTGGTCACGATTGCAGCGTTACTGGCATTTTTTGCCGTTGTCAACGCGGGGATCATGAGCGCATCTCGTTATCCGCTCGCCATGAGCCGGGATCACCTGCTTCCGTCGATGTTTCGGAAATTCAACCGCCATGAAATACCTGCATGCGGTGTATATGCGACGCTGGCGGTCATCCTGGCACTGCTATTATTATTCAACCCCGAGAAAATTGCCAAACTTGCAAGCGCATTTCAGTTGCTGTTGTTTTCTATTCTCTGTCTGGCTGTCATCGTGATGCGTGAAAGCAGAATCGAGTCCTATGATCCTGGCTACCGTTCACCCCTTTACCCTTGGATGCAGATTGCGGGCATCATCCTTCCTTTATGGTTGATCACCCGAATGGGGTTCCTGACCATCCTGTTCTCCGCGAGCCTGATTGTCGTTGGGATTGTCTGGTATTTCTGGTACGGGCAGGGTCGGGTTATTCGGCACGGTGCGATTTTTCATGTCTTCGAGCGACTTGGTCGGAGGCGGCACGAGGATCTTGAGATCGAGCTACGGGGGATTATGAAGGAGAAGGGTGCCAGGGAGACGGACGATTACGATAGCGTCGTGATCAATGCGGAAGTCATGGACATCAGACAAGCGGAGACATTTGAATCCTTGGTCACCCGTGTTTCAGAAAAATTCTCATTACGTTTGGGGATCGGTGCGGATGTGCTCATGCATGATTTCCTGCAAGGGACGCGTGTCGGGGCCACGCCTGTGGCATGTGGTGCGGCTCTGCCCCATATCCGGGTTTCAGGGATCGAACGCCCCTATATGGTGATGGTGCGCTCGTTAGAGGGGGTCTCCATTGAGGTCGATATCATGGCGGAAAGCCCACAGTATGAACGGGTTTATGCGGTTTACTTTCTGGTAAGCCCCTCCAATGATGCGGCGTTGCACCTGCGAATTCTTGCCCAACTGGCTTCAAGGATCGATGACGAGTCATTCATGACGCAGTGGACGGACGCCGGGAATGATGTCGAGCTGAAGGAGTTGGTGCTTCGTGACGAACGGTTTATTTCACTAGCTTTGAAGAGGGGTGATCCGGTTGGCGCTCTGGCCGGGTTCGCATTGTGTGATATTGAACTGCCAAAAGGATGCCTTGTTGCGCTTGTCAGACGGGGGGGTGAGGATATCATACCTGATGGCAGGACCATCTTGCAGGAGAACGATCGGATGATCGTGATCGGTGAACCAAAGGGTATTCGTGAATTGGTCAACCGGTATATGGGCGATCAATCTGGAAAATTCAGTGGTTCTGAGGAATAATTTCGACTATGAGGAATGATTTCCAATTAAATCAAGCGATCATCCCCGGATTTCTTGCAGGCTTGATCATCGTCTGCATGACCGGGTGTCTGACAACGCCACTCTACGTTCTTCCCCAGTATCAGGTGGAGCCAACGGTTTTTGAGGTAACACCTCCTATGCCGCTTGCTGACATTGAACGAACAGTCGCCGATGTGAATCGCGATGTAATTGTGGATCCGGTCAAGATCGATCCGGAGAAGGCGCTAGGTTACGAGAATCTTCCGGAATCGATGACGCGCCTTTTCGATACGAACGTCACGGATCTTTCGCTTGTGGACACCATTCTTGAAACGCTTGCCAACAACCGTAATATCCGGATTCAGGGTTACAACATGAGGGTTGCCGATTATGAGGTCCCTGTCAGCAGAGGCATATATGATCTGCTGGTCGGACTGAGCTTGGATTATGCGCGGATTGAGGAGGACGGCATCGATAATAATACTATCACCTTCGACGACTCGGCTAGCGCACGGACCCGGTTTACCGATGTCAGCTTGACGCAGTTATTGCCGACGGGTGGTTCACTGAAGCTTGCCTATGGGGTCGCCCGTGAATGGATGCGCGCTTTTCTGGCGCCTGCGGAATTTCTGGAGTATACACACCGAACCACGCTGGAGTTTCGGCAACCACTGTTAAAGGGGCTGGGTCCCTCAATCACCGAGGCCGGGATTGAAATTGCGCAGCTCAAACGTCGTGAATCAGCAGCCGATTTCCAGTCAACCGTCGAGCATATCCTGGCGGATGTTCTGACGACATACTGGGAACTTGCCGGGGCAATCGAGGAGTATAAGGTCAGGTTGATTTCACACTCAGCGGCTCGGGACCTGTTACGTGTCAATCAAGCCAAGTATGACGTGGGTACGGTTCCTCTTGTGGACGTATTGCAGGCCGAGGCCGCCGCTGCAACCCGGCGTGAGGATTTGATCCGTGCACGGCAGAACGTGAGGGATTTTGAGGATGGGCTGAAAAAAATGATATTTCTTCATCCCCAAACACCCATGTGGGAACAACAGATCCGGCCTTCCCAGCCCTTTGCATGGCGTGAGGTGGACGTTGAACAGGAGACTGCCATCGATACCGCGCTGGAGAAACGTTCAGAACTTCAGCGGGCGGATGTTAATATAGGGCAGGGCGAGGTGAATCTCCGGGTTGCCTTGGATGATATAAAGCCCTCGCTTGATTTGGTCAGCAGTATTGATACCAACGCCACAAATGGTGATTATGACGGGGGTTTCCAGGATCATGCGACTGGCCGTCATTCCAACTGGTCGTTTGGGTTTGATTTTAGTTACCCGTTACAAAACCGGTCGGCGCGTCATCGGATGCGGCAAGCGGAGATGATTGTTGAGCAGGCGAAGGAAATCAGGAAGGAGACAGCCGACCAAATCACACTGGAAGTGCGCCTAGCCTTAAGGGCCCTGCGCACAGCTCGGGAACGAATCAATGTGACTGGTACAACCCTGCGGAGTGAGCAGGAGAAACTACGTTCGGAACAGAAACGTTTTGAGGTCGGCATTTCAACTGCATTCCAGGTTCTGGAGTTTCAAGAAGATTTGGCTAATTCCCAATCAACCCACCTAAGGTCGGTGGTGGACTACAACGTTGCGTTGATAGAATTGGAACGTTCAACGGCAACGATTCTAGATTCCTACGGGGTGAGCATGATGGATGCCGACCCCAACATCGAGAAACGGGGACTCGATGTGATCCCATATTGATTTAAAGTATGGCGGGTATAATACAAAATCCCGGGAAGAAGAAATATCAAAGATTCCAAGGCTTCCCGATGCAACAAATCAGGTGTGGTTTCCTGTAGTGAAATAACATAAGGCCCTGCTTGCGGCCCTTCCGCATGGATTTAGGATTTGTGCGTTTGGCTTTCTTTACGAGGATGTAGAGGCTGCTGGCCCCACTTTGTCAGATTCAATCACGGGTTTTGAGCAAAGTAGCAGCCATAGGATGCCTAAAATGGCCGACAGGGCTGAGCCCATCAGGATGCCAGCCTTGGCGGTTGTCAGCATTGTGCCAGACAGCGCCAGTTCCGCAATAAACAGGGCCATCGTGAAACCAATGCCTGCCAGTAATCCCCCGCCGAACAGCATGGACCAATTGACACCTTCAGGTAGACGGCCCAGTCCGAGCCGGACAGTCAACCAACTTGCCAGGACAATTCCAAAGGGCTTGCCGATCAGAAGGCCCGCGGTGACAGCGATCGAGATCGGCTTGGTGAAGGCGGCCATCTCGAGGGCAACCCCCGCATTGGCTAGCGCAAAGACAGGCATGATGAAGAAGCTGACCCAGGGATGCAGTTGGCTCTGCAGATATTCCACGGGTGGAATGGTCATCCGGGATACCCACTGGAACCTACGCACTTTCGCCGCACGGTCCGGAACATTGTCCCAATCATCACCCTCGAACACCTGACTTGTACGTTCCAGAACCTTCCCGAACAGACCTTTGCTGACATATGTACTGGTTGGTGTCAGCAGACCCATGATGACACCTGCAATTGTCGCATGTACTCCGGACTCATGGAAGGCAAACCAGATAAGCACTCCCAGCGCTGCATAGATCGGGATGCTGTGGATGCCAATTTTGGTGAAGATATAAACAACTCCGATTCCGAGCAAACCCAAAAATAAGGCATTTGTGTTCAGTCCCGATGAATAGCCCAGCGCGATGACTAAGATCGCCCCGATATCATCGGCAATGGCAAGTGTCAGCAGCATTATTCTCAGTCCGTGCGGTATGCGCGAACCAAGAATCGCTATACAGCCGAAAACAAATGCAATGTCTGTTGCCATCGGGATTCCCCACCCGCGCTGTGCCCCATCGTCATGGACAAACATTAAATATATACCTGCCGGCACGATCATCCCACCCAGTGCCGCCGCAATAGGAAGCGCGGCGCAACGAAGATCCCTTAACTGACCGAACACAATTTCACGCTTGACCTCGAGTCCTATTACGAAGAAGAAGATCGCCATAAGCCCATCGTTAATCCAAGTCCTCAACGAATACCTGACTTCGAAATCACCAATGGAAAACCCCATCTTGATTCCCCAAATAGAAAGAAACTTCTCGGACAGAGGGGAGTTGGCAAGGATCAAGGCTGCGATTGTGGTGATCAGAAGCAAACTTCCGCTGTTGGCCTCAATATGTATGAATCGGGTGATTGGCTCAACGATCCGATCAATCGGTTTGACCGGTATCATACCCGTATGGTCCTGGTTATATCGGTTATTAGGGGTCATGTTATTCGTGATCGATTGTTATATGTTGAGCTAGGCGGTGTGCTGTTATAAGTACCCGAACGCTGCAGTCAGAAACCCTATTAATAAATTTAGGATCCGTAGTATTATGACATATCTGGATTTCACATTCAAGTTTGAGGAATGGAATTGAGTTCAGGTTAAAGCATGCTGTTTATGTAACGCGCACAGTGGCCTTGGTTTTACTAACCCCTGCTGAATCATGCTCCAACTATCCCACAATCGGTGAAACGGCATCCTTAATCATGATACGTTGTAATCACCAGTGAAAATACGACCGGATAAATTAACATTGCTGATCCTATGTTTTCGAAACCGCGATCTTTTCAGAAATATGTTCTGGCATGGACCCAATATGGATGTATTTCAAGTTAGGTTGCAGGTGAGGACTTTTCCTTCTGCAGGTTATATTGCTGTATCTTGTAGAGGAGGCATCGGTAGGAGATGCCGAGATCCTTGGCTGTTTTCTTCCGGTTCCAGCCATGTTCACCAAGCGATTTCTGGATGGCTCGTCTCTCGATGATTCCGGCGACCTCATCATTGATTTCCTTCAGGCGTTTTCCCTCAAAGAAAGTATTGGGCAGATTGGATGGATTCATGATGCCCCTTGGATTGATCTCTGATGCGGTAATTATGTCGTTTCGATGACTATTGATGTGTTTTCGGATCTCAGACTCACCAAAGATGACCACCCGTTTCATAAGACTTTCGAGTTCGCGAACGTTACCCGGCCAGTGGTAATTCATCAATGCATGTTCATTTTCCATGGACAGGTTCTGCCATTTCCCCGATCTCGTCGAGGAAAACCGTGCCCTTATCAGCCAGCTCGAACCTGCCCGGCTTTGACTTATAAGCTCCCGTAAAGGCGCCCCGTTCATGGCCGAATAATTCACTCTCAAGCAGGTCGGGTGGCAGTGCTACACAGTTTACCTTCACGAATGGCCCGCGGCTGCGGTCCGATATCTGGTGAATCATGCGCGCGACGATATCTTTGCCAGTCCCGCTTTCACCACGGATCAGTATGTTGAGATCGGTCGGTCCCACCTGCTCGATCTGTTCGCGGACCCTTTTGAAACTTTGTGAATCGCCTATAAAATTCATCCACATGTTTTGCTTAGCCAGTTTGTTTTCCGGCCGGCAAAATATTTTTTTAGATCCTTTTTTTCCATGACTTTATGGATGCAGATTTCGACCATTTCCACATCGAACGGCTTGACAATGAAATCTTCCCCTATAATATAAGGGAGTCATTTACATGTTCAGTCGGACCTTCTTCCCCTCCCACTCGGAGGAAGTTCCGAATGGGTCTAGGGGCCGCTTTCGAAGTGCCGTGAAAATATTTCTAGCCCAACGAACGAAATTCACCGGGATCACGATTACCCTCATTATATGGAACGGCCGATGAGTCTGTTTGAAAAACATTTTACACTTGTGGAGGCAAATGGTCTTGTGCCGCATGTCCGGACTATTTTCTCGAAGGTTCATCAGTTGATGAAAGAACCGGGCCCTGCCTTTCCGGGCATCAAGCCTACAAGGCTTCCCGTAAATGGAAACGGACACTCTATGAAGGGTCTTGAGGACAACAACGATGGTGCCATGGGACCGATACTTGCAGGCTTGAAGGACAGCGACCGAGTCCAATTGATCCGCGGGTTGCTCGAGGACTTGAGTGGTCGGGGAATTGTCATTCAGGATATCCAGCGTGGACTAATCGATTTCCCGGGATATCGGCAAGATAATGAAATACTGCTTTGTTATGAGCTATGTGACGGTCCTGAGATTGTGGCTTGGCACGGGATACATGACGGATACACTGGTAGAAAGCCGCTTGACCCTTGTATCCGCTGAAATATTTTCAGAGGATGACATCCATCTAGAACTCTTCCTCAGGTTCAAAAAGCCTGCATAGATCAGATATCGCAGCGGCCAACAGATAGGCCAAGAGCAGTCCGGTTGGTATGAGGACCCATCTGGTCACGGCAAAGAATCCGGGGAAGAGAACCCCAAGGCAGAACAGAAACATTGCGGACACAAACCAAGCCAGGTAATAATTTTGTTTTTCAAGAATTCTTCCGCCCATTTCATCCATGTCGTTTTGTACGCACCAGATGATGATGAATTTGCAGATGGAGATGAGGAGAATGACCGTAGCCAGATAGTGGAGAAGGTCTAGCGGAAACCACGCATGGCGGTTGACCTGCCCAATGGGGCGTTGATTGACTATTTCTCGGCTGCCAAATGCCAGGATAAATGCAATTCCGGCGTTCGCAGCCGCGATCCAGCGGATTGCATCGAAGGCCTCGAAGGCCTTGGATAGTCTCTTCAGGGAGATCGTGATAATGACGAGCCCTAGCGCGGTTAGCAGGAAAATGATTTTGACGATCCAGTCGGTATCATCCCCGGGCATAATGCCCTTAATGTTGAGATAGTTGATCATGTCGTCAGGAACTTGATCAATCTTCAACCGGGCCCAGCCCAGGAAACTGAGGGGCGGGGCAAGCAGGGCCAAAAGGATGCCCCAGAATAATTGTTTGAAGGCCCTGTGTTCCATTGTTTGTTGCACCTCTACGTCTTGGGTGTCGGGTTAGTCGAGACCCGTGCGGTTTTGAAAAATTTCGGGGTGCAGGATTCCGTCTGCAACCTTTGTGACGGGACCTGTCATCGTGATGAAATAATCATCCGTAACCCTGATTTTCAGGTCTCCCCCGGGCATGTGTACAGTGACGTTTTCATCAACCAAACCCTGCTGGCGTGCAACAGCTGCCGCCGCGCTGGAACTGCTGCCCGATGCCAGAGTATATCCCGCACCTCGTTCCCAGATCTCGATACGGATGTTCTGCCGGTCGATTACTTTCAGGAACTGTACGTTTGTCCGGTTGGGGAAATTCTCGTGTATCTCTAGAAGTGGCCCCAAATCCATCGCCTGATTTTTTGAAATATCAGGACACACCAGAATACAATGGGGGTTTCCTATTGTCGCCGCGCTATAGGTAATTTCCTGCCCTTTTATGCTCAGGCGATCATTGATGACTTCGCGTGGTTCGCCGACAACTGGAATATCCCTGCTATCGAAACTGACCCGCCCCATCTCGATCGTGACCACCCCGCCTCCTGGATGCACACGAGCCTGCACTTTTCCGCCAGTTGTATGCACTGTAAAAGGTTGTTCGTCGACTAATTTCCTGTCATGAAGATAACGGGAAAAGATTCTCAGGCCATTCCCGCTTTTCTCTGCTTCACTGCCGTCGGGATTGAAAATCTTGAGAACAAAGGGATCCTGCCCCGATCCAAGTGGCCCCAGGAGGATTCCGTCGGATCCAAACCCAAAATTGCGATGACAGATCCGTTCAACCCGTTCCGGGGTCAGTTCCAGATCAAAACCTTTCGGGTCAATCACGATATAATCGTTGCCCAGTGCATGGTATTTGTAAAGTTTCATTATCTGGTTTAATCATGAACTCGTTGCAAGGAATTGGAAACCCGAATCATAAACACGGGATCAGCAACGGCTTCTGGCCTGACAGGCTTCGTGTAGGAAGACCATCAATCCTTTCTGGGCATGCAGTCTGTTTTCCGCCTGGTCGAAGACGATGGAGTTTCGGCAGTCTATGACCTCATCGGTGATCTCCTCACCCCGATGTGCCGGAAGGTCATGCATAATCATTGCTCCCTCAGGTGCCTTGGACAGTAGTGCTGTGTTGAGTTGGAAGGCGGAAAAATCCTCCAGCCGCTTTCGGGATTCCTCTTCCTGTCCCATGCTAGTCCATACATCGGTATAAATTGCCTGAGCATTGGCAACTGCATTGGTGGGATTACCGACAAATTCTACTCTGCCGCCGTGTTTCCGGACAGTCTGGAGCACCAGTTTGGTGACGGAAGCATCCGGCTCATATCCCGGGGGTGTCGATACGGTCAGGTTCATACCCAGCCGGCTGCAGATGACCATCAGCGAATGACATACATTGTTCCCATCACCCAGGTAGGTCAGATTGAAGCCGTCAAGTTTTCCCGCCTTTTCTGTCAATGTCATCACGTCGGTCAGTGCCTGACAGGGGTGGTCAAAGTCCGACAGGGCATTAATGACCGGAATGCGGCTGTATTCTGCGAGTTGGTTGATGTGTTTCTGGGAAAACGTTCTGGCCATGATCATATCGAACCAGCGCTCGAGATTGTGGGCGATGTCAGATATGGATTCACGTTGTCCAAGGCCAATCTCATTTGGCCCAAGATAAACTGCATGACCGCCCAATTGAGACATACCAATGTCGAAGGTGCTTCGGGTTCGCAGCGACGGCTTTTGGAATATCATGGCCAGGCAACGGCCATCCAAGAGCGCTGGGCGATCTCCTTTCTTCAGGCGCGATTTCAGTTCGACCGACCGGTGGATTATCTCGAGGATCTCATCCCGGCCCAAGTCTGCCGCAGTTCGAAGATCTCGTTTCTTATGGATTGGAGTATTCACGGGTTCAGACCCCCCCCGGTAGCATCGGGTTCTTTAAATCCTAACCGAACTCCAGCGTGTTGTAAAGTAGCGCCCAGCTATCCATTCTTCTGAAGAACAATATTGGATCTGTTTCGATTCGGACCTGATCGGTTCCAGAATCTCAGCCAGTTCTGATATGTAAATCCTTCAATATCCGTGTCGCTCCAGCCCCGTTGGGACAGGCTGTCGGTCACACGGTTGAGATCTGTATGGTTCGCGATCCCTTGGCACATCTCATCTGCGGGAAATCCACCATCCATGTCGCTGCCCAGCCCGACGGTAAGACGGTTTCCAGTTATGTCGCATATTCGTTCCGCATGGTCAACCAGATCACCGACGGCGGGGCGTCGCCCCGCATCGGCACTGTAACAGATAAACCGGTGGTAGAGATTAAGGCCGATCATGCCCCGGCGGCGACCGACCTCCCGAATAGTCTCGTCGGATAAATGCCTCTGTGTGTCATTCACGCCGCCGGTCCCGGTGAGTGCCCTGCAGTTAGAATGAGATGCCATTATTGTTCCCGGGGACATCCCGAGCAATTCCTCGGTGGATCGTTGGCTTAGATGTGATAGGTCATGGACAATGTGGCATAAGTCGAGGGCCCTTACGAGACATCGTCCTGCATCACTCAATCCGTTATTGCTACAGCATCCGCCGGCATATTGTGATGAAGTGTTCCATGTCATCCCAACTGCTGATAATCCTTGGTTCACCCACCATGAAACTTCCTCAGGGCTGCGGATTGGAGAGGCATTCTCCATGAGCAGGATCAGCTGGATTCTCCCATCTCCAGTAGCCGATTCCGGCTCACCCGTTGGGAACCAGTTCAGATAACCACCTGTCTCAGTCTGCTTGTGATACCAGTTCATCTGTTTGAGGGCACAATAGTGTGCTGCCTCGTGATCACCCGGAGGGAAATGTTCAGGCCCCCGGGGGCTATCTCTGTCAACATGCGGGCATGTAAACAAGGTACCCATCACGTAACGCACTCCCCCCTCCTCAAGTGCTGGTAATGTGACCGCCGGTGGCCACGCCGTTTCCCCGCAGGCAGATGGATTATCTTTTGCAAGCAGGGAATTCAGGCTGGCTGTCATGTCCCTGTTGCGAACAGCAAGCCAAGCCAGGTCCAAATGTCCGTCAAACCAGATTGTTCCGCTATTCATGGATCATCAGGTTTTTTTACGCAACCATTTGATGTTGCAACCGAGAGAAGCATGCTGTTTGGGCAGACCCGGCTTATTCTGGAGGGCCGCCTCTACTGCATTCCTTAGGTCGTGATGAACCGCTTTGTCAGGATCCTCCCAGTTGTCGTCAACGCGTCCACGATAGACAAGTATCCCCTCGCTGTTGAAGAGGTATGGATCGGGTGTGCAGGCCGCGTCATATGATCGTGCCACATTCTGGCTGGCGTCTTGACAGTAGGGAAAGGGAAACGACTTTTCCTCGGCATGTTCCTTCATCTTCACGAATGAATCGTCGGGAAAATTCTTCTCATCGTTACTGCAGATGAACAGGGTGGACAGTCCTCTATCAGCAAAGTCCCCTGCAATCGCAATGAGCCGATTTTCAAAAGCTAGCGCATAGGGGCAGTGGTTGCATGTAAAGACAATCATCAGGGCCTTTGCCCCGGAGAAACTATCAAGCGTATATGTCTTGCCATCCGTCCCGGGAAGTTCGAAGTCCGGGGCCGCGGTACCCAGGGGCAGCATGGTTGATTCGGTTAAGGCCATGATTGATCTCCTGAAATTGATATTGACCCGAGTGGGATTTTAATGACTCATTATTTCAGGTAAAATGGATAAGTTCAACAGCCGGTGATAGGCAAATTCGGAATGACCGGGACTTAATTTCCCGCCAGCATCAGTTGCAATGGTGTCGTCCATCGGTATACAATTGAACCCGTCAGTTTTATGTCAGAGACCGATCTGGCCGTGATGAAAAACGGACAGGCGGAGGCTACACGAAGATCCCGGAATATCTTGTGACCTGTATTTCATGAATGAATTGAATCCGCATGCATGCACAAACCTATCGGGGAAGCAATCCGGTCCCGGCCTGAGAATTTTGGTCATATCAGCGACGGTTCGTGAGATCGAGCCCTTCATTCGTGCGACAGGTTTGTCGACTGAGGATTGGGCCGATGGTGAGATTCGCATCTGCAGTTGGAGGGGATCAGGTCTCGAGTTCGGGATCTTGGTCGCCGGGACCGGTATGATGGCGACCGCCTGTCATCTAGGTCGGATGCTTGCAACACGGACCTGCGCCTTTGCGATACAACTGGGTATTGCCGGGAGTTTTGTTGAAGCATATACGATTGGATCAGTTGTTCAGGTCACTGATGAGCGGATTGCCGATCTAGGCGTAGAGGAAGGCGATACCTTTCACGATGTATTTGAACTGGGATTGACGGATCCGGACAGGGAGCCCTGGTCCGGTGGGCGACTCAAGCCGTATCCGTGTGAACTCAAGGCTCTTGATGAATTACCTAAAGTATGTTCAATCAGCGTCAACCGTGCGCACGGCAGTGAAATATCGATTCAGTCTGTTGTCCAAAAATACAATCCGCATATCGAGAATATGGAAGGTGCGGCATTTTTCTATGCATGTCGGATGGCCGGAGTGCGCTGTGTTCAGCTTCGCGCCATTTCGAATCAGGTGGAGCGACGCAACCGGGAGGCATGGGATATCCCGCTGGCTATTCGCGGGTTATGTGACGTAGCATCGGCAGTAATGGATGAATTGACAGGACATAGCGATTAGAGAGCATCATGGCAATCGCAACCAGGCACGGATGTGTCCTGCAGGTGATGGAGGGGCAGAGGGGTTTTAACCGCGGAGGGATGTTCGTGCTGGTTTCGCAGAGCCGGCGTGATCTGATCTGTTCTTACAGGATGCCGTTTCCAATGGATAAGATTATTTTCTGCAACATTTTGTTTCCTCGGTTGCAATTGCGAAGACCGACCCTGAGAGGGCCAATGAATGGCTGTATCAACGGATGATCAGATGAAACTCAGTGTTGCCATTTCTCCGTGTCCGAATGACACATTCATCTTTGATGCACTTGTGAATCAGCGGTTGAATCAGAAGGATTTCGAGATCGACCTTGTTCTGGATGATGTGGAGGCGCTCAATCGAGCGACCCTTAGGGGGCTTTATGATGTATCCAAGATCAGCATTGCGGTTCTTCCTCATATTGTAAAAGATTATGTCCTGCTCGACAGCGGCGGTGCATTGGGTCGAGGCTGTGGTCCCTTGTTGGTTGCACGTGACCCGACAGTTGTCGGGCGAATGCAATCTGCGCGGGTTGCAATTCCCGGGCGTCTGACAACGGCATTCATGCTATTATGCAAGGCATTTCCGGAATGGAAGATTGCCGAAGAGATGGTTTTTTCCGATATTGAAGATGCTGTGGTCGAAGGTTGCTGCGATGCAGGACTGATTATTCACGAAGGTCGTTTCACTTACCGCGAGAAGGGCCTAGAGTCTATGATGGACTTGGGTGATTTCTGGGAAAAAAAGACGGGATTGCCCATTCCCCTCGGCGGGATTGTCATGCACCGGCGTATTCCCCTGTCACAACGTGTTTTGTTCAACCGATTTCTTCGTGAAAGTGTGGAATATGCTTTGCAACATCCGCTGATAAGCCGCGATTTTGTCCGTCATCATGCTCAGGCCATGCAGGATCAGGTCATCGACCAGCATATCGGCCTTTATGTGAACAATTTTTCCCTCACATTGGGTGAGGAGGGCCGGTCGGCCGTCAAGGAATTGCTCGGATGCGATTGGCAACAGGACCAGGATGGGTTTCCGTTATCAGAGGGGAACCTTGTGTAGGATTCTCCCTGAGTATGCATGGGCTTTCACCAATATCAGGAATGTTCTTGCTCTGGATCTGCCTGTCGTCCCTTCAGGATGGTCGGACGGGCTATGTGGACGGAATCGGAATGTTGAGTTGCTCAGGCTTAACCGGGAGCAAGTTACGGTCCCAGTCTTCCATGTTGTTATTCTCGTGACTGGACGAGCGAATTCTTGTGAGGTCCAGGGTATAATGCAGCATTTTGACTTTGGGCATAAGATCGACGCAGTTGGTTGCTTTGAGTTGGGGAACGGCCCAGTGGTTACGATAATCCGGTTCCTTAAGTAACCACCAGGGGTCGTAATGCCATAGTTGCTTCAGTTGGTGGTAGTGGTCGTTGAAAAGTCCACTGGTGGAAAGCTGTTGGGGTTCGATCCTTATTCCCATGGGTCGGGTCGTTTTTATCATGCATGGCTTCGCCTGCAGAACATACATCGTCAGGTCGTTTTCTCGCAGGACGAGGTGGTATTGGATGATTCCGCACTGGTTGAAAAAGGGAAAGCAGGTTCCTTTAACACCCGGATCCAATGTTAGTTCTTGTTTGTAAAGCTCTTCTGCCGAGATGGAGGAAACGGGGTTCATCGGTGCGAATCCTTTTTATGTTTCATTATGGTTCCACGGGTGTCAGTTGTGTGGGTTCTCATAATCCGGGCGTTCTGTTTTCTTCAATCGATCCATTTTATTATCACTTCCTCCAGTATGTCCCAATCAGTTGGGCAATTTCACGGTTACTAATACCAGAATCTTTCGCAATTCGGATGATTTCGATGATTCGTTGTTCGATTTTCCTCATTTCACTTTTTCGGGCCATGGTGCCGGGGTTATCGGTGACAAACGTCCCCACACCACGTTCTAGCCGCAGGATCCCCTCGTTTTGGAGATCGTGGTAGGCGCGAGTGACAGTGTTTACATTGATACCGAGATCGATAGCGAGGCTCCGGACCGTGGGCATCAATCTACCAGGACGGAGTTTTCCCTGATGAATAAGTAGGTGGATCTGCTCGACGAACTGGATATAGACCGGCATTCCGGTGGTCTTATCGATATGGAGGGGCAATTGAGCACACATTAATATAATAAATTAGTTATCTAATTAAATAAAACAATAGATAAATTTATCCAAGGCTTGGAAGAATCCCCTGCGAGGTATACTACAGATTTGTCTTGTGTCTTGTCTTTCGGGAGATATGACTCGTTATATAATTGATAATACACGACTTAAATATATTATTATTGATTGTTTGGGCTGGTTTTGAAACCCAAATCAGATCGATGCTCTGACTTTCACGCCAACCTTGGATACTGTGTTTAATCAGGCCGGAAGAGGTCTGTTTTTGGAAATCGAGCATTTGCCGAGGTCTAGCCGTTAATTTGGGGTCCAACCCGCAGGAGTCTCAAGGCAAGGGAAGGTATGATCCCCATTTTCAGGTTATGTTTTGGTAGGATGTGGCCGGTTTCTCTTGCGCCGGGGGGATATCTGGACAAGATGCCGATTGGATAGACGGGTCTGCATCTGTATATTTGACCCATAAGATTGGGGGCTTCACAAATCATGTCGGAACACAAGGTCACACTTAACTGGAAGAGTGATGGGAGTGAATTCCATTATAAGACGTATACTCGAAATCATACCTGGGATTTTTCAGGCCGTGTGCAGGTCAATGCATCAGCTGCGGAGGATTATTTGGGGGATCCTGATCAGGTGGATCCAGAACAGGCCTATGTCGCCTCGTTATCGAGTTGCCACATGCTGACGTTTCTGGCGATCTGCGCGATGAAGAAGATCGTGGTTACGAGTTATATCGACCATGCAACGGGTTATCTCGAGAAAGGTGAAAGCGGAAGGCCCGTCCTGATGCGTGTTGACCTGCATCCTGATATTGTTTTCGGCGAGGGCGAACGACCTTGTCGCGAGGAACTGATCAAGTTACACGACCGGGCGCACCAAGAGTGTTTCCTCGCGAATTCGGTCAGAACCGAGATAAGAACAATTGTCGAATCGTGAGGGGTTGGGTTTTTGAATGTGTGCTGACCGGGACGGGTGAATGTGGAAAGGATGATAGGCATGGATAGGTCGTGCATGATTTACCATAACCCAAGGTGTTCGAAGAGCCGGAAGGTGTTGGGGATGATTCGTGAATTGGGGGTTCATCCCGAAGTCATTGACTATCTTGAGCGGCCGCCTAGAGCCCGAAGGATCAAAGAGCTTGCCGGATTGCTGGGTGTGCCCATCCGGGAGATGATACGGGATACGGAGCCTGTGTTCAGGGAACTGGGCCTGAAGGATCAGGATGATGAAAATGAACTGGTTCGGGCAATTGTTGAGAATCCGGTTCTGCTTCAACGGCCACTGGTGGTTTGCGGGGGGCGTGCGGTGATCGCCCGTCCCCCGGAGCTATTGGAGGGTTTGTTTTCATGATCAGGTTTGTTGGTCAGTATTCCCATGGATTTTTACATGGTTCCTTCCGATACCAATGCCCATGCCAGTCCATTTTGAGTGAATCAGTTTCAACTCGGGCCATAACTATTAATTCAATATGAGCTGTTCAGGGCTTAATATCTTCCGTCCCTTCAGGTTATGATGAGCCAAAAATCCTTGCGTGAGATTGGGAACCCCATATCACGAGGTTGATAGAGATTATGTTAAGAGAAAATCAATATACCCTGCGCCAAGTCTCCATCTTGCTTGATATTACCCTGTGTGCGCTGGCGATTCTGGTCGCAGACTGGATTCGCCAGCTGCTCAGCGAGTATATCATCCCCAACATCATCAAGCCGGGACATATATCCCAGTATCTATGGTTGGTAGTGGCATATCCGGTGGTGATGATCTTGGCCATGTCGTTCCATGGGATCTATCAATCGATCCGTGTCCGCACGCGGACACGTGACCAGATGAAGTGGATCGGTATCGCCTGTGTGGAAGCCACGCTTATCCTGATCACGACGGATACTTTGATGGGCGGGAACCTTCGAAGCTGGGGGACTAGCATCATGCAGATCCTTCTGAATATTGAGTTGAATACACCGGATGTTGAAAAAACATCGAGAGCAATGTTCATGCTGACAATGTGCATGATATTCGTGTTTCTGATTATCAAGACATATCTGCTGCGGAAGTTTTTGGAACTGATCCGCCGCCGTGGCTTGAATTATCGGCGTGTTTTACTGGTGGGTTCTGGGAGACCCTTGGAGGAATTTGCGCAACTGATTGCGAACCATCCGTTATGGGGCCTTCGAATTAAGGGGATCATTACGGATCGTCCTGAGTTGCAGGGATTGTCATTCAGGCCTGAATCGATTCCAGAGGCTGGACTGTGCGATCAAAGCGATGTTTGTGAAACCCCCGTCTTCTCAGACCTCGATGGGGCTCCATCGTTGTTATGGAGAACATCCATTGATGAGGTCATCATGCTGCCCGGTTCGACAAGCCTTGAGCAGCTTCGACCATTGATGGAGGTATGCGAGGAGATGGGAGTTCGTGCCCATCTTCCCTTGAATTTTTTCCCCACGACCATTGCCCGGCCAGTCATGGATCGGTTTGAGGACATTCCGGTTCTCTCATATTGGTCGACGCGAGACATCGGTCCGGCTCTGCTGTTCAAATATGCTTTTGACCGTGTTGCGGCAATGATCCTGCTGATCCTGCTGTTCGTTCCGCTGGCCATTATCGCAATCATCATACGGGTCACTTCACGGGTGGGGGAACCCGTTTTCTATGGCCAGACGCGCTGTGGACTGAACGGTCGCCGGTTCACGTGCTGGAAGTTTAGATCGATGCATGTGGGTGCGGACCAGCTGCGCGAAGAACTGGAGTTCATGAATGAGCAGGAGGGCCCTATATTCAAGATACGGGATGATCCCAGGGTGACCCTGTTCGGTCGGTTTATCCGTAAGTACTCGATCGATGAATTTCCGCAGTTGTGGAATGTGATGAAGGGGGACATGTCACTGGTGGGCCCCCGTCCACCGCTGCCGCAGGAGATCGATAAATATGACCGGTGGCAGCGTCGCAGGCTTTCCATGAAACCTGGTTTGACTTGCCTTTGGCAGGTTAGTGGCAGAAATCACCTTTCGTTCGACACTTGGATGAAACTCGATCTGGACTATATCGACAACTGGTCTCTAATGCTGGATTTCAAGATTTTGCTCAGGACGGTGTTCGTCGTGGTGAGCGGATACGGGGCAATGTGAGCGGAACCGGCGGCGGGCTCAAGATCAGGCCTTTTCTGAGGTTTTTACCCGGGGTCGGATGGCAAGTGCCAGCAATCCACCAAATGATGCTTCACTCTATCGGCGCGGGATATAGATTTGTGTACCCGCCATGACCATCCGGCCTTTGGGGAAACGATTAATTTTCTGAAGGTTGGAGGGGGTGGTTTCGTAACGTGAGGCCACATCGTTGATGGACTCCCCTTGTTTCAGGGTATAATAGAAACCCGACGGCTTTGTGGCTTGAGCTTCAGCCAAGGCAACTTTCCGGGGTGCCTTGCGATCGGTTGGCTTGTTTTCTGGTTTAATCCGGGCTTCCACCCTTCCGGTTGATTCCTTCGCCTTTTTTTTGAAAGCCACCTGCTTGAGGTTCTCTTTGGCCATATTGTCAAGGCGCTTGTTTAATGCGACTAGGGTATTGAGATTTGTGTCAAGAGACTGCTCGATCGTGTCGAGACGTTGTTCCAGCGCCGCAATTTTGTCGGGAGATACGCGCTCCCATTTGCGATGCAGTTTATTAATCTGCGTGTTCATGGAGTCAAGGCTGTTGTCGAGGCGACCCAGCCGGTTCAATCCCATTTTCAGGTCCTCATCGATACGTTCAACCTGATTTACAGCGGCCTTGAAAGACGAACTTTTCTCGACCGCTGGGCTGCAGCCCACCAACACGAGCACAATCAGCGGGGACATTATCGATAGGATAATCAGAGATGGACCGGCCTCATGGACCGGCATGATATGCTTCTTCATCGGCTTTACCTCCAGCGTATTCAATAGGGACAGCGGCCACGGGTTTGATTCACAGGGTGGTCGCTGGTAGGTGAGACCGTGTTATGTCGAACAACCCGTGATCAGGCTCGTCTGAAAAGGGGTCCAATGTCAACTCATTCATGAATTTCGGGCCCGGCAGGAGAATCGGACAAAGCGGTGTATAATTATGTCGGATCGGAGCTAAATATACATATATAAGCATGAAATAGAAGATCTTATGACGTATTCCAGAAAAGTAGGGTGCATTGTTGAAGCCACATCCAGAAAATCTTTGTGTTCATTGTCTACGTAATCTGAAATGGCCACCTTCCAACCCGGTTCCGACCAGATTCGAGTCACGCCATTGGATCCATCAAAAACTGGGCTTAGGTAAGTCCAAATCGGCCGATATTTTTAATCTTATACCTTTTGGGCCCAGTTTGCGCGTGATCATCAGCATTCTATCCGAGTGCCAGGGGGCGAATTCCGACCCTGAAAAATCACCGCTGAGGTGATCGATGGTGAAGCCGCCGCGGCTCAAGAGATTTTGAATCTGGCTTGGGGTGAAAAGCCTGAGCGCATAATGTCCGGTTTCACGTCCACCAGGCCATTTTCCAAACGGTGGAATTGATGATGGATTGACGCCCTGCCTCCCAAATGAACGTCTCGATGGTCTCGTACTGATCGACACAATATCGTATCACCGGCTTTTCTCGCGCGAGTCTGATCATGGGTCGGCGGTTCGGCAGATCGAGGACAAGATATCCCCCGGTTTTCAGAACGCGGTTGAACTCATGCAGAATATTGAGGAAAGGCCTAGATTGTTTGTCGTCTCCATCCTCCTGGGGAGGATCATAGCCAAAGCTGTTGAGGAGATTTAGGAGGACATCAAAACTCCCGTTCCGGTATGGAAGTCGTTCCATCGAGCAGCAGGTCCGTGTTGCACAATCCTGCAGTCCGGGTTCTGACATGTACGTAAGATTAATGTCAGCGCCATGCAGTTGCAGCTTGGATTCAAGGCCTGCTAGAGAGAAGAGGTGTCTTCCATAAGCACAGGGGATATCGAGCCATCGACGACCCTTCTTCGGCCTGATTATTTTGAGAATAAACGCACATTCTGCGTCGGTTTGTTGGCGTGGCAGCAGGGTATCGCGGCAGAGGGCATAATATCCATGACCGAAGTAGTCCGCGGTAATATGATCCATATCACCTGAACATTAGTGAAAATTCCGAGCGGTGGCAATATTCTGTCTGTGTATTGCGGTTCATGATTAGCTGTTTGGCAACCGTAACGGGGTTGGAAGTGCTGTATGAATTCAACAATTTAATGAATTATGGATCCGGAAGGAACAGGGGTTGAGACCGGCAGGTCGAGAATAAATTGACGGGCATCTTCGGGATTCATGCCAGCATTGCGCAGGCTATCAAGCGAAGAGGAGTCGATCCGTTTGGACATCCGTCGTCCTTGTCTGTCAACTACAAGTGGCAGGTGGGCATACCTGGGTTCCTGCATTTGGAGCAGTCGGATGATCGCGAGTTGTCTGGGCGTACTTGAAAGCAGATCAGCTCCACGGATGACGTGGGTAACTCCCATGATCGCATCATCGATGGCACAGGCGAACTGGTATGCCCATGGTCCATCGCGGCGACGGATGATGAAATCGCCGCAAAGGTTTTTCAGTTCAAAGCATTGAAACCCCAGTCGATGGTCCATGAACTCGATCGGTGGAAACCCTGTGATATTCAGCCGGACTGCTGTGTCAGCATGATGGTCGGCTGGTTGTCGGGATTCCCGGTTTCGACAGGTTCCGGGGTAGGGTGGGGCTTCCTCGCCGATGTGTGGGGCGCTGGCGATCCTCAATTTCCTTCGGCTGCAGTTGCAGTGAAATGTTAATTGGCGATCCTGAAGCAATTTCATGGCCGATTCGTAAATTTCGGAACGTTTGGACTGGTGGTATGGAGCGGCGGCTCCATTTTTATCGGGGCCTTCATCCCAGTCGATCCCCAGCCAGCGCAGGTCCTCAATCATCTTCTCTTCTGCGTCGGGTAATGTGCGGGGTGGATCCAGATCCTCAATCCTGAGAATGAAAATCCCCCTGCTGTTTCGGCATTCCTGCCAGACAAGCAGGGCTGTGCGTAGATTCCCGAGGTGGAGTCTCCCGGTTGGGCTTGGTGCATACCGATATACCGGTCGGGCGCGCTTGACAGCTGATAGGTCCAACATACTCCTATCAATCCCCTATTCATACAGGAAGTCAATCAGGACCTTCTTAATCAGGTTTCAGGTATGTCATCTTGGATCCGGGGCAACTCCGGGCTTTGTTATGATGGACTTGGATATGTCTTTGTGTGAACCCTTGTTCATGGACCTCTGTGGACGTCCACTCCTGCTGCTGCTGGTTGGAGTTATGGGAAGTCGGGCCTATGTCTTCGTAGGATTCAATCAAACTGGGGTGCCGTTATTGTATCCCATATTCTGTTTCATTGGTTTCTGATAATTTTTCACAATTGACCCAGTTTGTGTTGCCGCCCCGGAAAAATTCCTTCTTCCAGATCGGCAAGCGTTGTTTGACCTCGTCAATAATAAAGCGACAGGCTGCGAATGCCGCATCACGGTGAGTTGCGCTGACACCGACCCAGACCGCGATCTCGCCCAGTTCCAGCTTTCCGATGCGGTGAGCACATGCGCAGTCACAGATATCAAACAGATCAGATGATTCTTTCAAGACACGTATGCCCTCACTTTTCGCCAATTCAATATGCGCTTCATATTCGAGTCCTGTAACCATACGACCGTTGTGTTGTTTGCGCACCCAGCCTTCAAATGAGGCATACCCTCCACAGGCCTGATTCGTTAGCTGATCATGCAGTTCATGCGGATGAAGTGGATTTTCTTCAATCATGAAAAACATTTTCGAATCAGCTAACCTCCTGCGACTGGGGGGATGAAAGTCACCCGGTCGTCATTGTCAAGAACCTGTTCCCATTTCACAAACTCATCATTGACCGCTACACGGAGAGAGTCCGCATCGAGTGAGAAGCGATGCTTGTTTTTCAGGGTAGCATACAGTTCCGAGACGGTCTGTGTTGAGACCTCGAGCTCCTCATCCGATAGCCCGCGTTGTTCCCGCAGAATGGCGTAATACTGAACAGAAATCTTCATCCCATTTCATCCTCCGATCTCTATCATACTACGATCAACCACGGATTCCAGTTCATCCATAGGCTCGTGTTTCTCAATTTTTTGTTCAATCGACGAGCGGATGAGTTGCTCGAGCTTTCCATCGCCTGCCCCCCGTCGAAGTGCATCACGCAGGTTTTCCTCGGGTTCATGGAAAAGGCAGGACTTGATCGACCCGTCGGCCAGCAGCCGAATCCGGTTGCAACCGCTGCAGAATTCCTGGGTCATTGACGTGATGAAACTGACCTTGCCCTCAAATCCACGGATGCAGAAATCTTTGGCGACATCGGACGGGTCTCCCGAATCAACCGGGATTAGATCATAGCGTTTCAGGATCCGCTTCCGCATTTCGGCGAAACTGACAAGTTCGGCACGGCACCAGCCATTGCCCTTGAACGGCATATATTCAATGAACCGTATGTTTATCGGCTTATCGCGTACAAATTCAACCATATCGAGGATTTCATCATCGTTAATTCCGCCCATGATCACCGCGTTGATCTTGAGAGGCCGGAAACCCTCGTCGAGCGCGGTTTCGATCCCCCTCATGGTATTGCCAAATTCATCGCGTAGCGTCATCTGTTGAAAGCGTTCGGGCCTGAGCGTATCCAAGCTGATGTTAAGCTGTTGCAGCCCCGCCCTGCGCAATACGTCCGCTTTTTTAGCGAGCAGGGTTGCATTGGTTGTCATGGCTATTGCCTGAATGCCATCTATGTCGGCAATTTGCCCAATTAGCCATTCCAGATTGCGCCGGATAAGCGGCTCGCCACCGGTAATCCGGACTTTGGTGATGCCCATTCTTGTGAAAAGGCAGGTTATCCTCAGGATTTCCTCGAGACTCAGTAGGTGTTCGCGTGGCTTCAAATCGATGCCGTCGGCCGGCATGCAGTAGAGGCAGCGCAGGTTGCAGCGTTCAATCACGGAGATGCGCAGATAGCTATGGATCCGTCCAAAACGGTCCACTAGCGGATCGAGTTTGTAATTATGTTGACCTATCATATGGAGTCCCGCCTCTGGATCCAGCATGCCTGTCGGGCTTCAATACTGTGCCATCGTGGGGTCGATCTCGGCAGACCACGCCAAGATACCACCAGTCATGTTGTAGACATTTTCATGGCCCTGCGACTGGAGGAACTGTGTTGCCATGGCACTGCGCCCCCCCATACGGCAGTAGACGATGATCTCCCGGTCATCGGGCAGTTCTGAAAATCGTGCCTCCAGTTCCCCGAGAGGGATGTGTTGTGCCGGGTCTAGCTTACAGATCGCGAGTTCCTCGTGCTCCCTCACATCGAGGACCAATGGAGGGTCGTTACTCTCAAGTTTCTCCTTGACCTGAGTAACTTCCAGTTCACGGATCGGGGGTTGGTTCATTTTATGCTCCTGTCCGGGAAACGGACACGGCCCGCCCATGTCAGCGGGTTCGGTCATCACCGGTTTGTCGCTGCAGACCGGACATTCGGGATCTCGTGTAATTTTCAGTTCACGAAATTTCATCCTGAGTGCATCGAACACCAGCAGGCGCCCGGCGAGGCAATCGCCCCTGCGTAGCAACAGTTTGATTGTTTCGGTCGCCTGAATCAATCCAATAATTCCCGGCAGGATTCCCAGGACCCCGCCTTCGGTACAACTGGGTACCGTTCCCGGGCTGGGTGGTTTTGGATAGAGACAGCGGTAACACGGTCCGTTCAGGGGGGTGTGGGGTGATCTGGAATCCGACAGGGTTGACCAATGGTTTCCCGTCAGCGCGAAGACAGAGACCTGACCTTCGAAACGATAGACGCTGCCGTGGATATTGGGAATACCCATCATAACGCATGTGTCGTTAACTAGGTATCGGGTTGCAAAATTATCCGTTCCGTCAAGGACCAGATCGTAGCAACTGAATATTCGGCGGACATTATCAGCAACCAGTTTTTCCTCATGCAAGTCGATTTTGATATGCGGATTATGCTCCATGAGCCGTTTTTTTGCGGCGATCAGCTTGGGCTGTCCGATATCGCGGTCGGTATAGAGTACCTGACGCTGTAGGTTGCTGATGTCAATCCGGTCAAAATCAACCAAGCCGATCCGCCCAATGCCTGCAGTTGAGAGGTAGAGTGCGGCCGGTGACCCGAGGCCGCCTGCGCCAACTATGAGCACGGCGGCCTTGTGCAGACGGGTCTGGCCCTCTATTCCTATTTCAGGCAGGATCATTTGACGTTCGTAACGTGCGAACTCTCCGGGCGTGAATCCATGTGTCTCCATTGTCCAATTATGTATCAGATCATGGATTCAGTCGAACATAAATCGAAGGATTTCGGAAGGTATCGATGACGTTCCGGATACTGGTTTTTATGGAGTTTTGGGGGCTAAATTTTATATCTTGCCTTTGAATGTTTTTAGGGGATGGTTGATTATCCGGATATGGAACGTGAATAAGGTTTTGATCACAGGGGCAGGAGGCATGCTGGGCAGGGCGGTTGCCTCGCAGTTTGGCGATGATGCGATCCCACTTTCCCGCCGTGATTGTGATATTACCTGCCGTGAGCATATCGAGACGATTCTGGAGCAGCATAAACCAGCAACAGTCATCAACTGTGCCGCCTATACCGCGGTGGACCAAGCCGAATCAGAACCGGATGCTGCCCATAAACTGAACTGCGAAGCAGTGGCCCTGCTCGGTGAGATCTGCTCACGTCATGGTATCCATGTCATCATAATCAGTACAGATTATGTCTTTAGTGGCGAAGGCGAATCGGCCTGGCCGGAGGATGCGCCGGTTGATGCATTCGCTCCAAAATCTGTTTATGGTCAAACCAAACTTGAAGGTGAACGTTGCCTGACGGGCTTGGGGGACCCGGGCGACTTTGGCTGGTGTGTGGTTCGGACGCAGTGGCTTTACGGGAGCAGCGGGAATAATTTTGTAGATACGATTTGTCGCCTTGCCAGAGAGGCGAAAAGTCTGGATGTGGTTGAGGATCAGGTCGGTGCACCCTGCTGGGTTGAGGATATTGCGGCAGGTTTGCGGACGCTGGTCCTGAACCGGGCGACGGGTTTTTATCATGTTGTCAACAGCGGTTATGGTTCTTGGTATGAAGTGGCATGCGAGATCGTCGGGAAGTTGGGGCTGGAATGTGAAATTCGGCCGTGCAGCAGTGATCAATATCCAAATCTTGCAAAACGCCCGTTTAACTCAAGGTTATCACAAGAAAAATTTTCAGCGTTACATGGTGGTCCACTCAGGCCATGGAGAGATGCGCTTCAGCGTTACCTTGGACAGGAGTTGGGGCAGGAATAACCTGTCGTTCCATTTTTCCGTGCGTTTGGGGTCTTGGGCGAAAACGATTTGTTACGGAATTTTCGAGGGGTCCTTAAAATACTCCCGTGTGCCCGGAAAATATTCCAGGTCTTTAACAGGGATATTTTGCAGTAGATGATCATATTCACCTAGGTTGAAGCGGATTATCTCACGGATGCGGCCCGGGGCGGTCAACGGACTTCGTGTCAGGTCTAGTACGTGGTCGTACCACTTAGCCAGATTTAGGTTTTCGATTTGGTTTTGCCCGGTCCGGAGCGTCTTGAGGTAACCCCTTGGGACCATCCTGTGGGTATGGCCGGTCCTCCATTTGTCAAGCCAGATGCCGGGCAGCCGGGCGATCAGGGGATCAACTAGGCCGTAGTGGTCCACCAGATGCAGCCTCTTTCCGCCGAAGTAGCCTGCATAACCCTCCGGCCCCATGTCTGCAACAATTACAGGTTTATCTGCATTCGAGATCAATTCCAGAGCACGGCGAGCGAACTCGTGGTCTGGAAATATTTCTCCAGGTGAGGACCGCAACAATCCAGAATTGTTGTAGTAGAATCCACGTTCATCATTCACGCCGCTGTCATCGCGGCCATGCCAGACACTTTTATGGCCGTAATCGCTTCCGGACTTCAGGGGCGAAAGCGGCATGGTGATACCGAGGATAATGGTGGTCGTGGTGAGATATACAATGGGTTTCTTGAACCGTTTTCCGGGAAGTCGACCAGCCATAATGACGGCCATCAGGAAAGGTGTCGTGAAAAAGCGCCCCCCCATGAAGTCGCCGCCGATCCAAATGATATAGGCAAGGTATAGCAGAATTCCAAGACAGAGGGGGATCCAGGCCCTGATTTTGGCGTAAAGAACCATAGCAGGGACCACGGCCAGGATCAGTATTGTCTGTGGATCGCGGATGAGCAGGTATGCAAATGAATAAAATGCCTGATCGAGCCTTAACATAAGGGGTATGTCGCCCATCAGTTTCGCATATGCGGTATTGGGGAAGGGAAATCCGTAATAAATGAGAGAGAATAATTCCCATGCCACAAGTGGAAACAAGCCCAGTCCAGCCGCCACCCAGCATTTTAAATTTCGTAGCTGAATGAGATAATGAGTCAGGGGTAGAATAAAAATCAGGATGGTATCGAGCCGATTCAAGATACCCAGACATGCCGTGAGGCCACAGATGAATGACCATTTCCTGCTGGGACGCTTTTTCATGACAAGCAGTATGAATATAACTAGCAGCAGGTGGGTTAATGGGTTTTCCAGTCCGGATGTTGAGTAGTCTGTGAAGGATTTCGAACAGATCAGTGCGGTGCCACACATTATCGTGTGGATTATTGACTGTCGACATCCCGTGAGGACTAAGAAAAACGCCGACACAGAGACGATTATTGAAAGGGACACTGTCGTGTAATAGACTTCGCGGGTTATGATATGGATGGAGGACAACAGGAACAACCAAAGTGGATGGGTATAGGTTTGAACGCGTTCGAGGGGGTTCCAGCGAAGTCCATGGCCTTGCGTGAAATTATCGACTGTTCGCAGGGTGATATATGCATCATCACAAATCCAGGCAGTTCTTGTCAGGATGATCGTGTATGCGAGGCAGAGCAGGCCGATGATCGTCTTGTTATGAATCCGGCTATGCGACTGGATGGATTGATTCATGGGGGGCGCTGTTTCTATTGTCACGGGCATTGTTATCACCGAACATTATGGTCTTGGATTTCCAATTCTCCAAATCATTTAATGCCGGTTAGGCTTTCTCCATGATCATATGCTGGAATAAAGTCTATTCAAAGCAGCTCAATATTTGTGAATAAACCTTTTCGTGTGCAGGCTTACTCATGCGTGTATTGCCATTAAGGGGGTTTGGCCCCCATGGCGGGAGTAAGGCTTGTCCCCCCGACCAATACGATTCCTTGACTTGCGTAAGGTGCTATATTCGGTCTATGATGACATATTCATTCGGGTCACCCGGATTGTAACGGGCAGTTTCACCCTTCCCGCTTTCGGCCCATGACAGGAGTATGTCTGGATGGCAGAAATAATCAGTCATGATGATGTCATGAGCGTGCTACGCACAGTCAATGATCCCGATCTGAAGAAGGATCTTGTGACGCTTGGTATGGTCAAGGATGTGCAGATCGCCAAGGATCTGATCAAGGTGCAGGTTGAGCTGACCACTCCAGCCTGTCCACTCAAGGAGATCATCGCGCGCGATATCAAACAGGCGCTGGCGAAGATCGCAGGCTGCCCGGATGTTGCGGTAGATTTTTCAGCTGATGTCTCGGGACGGAACGTGGAACAGGGGGACCTTGCGCCTGGTATTCGTAACATCATCGGAGTGGCCTCGGGGAAGGGCGGGGTCGGGAAATCAACGACGGCACTGAACCTGTCGGTTGCGTTGACAAAAATGGGCGCCACGGTGGGGTTGCTTGATGCCGACATCTACGGCCCCAATATTCCCACAATGATGGGGCTTCGGGCCCAGCCTCCCGTGATGGAAAAAAAGATGGTTCCCCTCGAGAAGTTCGGTGTGAAGATGATCTCGATGGGTTTGCTTGTTCCACCGGACAAGCCGGTTGTCTGGCGCGGGCCGATGCTCAACAGTGCGATACGCCAGTTTTTCGGGGATGTCCACTGGGGTGAGCTGGATTACCTGATAGTCGATCTCCCTCCAGGGACCGGGGATGTCCAGATTTCGCTGGTTCAGCTTGTGAAGGTCACGGGGTGTATTATCGTCACAACGCCTCAGTTGGTTTCACTTGAGGATGCCCGGCGGGGTTTGGAGATGTTTCATCAGACCAATACACCCGTGTTCGGGATTGTTGAAAATATGTCTTGGTTCACCTGCACGGAATGTGACACGAAACATCATATGTTCGGAAGCGGTGGAGGTGAACGTGTCGCAGCAGAACTGGGGCTGCCCTTCCTTGGTGGTGTTCCGTTCGGGAAGAACGTTTGCGAAGGGGGTGACAACGGTAAACCCGTGATGATCGGCAACCCGGAGTCCGAACCGGGCACCATGTTCATGGAGATTGCCGGGAAGCTCGCACAACAGATTTCACTGCACAATCTTAATGCCGCATCCCATGCCCCCCTTGAGATCAACCTTTGAGTCCCGGTCTTTTATTTCAAAATAAAATATGACCGTTCACCCTGTCACAGCATAAAGATATCATTCATGCATCTAGAAACAAAGCCCGCATATCCTTGGTGCGTTACCGGTTATCGCTGCTGTGCCGGCATCTTGGGTTGCCTTTGGGCCTCGCTGCCTTGTTTTCTGCCATTTCAGTCAGTGTGGGCGGAAGGACTAAGCAAGCCGATAGAAATTCGGGAACGGCTCTGGGAAGAGGGGTTGAGGACAGTTCGTGACACGGACGGCTCGCCAAGGCTTATGGTTGTATACCCTTCCAGGGACATGGGTTCGACTTCACACAAGGAAACCCGGTATGCGGGACGGGTTGATCCACCGGATACCCTCGTAAAATTGAATGGGAAAGAAATTCAGGTTTACAATGGTGGAGTATTCACGGGGTTGCACCCGCTGCCTGACAAAGGGGAAGTGACTTGGAAGTTCGTGGCCATCAGGGAAGACCGACAAATCGTGGTTGAGAGGAAGCTGTCAAGGAAACCCGGGGTGCCTCCTACAATGAGGTGGCCACTGGAGTTTCACAAGAATGCCGTGTGGCCGAACGGCGACTTCATTCTGCCGTCCGACCAGTCATTGAACGTGATCCTGTTTGCGAGCCGGGGACATCAGGCAAGTTACCGGCTTGGAGAAACCGGTTTATGGAAGATGATGAAGCCAGGCAGGGTAGATGAGAAGCGCGGGGGGTGTTACCAAGCTTCGATTCATCCACCAAAACCAAGAGATTACAACGATGGTGTCCCTCAACTCTTGCAGGTTTGGTTTAGGCTTGAGGGCATGGAATCGAATAGCGGCAAAGAGGGTTCATTGAAGACAGTCACCCGGAAATCCAGTCTCAGCATCGGCAACATGGCTGGCCTCCAGGCAGTTGCCCGAACTACCAGGGATCACAATTCTTTTCTCAAGAACAGAACATCATGGGAACGTTATGGAAATTGGTCTAGCCAGACTTGGTTTCCGGTGAGGGGGGTTTATGATGATCGTATTATGGTTGACTTTGGTGTGGGAGAAACGGGTTGGATTGAGTTGGCCAATGCGGATATCCACTGGGGTCAAGTCAATGTTCCGTTACCGAATCTCGACGAACCTGTGCTTCATCACGAGCCCGACCGAATTGTGCTTGGATGGCCCGCCTTGGAATATCCCCTTGCGTATGTCCTGCGTCAGGAGATAATCGGAGAAAATATCAGCCGACTGTTGATTTCATTTCCCGGCGCGGGCGAAGTTTCTGGATTGAGTGTGAAATTAACACATGAAAGTCCAGCGCATGCTTATCGTTTGGGCCGGCCCTGTTCTGTTGATGGACGGAAATCCTCACCCCGACTCGAGCTTGATCTGAAATCGAAGATTTGGGGATACCGCATAAGGCAGGATAATTATCGCGGAATGGGCTTGGTTGTGCGGATCCCACCTTCATTGCCTGTCGGTAATGAGCGGCAACCGCTGAAGGGGCTGCGGGTGATGATAGATGCGGGTCATGGCGGCCACGATGATGGTGCAATCGGGCCTTCCGGGCTGACTGAGGCGGACCTGAACCGGGTGCAGTCGGTCTGGCTGGAGAAAATTCTAGAAGGACTGGGTTCCCGTGTGATCCAGACCCGTATGGACGATACTTTCATTGGGCTGAACCAACGGATAAGGGAGGTAGAGCTCCAGGATCCGGATCTTTTTGTCAGTCTTCATCACAACTCAGTATCGCTGGACCGGGATCCGTTGATTGATCGAGGCCCACTGGTTTTTTACCATTATGACCATGCGCAAAGGTTTGCCGAGGAGGTGGCGCTTGAACTCAATCAGCTTTTGCTGCCGGGGAAATCCCCCCGTATACGCAGGCAGAATTTCAGAGTGATCCGCAACATCAGCTTCTGTCCGTCCATACTTGTTGAAACCGCATACGTCTGCCATCCTGATGACGAATGGCTTTTGAGGCAGGATGAGACCCATCAGAAAACGGCGGCTGCAATCGCGGCGGGAATACGAAATCTGGTCGAACCAGGGCGTGTGTTCCCAGCCGGAAGCCCGTACAATCCTTGAATTTAAACGGTATGAATGATCCATGAATGACAAGCGTCACGTGCTTAGGGCGGCAGGGATTGTCGGTGGCCTGACTTTTTTTTCACGCCTGACCGGACTGTTGCGGGAAGTTCTGCTAGCCGTTCTCCTGGGTGCCAGCCGGATCGCGGACACTTTTCAGACATCCTTTGAGCTCGTAAACCAAAGTCGTCGGTTACTCGGCGAAGGGGCACTCTCGTCTTTCATTGTCCCATTTCTGAATGAACGAAGGGCCAGGGAAGGGTCGAAAGGCGGGTGGGAATTTTTCAATTGTGTGGTCAACCTGATGCTGTTGATCGCCTTATTCATTACTTTTGTCGGCACGATTTTTTCACGCGAGATATTCATGCTGTATGGCGGCTTCGGTTTGAGAGGGGACGAAGGTCATTACTTGGAGTTGGGCGCAAGAATGACCCGGCTGATGTTCCCTGTCGTCATTGGTCTGACCGTTGCCGCGATGATGATGGGTGCCTGCCATACGTTGCGGCGGTTTACAGCGCCTTCACTGGGTTCGGTCATGCTGAACATCTGTATGATCACCGTTTCGGGGCTTGCACTTCTCCTGAAAAAGCAGCTCGAACCGGCTGCGATATGGTTGTGTTGGGCTGTTCTTGCCGGTGCTGTGCTGCGCATCATCATTATGGTTCCGACACTTTACCGGAACGGCTGGCGCTGGGGAACCTCATTCAAAATGAACGATCCGGACCTTGTTGGTCTAATGCGCATGATGGGAATCGGGTTGGTCACCATGTTTATTCAGCAACTTCAATTCACGATTTCCGGAATTGTCGCGATGCATTTGGGTGAAGGCATGAGGGTCTACATCTCAAAGGCCAATTACTTGGTACAGTTTCCCATGGCCCTGACCGCGACAGCCGTTGCGACCGCGATGCTGCCGCAACTTTCCCAGTATCTTGTTGAGGGGCGGACCCGCGAGCTGAATGACATGATGGCATTTACCAAGCGACTGGAAATTCTACTGATGGCACCGGCAATCATGGGCCTCATGTTTCTGGGTCTGCCGATTCTTGCATTGCTGTTCGAATACGGAAACTGGACAAGTGAAGATACCCGGGGTGCATATTGGGCGTTGTTGTTTTATGCTCCCGGGTTGTTGCCACTTGGGTGGTCCAGACTTCTTTATCCGCTCTATTATGCCAAGAAGGACATGATGACGCCTTTGAAGGCAGCCTGTGTGGCTATGGTCGTGAACGTGCTGTTGAACCTCTACTTTTTATTTTACACCGACCTGAAACAGGGGGGGCTCGGACTCGCTAGCACCTTTGCGGCCCTTACCGATTATTTGATTCTTGCTGGCGGGCTGAAGAAAAAAGTCCCGGGGGATATCTTGGTCAGGGGCCAATCGAAGTTACTTGAGACAAGCCTGAAATGCCTGATCGCTGCGGTGATTGCTTGTGGTGGGGGATGCCTGTTACATCAAGGGGTGGGGATATTGTTTGGCTTAACGGATACGGGCCTTGCACGCGCCATTTTGCTGCTGCCGGTCATTTGCAGCGTAGCCCTCGTTTATCTTTTTTTGGTCAGGTTGTTCAGGGCTCCAGATGTACAAAACGCCATAGAAATGCTGTTTAAAATATTCCTGAGAAAGCGCGAATAATACCGGCCATGTCAGCCCGCCTCATTCTCTGTGATATAGATGGCTGTATCAGTCCTGAAAAATCAATTCCCTGGAATATGGCCCGTTACCATGAATTTGTCGGCCTGGTGCGAAGGGCCAATGCGGGGAATGGACCAGTTGCCCCGTTGACACTTTGTACGGGTCGTCCCCAGCCCTATGTGGAGGTCCTGATGAAACAGCTGGATATTCGGCACCCAGCGATCTGCGAGAACGGCGCCGTGATCTATAAGCTGGATGATAACTGTTCACTTTACGGGCCCGGCGTGACACCGGAAAAGATCGAGCGTTTGAAAACGGTGCGTGCCATGGTTGAGTACGAATTGATCCCCCGCTATTCCGGGGCCAATATCCAGTTTGGCAAAGAGGCCCAGATTTCTGTCTACAGTGAGAGAGCGGACCTGTTGCCCATTGTCCGGGAGGAGATCAGGAAATATGTCCTCAGGGAGGGTGGGCCTGAACTTTGTATCAACTGTTCCCATCATTATGTAAACATATCTCTGGCAAGTGTTGACAAGGGACAGGCTGTCGCCTGGCTTTTGGATGAGTTAAGGATTGAACGTAGTCAGGCCGTGGGTATTGGTGACACGGTGGGTGACTTGCCACTGGCCCAAAATGTTGGTTATTTTGCCTGTCCAGGAAATGCCCATACGTCGATTCTCAAAATTGCCGATTACGTCTCGCCTGACACAGCCCTAGATGGGCTCCTGGACATTTTAGATCAGCCGGCGTTCATGGTGTGATCTGAATATATGGGTAATTTCACTGCCCCACGCAACCAAATTGCCCCCCCGGGACTTCAAGGGTAACGTCGTAATATAAGATATGGAGATATGCTGGTGGTTCCGACATGCCTGACATAAGGCAGACATGCAGGTTATATTCGCCGCGTGGCGGCATAATGGTCCAGGATAACGGAGTTACCCTCTCAGAACGATATGAGCCTGCATAATACCGGTTGCCGGCGCTTTCACTTATCTCGATACCCCACTGGTCATCATGAGGGCTAGAGCCCCGGTCCCCTTTCCTTCGGCCATCGGTTTGCAAGAGATCCTCAGCTTCACATGAGAGGATTGCCCCCTCGTTTTTCATTGTCGGCCGGAGTTCCAGACGATCAATTCGGGCCGATGTATATTGTCGGGGCTGCAGGAAAACATTTACGGTTGTCCCATCCTCCACCTGAATGGACTCCTTCAGGATTACACAGGCCCATCCGGGTTTGTCGGTAAAGATAAGACGGTGCTTCCCTTCCCCGGTCGTTTTTTCCCAACGATTCACATCGGGCAGGCCTTCATCTGTGCCTACTATGGAATTGTGCAGTGTCAGAACAATGCCCGGCCAAGCCAGAGCAATAGCTAGGACCCAGCAATGTCTGATATGCATGTTGCGGAGAAGGTTTTCCCCTGCCACTAGGGCGAAGAGAGCGGCTGAGACAAGCCAGGGGGCAACATTATTCCAGTCACGTACCAGGCCCCAGTCGAAATTCCATAACCAGAAAAGAAATAGCGATCCCAGAAAACCACAAAGCGGTGGCAGCAGGCACCGAGGGGACTGGATGAATGATGCAGCCCCGACAAACAGGGCAAAAAGAATGCCCGGGCCGGCCACACTGAGAAAGAGAATTCGGTCCCATAGCCATTCCCAGCTGAACAGCGGATATCGGGCAAAATGGGCGGTTTCCAGTTGGCCATGAAGGAGGGGTACCAGCATGCTGTTATCTGCGCCCACGCCAATGTGCATGGAAAATGGCCATGTACCCCAAGATATGCAGATGAAGCATGCGAGTATCCACGCGCCCGATAATCCCATTCCGGCAACGGTTAGGACCTGAAAAAGGGATGAGAAGGCATATCTTTTTTTAATTCCGTTTTTCGGGGAGAGGGTGGCGCATGTCAGGGCGGGAATTAAGCACAGGGCTGCTGCGTGAAACACGACTGATCCGGCTATGCCCAGTATAACAAACAGCATATGAAGGCGCCTGCTTGACCAGGTTCTTCTCTGGACCAAGAAGACTAGGAAAGGAATGAAGGCTGTGATCATTCCGCTGGATTCAAAATAACCGGCGAACTGGGCGGACATAATGGAAAAGGTTGCTCCGGCAGCAATTAGGATGCCGCGCGGACAGCCAAGGACTTGGCTGAACAGCATGTACAATCCGAATGACCAGATTCCGCCGAGAATGGCAAGTCCCATGCGCAAGCCAACTTCCTCGCTAAGGCCTGTAAAGACTGACAGTTTCATGGAGGCGAGAACAAAAAGATTTCTTCCGGGATCGAGGGTGTTGAGGGTAATAACGTCTTCCGAGGGACGAATCTTGTCTGCCAGGGCACCTTCTGCGGGAAAAAAGAGGCAATAGGCCACAAATATGAGGGGCAGCATGATGCCCCAGATGTGTTTTCTTTGTCGTGTAGTCAAAGAGGGTGCGATATTGGCGCATTGTGTTCTAGGAGGCAAAAGGGTGATTAATAGAAGGACCAGCCAGCAAAGAAGCGAGCCGATGGAAAAAACGGAGGGTCTTGACCAGACACTCCCAGCCCACCAGATATCGTAGGGCCTGAACATGCAGAACAAGCCCATCAGGATGCCTGCAATCAGGCTTATCCGGAGACAAAGTCCCGTTATCCATCTGGTCCGCATTGCTCACCGTATTGGGAGTTGGAGAAGTTAGGAACGGTTAAGTATGACGGGAAGCTCTTCCATGGTATAGGTCTCTATGATATCACTCTCCTTGATATCCTGGAAATTCTCCAGCATGACCCCGCATTCAAAACCCGTAGCAACCCGGGATACGTCATCCTTGACCCTTCGAAGAGAGGCGATTTTACCCTCGTAAACAACGACACCATCGCGCACCAGCCTGCAGTTAGCCGCACGGGTGACTTCACCTTCGAGGACATAGGACCCGGCAATTGTGCCCAGACGTGAAATGCGGAAGATCTTCCGGATTTCGACCCGCCCCTGTGGCTTTTCGGTATACTGTTTGTCGAGCATGCCAGTGAGTGCCTTTTCGACATCCTCAATAAGTTCGTAAATAATTCGATAAAGCTTGATTTCGATCCCTTCACGTTGCGAGAAATCGTTAGCGGCTGCATTAGGTCTTACGTTGAAGCCGATGATGATTGCATCGGAGGCATTGGCCAACTGGACATCACTGTCATTCACGGCACCCGTGCCGCTATGGAGCACCCGAATTTGGACCTCCTCATTTCCCAGTTTCTGGAGCGACTGGATGATTGCCTCGATTGAACCTTGAACGTCAGCCTTGAGAACGATATTGAGTTCTTTGATTGAGCCTTCGGCGATACGGTCATGGAGACCCTCAAGCGATACGTGTCGTGTAGTGCCAAGTTCCATCAAGCGTCTGCGTTGGTCACGCCGGTCCGCAATCTGCTTGGCCCTGCGTTCGTCTTCAATGACCATCATCAGTTCCCCGACCTCGGGTATGCCGTCCAGGCCTATCATTTCCACCGGTTCGCCTGGCGATGTTTGGGTCATGTCCCGGCCGTGATCATCAATCATTGCTCGAACACGCCCCACTTGGCGTCCCACTACAAAGAAATCACCGATGCGAAGTGTGCCCTTTTGGACAAGGACAGTTGCCACGACCCCGCGCGTTGGATTCACGTGTGACTCGATGATGATGGCCTCTGCCGCACGGTTGGGGTTGGCCTGAAGTTCCAGCACGTCAGACTGCAGGCTGATTACTTCTAATAATTCGGGCATGTGTGTGCCCTTGAGAGCAGATATTTCAACAAATTCTGTGTCCCCACCCAGCTGTGATGCAATTACACTATGCTGCATCAATTCATTGCGAACACGGCTTGGGTCCGCACCCGGGAGATCCATCTTATTGATGGCGACAATCATGGGGACATTGGCAGCCTTGGCATGGTTGATGGCCTCGATGGTCTGGGGCATTACCCCGTCATCTGCACTTACAACGAGAACGACAATGTCCGTCGCCTTTACGCCACGACCACGCATGGCAGTGAATGCCTCATGGCCAGGTGTGTCGAGAAAGACGATATCCCCGTGGTTTGTTCCGACTTTGTAGGCGCCGATGTGTTGTGTAATACCCCCATGCTCGCCCTCCACAACCTGACTATTTCGGTAGAAGTCAAGCACGGTTGTTTTTCCGTGGTCAACATGACCCATAATGGTGACGACGGGTGGGCGCGCGACCAAGTCGCCATCCTTGTCCTGAGTCTGCCGGAACTCCTCGATGTCCGACTCGTCATGCTCCAGTTGCAGGATGAGATCGATTTCCATCTCGATCGCGATTTCCTCTGCAAGGTCAAGATCAATCAGTTGATTGATAGTTAGAACATTCCCCTTGAGGAAGGCATTCTTGATAATTTCTGCTGCGGGGCAGCCAATTTTATCTGCAAATTCGGATACGGTCAGTGGGCCGGTAATGACAACCGGCCCTTGGTTAGCGGGGGCTTTCTCGTGCATTGTCTCAACCGATGGTTGAGGTTTTTTCGGTTGCTTGATGGGGCGGCGGAACTCTTGGGCATCACCATAGACCTTGCTGGGCCTGAAGCCACTCTTGCGTTTGGCCTTGTCGTTATCTCGACCTTTCGAATCATCCCCTCCATGTCTTTTGTCACCCTTGAACCGTTTCTTGGATTGTTTCATCTGACCGATTTCAGGGAGGGGCGCCTCGGTCGACAGAATCAGGGGCTTCTTCTGAGAATCCCCCTTGGAACTTGCACCCGCCTTCTTGGAAACCGTTTTTGTGGGAGTCTCGGTTTTTGGAATGGCGGGCTTGATGAAGGGCGAATCGGAACTGAACCTTGGTAGTTCCGGGGATTCTGGTTGTCCGGTCGCTGTGCCGGCTTCTCCAGTCTTGGCCCTCGGGGCCATTTGACCGGGTTCTGCTGTCAGGCCGGTTGTTCCGGTTGAACTTTTCAACTCGGTGGCCAATCCGGTGGGGCGAGGCTTGATCGGGCGGGGCATAACCGGCTTGATGGCCGATGCCGGGATGGGACCGGCTGTCTGTTTAGCGCTTGTGGCTCCGCCGATGCTTACAGGCGCTCTAGACTCTGTTGCGGGCAGAATCGGCCCCCGACGGGGTGCCACGGGTATCGGTGCGTTGGGGCGGCTCGCTCCCTGTCGGACCGGCACGGGCCTGGGCGGTGCCTTTCGCGGAGATGGTGGAGACGGTCGTTGGGGTGGCGCAGGTTTTCCAGCTTTCGCTTCGGTTGTCTCAGCGGTGTGTGAAAGAGACGTTGGCGGTTCTTTTATGGCTGGGGTATCTTCGGTTTCAGGAACTTGGAGTTTCTGCTCCATGTCGCTTTTTCCATGCCTTTTAGCATATATCGAGAACATGATGCTCGCATGGCGATCATCGACTGATGAGGCATGGCTCTTTACGGACTGACGGATCTCCTCGAATTCTGCGAGGGTCCGGAATTCCTCAGCCAGTTTTGAGCTTTTAACCTCAACGCCCAACTGTCGGCTGATTGATTTGGCCAGTTCATAAATACGCATGAATTCCCAGTTGTTCCGGTGCTCCCGATCTCCTTTATTAAATGCTTACATGCCAAACGACCTCACAACCCCGAAAGTAAACCCCATCCGAAGATGCGATGTCAAGATATCACAACCATCGCCTGAGAATCCCGCGAGTCGAATTCATCCCGGGTGATCTCTATCAGCGGGGTCTCCCCCAGATCTGTCAGGGCCTTTAACTTCCCCTTGAGGTGCCGTTTCGGATGATTCACTTACAGTTTTTCCTGATTCCTCATGGTTTTTTTCAGCGGGGTCGGACTTTGGTTCTCCACTGTCATCAGCCTCTTCATCTTCATTTTTTGACCGGCGTTCATCTTCCATCTCATGCAGTGCGTTGACGTATTCCTTGGCTCCATTGATCAGGCTTTCACACAATTCCTCATTACCACC
>CAYYNQ010000034.1:0-2530 GCA_964473105.1 uncultured Candidatus Sumerlaeota bacterium | reverse complement strand
TCTCTCACCTGTTGAGGCAACTCGCGTTACCTGCCAACGTTGTAAAGATGGACTGGACTCGGTGTCGGTTACGGGGAATGTCCTGCGCGATTACCTCACCGATCTCTTTCCCATCCTTGAACTGGGCACCAGCGCCAAGATGCTCTCCATTGTTCCCCTCCTCGCCGGCGGCGGCCTCTTTGAAACCGGTGCAGGCGGTTCGGCCCCCAAGCACGTGCAGCAGTTTAACGCCGAAAACCACTTGCGCTGGGACTCGTTGGGAGAATTCCTCGCAATCGGTGTTTCACTCGAAGATCTTGGCACCAAGACGGGCAACACAAAGGCACTCATCCTGTCAAAAACGCTCAACGACGCCATTGGCAAATTCCTCGACGAAAACAAATCCCCCTCTCGTAAAGTAAACGAACTGGACAACCGTGGCAGCCATTTCTACCTGACTCTTTACTGGGCCCAAGCACTGGCTAAGCAAACCGAGGATCCCGATTTAGCTGCACAATTCACCTCCTGCGCCACAACTTTGGTCGAGAACGAATCGGCAATTGTCGAGGGACTTAATGAGGTTCAGGATCAAGCGATGGATATTGGCGGGTACTATCAGCCTGATGAGGAAAAAGCAGATGCAGCCATGAGGCCGTGCGCGCTGTTCAATGATGCCTTAAAATCCCTGAACTAATCACTCCCAAGTCTTATCCGGATCAAAAGGTTTATAACCCGAATCCGCTTCAGGATTGGGCTTGGGCAGACAGGCTTTGATCGCCAGGTGGTACCGATCCATTTCCTTGCTCAAACGGGCTACCGCGGCCTTGTTTTGCGCTGCAATATTTTCAGTTTCTCCAATGGCGTACTTGAGGTTGTAGAGATAATGCGAACCGGGTTGCTCGTAGAAGCGGAAGTATTTCAAGTCACCCTGAAGCACCACTGAATGAGGTGCGGTATTGCGATGATGCGGGTAATGAAAATATATAAATCGATCACTCAGCTTCCTATCCTCTTGCCCTTTTAACAACGATGTGATGCTGACTCCATCAATGTCGCGCAGTTTATCCAGTGAGCCACCCGCCAAATCCACAAAGGTCGGCAGAAAATCATAACCCACCACATTCACATCACAACGCGAGTCACCCTTGATGCCCGGACCCCTGACGATCATGGGCACTCGAATACCGCCTTCCCAAAGCCACCATTTGTTGCCGCGCAGGAATTTCTTGGAACCCGTATCGCGGTGATGACCGTTGTCGGACATAAACACCACGTAGGTGTTATCACTCAAACCAAGCTGATCAAGTCGCTCAAGAAGCATGCCGATACTTCTATCCATATCCAGCACCATGGCCGTGCGCTGAGCCACGCGTTTACGCAGGGCATTGGATGTAATATCCCGGATACCTTTTAGTTTCAGGCATTGAGCAGCCGTCTCAGGCAAACATTGCACGGCGTTGTGCTCGGCGTAATGCGACACCTGCAGATAAAACGGCTTGTCTGCCTTTGCCTGCACTTCCATAAACCTAATCGCCTTGCGCGTTATACTGAAAATCAGCTTGGGATCCTTGGGATCTTTTGAATTTCCCTCATTATTGGTAGTTGGTCCATCGTGCACATCATATCCATGCTTTCCTGGCCCACCCCCATAGATATGCCATTTGCCAATATGAGCCGAGGCATAGCCCAAGGGTTTCAAGTACTCGGCAATCGTATCCTGTTTGGGATCCAGAGATCCAATGGGCTGGGGTTCAAGGACAAGCTTACCCTTGCTACGACGCCCCCCGTAAATCACCTCACGTGTATTTGTGTCGAAATTACCGTTGCCACTAAAGCGCGTGCGTGCGGCACTCATGCCTGTCTGGATACTGCACCGCGATGGCGCACACATGCCTGCCGGAGCGAAAGCCCGACTAAACGTCATACCATCCCTGGCTAATTGATCAATGACTGGCGTTCTCCGAGTCTGCCCCGCCGAAGCCTTAATCCCCTCTTCCATTTGAACCGCTGTCCCATACCACGGCATATCATCTGCCATAATAATTATAAAGTTGGGCTGCTTGGCATGAGCAGTACAAATCAAAAAAAACCAAATTGAAAAAGCAAATGCATAAGACAATGTATATCGGTTCATCACTTTTTTTAATCTCTCTTTTTCTGTTTATTAGGCTTTGTGTATTCCTTGGGTAATGTAGCAATCCAATCTCTGATCTGATCGCTCAATCTACGAGCAACCTGGGGCTTTTCCTTTACCAAATTCCGTTTCTCACCCGGATCCTTTGCTAAATCATAAAGCATCGGACCGGTTTTTTTGTCATTGTAATGATAATACTTCCAATCACCCACCCGCACGGCCGGTCGGGCATTCGCATTTCCCACCCTCCAAAAAAGCGGCTTGGTGCGAGTACGCTTGGCTCCCAGCCAAATATCTGAAATATCCTCTCCATCCAGATTAGGTGCTGAATTGTTCGCTCCTGTAATTTGGCAAACAGTGGGGAGCCAATCTATAAATGAAATAACTGAGGTTTCATTCACCCGTCCTGCAGGCACA
>CAYYNQ010000033.1:0-9602 GCA_964473105.1 uncultured Candidatus Sumerlaeota bacterium | reverse complement strand
CCCCCCCCCCCCCCCCCCCCCCCCCCCCCCCCCCCCCCCCCCCCCCCCCATGACCCTCTGCGAACGACTGCGCCTATCATGACTAAAAGATCGGATAATACACTGAAGGCACAGACCGACCGTTTCGGCCGGGAAATTCTGGTTGAGGATGGAAGTCGGGCCGGACCACGGACCGTAAAGGTCCGGCGTATGCAGCCTAGGCCCGGTTTGTTCCAATCGCCGATGAGTGGACGCTTGAGTTCACGGTTCGGGCGTCGCATGAACCCGATGGGAGGTGGGAGCGAGTTCCACCATGGAATCGATATTGCAGCCCCATACGGGAGGGTCGTAAATGCAGCGGCTGATGGCAAGGTCACGCGCGTGAGATATCTCCCGACCCTAGGCAAGTATGTGACCATAGAGCATCTTAACGGTTATCGTACCCGATACGGGCATCTTTCCCGTCAGTTGGTGAAGGAGGGCCAGCAGGTCCGTGCGGGACAAAAAATCGGATACGAGGGAAATTCGGGGCGTTCAACGGGGCCTCACCTGCATTTTGAGATTTGGAGGCATGATAAAGCCCTGAATCCTCTTGCCTATATCAAAGTGGAACCATAAGGACCGCCTATTTTCCCCAATAACGAATAAAGGGATGAATATTGGCTATTATTCTCACAATGTCACCACTGTGGCGTGTATGTGTGAGCATGCCTGTCCTGATGTGCATGCTGGTTTTTTGTATGAACGCCTGCCGTCATGGCGGGGGGGTGGAACGGATTTATCCCCACGAGACGATCCTGGCGATTATTGCCGAGTTGAAAATCCATCTTGAACGTGATCCCTATACTCAACCCCATGGCATGGATCTGAACGGCCGTAATATATTTCGTGTCTCGCTGGAGCGATTGGATGCAGTTCAGGAGGTTTCCGACTTTCATTATCTTGATATTATCATGTTTGCGCGTGGTGAGTGTCTCGAGAGGCTGGGGGAATGGGGAAATGCGAGAGTGGCTTTCCGGACATCGGAGAGTTTTGGCGGGTCTCTTGCGGATGAAGCCGGAAAGCGGGCCGGTGCCGCAGCGAGGATGTTCAATATCAGGAGCCAGCTAAACCGTTGGGGGCAGGTCTCGCTGGCTGGTTATCTCAATGAACTCGAGGCCATTGAACTGGATCTGCGGATGTGGATTGGGGAGGATCCGCTATGGCCGACAACCTCGCATGTGCGCCGTGAACTGGAACTCATTCAGGAGGAGCGCATTCGGATGTTATTTATCAATCGCATGTCCGGTGGCCTCGATAGGCCGGTCGAGCAGGCATTTGAGCTACTGGAGCGGATGGCCGATGAACATTTGCAAAGTCATCGACTGATGGAGCACTGGCTGCGGATGGGGATTTATTACGAGACTTTATGTCGTGACTGGTCGGATGCCAACCCACCGGAGGGGATACATTTTCATGACAACCCCTCCTGGTTTACATGGGTTGAATCAGCCCGTTCGGCCTATCACCGTGTAGCCCGTGCCGATGGGAATCCGGTCAAGCCCGAGGGACGGAGCCGCCTGCGTGCGTTGGATGCGTATGTTATGAGAATCAGCCGGCGGGGGAGGTAGCAGGCCGACATAATTCAGGGAGATTTATGCGTTTGCGTGATCGACAGAGGGGGTCTCCACTAAGTCCCTGGAGGAGATATTTTTCACCTTGATCGGGCGGAGATGAACGGAAACTTTGCTGGTGTTGGGCTTGCCAAATTGAAATTCACAGAAGGCTGTTTCGGATATTTAAGTATGTGTAGCACGGGCTCGTGCAGGTGGGTATCGAACGGAGAATATATCCTCCCGCATTTGGGGGACGGCCTTCCCCCTAGTTTCCCTGCATAACGAATTTGGCAATGACGGTCAAGGCAGCGGTTTTTTCGGGGGGGTGAGGTCCAGGATATCTTCAAGGCGCCCCAGATTGATCGTCCCGGGATGAAATGAGAGGATCCGGGTATCATTTCCCGTGTCTTCAATCTGGATGAGCAGGGAATATGGATCAAACGAATCAGGGCAACGTCCCGGCCACTCCACAATCATCACCGAGTCGTCGCCGAGGCACTCCGTCCAACCGATCATGTCGAGTTCCTCTGATCCGCTCAGTCTATAAAGGTCCAGATGGTGAAGAGTTAATCCCGTGGTGTCTGACAGATAGGAGCGCAGAATCGTGTATGTGGGGCTGATGACTGGCTGGGTTATCTGCATCCCTTGCCCCATTGCTGCAGCCAGAAAGGTTTTGCCGGCACCCATCGATCCGTCTAGGAGAACAACCTCCCCCCCCCGGAAACTGCGGCCGATTTTTTCGCCGACATGTTCAGTCTCCCGTTCGTTACGGCAGGTGATCCGGGAAACGAGCTTGGGATTCGATCTCATTTGATCTGGGTCTTATTATATCCCGACACCATACCATCCGGCGTCTTCGCATTTAACTGGGCTGAGGTCCCGATCTTCAGCAGGATCTGGTTGCAAAAATCCAGGATTGCCGTTTGGTTCTCCGCAAGTTTTGGGACGCCCATCGAGATCAGGGGCAAGAAGGTTATGACCAGTTCTTGAACCATCCTGTCGACACTAATAGCCTTGAATTCGTACGGTTTACTGTCCTTGATCAGGCCTTTCTTCAGTTCGGCATAGAAGGGTGTTGACTCAAAGGACGGTATTTCCCCGTTTGACCGATCGATTGATGACTTGATGCTGTCCGTATTCAGACCTATCAGGACCATGTCCCCGTTCAGCGCCCATGAAAGCGCCAGCATTGGTGATCTGTTGTCCAATGTCCTGATTACGGTATCTCCTACATTGATTGACCGGAAGGTCGGTGGCGACTGTGACGGGTCTTGTACGGTCGTGGGATGTATTGAATCGGATCTTTTTTCCAGGTATCTCTCCAACTTCGACATGACCGACTTCAGTTTGCCTTCATCAGCGACCTCAATGATGACAGTCATATCCGGCGAGGGCATGGAGTTCATGGGGTTTATCTGAAAACTGTTGATCGAGAGTGTGATTTCTTGGCCGATGGCCGGGATGAGGCCGCCCCTGACGGAAATGCCTGTGGCTTTCTCAAAACCCTCGAAAATATTACCTGAGGGATCCGGTGGGATGCTCATCATCAACTGGAGCGTTGTTCCCATCTGTTCAATTGCAGAAAGGCTGGTTTGGCCGTTAAACAGTCCAAAGGCTAGGGCAAATAGAGGCCGTTCCCCGATGTGACTGATGGATTGCAAACCTTTGGCCATTGAGCCGGGCATGATAAGGTCGGGATTCCTGTTGCTGATCAACCGGGTTTCGATCCCGTCAATGAGGATGTTGCTTGAAAAGTAAACCTGACTGCCATCGGCTCCAATGGTTTGCCTTATGCCGCCCATCATCATCTGCACCCCGTTCTGTCCCGCCAGTTGGGCGGTGTCTGCAAACCCATGGATGTCCCCTTTGGGTGAGGGCATGGCTTGGGCCAGTTTCCTCAAGGTGGCAGAATAACCGGTTTTCTTTGAACCAGCTTCGGGCGCAAGAAAAGAGCTCAGGTCCTGGGGCGCGTTGGAGATCAGCAGACGATCTTCTGTCAGGCTGTGTCCGATGCTGCCATGTGCACTATCGCACCAGATAACTTCGTAATCGGCGATCTTTTGCTTTCGTGGTGCTGGAGAATCGGCGGTGTTGGCGTGGGGTGTCGTCGTTTCCCTTGCGAACTCACCAATAGCCGTGACCAAGTTCGAGGCCTTGGCATGGTTCTTGACCTTCATGTCCAGGATAAACCCCGGAACTTCGCGGTTCCCATTGGGCATATGGGTGATGGCAAATACTCCACTCGCAAAAACGTTGTTGAATAATTCTCGGGCAGATAATGGGAATCCTAGTTTCCTCTCCAACTTCTTTCTGTTGAGTTCAAGTTGCTGGTAATCCAGGTTGTTCTCAAAGCTTTGGGCATCGAGCAGGTCCGGCAGGGCCTGCGCAATTGAAAGGTTCCGCCACTTCGACCATGTCGAGGCGGTATCCTTGAACTCAAAGCCGATCACCGTATCGGCGGGCAAGTCCTCCAGGGCCGCTCTAGAGAGCAGCGGGTTGAAAAACAGCGTCAGGATTGCGAGGCAACATCGAATGCTTTTGCGGATCGACCCCGGGATTCGCATTGAGTTGGCCATGGTTGGACCTTTCCTTGGTTGTCGTTCGGGATATCCATGCCGCCGGGTTTCAGTGTTGAACCAAGGCGGGGGACTCTTTCTGCTGGATTCAACTTTCAAGTCCAGGCACCAGCCTTATGCCTGATGTAGAATAAAGGACGGGGAGCACATGATGATCGTTGCTCAGGCTTACAAAAAGCCACGGGCTGGAACACTTTTGGGTGTGTCCAGCCCGATCAGATCCCCAATAATCTGCTTGAAGATCAGAAGTTGAACTGGTTCGGATGGATATTCGCTCTCGAATATTCCGGGTCATTTGAACGGAACTCGGTCAGCTCCGGGATCGGTTTGCCCCAGATGTCGCTGATCACAAACTCGGGTTCCATCATGGGTTCATAGTTTCTAGGCACGGGATAGGGGAACGTGAAGACGTCATAAACTCCCGTTGCCAGGCGACTGAACCCCCAGCCGCAACCCTTGACCGTGCCCAGAACGAAACCCGAGGCGGGGTCGGTTTTTTCCCACTCAATTACAACATTACGGGGAACTTCAACCCAGGATGTGAGAACGTTGGTGATTCCGCGACCCAGCTTGTGCAGCATCTTCTGCGTATCAGACTGCTGGCGATATATTTCATTGGCACTTTCGGCACGGGTGGCTCCTGACATCAGGACGAACACCAGTGCTGCCAGCACCATGGTTACTTTTATGAATTTCATGACGCCTGAACTCCTTTGCATTGGGACTCCGGGGGCATCCCCCCGTATTCTTGAAAACTCCCTGTTTTTTTCAGTCGGTATCGGTGTCGAGTTGATCAATGGTTTGCATCCATGAGGACCACCTCGGGCTCAATAATGGGTTCAAAATTCTTACCTAGCGGGTGGAAAAACGTGATGATTTCAATCAAACCCACGACAAGTCGTTGGGCGCCTTTCTCAACACCCTTGAACACGCCGACGGTTGCGCCGCAGATGGGTGAGGTGGCATATGCCTCGCGGAACATTTGGTTGGGCACCTCAGCAATCGAAAATAAAACATTAGCCAGTCCCCGGGACATTTTTCGACCTCTCTGTTCCGAAACACTTTGATAGTAGTAAGGGCCTTTCGTGGTTGAGGGTGTGATCGAATGAGGCTGATCGAGTCCCAGTTGAAGTTTGTCGGCCCGCGCCGATCCGGCAGCCAGTAAGATCGTCACCGCTGTCAGCAGGGCAAGCATCTTTTTCACACCAGATCCCTCCTTCTCACAAAGCTATCCGCAGGGATCATGATGACATCTGGCATATAATCCATCATGTTGAGATTCTTCCCTTTACATCCCAGACTCTAGCAGCCCCAACAACCGAATGCAAGCATTTCCTAGTTTGGCCGGGCGATCACCCTGACTCGTGGATCAGCGACAGATCGGGTCCCAGCGGCATGCTGGCATCGAGCCAGCCCCAAATCGATTCAACGGGTTTACCCTCGATCAGGAGGCGGATGCCTTGCAGGGTGGTATCGTTCAGCAGCAGGCTATTGATGAGCCCGGAAAGTGCCAGTCGCTGTTGGTGGGGGCTGTCCGTTTCGGGTTCCAGGAAATCACTACTTAAATCTAGCCATATCAATCCATCAAGAATATAAATGGCCCGGATATCAACATCCTTGCCAAGCGGCGATTTCATCACCGTGGATCCGGTTGGCCGCTTTAATTCACCCAAAATCAGGCGCGCAAGTTCTTGACTGGATTTTGTCCGGTTTCCCGACAGGCGTTTTGGCTGGGCAGTAAGGGATTGTCCCCTAATCAGGTAATAAAGGTAAATCTGCTGTTCCGGGTGAATGGCGTGGATCTCGGATGGTGGTTTCATCGAAATTTGTGAATACGTTTCCTGCAAATTGTCAATAAACTGTGATTCGCTGATTCGTCTAGCAGCGTAAATACCCGAAAGTATCATTGTGCCCAAGCAGCAGAGGATGATCAGGGACCACCAACCGAAGCCGATGCCGGTCTGCTTTTCACCTTGTGCTTCAGGTGGTTTTCTGAGGCGTTTGGGTGCGAGATCCTCGTCCCGACCGGGTGACTGACTTGGGTCAGGGTACATCGCAATATGTGCGTGGAGGGTTGATTGGTGGTGGCGACAGGGTGAAAGGTCGTTCGTGCTCAGGGCCAAGATGGGTTGGTTGCCGCTTGAGAAGCATCATGAATCACCCGGATCCTGACTGGACCGGTCCAGTTCAATGACTTGTGCGGCCGCTTCGGTGAATGCTGCCGCGGTTCCGTCGGGTAAGGTCTCCACATCGGGCAGGGAGGGCTCTCCATTCGCAGGAGTCTCCTCCTGGATCACCCCGGTGCGGTTTGACAGGATTTCCCGTTCAAGTTTTTCGAGATCCAATGCTTCCCGGGCCAGTTGTCCCGATGATGATTCAGCGTTGGAATCACGCGCCGTAATTGTTGCGTCACTGAAGTTTTCACCCTGTACAATTCTCAGCTCCTTGAGTCGACAGAGTTCAAGCAGCGCAAACAGACAGACGACCATCTCAATCCGAGATTGACATTCCTCAAACAGCCTGAAAATGGAGAACCGATTTTCAAGGAATAGTTTCTGTCGGACCCGGAGGATAAGATCCTCAACCGATACATTATCAGCCTCAACTTGATGGTAATCACGCCGTTCGACAAAATGGATGACCCTGGAAAAGGCGCCTAGAAGGGTCTGCAGGTCGCCCTCGATTTCCGGGTCCTTCTGGGCCTCGTTGAGTTTGGGCAGCGCAACCTCGCGGCAGAACAACTCGGCTTGATCCTTCGCGCGTTGGCCAAGATCCAGCGCGGCTTCCTTGAATCGTCGATATTCGATCAGCTTTTGCATCAGGTTTCGGGCCGACAGGTAATCGTCGAGTTCCTCCTCCTCCACGACCTCCTCCTCTTGGCTCGGTAGCAGGGTGCGCAGTTTGATGTTGAGAAGCGTGGCGGCTAGCACCAGATAATCACCTGCTATTTCCAGATCAAGCGATTCCATCAAATGGAGGTATTCGAGGTACTGACCGGTGATGTCGGAGATGGTGATCTCGGTGATCTCCATCTCGTTGATTTTGATCAGGTGAAGCAGGAGGTCGAGTGGTCCCTCGAAGATCTGGAGTTTAACCCGGTAATCACTGGAGTGTGTGTGGGGCGGGTCCTTGACGACAACGGCAGGGCCATTGGATATGTCGTCGGGTGTCGGGCCCAGATTATCGGTGTTTTCTTTCGGGTTGCTCAAGGCAGAGAAATCTTCCCGGCGCTGGAAGTTGGATGGGTTTCGCAGGTGTGTGGGCACCCTTCGAAGCCGCCATCAGACTAACAGGATCCTGCTGAAAAGGTAAGAAAAATCAGCGTGTCGGTTTGTATGCCTCATGTTTTTCTTGGATTGCTGGCCCCAGTGTTCATTGGAAAGACTGGCGGGCTTCATCGATTCTGAGGATCATGTCAAGCACTTGCGGCAGTCGGTCCAGCGCCAGCATATTCGGCCCATCGCTGAGCGCGTTGTCTGGATCATCGTGGACCTCGATGAAGACTCCTTCGACACCGACTGCAACCGCCGCCCGGATCAGCGGCTCAAGGTATTCCCGCTGCCCTCCACTTTTGCCGCCCGATGCACTGGGGAGTTGGATGCTGTGCGTTGCATCGAAGATGACCGGACAGCCCGACTCGTGCATGATTACTAGGCTGCGCATGTCGCTGACCAGGTTGCGGTATCCGAAACTGGTCCCCCTTTCGGTCAGCCAGATATTTTCGCAGCCGGCCGAGCGGGCCTTCTCGACCGAATGTAATATATCCGCCGGAGCCATGAACTGTGCCTTCTTGAGGTTGAGGATTTTTCCGGTTGCGGCGCCGGCCAGAATGAGGTCAGTCTGGCGGCAGAGGAAAGCCGGTACTTGGAGCACATCGGCGACCTCAGCGACAACCAAGGCTTGTGCGGGTTGGTGATAGTCGGTCAGGCTTGGCAAGCCAATCTCATCGCGGACACGTGCGAGGATCCGGAGGCCTTCGTCGAGTCCCGGCCCACGATATGAATCGATCGAGGTGCGGTTCGCCTTATCGTATGAAGCCTTGAATACGGTCGGCACGCCGGCATGGTCGGCGGCTTGGCGGAGGCCTTCGGCCATTCTCATGACGTGGTCTTCGGACTCGATCACACATGGCCCGGCGATAACCAGCGGTCGGCCAGCCGGGAGGACGGGGATGGAGATTTTATCTGAAGTCATCGGCGGAGAGATTTCTTTCGTGGGACTTTCCGAGAATCTTCCTGGGCGGTTATGGACTCGAGTTTCTGTTCCCGGCAGTTTCCCAGACAGGCCTATTTTCCACGAGTCAGCACATGTTTTGAAGATTTAATTGCATCCGTGACGGGGCTGGTCAATTATATGGATATGGGGATAGGCTTGGGCAAGGACACATTCCATGAGTCGAATATCAGCTGAACTGCTTGAGATCCTGGTTTGTCCGGAGACACACCAGTCTGTCAGTGAACTGCCGAGTGACCGTGTGGCGGACCTCAACTCGCTTCGCGAAAAAGGTGAACTGGTCGACCGGTCGGGGAACAAAGTCGAAAAACCGCTGAATGGCGCGTTGATCCGTGAAGACAGGAAGGTCATCTACCCGGTCCATGATTCCATTCCGGTGATGCTGATCGATTCAGGTATTGAGCAGGGATAAGACTGGTTAGCCTCGATACAGCTTCCGTAATTGCTTCGTCACCTTAACCGGGCTGTTGCCTGGAACCGTGAGGCACGTTCGGAATGTGCCAATGAATGGTTGTTGCCGGGTCGACGGCATTTCCCCGGTAGGCTTACGGGGAAATAGTTCGTGATATTCACCATGCTGGCTGATTGGAATCTGGTCGCTGGACAAGTTTTGGGATCGGTAGTATACAAGTGCGAAGGTTGCAGCGTTTTGCTTGTCAACTGGGGGATGTCGTGATGAACCATGAGGTTAGAGTGTCCACCGGGTAAAGTGTCGGGGTTGCCCCCGGTATTCATATCGCCGTGGTTTTCCGGGCATAAACCCGCCAGAGAATCCCTTGCTTTATGAACCCTGGATTTCGCCCCGTTGTGATTGATAGGGCGCAGGCGCAGCGACTCCGGTATGCCGAAAGGAATTTGTGTGCCGGGGATCTTTATCGCTTGGATTTCGGGAATTGGACATCTGAAAATGAATGGCTCCCGACCGGGCCACGCAATGCCCGAATTCCCGGTTTCCCGCGTTTCAATGGACTACGGGGGTTAAAAAATGCCGGAGCATGTAGGCTGGGGCCGTTTTAGGAAGTATTTCTTCCATGACGAGGAACTGGGTTTCTCGCTCGATATAAGCCGCATGGGCTTTGACGAAGCCTATCTGGATCAGATGTCGCCCGGGATGGAGCGTGTGTTTGACGCGATGAACCTGCTTGAGTCAGGCGAGATCGCGAATCCCGACGAGAACCGGATGGTCGGTCATTACTGGTTGCGCGATGCTGATGCGGCA
>CAYYNQ010000032.1:0-3737 GCA_964473105.1 uncultured Candidatus Sumerlaeota bacterium | reverse complement strand
CCGACGCCGCGCATCGATGGCAACCACAATACACTGGGAACCAAACTTGTCCGCAGACTCCTTAATGAAATCGGGATTCTCAACCGCCGGGGTGTTCAGGGACACTTTATCCGCCCCTGAACGGAGCATCGTCTTGATTTGGCCAATACTGCGGAGGCCTCCGCCAACTGTCACGGGCATAAAGCATCGTTCCGCGGTTTTTCTTACAACATCAAGCATTATGCCCCTTCTCTCATGCGATGCCGTGATATCCAGGAAGACAATCTCGTCAGCACCCGCCCGGTCATAGGCAGAGGCGCATTCCACTGGATCTCCGGCATCCACCAGATCGACAAAGTTGACCCCCTTGACTACTCTTCCTTCCTTCAGATCGAGACAGGGAATGATTCTTTTCGCAAGCATTTCGATTGTTCCTTGTCCATGTGGCCCTTGTTTCAATGATTCACCCGGTATGGATTTTACCTCGGGCGTCCGAGGAACTGATAAACATCTATGATGTCTTCCGGCGAATGCAGGTTTTCAATCCTGACAACCCTGGTATCCGTTGCATGTTCAAACCGCACGGGCAGGTGAAGACCCCTTACCTCCTTCCATTTGGTCCACCGATAAGTATGGGGGACGACCTCGTCCTGGAGGACGAATGTCCAGCCAACAGGCCGCCACGTATCGGGGGGCAGGTAAAACCAATATTGATCTTCCGGCGCCAACGCGGTCCCTTTTTTTAAGGTCAGGCGGAGCGTGCGGAAGTCCCCCAACGCGGATGGCCTGACACCCTCATATTTCAATATCGTCCCGGTATCCTGAAGTTTTGCGGGTGAAAGCAACCAGTAGGAATCGTTGACATGGCACCGGTATGAAAAATCTATCAACTCGGCATCATCCTCATAGATCTCCCTGCCATCGGAGTCAAAAGTCCTGGATATTTTGCCCTGAAGGGTGGAAAGGTTGAATCGTGCAACATAATTGTGTCCTTTGTATCTGCCTTCAAGCCGGTAACTTCCACGTGTCCTGTTCCACCAGTGTTTGCGTCTCAGAATTTCCCTGCCGTCATCCTCGATGACAAAGTCAAACCTGAGGTTCCGTATCCCCCTTAAAGCATGCACACCCCCCATCGACCTGAGTATTTCCTTCGCATAAAAATGAGATTCCCGTTTTGAAGTGTATGTTTTACCAGTCCACCCACAACCCTGAAAGAGCGTGCCTGCCACCATGATGCCGAAGATAACCGGAATTTGTTTAATGAGTTGACCACGCCTCGTTGTTCTGGTAGGTGTTAGTTTCATGTTTCAGGAGACCTGCCATGTTTCTCGACCATTAAAACACCGTTTCTTTCCGGCCGGTCGATTCAAACCCAAGGCAACCATAAGAACATGCCCTCCAAAATAATCGCAATGATTTTCCCCGGCCAAGGGTCACAGGCCGCAGGCATGGGGAGGGAACTGGCCCAACATTTTCCCGAAGCCCGGGAAATATTTGCACAAGCAGATGAAATCCTGGGTTATTCGATCAGTCAAATCTGCTTTGAAGGGCCCGAGGAGAAGCTGCGGGAGACAAGATTTACGCAGCCTGCCGTTTTCGTGACAAGTATCGCGGCATACACCGTTCTTCACGACAATGGAATCAAGCCCGGGATTGTCGCCGGACATTCTCTGGGTGCTTTTTCCGCATTGCATGCCGCAGGGTCATTTGATTTTGCAACGGGCCTGAATCTGGTAAGGATTCGGGGTGAGGCCATGCAGCGGGCCGCAGATAAACAAAAAGGCAGCATGGCGGCCATCAACGGCCTGACCGGTGAGACGATCAGGGAGATTTGTGACAGCGCATCAAAAGATGGAATTGTCGTCCCGGCAAACTGGAACTCACCGAAACAGATCGTTATCTCGGGCGAGCAACATGCCGTTGAGACCGCTGTCGAAATGGCCAGAAAGGCTGGTGCCCGCCGCCCATCAATTCTTCCCGTTCATGGTGCGTTTCACTCACCTCTTGTCCAATCGGCTGTCGAAATCCTAAGGGAAGCCTTGGATCGTGCGGAGATCATACGTCCGGCCATTCCTTTCGTGTCAAATACCGATGCAGGATATCTTGGGGAACCTGATGAAATCCGCGACGGGTTGGCCAATCAGATCGTCTCATGTGTCTTGTGGTGTGACTGTATTCGCAAAATGGCTTCTGATGGTTGTGGTTATTTTATTGAGGCCGGACCCGGAAAAGTTCTCACAGGGCTCTTGAAAAGAATCGACAGTAACCTTGTCGGAGTTCCGTTCGGATCCCCGGGACAGCTGGAAACCATCCTTGAGATACTTTCTTCCGAACCCGCAGGAACCTGAGTGGACACCTTGTCACGTTTACATTCAGAATCAATCTTTATCACCCGGCTTGAATGAAGCCCGATCGTCAATTCATTGTCCGGGAATCACCGAGGGTCCTGATCATGGATTCTCCGGGACATCTGCTTAAAATCAGCAAGGAGACCCTGATTGAATCGGGTCTGGAGCCGGTCCTTTACCCATGGGATCCGAATCAGTCCCGTGACCGCCCTCGACCCACAAATGAGTTGACGGTCATCGTCAGCGGCCAGACACCGGTTCCCGATGACATTGTCGTACGGGCAAGTCATTGCATATGTATCATCATGGCGGGTTCACCCCACACACAAACACCCTGTCCGGTGAATATCGGCCTTGCACGCCGACTCGGGATTTATGTGACAAGCGTAACAGATTATGCCCCGGACATTATATCAGACCGTTTGCTCGAGCATATTCATCAGCTAAGGGGCTCCACCCCAATAGGGCCCGGTTACAGGAGCCCCAGAATCGGGATCATCGGCATGGGGTCGGTGGGTTGCAGAGTCGCGAGAAAGGCTCTGGGACGCGGACTTGAAGTTCTCTGGCATGACCCCTTCATTAACCGGGGGATCCATGACGGTTGTGGGCGCCGCATGACGTCAAGGGAAGACCTGGTCGGCATTTCAGATATCATCACCCTACATCTGCCGATCAATGACTCAACACGTGGCATGATCTCAAGCATGGAGCTTGGCCTGATGAGACGCAATTCCGTCCTGCTCAATATCTCGGACCCTGATTTGGTGGACAAGACCGCCATCGAAGCCGTACTTTCAGCGGGGAAGAAAATTGAATATCATCTCATCCCTAAACCGGGATCCCCTAGCAATTCAAGACTGTTCGACACCAAATTAGCGAGAATCAGGCATATCGATCGACACATGTTCGAGCCCGGCAATGCAAGCATACTGAGATACGAAAAGGCCATGCGGATCATCATTGATCTTTACCGGGGAATCCGTCCGGGTCACCTTCTGGCCGATCCTGCGTTTCCACGCCACGAGATGCTTGTTTCGAGATATCTCGGCAAGGCCTTTTCCCCGGACATGGTCAACCCAGATTCTGGAAAGTGCTGAAACATAATATGGAAAATACCGGTATCCCGCTTGTCGCGTGAGATACCGGCATGACCACGATCACATCCTTCACCCTCTAGGTCATATGGAATGGCAGGGGATCAAACAAGAATCAATCTGCATGAGCACAAATCAACAGGCTCGAAGCAAAAAGGACAAAATCAGCATTAGCCCCACACTCCCGAACACATAATTTCATCCTACCAGAGGCTATTTCATGATGGTCGGGGGGGGGGGGGTGGTGAGGGGGGATGATTGTGGGGGGGGGGGGGGGGGGGGGGGGGGGGGGGGGGGGGGGGGGGGGGGGGGGGGG
>CAYYNQ010000031.1:0-8298 GCA_964473105.1 uncultured Candidatus Sumerlaeota bacterium | reverse complement strand
ATTACTATTACCTGGTGGAGTTTTTTTTTGTTTGGTTTTCCATAAAGATCACGCCGGTTATCAATTATTGATCTGGCATTCTCTATCTTTCCGTTAACGATCCAGTTCGCCATTTATCCCCTGTATAACCCCCCCCCCCCGGATTAAAGATCCTAGTTATCGAGTGAACCGGAAGTTTACCTGCACAACATGCCCATGAGGGAGCCGAGCAGGCCGCCTTCGGATGTTGTTGACGACCTGTCTTTCCCGTTGGTCCTGAATACGGGGCGGCGCAGACGAAATATTTTTATACATTCGCCCAGTCGTTCAAGTTCTGCCTTTGCTTGTGGGTTTTCCTCATCCCACCTCAGGATGTCATCGTAAATTTTTTCCGCATTTGATTTGCTTCCTATTGTCTCATAAATTTAGGCAAGGGCCAGTTTGTGACTGATATTATAGGGATCCATCTTTATGGCCCTTTGGGCTAGGTCAACAGCTCGGACCGCTGATTTCTTCGCCCGGATAAGTGTCAGACCAAGTCGGATATAGTAGGAGGGTTCGGTGCCATTGTTATGAATGGCCGTTTCGAAGAACTCGATTGCCTTTCCAAATTGTTTGCCCCTGTAACACTGCATGCCCCGTGTATAGGCCTTTCGGGCAATGGAGGATTTTTCAGGCGTCAGCCCGAATTTCTGCCGGGAATTCATCACGATCGGATCGGCCGATCTGCAGACGGGCAGTCTAAATGATGCGTTGAGGACGTGTGCGGTCGGGGTTGACTCCCGATTGGACTGTGAATGGCGCCTTCTGTATTCATCACGCTTTCCGGGGTTCTTTAAGATATTGTAGGCAGCAGATATCTGGGCGAACCGTTTTTTCATCACTTTTGCCTCATCGTGACTGGAGGCCTTGTCCGGATGCAACTCCTTGGCAAGACGGTAATACGCCTTTTTGATCATTCTCTCGTCGGCATCGCCGGGCACTTCAAGAATTTCGTAATAATCGATATTGATCATTTTCTAACCTGATATCGGGGATTAATTATGAGGTTCATGTGACTCGTCCGTTCCATGGCGTTCACCCGGGGCCAAAACCATGGCTCCCCATTCGCCTTTCCGGCAAAACTCGAGTATCTCAAGGCCGGATTCCATCAAGGCTCGGCTGATCCCAATCTTCTGATCGGTCAGGAAACCTGAATAGATAAGCGTGGATTTGTTACTTCGGCACAGATTTGCGAGATTTTTGATATGCGGTAAAGCATTTACCGGCAACATATTACAAAGAACCAAATCAAATTGGTTTGAATTTGATGGGGGTAACCCGGAATGAGTCAGGAGAATCTTATCCTGACACTTATTGATATGAATGTTATCTTTAGCATTATCAATGGCATGGGCATCGATCTCGACCGCAATCACCCTCTTTGCGCCGAGTCGAACTGCGGCAATAGCCAAGATACCGCTACCGGATCCGAAATCGAGAACCCCTATTCCGGGTCTGATCTGTTTCTCAAGTAATTCCAAAGCCAGATGGGTTGTTTCATGATGACCTGTCCCGAATCCTGCCCCAGGCCTTATCCAGATCACATGATTGTTGCCCCCGGGGACTGATTCCTGACTTAGCATATCCCAATCGGGACGGATTGAGATCTGCGACCCGATGGAGACCCGCCTGAAATACTCCATGCATCGGGTTGTCCATTCCTGATTGGGTTCCAGTCCGGTTTCCCACTCCGTGTATCCATCTATTTCGGGGGTTAACAGGGTATGGAGTAACTTGTTGAATCTCTCGATCGTCAAAGGATCGAGCTTGGATTTGAAATAAATCAGCAGCGATGTCCCCTCAACACAACTACCGAGAGCGCCGTATTTCATGCAGGACTGGGTCAGACGAGATGAAAGTTCGTCATTCCACCCCTTTTGAGTCCTGATCCTGATATAAAACCAGTTTTCGGCGTTGGAGCTCATCCCTGGAAAATGATTGCTGAATAAGAGGGCATAAAACCTTAAATCATTCTCGATGGATGATGTCAACAGGGTGTATCCTTCTTGACTTATCAGGGCTGCTTGGAAAATACTGGCGGAATTTCGGTTGAATCACATGGAGTTGATGGTGCAAGAACATGCTGACTCTGCTGTCCTGATGCTGTCCGATGGGACGCGTTTCGATGGTCACAGCTTCGGATCCAAAGGCGAGATTACCGGCGAAGTTGTATTCAATACGGCGATGACAGGCTATCAGGAAATCCTGACCGATCCGAGTTATTCAGGACAGATGGTTACCCTGACCTACCCCTTGGTCGGAAATTATGGGGTTAATGACATGGATGGCCAGTCCGAGAAGATCCATCCATCATCCCTCATCATCAGGGAACTTTCGGGTATATCATCCAACTACCGATCCAACAATGATTTGGGAATCTATCTCGCCGCATCCGGCGTTGTCGGTATCGAGGGGATCGATACCCGTGAACTGGTTCTGCGTATTCGTGATGTGGGAGCCATGAACGGGATTATCTCGACGGAAGATTTTGACTCATGTTCACTGTTGCAAAAGGTTTCAGCCGCCCCGTCGATGCAGGGTCTTGACCTGGTCAGCGATGTGACATGTGAAAAGTTGCAAAGATACGAAACAAACCGGAAACCGGTCGCAGAAGCCAGCCCATCTTTCAAAATCGCGGCCTTCGATTTTGGAATCAAGCGGAACATACTGGAACTATTGACGGCACAGGGGTTTGAAGTAACCGTGGTGCCCGCCACGACCAGCGTGGAAGCTATCCATGCCATACGGCCCGATGGGGTCTTCTGCTCGAACGGCCCGGGGGATCCCGCAGCGGTGGGTTATGCCATTGAAACCATCCGTTCCCTGATCGGTCGTTATCCCATGTTCGGGATCTGTCTGGGTCACCAGATTCTGGCGCTTGCATTGGGCGCAGAAACATACAAGCTGAAATTCGGTCATCGTGGAGGCAATCATCCCGTCAGGGATGAGGAAACCCGCAGGATCGAGATTACATCTCAGAATCACGGGTTTTGTGTCAATCCGGAAACTCTGCCCGAGGAATGTGAAATCACCCATATCAATATGAACGATATGACACTGGAGGGTTTCCGCCACCAGAAACATGGCCTTTTCGCAATTCAATATCATCCTGAGGCCTCCCCGGGTCCAAACGATAGCCATTACTTGTTTCCCCGATTCAGGAACCTGATTCACGAATGGAAGGAACGCGCCAGCAGTTGATGGCGCAGATTGACTCTGTTCATGCCGAGACGCTCCGATATTCATAAGATCCTGATCATTGGTTCAGGCCCGATCGTGATCGGGCAGGCCTGTGAATTCGATTATTCGGGAACACAGGGCTGTAAGGCCCTGAGGGAGGATGGTTATGAGGTTGTCCTGGTCAATTCCAACCCGGCAACCATCATGACCGATCCCGAGTTCGGTGACCGAACCTACATCGAGCCACTCACGGTTCAGATCCTTGAGTCTATACTCGAGAAAGAAAAGCCTGATGTCCTCCTGCCCACACTCGGGGGTCAGACCGCCCTGAATCTGGCTATGAAGCTAAGCGAGCGGGGTACATTTGAAAAACTGGGAGTCGAGCTGATAGGAGCCGATGCCAAGGCCATTCATCGGGCCGAGGAACGTGAGGCATTCAAGAACACGATGATCAGTTCCGGGTTGGAGGTGCCCCGCTCGGCAATCGTTCACGATGTTTCCGAAGCCCTGGAAATCATTGATGACATCGGGTTCCCTGCAATTATAAGGCCAAGTTTTACGATGGGCGGATCAGGGGGAGGAACCGCTTATAACGTAGATGAATTCAAGGAAATCTGTGGCCGAGGGCTCAGACTATCGATGAGCGGGGAACTACTTGTCGAGGAAAGCCTGCTTGGATGGAAGGAGTTCGAACTGGAAGTCATGCGGGATCATGCCGACAATGTCGTGATCATTTGCTCCATCGAGAACTTGGATCCCATGGGCGTGCATACCGGTGATTCTATAACCGTCGCGCCAGTGCAAACCTTGACCGACATTGAATACCAGGCCATGCGCGATGACGCGCGAAAAATAATCCGTGCAATCGGGGTGGACACGGGTGGTTCTAACATCCAGTTCGCCGTTAACCCGGAAACCGGAAGGCGAGTCGTCATCGAGATGAACCCAAGGGTGTCGCGATCATCAGCACTGGCATCAAAGGCGACCGGGTTCCCAATCGCGAAGATAGCAGCCAAGCTGGCTGTTGGCTACCGACTCGACGAGCTGACAAACGATATTACCCTGAAGACACCCGCCTGTTTCGAACCCACAATTGACTACTGCGTCGTCTAGATACCGCGATTTGCATTTGAGAAATTTCCGGGGGGCGAGCCGGTGCTGGGAACTCAAATGAAATCCGTCGGGGAAACCATGGCCATCGGCCGGACTTTCAAGGAGGCACTGCAAAAGGGTCTCAGGGGGCTGGAAACCGGTCGTCATGGCTTGGGTGAGGATGGCCGGGACCGGGTCGATCCGGACCAGTTAAACTGGCACCTGGCAACGCCGAATCCCGAGCGGATTTTCTATGTCAAATACGCCCTCAAGTATGCCTGCATGAGCCTTGAGCAGGTTCACGCAATGACCGGTATCGATCCTTGGTTCCTTAACAATATCCTTGAACTGATCGCCATCGAATCCGATCTTGAAAAATTAGCCCTCGAATAGCGAAGAGAGTGTGTGGGTTCAATCCTCGTGCCGCGCATGAGCTCTAGTGACCGGACTTCTCGTAATGGGGAGATGCACGGTGAATCGTGACCCCTCGGCGGGTGTAGAAATGACCTCAATTGTGCCCTTATGTTCCTGAATGATCTTGCGAGTTGCCGCAAGGCCAATACCGGTTCCCTCTTTTCCCTTGGTCGAGAAAAAAAGATTGAAAATCTGATCAATGTTGTCGGGCGGGATGCCTTCACCGTCATCCGTGATTTCGATCCTGACCTGGTTCCGCCCGACCAGCAGTTCGGTTTGGATCACGACTCTGCCTTGAATTGAGTGGCCGCGGTCAATGGCATCCATGGCATTGGAGACCAGGTTCAGGAGGGAATCATATATGGCCTCGTCATTGCCTGTCAGGTCGCCGATCCTCTCATCCAGCCTGGTAACAAATTCACATTGGCTCCGTTCTGCACGGTCCTTCAGTGTCACCAAGATCTCATGGATCATCCGGTTCAGGGAGAATAACCGACGTGTGGGCTTCTCCAGGCGGCAGTAATTGAGGATGTTCTCGACAAGTCCGCGTATTTTCCTGTTCGCCCGCTTTAGGATTTTCCATCCCTCGGCTGCATTTCCGGGGTTCCCTTGGCGGATTGCCTCGTCGACCAGATACTCCCCACCCTTCATGGTCTGCATGACATTCTTGATATAATGTGCCACGCCCGTGAGGGAAACGGCGACTGTGGCAAGTTGTTCTGCGTGTGTTTTACCCTGGTGAAGCCGGGCTTTTTCAATGACGATGGCCACCATCTTGCAGACGGTCTCAAACAGAAGGATGTCATCTTCCCGGAATGGGCAGACATCGAACCAGCGCGCCGTCATTACACCGATCAGATCGTCCTGGATAAAGAGTTTGGAACAGAGCATTCCTGCACAGTCCGTCTCCCGGGTGGAGGTTAGGGGTTTGTAGCGGTAGTCAGTCCTTGCGTCACTGAGAGCCAGTGTCTGTTCATGGGCGGCAACCCAACCTTGAACACCCTCGTTCATTTCAAAGCTGGCACTCCCGATCAGTTCAGGCTCGAATCCCCTGTTGCTCCTTAGAATAAGCTTGCCTTGATCATTCAGCAGATAGATTGAACAGACCGGGCAGTCGAAAATGTTCCCGGTAATGTCGACGATTTTCTCAAGGATATCATCGAGCAGCATGACCGAACCCACCAGGTTGCTGATTTCCAACAGGGCATTCAGTACCCGGCCAAGTTCCTTGTTCACCTCTGAGGTGGGTTTAGACATCGGTATTGATGATCTTTCCTGATACAGAATCCAAAATGGCCCATGACGGGCATATGCCACCGCTGACAGAATTATGGATAATGCCATGCGGTAAATTTAGGATTAGGTGAGCCCCGGGAACAATCCCTGACCCGGCCTCCGTTAATTCATGATTCGGCCGCATGGCAGATGCCTGAAAAATTGGCAGCTTCCAATGAGGCTCCGCCGACAAGGGCCCCGTCGATATCGGGTTGATTCAACAGGCCCACGGCATTGTCGGGCTTGACACTGCCGCCATATTGCAATCGAACAAGGTCGGCGATGACCACGTCATATAAATCCGTGATTAGACTGCGGATATGGGAATGAACCTCTTGGGCCAGCTTGGGTGTCGCCACTTTCCCAGTCCCGATTGCCCAGACAGGCTCGTAGGCAAATATCAAGCGGTCGATATGTTCCCTCCCGATATCGCGTAATGCGGTAATGACCTGTGTCTTGATCACGCGATGGGTGTCGCCCGATTGCCTTTGTTCCAGAGTTTCGCCGATGCATATTATGGGAATCATGCCACCGTTCAATACAGCTTTGATCCTTCTGTTTGTGGTTTCGTCCGTCTCGCCGAAAAATTGACGCCGTTCACTATGGCCTACAATCACGTGCGATACGCCCAGTTCCAAAAGCATGGAAATTGCCGTTTCGCCGGTATATGGGCCTTCCGGCTCCCAATGGACGTGTTGAGCCGCCAGGCCGATGCTCCCCCCAGCAAGACAGCGGGAAACCCGCTCAAGGCAGGGTGTCGCTGGCGCGACAATAATCTCGCACGAATGGCCTGACACCAGGCGCGCCAGATCGCCCGCCAGGGCTTCGGCCCGGTCAGGGGTAAGGTTCATCTTCCAGTTGCCGACTATAATGGGTTTTCTCATGACTTCGGTATATTCATGCTTCTGGGAACCCTTGCTTCATGTGGAATCTTGAAGTGAAAGCGTTCCACACGGCCTGCATTCGTGTAGCCCATGGATCATCCCCGGCAGTCAGGCAGGGGGCGCCGCAATACCCATCATCAGACGGGCAAGGTCGAGACATCTCCGCGAATATCCCCACTCGTTGTCGTACCAGCTGAGCACCTTGACCAGGTTCCCTTCAAGGACACGGGTGGTTGCAGCATCGACGACCGAACTGTAGCTGCTGTGGTTGAAATCGATTGATACAAGGAGTTCTTCTGAGTAGCCAAGAACCCCCTTGAGGTCACCGGATTCCGAGGCTGACTTGAAGGCTTCATTGATCTCGGCACTGCTTGCGGTTTTCCCGAGTTCGGCAGTCAGGTCCGTTGCCGAGACATTCGGGGTCGGGACACGAAGGGCATATCCATCTAACTTTCCCTTCAAGTCGGGAATGACTTGACCTATCGCTGCCGCCGCGCCCGTCTTGGTGGGGATTATACTGACCGCAGCCGCCCTCATCCTGCGGGGATCACTATGGATCTGGTCCAATGTTCTCTGGTCATTGGTATATGAGTGGACAGTTGTCATCAACCCCCGGACAAGACCGAAATTTTCATGCAGAACCTTGACTATTGGGCCAAGGCAATTCGTTGTACACGAGGCATTTGATACAACATGATGATAGTCTCCATCGTATTCATGATGATTCACACCCATCACGATTGTTTTGTCGGCATCGGGTGAAGGCTGGGAAATGATGACTTTTGATGCTCCTGCCTCGATATGTCTGACAGCATCGGCCCGTTTCGAAAACAGACCCGTTGATTCAATGACGACGTCGGCCTGTATCCGCCCCCACGGGAGATTTTGTGGCTCGCGTTCATTGAAAACAGGAATTTGTTTTCCTCCAGCCACAATTCCATCGTCATTTGACTCAATATCCCGGTCCAAAGTCCCGTGGGTTGAATCGTATTTGAACAGATGAGCCAGGGAGGCATTATCCGCCAAGTCGTTAATTCCAACGATCTCAAAATCATCCAGTTCCAGTGCCGCACGGGCAGTCAGCCGTCCTATACGTCCGAACCCATTAATTCCAAGCTTAATGCTCATCCTTCCGATCCTTTCATCAAACCTTATGTAATCATACATGCAAGGAAGACTGGGGGGTCTTCAAGGGGGATCCGGGACGCTATTCAGGACCGAGGAAAGTCTTGAACAACGTGTGGGACATCGCCTTCCTTATTCTCAAATTACGCCGATTAAAAGTCAAATATCAAGTTGCCCGCGGGTTGAGGCAAGACCATATGCATTTGGGCGCTTTACTCGGGGGGGGGCGCAATTAAATGACACGACCAAGATACCCCCCCCGCCCAGCATGAAATAGACGCGAGTTGGATGAATTTTTTTGTTAGGG
>CAYYNQ010000030.1:0-14295 GCA_964473105.1 uncultured Candidatus Sumerlaeota bacterium | reverse complement strand
CGGCCTCGGCCTACGTGGTCGTGGAGACAACCGACCATGCCGTGACCAACGGGGTGAACCTGATTGCCGCATATGTTGCGGCCACGGCCCTGACTCCGCATGGTGATCCCATAAGTTATCAAAACAGGGCGGCCGTTATTGTCCCACCGGGAAAGTATGATTTGGGAACAAACCAACTGGAGATGAACACGGAATATGTGGATATGATTGGCATGACCACATTGAACACAAACCAGCATATATTCGGGTCGGCGAATGGTGCGGGTACGGGTGTAATACGCCAGACGGCGGACAACGTGACCATCGAGAACCTCTACATCGACATTGTTGCCTCGGATTATGATCCTGACTTCGATAACCTGAGTGATCAGGACCCCGCGGCATACTTCCCGGACACGAATCTTCCAGCCACCATCATTCGAAATTGCCGATTCGGGAGCCCCTTTATTGGTTTCGGAGCGCCTCATTCAGCAGTGTCGATGCGTGTGGGGATCGAATACTCGGGTCTCTACGAGGATTGCAACACAAGCTATTTTGTATTATACACCTTTGGATTCAAGGGTGAGGCAAGTGGCACATTCAAATCTTGTTCTGCATTTGCCTACAGCTTTGGGGCGGAGGGTGAGGCGAGCGGCACATTCGAAAATTGCTCCGCATATGGTTTATCCTTCGGTTATATGGGGGAGGCAAGTGGATTATTTAGAAACTGTTCCGGAGGAGATCAGTCCTTCGGTTATGCTGAGGAAGAGGAAGAGGAAATAATTCATCAATTGAAGGCTCCCGTGGATCCGGTGGGTATCGCAAGCGGCACTTTTATTAACTGTATTGCTGACTCGGAGTCTTTCGGGCATGGTGGTGAGGCGAGCGGGATCTTTACCGAGTGTACCGGTGGGGACGGATCATTCGGCTCAAACGGTGAGGCGAGCGGCACATTCAACAGTTGTGTTGGAGGTGAATTCTCGTTTGGTGCTGATGGAGATGCAAGCGGCGTATTCAACTACTGTGTCGCCGGGGAGTACTCCTTCGGCGCCGCCAATGGCGGGCAGGGACCCCCGCCGAGGCAAGCATCAGATAAAATAACATACGACAGCTCGGCAAGCGGCACCTTCAACCATTGTACTGCAGGCGAGGATTCTTTTGGATCTGGCGGCTGGGCGGGTGGAGGTGAATTTTACCACTGCAATGGAGGGCCAGGCAGTTTCACTATCGTCGGGAGTCCTGATGTTGTTTTCTGCATAGAGGATGGCGAGGAATACAGCCCGCCGATCATCTACTAAATGTATTTCATTCCAGTGCAATGATCCTGTGATCCCAAGGATTCTGCATAACCAGAGGATGTTGCGGTCTTGCCAGGCAACACCCCTCACTATGGGATAACAGTTAAGTTCATGACGGTGGTCCGGTTAAAGTGGGGGGGGCAGTTGCGAATCTCCTGCATGACCTGGCAGAGTATGCGCGATATTCTATAAAATAAATCTCGGAGGAAAGATCGTTGAGTACAACCCAAACGGATCCCGACCATAAAAGAGAAATCAACTGGCCCACGACGAGCGTGATGTTGGTGTTCCATGTCCTTGCCTTGGTGGCCGTTTATTACACAACCTGGCAGGCGGTGTTGGTTGCTGTTGTTCTTCACTGGGTGTGCCTCTCCTGGGGGATTGGAATGGGTTATCACCGTCTCCACACCCATCGATCCTACGAGACATCGAAGGTGATTGAATATTTCTTTGCCATTTGTGGGACAATGACCCTTCAGGGTGGCCCGGTATTTTGGACGGCTTGTCATCGTATTCACCATAAACATTCTGACTCCGATGGAGATCCCCATACGCCACGGGACGGCCGATGGTGGTCACATATGCTCTGGACGATGGTTGGTGGTTCCATGCATGCCGATACCGCTGTGATGGGGAAGTACGTGCCAGATCTGATGCAGGACCGATTTTACCGTGTCCTTTCCCGCTGGCATTGGGTGCCGCTTGTATTCCTCGGACTTTTACTGTTCGCGGTGGGCGGCCTGCCCTGGCTGCTTTGGGGTGTCTTCCTGAGGGTGGTTATCGGCCTGCATTGCACATGGCTTGTTAATTCGGCAACTCACTTGTGGGGTGTTCGTCGTTTCGACACGGCCGACGACTCGAAAAATTCGTGGTGGGTTGCCCTCCTCACCTTTGGCGAGGGCTGGCACAACAACCACCATGCCCACCCGACTTCCGCGCGCCACGGCCTGGGACGATTCGAACTCGATCTCACCTGGATTCAAATAAGGCTTCTTGAGAGGGTCGGCCTTGCTTGGAATATCAGGCTTCCAACAAAATCCCAGGTCGATCGAAAAGCCATCGCCGACGTCGTTGGGTAGGCCTCCAGAGGTCCTTTGCCGGGGCGCTTATTTTTTCCCGGAAGGGTAATGATTTTCATGGCATGGACGGAGCCTGGCAGAGGACCATGACTGTGAACGGCAGGTCATCTCTCCAGAGCGAAGCATCTGCCACAGATGGCAATGAATCCGATATCACGGCCGATGATATCTCTTATCAGGGGGCTCCGCAACATCAGGACGCGTAACGATGGAGCCGGATCTTTGCCTGTGCAATGAGGAGGATATGTGATGTTGGTCCGGACGTTGATTCCGGAAGTCCCGAGGCATTTCATAAGTTAGGATTACCAATGGTTACAATCAGAAAAAAATCCGGGTTCGTTCTCGTAATTGCCTTGTCTTGTTTTATGTTCGTCCCTTCTATCGAGGCAGATTCCGAAGAACAGAGGGATATCAGGGATCTTTCTTTTCACTTCAACGAACCCGGTGAAATGGGACCCTGGAAATTCAACCCCGCCCGCGGTGCCTCGGCGTCAACAACGGAGTGGCCAGGAACCCTGGCGATTAAACTCAGTGAACCGTATGAGGAATTCAAGGGAACCCTTGGCAAGCCGATCACACGATCGGATTATCCTCTCGGATGGCATTATGAACAGGAGGTATTCTTTGATAACAGCGTGTTTCAAGCCATGGGGGAAACCGGACTGGATGTGGCGGTGGGCCTGAACGTTGCGCTGACATTTTCCGATCCGTCCACCTGGCCGACAGACATGTCGCAACGACCTCCCGAAACGCATTCCCTTCAACTGCTTCTCGTCCATCGTGCCGAACCCCTGACTGTCCCAATGAGGGGAAAGGTCATGGTGTGGGTAAATGGAGATTTGGATCCCTCGGGATCGATCCTGGGCAAATGGGATATCCCGATGTTCAGGAATGGTCCCGTGGATCCGGAACTCGGAGCTGGTCGCAATATCATTGCAGGTGGACCCTTCAGCCAGGCGACTTACCTTCTTTTCAAGTTTTCCTCCCCTGAACGGATCTCCGTCGGCATACGATTTGACCAATACACAGCCGTTGATTGGAAACATATAGACGTCTCGAATTATGGGGAAATCACGGGAGTGTGGGAGATCGGGCCGATTGTTCCCTCCTCCTCATGGTTCAAGGAAACGTTTCCCAGTGCGCAACAATTTACAGGAGCCACCGCTTTTGTGGGTTTTTGTGACTTCCTCTACTCCCACCTGGGTAATATTCCTCCCGGTGATATTGAATATTATTCAAAGGAGTTTAACATTCCGGGTTACATTGGGCTGTCTGCAGCAGAGCATCAGCATGTATATTATGAAACCTGGTCGAATCCGGGTTACCTGACGGTTACTTTACGTCCCGGGATAAAGGGTGCGGGGATAGGCGGAGGAGGGGATTTCCGATTTTCCACATTCCCTCCACCCTGGGAGTGCGAAGTCAGCTTCATCCCCCCTGGTGATGACAGCTCCTGGAACCTGTCCCAGAATTTCTCCGTTTTTTCCGCAATGCCTCGAGCACAGGTTGGCCCCACCGGCGATACGGCTGGCGACATCAGCTCCTGGTGCCCAGGCGTAGCGAATGTTCCGGGCAAGGGACATATAGCAGGAAACATAGGTTTGGGACAAAGAAACGTGTCGGGTCATTTGCCAGCCGATTCCTATGATGAACCTTTTAACTGGGATATGAAAGATGGGTTTGGTCCAAGATTTCCAAACGGCGTTCCGGAGTCGATTCTTTCCCACAAACCCCTATATATCCTGTGCCGGGTCATTGATACGAAACGCCTGCAGATGGGCGTCAAGGCCAATCCTGAGGATGAATGGTTCCTGACACCGGTCTGGGAATCACCGCGCGAGATGGCTGGTTTCGGCCAGCAATCCTGGACCCTGAGTGTCTACCCCGGCGCCAAGGATTTCCATCAGTACCTGTTCAAATATTTGCATTGGCGAAATGGAATCTCTGGGCCACTTGTAAACGAAAGTAACAGGGGGTTGTAGGGGATCCGCGAGTCCCCAGGAGGCATCTGTTCCGACAGTTCCTGCAGTTGATAAGTCCTGTGCGGAAGATCCCGTACATTCAGATACATACGCGACACGATGATGTCCGGGGTTCTGGGCGAAAACCCGTTTGTTCTCAAGCGGATTTCAGGTAAATGATGAATCATGGCTAATGCTTGTATGATGATAAGCACATAAATCCACCATATATTAATATCGATCCTGATTGCGGTCCACTGCCCCGTTGTTTTTTCCTCTGCCGGTGACCATCTTGACAAGACATTACCGATTGGAATTCCCGTTGCTCCTTATCCTGATGAACGATATGAGGCGTTGGTCCCGGACACGCTTGACCTGGTTGATCACGCCAATCTGGAAATCAACGTCCTTACGAGTTGCCTGGCGCCTGAATATGACTATGAACAATATGACTTCCTTGACTTCCGGGTTAATCCACCCTTGTTTAAATTAGGTGGTGGGTTAATCAATTTGAATCCCAAAATGGCCGAGGCTCTGCTGCGTCTCCGGGTCATGACGGGAAGCAAATACAACTTGGACATCGACGGGAAGTTAATCGGGAGCCTTGTTCACATCACCGGGAAGGACGGAATCAATCATCCCCTGAAATCATCGACATAACACTCTATATCGAAGAGTTCAGTGGTAGTGGTGGGGACGCTAGAGTGGGGGACATGTTAGATTGAGCTTTCACCTGGTTAAGGTAAATTCAGTTATCTGAATGGTACCGCCAAGGGGAATCGAACCCCTGTTTCCGGCGTGAGAGGCCGGCGTCCTGAACCGCTAGACGATGGCGGCATTAAGGGATGATTTGGCTGGGGAGGGAGGACTTGAACCCCCGACCTTCGGAACCAGAATCCGCTGTGCTACCAACTGCACCACTCCCCAAACCGATTTGACAGCCGGTATTTAAACAACGAGCCCAAATAATTGTCAAGCACATATTTAATTATAAACATTGCATTTAAGTGCCCCCGGCCTTGAGGTATACTAAGATTATCCGGTTCGGATTTGACATTCGAACCTTCGATTCGATAACTTGCCGGGTTCGCCCGGCTGCCTGCCGGATGCGGCGGGGAAGTTCGGGATGTATCACTGGAAAAAGAAACGTTACCGATTTTGGATCTTACCCTTCAACGAGATTCTGCCAATTGTCATCTTTTTATCAGCCTTTTCATGCGGAGCGCAGGACAAGTTCAGGAAGAGAAATTACCGGGTGCGTGTTTCAATCATTCTTCAGGCCGAGGAACTCGCGATCCAGTCCGTCCATGGCATCTACCAGTTGATTGACAGTCAGGGGATTCCTGTTTGTAACCTGCACCCACGTAAACGTTATCGTGTTCAATGCCATAAACCCGGGGAACCGAAAAAAAAGATATACAGGTTGGTTCTCAATGAACTTGAACCGGATCAGGTCGACGCTGGCATTGCACTGGCCAAGGTTGCCTTTGATACATACTCAATGAAGGTCAAGGTCCTTCGTACCCGTAAGGGGGAAGGTAAGAGCCAGAGGGTCCTTGTCACTCTGGGGTCATTCGGTACGATGAAGGAGGCCCGCCAGGCCCAAAAAAAACTGAATCTCAATACAATCAGGGCCATCTATCAAGACCATGCCCCCGCTGTCAGGGGAGAGGTTCGGGTGCTCGATGAAGATGGAAGGTTATTGGCCAGGGATTCAAAGAGCCTTCGTCTTATGCCTCTCTATGAATCCGAGGATTCAATGCGCGTCATGGAGATTCAGGACGGCCAATGGTCGGGTTCCGAATTGAACCAGGCACGTCATTACCGGGGTGACATCGAGTTTGTATTGAATGACGATGGAAATCTTGTGGCCGTTAATGAATTGTGGGCTGAATATTATCTCTATTCAGTGGTTGCGGCCGAGATTGGGATTGATGCACATCACGAGGCCCTCAAAGCCCAGGCGGTTACGGCACGCAGCGAGGCTGTTGCCAAGATCCAGCTTGGTATGACCAGCAGTGATTTGTTTGATTTCCTGGACACCCCAATCGCCCAGACATACAAGGGCAAGGGGGTGGAGGCAAAACGTGTCCGGACAGCTGTCGATGCAACGCGGGGGGAAATACTGGTCTGCGACGGGAAGGTTGTTGATGCAGTCTACAGCCATTCATGCGGGGGTTACCTAGCTAATTTTCAGGACCTATGGGAAGGAACCAATCGGCCTTATTCCGTGCGTAAGCTCGATCGCGTAGGCAATAATATCCCGCCGCCGCTGGCAAATCATCAGGATACTCACAGGTGGATGAGTTCCAGAACAGAATCCCTTTGCCGGCCATCACAAAAGAACTTTCCGGGATACGCACGGAAATATTACCGCTGGAAAAGATCCCTTACGCCTGGAGAACTGACCGCTTATATCGCAAAAATTGAGGATATTGGCAAGGTCCTGGATGTCAAGATAGACAAGAGGTCCGGGAGCGGCAGAGTCCAGTCAATCATGATCAGGACTAAGGACGAGACGCTGCGAATCAACCGTGAGCTTGATATCAGGAAGGCACTGGGCCATGTATATTCGACATTTTTTACGATTCAGAGGCATATGGACCCGGTGAGTGATGAGTTGCGCAGACTGGACGTCTTGGGTGCAGGATACGGTCATGGCGTGGGTATGTGCCAGATGGGCACATATATGATGGGACATCAGGGATATTCCTACCGTCAGATTCTGGGCCACTATTTCAGCCAGGTAAAAATCAGGCGACTTTATCATTAGCAAAATCTGAACACCGGGGTCAGGAAATATCCTGCCGACAACTTAAACTCTTGAACTTTATGGACTTTGCCCCTTAAATAGGATGCCTTGGAGGAACCCCCGGATATTGGCACCCCAATACAGGTCCGCTGGCGATGGGTTAAGTCCTGAGATATCAGGATATCAAGGAATCCGATGCAGCGGGTATCAACATAGAAACGGAACCGGTTGACCATGGATTCAACTTCCCACCAACCTAGGGGCAAACAGCCTCCCGATACTGAACAGCAGGAAATGCCTCGAGGGTTGGAATTGGTCCTAAAATACAGGACCCCGCTGACTGTTGTCGCGGTGACTGTGGTCGTGGTGATCCTGCTGGTCAACATGAACAATGCACGCATGACAAGGATCAGTCAGCAATCAACAGGCCTGCTCTCCGACGCAATCAACAGTTACAGTCAACTGATGGTCCTGTCAGACATTGAGCAACGACAAAGCCAGTTTGATGACGTGATCGGCATTCTGAACCAGCTTGAGAATGATTACGGTGACACGTTGCTTGGAAACGAAGCGCGCTATTTCCGTGGCAAGGTATTTTTTGCCATGGACCGTTTCGAGGAGGCACGGGAACACTACAGGGCCTATATCGAAAATGCCGAGAGTGACGAAAACCGTGCAAGGGGGCAGGTTGCACTGGGTTATTCCCACGAAAACCAGGCCTTCTTGACGGATGAACCTGGGGAACAATCCGGAAAACTTGATGATGCCAGTGATAACTATACCCGTGCCATGCAATTGTCCCCTGCACCGTCCTATATCTACTACTATGCGCTGATGGGGCAGGCGAGGGTGTCCGAGTTAACATCCCGCAGGGCCGAGGCCATGAGTATGTACGAGGAGGTTTTGGCTGGCCGCCCGGAAACACTGGTTGATGATGATGAGCCCGACCCCGCGACCATTGCCTATCCGCTGGACTACGTCAAGTGGTTCATCCGGAAACAGCAACAGGCGGAAAGTTTCCATACAACAGCGAAATTGCGACTTGATCGGCTGCGAGCCACGACTGATGATGAGGAACCGCTAACGGTTTCGCTGCCTGAAGATTCATGAAAAGGTATTGATTGGAAGAACCGCCCCCGAGCCTCCCCTGGAAATAAACGCCTGCATATCGCTTCTTGTGTCTGAACAGCCCATGTTTACCGGAATCATCAGCGTCACGGGAAGGCTGCGGGAACACGAACCTGCAGAGGGTGGCATACGTCTCACGGTCGAACCCGATACAATCCTGGAGAACCCCTTGATCGGGGAATCGGTCGCCATCAATGGCGTCTGCCTGACGATCGAGGATATCCCGGGCCCCAATCGTCTTGCCTTTCATCTCAGTGAGGAGACCATCCGGAGAACAACCCTGAAGCATCTGGATCCCGGCTTGATCCTTAACATGGAAAGGGCACTGAAACTGGGAGATGGGCTGGGCGGACATCTGGTATCAGGCCACGTCGATGCGATCGGGAAAATAATTCAACTCGATACCCGTGAGGATAAACTCATCCTGAAAGTCAGTTGCCCGGAAAATATCCAACGTTTTGTGGCCCCAAAGGGATCCATCGCGATCGACGGCATCAGCCTGACGATTGCGGGAGTTGATGACGACTGCTTTTCGGTGGCGCTTGTCCCCCATACCGTGAATATGACAAATCTTTCCCATCTGGGGACAGGTGACGGGATCAATCTCGAGGTGGACATGATTGCGCGTTACGTGGTGCGGGCCATTGAGTGTGGGTTAGATCCACATGATGTAACCCGTGAGTTCCTGAAGGAATCCGGTCTCCTGAACGAATGAATAAGGAATTGTCAAAAATAACTGCAGAGGACTCACCTGCCCGGAAAGTTGAGCCACCCGTCTGGCAGTGCACACTGGACTCCATGATAGGGAACGGACGGATTCGTGAGTTTCTGAAGAAGGCAGTCCGTCAGGACAGCTTGCCCCAAGCGATTATGATCACGGGTCCCGACGGTGTCGGAAAAACGACCATGGCCTGGGCACTTGTACGTGAAATCGTATCGGGTGGAATTGATCCAGAAAATCACCCGGGCGTCCGAAAAATATGCTGCGGGGGGCATCCCGACCTGATCGAGCTTTCCGGAGATCGGTCTATATCCTCGATGATCAAAGTTAACGAGATCCGGGAGATGGAAGACCGGGCCTGGAAGACTCCATCCGAATCCCCGTTGAAATTCATACTCATTGAACCTGCCCATAAGATGCACCGGAACGCAGCTGCTGCACTTTTGAAAACCCTTGAAGAACCTCCAGCCACATGCATCATCATCCTGATCAGTCCCCAACACAATCGGATCCCGGACACGATTCGTTCACGCACGACTAACCTGCCCCTTGAGCCCGTCCAGCGGGATGAACTTTCCCGGTGGCTTAGCGAGAACCGAAAGCTGTCCACCGATCAGGCTGAAATGCTGGCCGGCCTCTCGGAAGGTCGCCCGGGTTATGCCGTCCGGCTTAATAACTCGGGACTACTTGACTGTCGGAAGGAAGTCATCACCGCGCTGGAACTAATCATCAATCATGGATATCCACCGGTTTTTACGGTGGCAGATCGGTTGTGTAACCTTAAACCAAGGCTGGAGGAGGTCTTCCTGATGGCCGTGTCACTGCTTCGTGATGCACTAGTATACAAGTGCAACAATGGCGGAAGTGTCTTGAACAGCGACCTTGCCGACAGCATAAAATATATTGCTGATAAATCCGGGACTGAAGGCCTGTTGGGGGCATCTGAAATATTCGAGCGGGCGTGCAAGGAAACCGCTGGTTATTATACACTCCAGGCGCAGCATCATTTCACCGAAATTGTCATTATGAGGGCTGGGAAATGTCTGCGGTCCCGTGAGCCCGGAAACGGTGGACTTTGACAATTGTCCCGGCCGATGCTTGTTGCCATTCATGATGTATCATCATGTTTCCTCGAGGAACTCAGTCAAATCAGCAACGTCCTTGAGCGGTTGATTGGGGGACGTTACTCACTCGCTGTTGTTCCAGCATGGAATGGCATGATGCAATGTATGGAAGACCGGGATTATCGGGATTGGATCGGCCGATATCGTCATGAATACCTGCTGCATGGCTATTTCCACAGGCGTCAAAGAAAATATCCGAGTCCGATATCCTGGTTGGCAGAGGGAAGTGATGAGTTTTCAGGTTTGGATCGATCCACCATCCGGGAAAGATTATCCACGGGCAGATTATTTGTAAAATCCCTCACCGGAATCCCTCCATCGGGATTTGTACCACCAGCGTGGCGGAACGGCCGAATACGTGCCAGTGATCTTAAGGTGACGAGCATGAATTTCGTGTCGGGATTGACCTCGATTCGTGACGTGAGGGGTGTTTCATGCCCCCTGGCAACATGGTCATGGGATTTCGGGAGGTTTTCCAGACTGGGGGGCTGTGTGGGTCATCTACTGGGTCGGACCCTGTCCATTAGTCCGTGGGCAGTACCCTGCGTTGTCATCCATCCACGTGATATTGAAAGAGGATGGCTCAATCATGCTGTGGATCAGATCCGTGCCCTGATTGGGAAGGGCCATGATCCCGTCAAGTTTTCAGACCTTATCGGGGATAAAATCCCGCGACGGATCTGATTCCACATAAAGGGAAGACAAACCGGGATCAATATACAGGCATGAGTGTTGAAAATAATCAATTGAGTGGCGAGATCCCTGATGCGGCGAGCTGAGCGCATACTTCATCAGGTCTTTCACAAACCTTGATTCCGGCTGCTTTCATCACCGAGATCTTCTCAAAGGCCGTCCCGGTTCCGCCTGAGATGATCGCGCCGGCATGTCCCATTCGCTTTCCTGCAGGAGCCGTGCAGCCGGCTATGAAACCGATAATTGGTTTTCGCATGTTCTGACTGGCCCACTCTGCCGCCTTTTCCTCGTCATTTCCGCCAATTTCACCAATCATCACAACTGCCTCGGTCTCGGGATCCTTGTCAAAAAGTTCCAGGGCCTCCAGAAATCCGGTCCCAATGATGGGATCGCCGCCTATCCCAATACAGGAGGTTTGGCCATAGTTCCCTCGTGTCAGCTCATTGACAAACTCATAGGTCAGGGTGCCGGACCTTGAAACAAGGCCGACCTTGCCGGGCTTATGAATATGTCCGGGCATGATGCCGATCTTGGTCTGTCCTGGCGTGATCAGGCCCGGACAATTGGGCCCAATAAACCTGACTCCCTCGCGGTGAGCCTTCCAGTAAACCCTGAGCATTTGGAGGGTCGGAATACCTTCACTGATGATGATGACCAACTTGACCCCCGCATCGATTGCCTCCAATACCGCATCTGCTGCAAACAGCGAAGGAACGAAGATGATGCTTGTGTCGGCGCCTGTTTCATCCACAGCTTCAGCGACCGTGTTATAGACAGGCCTGTCCAGACAGGTTTGGCCTCCCCTGCCTGGCGTGACACCCGCAACAATATGAGTACCATAATCAATCATCTGGCCGCTGTGGAATCGACCCTCATTCCCGGTCATTCCCTGGACGATGACCCGGGTATTCTTGTCAACCAGAATGCTCATCAGATATTTCTCCCAGGATTTATTCGCAAGTATAAACTGGCATCAGGATTAAAGGGAGTTCATCAATCCCGACATAAACCAGGCCAGACTATCGGGACATGATCAGTTCATACCCTCGCATAACTCGACCGCTTTTTGTGCTGCTTCACTCATCGTCGGCAACATGATCAGGTCCGTCCCCTCAAGCAGTTCATAAGCCTTGTCCTCATTGGTCCCGACCAGCCTCATGACAACCGGCATGTTTATTCCTGTTTTTTCACGGGCCTTCAGGATTCCATCTGCAACGCGGTCACACCGGACAATCCCCCCGAAAATATTGAATAATATCACCCTGACGCCTGGGTCCGATGTGATTATTCGCAGGGCCTCGGCGATGGTTTCTGCATTGGCCTCCCCTCCGACATCAAGAAAGTTTGCAGGCTCACCCCCGTAATGCTTGACGATATCCATGGTTCCCATGGCTAGGCCGGCACCATTGACCAGGCAGCCGATTTTTCCGTCCAGCTTGACATAACTGAGGCCAAACTGACGGGCTTCGGCTTCCATGGGGTCCTCCTCATTGGCATCCCTGAGATCAGAAAGGTTCGGGTGAAGGGGCAGGGCATTGTCATCCAGGTTGATCTTCGCATCACAGACGATGACTTCATCCTTCGAAGTCAGGACCAACGGGTTGATTTCGACAAGGGAGGCATCGGATTCATGAAGGATTGTCTCAAGGGTCCTGAGTATTTCTGAAAACTGTTTGCTCGCTTCCTTTGGTATATTGAGGAAAAATGCCGCGCACCGAATCTGATACGACTGGATTCCCAGCGCCGGATCCAGACTCAGTTTCATGATCCGGTCAGGGTCCGAAGCGGCCACTTCCTCGATATCCACCCCGCCGGATGCCGAAACGATCAGCACAGGACATTTTGATGCACGGTCAATGATGATGGCCGTATAAAGTTCACGCTGGATATCCACAGCAGGCTCAATAAGTAATTTCTGGACGGTGATACCCTTGATGTCCATGCCGAGGATGCTTGATGCCTGTTTTTCCACCTCTTCAATGTCGGCCGCGAGTTTTACGCCACCGGCTTTTCCGCGGCCACCGACATGAACCTGCGCCTTGATGACAACGGGAAACGCACCCAGCTTTCCGGCCGCATCAACCGCATCATCGACGGATGCAGCCATGATTCCCTCGGGTAACGAGGCCCCGTGTTTTCGAAAGATCTCCTTGGCCTGATATTCATGAATTTTCATGGGAATGGAGAACCCGCCTGTCTGAAAGTGGAATGTCCATCATGATGGTGAAAATACCGGAAAAGGGAAGGGATTGATATCGATTCAACCAGCCCTGTCCCGAAAAGGTCATATCATAAATTTCGTGGTATGAATGGTCAAGGGGCATCCGTTGATATTGAATAGCATGACCCGTTCGGGGATGTACGGCCACTTTGGAGTGACCGACCAGGAGAGTTCCCCTCTTTCGTCCCTCAAAAGGTGCATCATGCAGTCCGGGTATGGCAGGGGTGACATCACCATGCAGTCGGGATTTTGATATTGATCAGTTCACCATTTCAATCATCTTGAACATCGGCATGAACATCGAAATCACGATAAAATCAACGACAACACCCAGGAACACGATAAGGACAGGTTCGATCAGGGATGTCAGCCCGGCAACGGCAGAATCCACCTGGTCTTCATAAAACTCAGCGATCTTGGAGAGCATGATCTCAAGTTCACCCGTCCTTTCACAAACGTCGATCATTCGGACGACCATGGATGGAAACGCCTGGCTGTCACGGAGTGGGCGAGCTATTGATTCACCCCTCTGGATTGAGGCCCGGGTTTTGATGACAGCATCCTCAATGACCACATTGCCCGCGGTCTTGGAACAGATGTCCAAGGCATTGAGAATATTCACGCCCGAGCGAACGAGGGTGCCCAGTGTGCGGGTGAAACGGGCGACGGAAACCTTGAGAAATAACGGCCCGAAAATCGGGACAGACAATTTGAACCTATCGAGCAGTCTCTTTCCTTTCGTCGTCCGTCCCATTTGAAAAATAACTCCCAGGATTCCGATGGTCGAGAGCAATGCGATCATGATATTTTCCTGTAAAAAATTGGACAATGAAATGGTAAGTTGGGTCGGCAGGGTGAGCGTTCCGTCCATTTCCTCAAATATGTCGCCGAAGACCGGTAGAACCTTGATCAGCAGGAAAATCGTTATGGAAATTGCAACGATGGTCACAACCGCAGGGTAAGCCACCGCGAACTTGATCTTGTGCTGGATAGAGTTGTCCTTTTCTAGGTAAACGGCGATCTGGTCCAGGATGTAGTCCAGCATGCCTACGGCCGATTTTGATGATATGATCTTAAGAATCAAAGCGATTATGTATTCTTCAAAAAGGACTCGTGAAAATTATTATACATTAATATATAATACTGATATATATATGTTTATGGGATCATGCGCCGGGGATTGCAGGCAGCTCATCTTCGAAGGGCGGTAATCAAGTCTATGATAGATATGGTGGGACTTTACAAGTCATTCGCCGGGAAACCTTTACTCAATGATATCAGCTTCAAACTCTCTGGAGGGGAGTGTGTGGCATTGGTCGGAGTCAACGGTTCCGGAAAA
>CAYYNQ010000029.1:0-6938 GCA_964473105.1 uncultured Candidatus Sumerlaeota bacterium | reverse complement strand
ATCTCGGCATATATCGTATGCAGCGACATGACAGGAACACCCTTGGGTTACACATGCAGATCGGGAAGGGGGGCGGGTTTCATTTTCATGAGGCGGAACAGATGAATCGTCCGCTTCCGGTCAGCGTAATGCTTGGCGGCCCTCCCGCACTGATCCTGTCGGCGGTTGCTCCCCTCCCCGAGGGTGTTCCGGAACTGCTCCTTGCATCCATGCTACTCGGTGCCCGGCTTCCCGTCACGCGTCCGAAAATCGGTCGGCACGACATCGCGGCGGAATGTGACTTCATCCTGACCGGATTCGCCCCTCCCGGGGTCAGGAGGGCCGAGGGCCCGTTTGGCGATCATTATGGTTATTACTCATTGAAACATGACTACCCTGTGTTCCAGTGCGAGGCCCTTTATCACCGACGTGACGCGATCTTTCCCGCAACCGTTGTCGGGAAACCCAGGCAGGAGGATTTCTATATCGGGGATTACCTGCAGAAACTCCTCTCTCCCCTGTTCCCGCTGGTCATGCCGGCGGTTAAGGATGTGTGGAGTTTCGGAGAAACGGGATTCCATGCCCTGGCGGCAGCGGTTGTCAGGGAGAGATACCCGCGCGAGGCCATGATGTCGGCATTTCGGATTCTCGGGGAAGGCCAGTTGAGCCTGACCAAGTTCCTGCTGGTCACCGACACGCCGCAGACTCTTCCTGATTTCCCGCGCCTGCTCAGTCATATCCTTGCACGATTCAAGCCGGAGACAGACCTGTATGTATTTTCAAACCTGTCCATGGACACGCTTGATTATACGGGTCCCGAGGTCAACAAGGGCTCAAAAGGCGTCCTGCTCGGACTGGGTGATGCCGTCCGAGAACTCCCCTGTGAGTGGGTTGATGATCCACCGCCGGGATCTCATGGCCCCGTTGTCTTCTGCCCGGGATGCCTTGTTCTCGGCGGTCCGTCATATAGGGATGCCCCGGATTTTGCCGAGAAAGTTGCGGCAGACGAGTCTTTGAAGAGGTGGCCTCTGGTCGTCCTGTGCGACCACCCGGAGAGGTGCGCTGCATCGGACATCAACTTCCTCTGGACAACATTCATGCGTTTCGAACCGGCGGGAGACATCTACAGTACCTCAACGGACATCGTGAGGCATCACCTTGCCTATCGGCTCCCGGTGGTCATTGACGCCCGGAAAAAGCCATGGTATCCCGACGAGATTTTCTGTGACCCCGCAGTTGCAGAAAAGGTCACGGACCGTTGGCGTGAATATTTCCCTGGAAAAAAGGTCGAGATGGGTTCAAGCGACCTCGCCCACCTGAGCCCCTAGGCATTGCGCCGGGTGGTTCGTTTTTTTTTGACCGGACGCTTTCTTCCATGATCGATGAGTATCAGGCTCATGAGGCCATCGTGGATGTTCACCTTCTCGACCATCACCTTCAGCGGATCGCCAACGCCGAAACTCTTCCCCCTGTTTCTTCCCCTCAGTAAAAGCCGCACTTCATCCAGCTCATAATAGTCGTCGTCAAGCATGGCGACCCTGATCAATCCCTCGACCGGGTAATCGAGCAGTTCCACGAACAATCCGACCCGGGCCACGCCGCTGACAAACCCTTTGAAGACCGATCCCAGATGAAGCTTCATGAACTGCATGGAATAAATGGCCTGCGCATCCCATTCTATCTTCTGTGCACGCTCCTCCATCCGTGAGGCATGTCGGCTGGTCATCCCGATATCACCCGTCGATTCCCCCAGTTCCATGTCACCCGGCCGAACCCCCCGGATATAGGCCCGCACAATCCGGTGATTCACGAGATCTGGATATCGCCGGATGGGGGAGGTGAAATGCACATAACTGTCCGATGCCAAGCCGAAATGGCCGATATTGACATGCCTGTACTCGGCCCGCATCATCACACGGAGAAGCCAACGTTGAATGACATTTCGTGCAGGTTTTGCCAGTGCCTGATTCAGGATCTGCTGGAAACACTCACGGATATCCAGTCGGCCCGGAGGTATACGAATGCCCATCCGCTCCAGTGCGGGAAGGATCGGCTTGAATGCGGAATCTTCGGGCTTATCGTGTACCCTGAAGAGGGCCGGGTATCCTGCTTTCTCCAGTTGACGGGAAACCGCCTCATTCGCGGCAATCATGAACTCCTCGATCAACTGGTGAGATTCATTGCTTTTGCGGCGGACAAGGTCGGTCACATTACCCGATTCATCAAAAATGAACTCCGGCTCCGGAAGGTCCAGTTGCAGGGCACCCCTCCCAAAACGCCGGCCGCGCAATGCCCCGGCAGCCTCGTGCAGTTCCATCAGGTCATCCTCAAGAGCCTTGGGGATATGATGTCTCCCGGTTTGCCCCGCCGATTTTGCCTGCTGCGCACCCATCTTCCCTCCCCGGCCATCGAGCAAGGCCTGGACATCCTCATAGCTGAACCGACGGACAGAATGAATGACGGATTCAAACAGGTATATCTTGTCCAGACTCCCATCGGGCCTGACCCGAAATGAGACGCTCATGGTCAGCTTGTCTTCACCCGGTCGCAAGCTGCACAGGTTGTTCGACAGGGACTCGGGCAACATCGGGATCACCCGATCAACCGGATAAACGGATGTCGCTCGCTCGTGGGCCTCAACATCAATCGCCGAGCCTGGCTGTATATAATGGGCGACATCGGCGATGTGGACCCCGACCATCCAGCCATCTCCGGATGAGTCGATCAACTGGACAGCATCATCAAAATCCTTTGCCCGGACGGGGTCAATCGTGAAGATCCTTTCACCCCGAAGATCCCTTCGGATTTCGATATCCGTTGCCCCGATAGTCGATTGGCCAAGAGCCTGCGCTTCTGCCTGCACCTTGCTGTTGAAATGGGTCCCCATGCCATCCTTGTTCAGCCGCAGCAGGATGGGGAATCCCTGCTCGTCCTCTTGCCCCAGGATTTCGACAAGATCACCCTTGAGGCTGAAAATCCGGTCAGTGGCGGGCCACTTGCGTATCTCTGCGACACCCCACACCCCCAACCCGACTTCATCCGCCCTGAAATTCTTCAGGGCCAACTGGACAACTAGATCCAGCTTGGGGTTGCCGGGTATCAGGAAAAAAGATTTCCCATTGCGTTCAATGCGTCCGGCAATACGGCGATGGGCTCGGCGCATTACCGTGACAATCTCGCCCCGGGCAACCCGTCCCGGCTTGCAGCGGTAGATCCGGACCGTTGCCTGGTCACCATCGAGAACCGAACCCGATCCCCGCTCAGGGATCCGAATATCGGCAATGGCCGGGTCATCGGGCACCAGGTAACCACCTCTTTTGCGGGCGGCCTGGTATCGTCCGACCACAATGTCATTCAAGCGTGAATCTCGTGCTGATCTTCTGGGCTTCATTTAGGAACCGGATCTTTCAGGTCTTCCCGGTTTCGGGATTCATGGTTAAATGGGATACGGATGTGGGCAGGGTATCCATGACCTTCACGGTTTGATAGCCCCAGAAGTTCATCAACCAGAACGGGATATCCTCAAGGAAATCAACCGGATGATATTTTATCCGGGCGGCCTCATTCAGGGTCACCGGAAATGTATCCGGTTCCCCACAAGGCACGATATTGATCCATGGACCTAGGTCATTACAAATATTGATCGCGATTCCATGCATCGTAATGCCACGATGGATCGAAATCCCGACGGCCGCGACCTTGCGGTGGTTCCAGAACAATCCTGGACGGCCCTTAAATATTTCCGGCCTGATTCCGGTTTTGCCCTCAATCCATGATTGGACACCGGTCAGCAGCATCCGGGGGATTCTGGCTTGTGCGGTCAGTTCGTGTCGGGTCCGGATGATCGGATAAATCACAACCTGTCCCGGGTTATGGATTGTGGTCTGGCCCCCGCGGTCAATTTCAAAGACCTGGATGTCGTGGTTGCCAACAAGGTCCGCCGGCCCGCCCCTAACACCCTGCGTAATGACGGCCGGATGTTGACCCGCGATCCATATGTCATCAATTTCATTATTTTCACGACTTGTCCGAAGTTCCTCCTGGAGCCTCAGGATCCGGCCGTAATCACCCATTCCCCAGTCGTAAAACGCTGCTTTCCCGGGCGAATCAAGGATTTGTTGGCCTGGCCTGCTCATGATATATCCTGAAACCGGTTTCCAGTCGGGTGAAACGGGAAGCTCCCGACACCTGACAGGTTATGATATCTTCCTTCCAACGGCAGCCTTAATCTTGATCGCCTTTGCATCCAGGGATAAAATGGATCCATGCCTGTTCAAAACGGCCTGCACCAATCTCCCGGCCCGAATCAACACCTGGCACCCCGTCGTCACGTCCCGGTCAACAGGATCTGGATATACCTGGGGATCCTGCTCGGGTTGATCATCAGCTCGGTCTTTATCTATCCGCATGGGATCTATCCGGTCACGAATCTCCTGATTTACCTGATCATCACCGCAGGGACGCTGGTCATGTTCGCAACGGACCTTCGTCTACACCCCCGGGATCAGGTTTGGCGTAACTCAATCCCCGGTTTCGTGGTTCCATGTGTCCTTCTGCTTGCAATCTGGACTGCGGTTCGCTGGATGTTCATGGACGTTCCGTTTGCAGGCAGGGCCATGGTCATCGGACATCTCTGGATGGCACTTGGAGTTGTGACCGGGATGTATCTTGCCGGCCTGGGACTGCGCATGGAGCTGCCTGACGACAATACCGGTGAGCAGGATCAGCCGTCGGATTCAGGCCTGGCATGGAGAACAACACGTCGTTTACTGGTCGTGGCAACACTGGGATTCACGCTGCATGCACTCCATCAATACTTCATATCCCATCCCGAAACCCTCCATTACATGAGGCAAGGTTTGTCCGGAGCCGTCACGGACCTCCATACGCAGAGCCTGCTGCATGCGCTGGAAGAAAGACGTGTCGGCGGCAGGCTGGGTGATTCAAACATGTTCAGTTCACAACTTGCAATGATGGCCGTGTTCTGCCTTGCAACCGTTGGCCGCGGGGAAAACCGTGGCTGGCGGGCCATGGGATGGCTTGGATACCTGCTGTCCTGCATCCTGATCCTGATGTCAGGGAGCCGGGGCGGCTTGCTGACGCTCATCATCGCGACCCTGTTTGTTGCCCTGTATTTCAGGCTGGACCCGAACAAAGGCAGCCGACGGAAAAACAGGAGGTCTCCCCGGATATTCCTGCTGTTTATTTTGGTTGCAACCATGCCGGTCATCCAATCCGGTGCGTTCAATGAAACTTGGGGTCAGCGACTCGCGAACATTTCGACAATCCACGAGCGCCTGTTCTACTGGCAGATCGCGACCCGTGTCTGGATTGAAAATCCCCTGCTGGGTAGCGGCCCCGGAAGCTTTGAGCTCCTTTACGGGACACTCAAGCCGGAGCTTGCCCGGGAAAGCCGTTTCGTACATTCATGGATTTTCCGATCCCTTGCGGAACTGGGGGTTCCGGGTTTGTTTTTAATCGTGGCGTTCTGGGGCTCGGTCATTCGCAGGACATTTGGTTTGTTTATAAGCCGCCTCAGGGTGGAAGCCGTATGGATCCTGTCGGGAGGATGTCTTCTCTGTTTCAGCGGCTTGTTCCAGATCACCATGGAAAACCGTGATTTCCTGCTCGTGGCCGGGCTGCTCTGCGGCAGCGGCCTGACCATAATAACGGGACATGGAAGAGGTCAGTCCATGAAATACCCGGAACTGATGAGATGCGTTTACCTCTTCCTTGTTGGGATTGCGGTCATCTGCACCACCCGGCAGCAATTTGCAGCACATCACAGATGGAAATCAGTTGACCTGATCCAGATGAATCACCTGAATGAAGCCGAGAAGACACTCGAAAAAGCTGCGACGTGGCTGCCTGATCATCCGCAGTACCTGGTCACCCGTGCTCAACTGAAGATGAGGGACCCTGTGGTGAAGGACGGACAGGACAATTACTCGATGGCCTGGCCACTTCTGGTACAGGCGGCAGATTTGAATCCGTACTCAGCGTCCATCAGATCGGTCCAGTCTATCTGGTATGACCAAGGAGGCAGGCTCAGTGAGGCGATCGTGGCGGCTGGTGAAGCGGTGCAGAGATACCCCTCGAAGGTCGCTTACCGGCTGCAGCGCAGCGAGTTGAACCTCAGGGCCGGACGGGTAAAGGATGCACTGGAGGACATCCAGTATATTAAAAACCATGACCTGCCCCTGTGGGAATATGAAATACCCCGGATCAGAGAACTCAGGGCCCGTCTTGAATGAGGTGTTTCATCTGGTTCCACCCGCAGGACACGCTGAGGGAAAATAATTATATATCCATTGGCTACCGAAGCCTGTTATGAAATCCCGCTTGACGGCCTGCAGGTTCATTTTTTATGATGTGGTCCGCTTGTTTTTCGGGGTCAGGCATCCCGGTGGACTAAATTCCCCTTCTCCTGATGGTGGGTGTAGCTCAGTTGGTTAGAGCGCTGGATTGTGGTTCCGGAGGCCGTGGGTTCAAATCCCATCACCCACCCCATCACAGATCGCTGAATAGAAACGACATCCCCCTTCACCCCTTATACTTCACTCGACTCTGTTCCAGCTCCATATGGTCTGAATATCAGCCCTGTTCTCCGAAACATTCTGGAAACATTGTCCCCGACTGCTTCGGCGATCGGGGATCTCTTTATTGCGGGCCATCTCACAGGGCAGACCCCCTGAAATCACCCGCCATCAGCGCTTACGGATAGGATACGCCGTCTTGTATACAATGAACGACCGTGGGACTGCCGCTTGTTGTGAAACTCGATGATCCGCCGGAGCAGAAATAAAATTTGCCTCCGCTCGCCGTGCCGTTTCTGCCGAAGGATTGCCCCCCTCCGATGCAGTTGGTAAACGTGCCGCTCGCATCGCCGGCGCCGCCGAAGGAAGCGTCTCCCCCGATGCAGTTGGTTAACGTGCCGCTCGCCGTGCCGCTTCTGCCGA
>CAYYNQ010000028.1:0-13435 GCA_964473105.1 uncultured Candidatus Sumerlaeota bacterium | reverse complement strand
AAGCGTCAACAGGATCGCCCGGGGGATAACGCGGGCGGGATTTTTTACTTCCTCGCCCATGGTTGCGATCCTTCCGTAACCCGTGTATGCGACAAACAGAATGGCCGAAGCCTCGAGCAGGGTCCTGAGTTGTAGCCCCGGGCTTTCGCTTCCCGAGATGGTGAGCGGCAGCCAGTTTCCTGTGCCATTTCGCAGTGCTGCAGGCAGTCCCGACATCATGAAATAAACCAGGGTGATAATCGTGACCGAGACGATTACCAGATTGACGCGGTTGCTGCGGCGCAGTCCACCCAGGACAAGCAGAGTCAGGAGGATGACCGCGATCAGGGCGGTGGGGATGATGAAGTGCCCGTCATCCATCCCGAGAAGGTTTGAGGCATATGACGCCAGCCCAAGTGCCGCGGTCGCGGCAGATGCGCTCTTTGCGAGCAGAAACATCCATCCTGCCGCAAATCCGGCTGCAGGACTGATGCAGATGATGCCGTATTCATAAGTACCGCCGCTACGCGGATATGAGGCGGCCAGGTGTGCGCTGCTCAACCCGTTGCAGGTTGCAAGGGCGGCTGCAATGAAAAGTGCCGGCAGGATAAGCGACCCGGCGATGGCAGCCCCCAGCCCGAGGCTGACAAAGACGCCTGTGCCTAGGATCGAACCGAGTCCCAGTAGGGTTGCGCCACCGATGTCGAGTTCGCGTTTCAATGTTCCCATGTCATGTATTTTCAGCCAGCCGTTGGATGTCTTCCTGCCGGATCTGTGTTGTAACCAGTTGTGAAACCCTTGTGATGATACTGGTTGCGAGCATAATTGTGAACATAATCATGGGTGAAGCGGGTAAACATTCATCGCCGCTTCGTTTTAGTTTGCTTCGGTCATGCGCTGTAATATGATCAAGTTCATGTCTCGCAGAGAAACAGTCCCTGCCGTGGTCCGCGCCGTAAGGAACGGTTTTCGCTCGGCTTGCCGCTTGAGCGGGGAGATCCCAGACCATCGCCGTCTGTTGCTGGGCTGTTCCGCGGGGGGCGATTCGATGTCGCTGCTGGATTTGGTGCATGCCGATGCCCGACGGCGGCAATGGGACATTGCAGTTGTCCACCTCGATCACGCGCAGCGCGGGGAAAGTGCGTGTGAGGCGGACTTTGTTTCCGAGCAGGGTGCATCCCGGAAGATTCCCATTTTTCTCGACCGCATCGATGACAGCCGACTGGGGAAAGGCCTTCTTTCCGAGGATGCAATGCGCAAGGCCCGGCACCGCCTTTACCAGAAAGTGATGAAACAGTTCGGCGCCGATGTCCTTTTGCTTGCGCATCAGGCCGATGATCGTGCCGAGACCTTCCTGATCAGGCTGCTGGCCGGTTCAGGCCCGACAGGTCTTGCTTCAATTAGGCCGGTGGAGAAGCTTGGCGGGATGAAAATTGTACGTCCGCTGCTTGGTCTCAGGCGAAAAGACCTGAGGGACTACCTGAAGTGGCGCGGGTTGGTTTGGCATGACGATCCCGGCAATGAAGATCAGGCAACGCGGCGCAGCTGGATTCGTCACGGCCTGTTGCCGATGATCGAGAGTAAGATCGGGTTGGATCCGACAGCGCGAATTTCAGGTGCTTCGGAACTGATCGAGGGTGAGGCGCAAGTATTGCATGCGGCCATGGGACTGTTGCTCGGACAGCTGGCGTGTGTAGCTCCCGGGCCGGCAGTTGAGACGTTCGATCTGCGTCACGGGATATGGAGAAACGCAGACGCCCTGTTGCGACGCCAGTTGCTGCGCCACTGGATCTGGCGGATGCGCAGGAGCCCGCACCCTCCGGGGCGGAAGGCGGTGGAGGAGGCCCTAGGTTTCATTGAACAGGCTCGACCACGAAGCGAGTTGCGAACTGTTGAGGGCATGATGATACTCCATGCAAGGGAGAAGCTGGTGGCTTTCAACCGTGAAACGGGACAGGTGGCAAGGATAGTGGCGGCGGGAGAATATTTCCCACGAAAAACCGCAGAAAAAAAATGATACCGACCCGGACCAGCACCAAAAACCACCTTGAAATCACCGGACAAGGGTTGTCATGACCACAGGAGTGCATGTTGTGTCCCGGCGCCGTCCCTCGCGATCGGCTGCCGTTGTTCTGCTTGTTATTCTTGTGACCTGGAACACGCCGATTTCCGCAAGAAGCCATCGCATTCGGCAGATGCCCCATGGCCGGGCGGTCAGTTGTGTCGCATGTCATGTTGATTCCGATGGTGGTGGGGCACGCAACGCCTTTGGGCTGGACGTGGAAAGACTGGTGACGTCCGGTGGACGTGAGCTTTTCTGGACACCTGAGCTGGCTACGATTGATTCTGATGGGGATGGCCGGTCGAACGGGGAGGAGCTGCAGGATTCCAAGGGTGTCTGGCAACAGGGGCAGCCCAACCCGGGGGCAGCGAAGCTGGTGTCCAATCCGGGTTATGCCGAGCAACGCAATATGCTGACGGGTATCGATTCAAAATCACATGGCGAGTTGGAGACAGGAGAGGCCCCGGTTGAACGCGTTGCCTTTGACCATCATTCCCCCGCGATCCAAATTAACATGGACACCCGGTTACGCAGTGACCACAGCCCGCAGGCGCGGGACCGGGACGGGCAGGGTTATGGCAGCATCCTCGTCACCAACCTGCTTAAGCAGAGATTGGATATGAAATTGTCCGGGTGGGGCACACTGGACCTGGACTCAGATGAAGCATATGATCACGCCTTCGATGGCAGGCCATTGAGATTCTCGGAGGCTTGGTTTGACCTGCACGATCTCGGCGGGCTTCCCCGGCTGCGGGTCGGCCGCCAGTATTTTTATGATGTCGATAACCTGCACTTCGACGGCATGCGCTGGACGTTCCTTGAGAAAATGCCTTTTGAGGCATTTGTCTTCGGTGGCCGGCCCGTTTCCTACTATAGCAGCGCCGGTGACGACTGGCTGGTTGGCGGAGGGGCGGTGTTCAAGCCCGGCTGGCGTTCACGGCACCAGATTGACACCTACCGACTTGACGAGGGCGGTGAGGAATTTTGGCTCAACGCTTGGCGCTGGAGCCAGGTCTGGGGACGGTCATGGCACACCTACAGTGCGTTGAGGGGCATTGATGATGAAGTCCGGGACCTGCAGATCCATGCCTCGCGCTATTTTGAGCAGTTCGGACTCGGGTTGCATGCCGGGTATTATTATCAGCCGCATCAAAGGGGCGGGGATGGTGAATTGCGCACCCGGTATCTTTCCTCATTAGGTCATGTGCTGGGTTCACGGCAGCCCTACCACCAATTCAGCCTGAACCTGAACAAGTATCTTGGAGAAAATTGGCTGGTCCAACTCGGCGGATTTGTGAGGGATCCCGGGAACAGGGGCAGAAACTCCTTCAATTCCATCAGGTCGGAGTCGGGACATGTCTCGGCCACACGTTTCAACTCGATCATTGAGAACCTGGACGTTACAGCCGGGTTTCATGTCACGAAGACCGGGCAAGAGCATTTTAGAAACTGGGTAGGTGTCGTCAGTTACCGGCCTGACCCGGCATGGGATCTAAATATGGGTGTTACAATGTCTCGATACCGGTTCGACCCGGCGGATTACCCGACAGGCCTGAGTGGGCAGGATGATGATCATGGCCCCCTGATGGATGACCTTTCCGGCCGGGACTATTTTTTTGAGTTTCGCTGGCGGCCGAGCGAGAACCATGAATACCGTGCAGAGGTTAACCTGAATGACTCGGATCTGAGGGGCCGGGAACATGTGGGATTTGAAGTCGGTTGCCATTATCATCTCAGAAGAAATCTTGAACCGGAGGATTTGTGATGGCTTGCGGCGGACGAGTTCAAGACAACCTCGATCCTGCCATCCGGCTGCGCGTTTTGGCCTTGGCCTTGGTCGTGTGTCTTCCCCTTTTGATCAAGGGCTGCTCGCTGTTGGGTTGGGACGAACATGGGGGTGAGGGCCCGGATGTCAGTTCACGGCTGAAGTTTTCCCATGCGAAACATGCGATCCACATCAATGACTGTATGGCATGCCACGCCGACTCGGAAACCGGGAGAGTTGGCACAGCCGGTCATGCGTCATGCGTGAACTGTCATGTTGAGGCCGATGAAAACTGGCAGCCACGCCAGGATTGCCTGATGTGTCATGCTGATACGGCACCCCGGCATGCCGGCCGCAGTCCCCGACCGGATTATGCAAATGCGATCTTCGACCATGAAAATCACATGCAGGTTGGATGCATTGCCTGTCACGGGGATGTCAACCTGGCTAGGCGGTTTCGTCACGTCAATTACCCCCGCATGGAGGACTGCCTGGACTGTCACCATCCCGGCCTGACAAAGACATATGATGCCGATTGCAGGTTGTGTCATTCGGAGCTGACATCCCGGGTCAGGCCGGATAATCATCATCAGCCGAACTGGGAATTCGTCCATGGAAGCATGTCGCGGAGCGACCCTCAGCTCTGTGCACGCTGTCATGACCAAGCTAATGACTGTGAGGAATGCCACAGCCGGAAACGTCCGCGGAGCCACACGGCCTCATTCCGTTCCAGGACACATGGATTTCACGCGATGAGCAACCCTGTAGCATGCGAGGCCTGCCATCACCGGGAACAGAATTTCTGCAGTGAATGCCATAGCCGGACGGAACCCCTCAGCCACACGGCGGCATTCAAGGGCAGACCCTGGCTTCACTGCGCCGGTTGTCATCTGCCGTTGGATGACGGTAACCGTTGTGCGGTCTGTCATAAGGGAGACCCTCACCGAAACGTGATTGCATCGCCGCCGCCTCCACACTTGGTGGCCTCGGGACGGATCGACCCGGCGGGTGCGTGTCTGCCCTGCCACCCAGTTGGACGGGTCCCGATCACGCACCCTTACAACACCATCACGCCCTTCCAGTGTGTCCACTGCCATATCCCGCAATAAAGTCGTGTTCGTGGTCCCGGGCAGTCAGGCGATGGACGTGATCGCAGACGGGACATATTGCTCCGTGATTGCCTTCTGTCGGGAGCACCGTCAGTTTCAGGCTGATTTATCCGGAGTCTGGTTTTATGATGCCGTGCGGATGGGTTCGAACAGCAAACTTTCATTCAAGGAACGATACGGTCCGGCAGCGCTGATCACCGGCGCCAGCTCGGGCATCGGTGCCGAGTTCGCGAGGGCACTTTCCGCACACGGCCTTGACCTGGTGCTGGTTGCCCGGCGCCGGGAAATCCTGCTCGACATGGCCAGCAAGCTCTCCGGGTTCCATGGTGTCCAGGTTCACGCACTGGGACAGGACCTGACCGACCCGGGTGCGGCAAGGAGCATTCTGCAGGCCACGGACCTGCTTGGAGTCGAGGTCGGCCTGTTGATCAACAATGCGGGTCTTGGAATCTACGGGGAATTTGGGGGCGGTGAACTGGGGAGGGAACTCGCGCTGGTCGACCTGAATTGCCGGGCGGCCGTTGAGCTGACCTGGCGATTTCTGCCCGGCATGAAGGAGCGTCGGCGGGGTGGAATCATTTTCCTCTCAAGTATCCTGGCTCATGCACCGGCCACCTATCTTGCCACCTACTCAGCCAGCAAGGCATTCAACGAACTGATGGGTCAGGTGCTTCATTCGGAACTGAGGCCGTTTGGAATCGATGTCCTGTCATTGATACCGGGTTCGACCGCCACGCCGTTTCACGATGCTTCGGGGCTTGGCAAGCCGGATGTGCCGCAACGTAATCCCCGTCAGGTTGTCGAGACGGCTCTTGGGAATCTCGGCCGCAGGTCCCGTGTGGTCGACGGTGTTCTGAACAGCATGATGATCACCATCCAGAAGTTCTTGCCTCGCAGCTGGGTATTGGCGCTGAACCGCAGGTTCATCCCGGCACCAGGCCGGGGTGACACACGCTCCAGGTGATTTATGGACAGCCCGTTGGGCGGAAATACGTGGGATATCCAAATTTGATATCGTCTTCTCCCGGCGTGGTGCCTGTCTTCACCCATGCTGAAATCTGACATTCTTGAATCGTGACTGGGGAAAACCGGGGATCAAGAGATCATCCGGCGCGTGTGTTCGTTGACTGCCACCACTCTGCTGATCACGAACACGGCAACGATTGTGAAAATAATTTTTGCAATGAGGTGAGGGTTCAATGAAACTGGCTGCATGAAGCATATTCGGCGTTACGAACACCTTGTATTCCTTTTGATACTCGGGATTGCGGCGGCTTTGCGCCTCTGGAAACTGGAGCTGATGCAGTTTCACTATGATGACGGGATCAGCATGATCTACGGTCTGCAGATCTTGGACGGACAGTGGAGGCTTTCCGGCCTCAAGTCGAGTTTCGGTTTTTATAATCCGCCGTTATTCATCTACCTCGTATCCCTGGCTATGCTGGTCTCGAAGGACCCGATGTTCATCGGCGGTTTGGTTGCACTGTTGAATACCGTCGCCGTGGCTGCCGTTTACCTGGCGGCACGCAGGTGTTTCGGTTATCACGCCGCTTGGGTCGCGATGTTGATGATGGCCTGTTCACCGGCCGCGATCTTCGCCTCACGGCGGGTGTATGCACAGGATTGTGTGCCCGTGCTTGCCTGCCTGGTATTTTTGTTTGCGGTCAGGATGTTCCAGGATGGCAAAAAACGCGACACTTTTATCACGATGTTCCTCGCCGTTTGCCTGGCGCAGGTACATTATTCGGGGATGTTGTTGCTGGGGGTCTTGTGCCTTGCATGGGCGACCATCCGCACACGTTTGTCATGGAAACCGCTGGCTTTGGGTGTCGCCGCCGCCACGCTTCCGCTGATTCCGTTTCTTGTGCATCTGTATGGAACCGGGTTTGAGGATGTACGAGCGGTTCTGCAGACCGTTGCAGGGGGGGCGAATGGGGGTGGGGGAAGCCGGCTCGATGTTCTTCGGTTTGGGTATAATCTGACTTCTGACACCGATGTAGACTGGATTCTCGGGCCCGTCTTTCATCATATGGAGTCGATTTTGCCGGGCCGGGTCATCCTGAAACATCTTCTGAACATTCTGGTCGTGGTGAGTCTTGTCCTGCTGGTTCCGGCATGGCGTCGGCCCGGGAGCGGTGAGGCGAATCGGTATGAATTGGGCAGGTGTCGGGAGGACATCGTTGCCAGACTGATCATCTGCTGGATGGGATTCCCTGTCCTGGTTTACTTCCTCACGGGAATTCGGATGTTCCCATCCTACCTGTTCATCCTCTATCCGGTGCCGTTCCTTCTGGTGGGCCGGCTGGCGGAACGCGTCATGAACCCCGGGGGGGCACGCCGTCCGTGGAGGTTCCCGCCCGTGGTTTTGGTCGGGGCATGGTGCCTGTACCATTTCGGTTTTTATGCCGGTAGCCTTTTTGTCCAGGAGCAGGCGGAGAAGGAGCAGGCGCCCTATGCACCGTTGCGAGACCAGGTTGCCGCCGCGAAACTGATAGCTGACCATATAGTCGCCGGGGAGACTCAGGTGTTGCAGAATTTCTGGGAACCGGGTACGGGTGTTCATTACAACTATACCTATCTCGTCCATTGGCAATATGATCCGGACCACCACGGGCCACTTTATTCAACGGATCATCCGAATCCTCGCGTGTGGTTCCGGATCATTGATTACCCGTTTTTGCGTGAGCATGAGCACGAGTCGTGTGTGTGGGAGATGGTGAGGCGGGTGCGGTTCCATGATTTCGGGGCATTGCGTCTTTACCATGAGACCCGTCCCGAGTAGACGGTCTTCATTTCGCAATCGTAATCGGGGAAGGGTTCGGATTCATGTGGACATGACCCCCTGGCAGGCCAAGGTCGTCAGGGGAGGCCTTTGTATTGGGGTTGCTTCCATTCCTCTGCCGGGATTTAATGGCTCCCATGCTGACATTTATCCTGAAGCGGCTTGGTCAGGCACTGATCGCGATGCTCGTGATCTCAATGGTTGTCTTCTTTGTTCTCTACAAGCATGCCGACCCGGTCGCGACCCTGCTGCCGGCCTTTGCTTCCCAGGCCCAACGTGAGCAGTTGAGGTCCGAAATGGGGCTGGACCGGCCCCTGTATGGTCAATATCTCACTTACATGGGCAGCTTGGCGCGGGGCGATCTGGGTATTTCCTATTACCAGAACCGGCCCGTTGTTGACTTGCTTAAGGAGCGTGCCCCGGCGACGTTTGAACTTGCCATCATCTCGATCCTGATCTCGACGTTGATCGGGATCCCGCTCGGCGTATTTTGTGCATCAAGACCTGGTTCCATGACAGCCCGCTTCGCCATTGGCGGTTCATTGCTCGGGATGTCCATGCCGACGTTCTGGCTGGGCCTGATCCTGATGATGATATTCGGCGTCTGGCTGAACTGGTTGCCCGCCCAGGGCCGGGGTAGCGTGGCAAGGCTGGCCGGGGTTGAATGGTCCTGGCTGACGCTTGACGGCTGGTCACATCTTGTGCTTCCTGCGGTCACATTAGCGTTTTATCATGTTGCGCTGCTGATGCGGGTCGTCCGTTCCGAGATGATGGGGATTCTCGGCCATCCGTTTATCCATGCCTGCCGTGCAAGGGGTATCAGTGAATCGAGGATCGCATGCCTCCATGCAGGGCGTAATGTGTTGATCCCAGTGATCACGATCATCGGGGTGCAGCTTGGCGGGCTGGTTGCGTTCTCGGTCGTGACGGAGACAATTTTCCAGTGGCCGGGGCTGGGTAAGCTGCTGATTGACTCGATCAATGTGATCGACCGGCCGGTGATCGTGGCTTACCTGATGCTGACGGGATTGTGTTTTCTCACGCTGAATTTCCTGGTGGACGTGACCTATGCCTGGATCGACCCCAGGATTCGCCGGTCAGGGGCCCCGGCATGAATCTTCCCGGCTGTCATGGGTTTTTGTCATTATTGTCGGCGGGATAGCAGCGGGGATTGCGGACGTGGTCAGGAGAGGGCATGAAAGGCCTGGTCGAAACGGTCAATCAGGTCTTCGGGCTCTTCCAGACCGATGGACAGGCGTAGGAGGTAGCGCGAGATTCCCAGACTTTCCGTCCAGTCCAGTTCATCGTAATGTGCCAGTATCATGAAGGGGCAGGCCAGCGTGTAATTCGTGCCCAGGCTGGGTCCCTTGCAGATACGGAGCGAATCATAGAACGGGGCCGAGTTCTTTTCAGGATCCTTCAGCAGGAATGACATCAGCCCGCCGTAACCCGCGCCGGGTTTCATGGATTTCTCATACCATTGGGACGTCTCACAGCGTGGATACCAGACCTTCTCCACGAGCGGGTGGGCATGCAGCCATTCGAAAAGGGACATGGCAACCCGGTTCACCTTCCGCACACGCTCGGGGTAGTCCCGTGACTCCATTTCAAGGATCTTCGCGTCCTCGTGCCACAACAGGTCCTCGTAGTTCCGGGCGAGATATTCGCGGAAACGACTGTAGTACGGGGATGCATTGTTCAGGACGACAGATCCCGCTATTACATCGCCCACGCCGGAAAAATATTTGGTCAGGCTTGTTGTTACCATGTCGGCATGTTGATAAGCATCGACATTGATGCTGGTGCTGATCGTATCGTCGACAATCAGCGGGATATCGCGGGTCCTCAGCAACGGGGCGATTTTTTCGAGGTCGACACTTCGGAGCATCGGGTTGCTGGGCTGTTCACAGAAGGCGGCTGCAAATCTCCGGTCCCGGATAACACATTCCAGTTTTTGGAACTGTTCAGAATCAAGTTTGGGAAAAAACTCCGCGCCCGGACCCATTGCTTGCTGGACCTTGAGCAGGTCAACATAGGGGAACTCAAGCTGCAATGTCGGGTAATCACCGATCGTGGCCAATACCATCCTGTGAATCATCGAGATGGAGGCCATCCCGGATTGAAAAAGATAAACATCGTTTGCAGCGCGTCCGCTACATTCGGCGATCCGTTCGCGGATGATTCTTTTGGCGGAGGAATCATCGGAGGCCACGTGACTGGCCGGGTCAAGAATTGCCGCCGCTAGGCGACTGGAAACAATATCACCTGTGAAGCGCCAGTAATTCCTTGCCGTTTCCATGTGTTCGGGGCCGACAAAGACTGCGTGGACCCCATGCCGATTGAGCGGGAGGATTCGCGCGCTTTTCCCATGACATCTGTGGATGTATTGGAGACATCGTCGTGCAGCTGACATCGAGGGGAATACGAGGCAGTCCTCATGATCATGGCCGAACTGCTCGTGTGTTTGCCTGCAAAGTTCGATTACATGCGGGTGATAAAAAAAACGCGGATAACCGCACTGCATTACTTCCGTGACATCGGGATCCTGTTCTTCATAACCTACGACATGGCACCAGGTCGGCAGGCAGACCGATACGGCGTGATCCGATGCGGGTATAGGCTGACCCAGATGTTCCGGTCTCCACAACGGGTCAGTGAGGAGGTCCCTCATGGTGAATGTTTCCATGTTCTGTTGGAGGGTGTTCGATGAAACGGGTTCTTTCCGGACGGGGCGTCAACATCTATGAACCATTGTCGAGATGACCCTCGAACAGGACGCTTGACAGGTATCGTTCCGCAGCGTCAGGCAGGATGACCACGATCGTCCTGCCTTTGTTCTCGGGACGGGCCGCGATCCGGTGTGCCGCGCAGAGTGCCGCACCGCAGGAAATGCCGCACATGATGCCTTCCTCCCTCGAAAGCCGACGGCCGTATTCGATTGCCTCTTCGCTGCTGACTTGTTCCACCTCGTCGACTACGGACAGGTCCAATGTATCGGGAATGAATCCGGCGCCGATGCCCTGGATCTTGTGGGGCCCCGGCTTGTTTTCCTGGCCGTTACGGCGCTGGGTGATCACCGGACTTTCAGTCGGCTCGACTGCGACCGACACAATCCTTTTCTTCCGTGTGTTCTTGATGTAACGACTAATGCCAGTGATGGTCCCACCGGTACCGACACCGCTGACAAGGATATCAACTTCGCCATCGGTCTGGGCCCAGATTTCGGGTCCGGTCGTCTTCTCATGGATTTCCGGGTTGGCGGGATTCTTGAACTGCTGCGGGATGAAATACTTTTCTGGGTCCGAGTTGTGTATCTCCTCTGCATGCGTGATCGCGCCCGGCATGCCCTTTGCGCCATCGGTCAGGATCAGGTTGGCGCCCAGTGCCTTGAGGACCTTGCGCCGTTCGAGACTCATGGTTTCCGGCATCGTCAGATTCACTTTATAACCTCGTGCGGCACCCACGAAAGCTAGGGCAATTCCCGTGTTTCCACTGGTGGGCTCAACGATTTCGCGGTTCGTGCCGGGCTTTAGGATTCCCTTTTGCTCAGCATCCCAGATCATGCTGGCGCCGATCCGGCATTTGACGGAATAAGACGGGTTACGTCCCTCGACTTTTGCTAACACGACTGCATCCGTATCACCGGTGATCCGGTTGATTCGAACCAGTGGTGTATTGCCTATGGATTGGGATATGTCTTCATTGTATCTCGGCATTTTCCCGGGACCCCCGTTATAAATCTGTCGTGAGGAGCAACCTGTCAGTGAACATTCGCCAACAATTTCAGTCCGCTTTAGGGGTTTATTTTCGGTGTTTGGCATCAGGCTGACAAGTAAAATCAAGCCAAATGATGGAGTCCCTTTTCAGGTGGGTTTTTGCTTCCTTCCAGACCACGCGGTGGCTTGGCATTTCCGCCGCAAAAATCAATCTTCCCGTGCGTTCAAAAAAACTCACGATCATTGTGTGACTACGTCATATTTCGTATCATTTTGCTACAGCCTGAGCGATCAACCCCTTTATTATCAGCTTATAGGGAGAATATACAATATGTTGTGCTTTGCCTGTAAATCAGCGTCAATATATGGTTGACACATCTCGGTGACGGCGATATCTTGATCTTCGTTAACGGTGATCTGACAGACCGGATTTTTTCGGTCGTTCGGCAGAAATAAAGAGGCCGGGAGGGTCATCGGGGACAAGACCATCGCTTGTTTGGAAACCCAGCTTGGATGGGGCGAGCGATCCCACCGCCGAGCATCTGGTGCCCGGGGCCGTCCTGACCCTCGATTCTGTGGGGTAGTCTGAAGGCGGCGAAGTCAATGCCGACATTGCGGCAGGTAACTAAAGAGTGAAATGTAGCCTTCCCTGCCGGAGATGTCCGTTTCCTTCCGGGGGGTGGGTTGCCCCGCATCATGAGAATATGATCGGCAATCCGGGTGGGAAATAGCCGACCCGGGACCGAACACCTGCGAAAGGAACCTGATTCCCGATGAAGTTGACCCGTCGCTATACGAATCCCGCAGCCGATCCGCTTGAACGGACAGAATACGAAAAACGCCGGTCCGTGATCACGAATCCTGATGGCTCGATTGTTTTCGAGGCCGATGACGTCGAGGTGCCCCGTAACTGGAGCCAGCTCTCGACCGATATCGTTGTCTCAAAATATTTCCGGAAGGCGGGTGTTCCGACCCCGTCAGGTCGCGAAGAAAGCGTCCGCCAGGTTGTTTACCGGGTGGCTCACACCATTCGCGAGGCCGGTGAAAGGCTTGGGGATTACTTCGACAGTCGTGCCGATGCCGACACCTTCGAAGCTGAATTGAGCCATATCCTGATCAACCAGCTCGGTGCGTTCAACTCGCCGGTTTGGTTCAACTGCGGTCTTTTTCACGAGTATGGTATTGATGGAAGCAGCGGGAACTGGGGATGGAATGATGAAAAAGGTGATGTTGAGGAGATCGAGAATGCCTACACCCGTCCCCAGTGTTCAGCTTGCTTCATCCAGGCGGTCGATGATGATCTCATGTCGATCTTTGACTTGGTCAAGACCGAAGCACGCATTTTCAAGTATGGATCGGGGACGGGGACCAATTTTTCAAAGTTGCGCAGCAAGCATGAAAAGCTGTCCGGTGGCGGAACCAGCTCGGGCCTGATGAGTTTTCTGGAGGTTTTTGATCGGGGTGCGGGCGCAACCAAGAGTGGAGGCACCACCCGTCGCGCAGCGAAGATGGTCTGCTTGGACATGGACCATCCCGAGATCGAGGAGTTCATCAACTGGAAGGTCCGGGAGGAGGAAAAGGCACGGATCCTGATTGAACAAGGCGGTTTGCCCGCAGATTTCAACGGTGAGGCCTACCACACGGTTTCGGGTCAGAACAGCAACAATTCGGTACGGGTCACCGACGAGTTCATGAACGCAGCCCAAGAGGGGAAGGACTGGGGAACCTGGTCGCGTACCACGGGTGATTTGGTTGAACGCAAGGATGCGCAGTCACTGCTCGACATGATCTGCAGGGCCGCATGGCGGTGTGCGGATCCGGGTGTGCAGTATGACACGACGATCAACGACTGGCACACATGCCCCAACACCGACCGCATCCGTGCGTCAAACCCATGTTCCGATATCATGTTTCTGGACGATACTGCCTGCAAGCTTGCCTCGATCTTCCTGCTTAGGTTTCTGGATGAGGAAGGGATCTTTGATGTTGTGGCTTTCCGTCACTGCTGCAGGATTTTTATCC
>CAYYNQ010000027.1:0-32180 GCA_964473105.1 uncultured Candidatus Sumerlaeota bacterium | reverse complement strand
AAAGGCATAAGGCGTCGCCGTGAACCGCACCCTGGGACTGTATACCTCATCCCCGGTGATCCCGTTCCCGTCAACGTCCGCTGCCACTTCAAGCCACAAGTTGGGGGCCTGAGAAAACAGGTCGGCAGGAAACGGTGTGATACCGCCCAGGTCGATGCTGAACACCCCGTTCGTGACCACGACGCCGTTGACGCCGGCGTGCGCCTCCATCCAGTGCATGTCGCCGCCCGAGGCTGCGCCCCAGAGCTTGAACTCCATGTCATAGGATCCACCGGCCTGGGGCGCGCCGTCCGGGGTCGTGAGACTCCCCTGGTAGGTGATGACGCCCGGCCCCGCAGCATGGACCATCGCCAGGCAGGAAATGCATAGGGATATCGCGGGATACCGCATCTTGATAAGCTCCTTGATTCGTATGGGCCAGAGTTGTGGGTGTTTTTTGGCTTGAGGGCAGGACAGGATCAAGCATCCCTTGGCGTCACTCGGTCTTGGCCCCATCATGGATGGGTCATGCCGTTTGGGATCCGCTGATGTCCGATAAATTGCAGATTCAAGGCCAATGCGCATGTTTTGTACGGATGTCGTTTCACCTCCGACCGACGTGATAACCCTCTTTCAGCAATCGGATCCGGTAGAGGCCCGCCCCGGCGGTGATGTAAAGCGTCTTGCTCGCCTCCCCGCGTCCAAAACCGACATTCGTGGGCTTGTACTCGGTTGGGATATGCGCCAGTTCCTTCCCGCCGGGTGAGTAGACCGCAACCCCGAAACGGGAATCGGCACGTTCCGCCACATAGATATTCCCGTCCATGTCCGGGACTAGGCCGTCCGGTCCATCTTCCGGGGAGTAGTCAACAAGTGTCCTGTTGAAGGAGGCGGAACCATCCGTTGCTAGGTCGTAAGCCAGCAACGCCATTTGTCCCTTTCTGACGGCCGTCCCTTCGGGGAGCCGGAACATCCCCGTTGATCCATTGTCGTGACAGACCACATACAAGGTTTTCTGGTTCGGTGAGATAGCGATGCCATTGGGTTTCCCGGCATCCGTGATGACCCGGTCAATCGAGCCGTCAGGATTAATCCGGTAAACCGCATGCAGTGGTTGTTCAACCGGTTCATGCCCCAGATACCGGGGGTCGCTGAAGTATATCGCGCCTGTCTCATCGATCGTGATGTCGTTGGGTGCATTGAACGGTCGTCCTTCATACAAACCTGCAATAATGTGGCTTTTGCCGGTCTGCATGTCGGTACGGATGACTCGGCGCCCGCCATAATCCGCCCCTTCAGCGACAATCATGTTCCCAACGGCATCAAATTTGATGCCGTTGGACATTCCGCTGGGAGATCTGAAAATCGAGGTCATGTCGGTGGCTGGATTGTATCTCCAAATGTGTCCCGCCTCCAGGACGCCCTTATCATCCCTGCATTTGGCCGTGAAACTGATGTCACTGAAATAGATCATCCCGTCATGGCCGGCCGCGACACCCTCGCTCAACAGGCATGCGCCCTCAAACAGTTTCTCGATCCGAGCGCCCGGATGGATAATGCTTGGGTCCCCAGATGGTGGCTGAACCTGGGCACGGACCCCTGACAGAGTGGTCAGGATCGTGATAAGCGGCAATATCATGTGTGAGCCAACTCGGTTGCCTCTGAAAGCATTCATAATAGGCTTCTCCTTAAAACTTTTTCCCCGTGTTCCGGTGTCCCCGGGAAACTACAGAGGCGTGGCTTAAATCAATGGAATGTGGACGATTCCGACCTTTACATCCGATCTTGCGAAGGCGCGAGGCGGCGCGTTATACCCTATGTATCTAGACCATCGTCAGTCCCCCGCTCACTGAGAGGGTTTGGCCCGTGATGAACCGGGCATCATCCGAGGCAAAGAATGCAACGGCTGCAGCAATCTCATCAGGCTCTGCCAGCCGACCGAAGGGTGTGGCGCGTTTCAGGGATTCGACCAAGCGAGGGTTTGACCGTGTGATTTCCTCCATCAAAGGAGTGTCGGCTGGGCCAGGACAGACGACGTTGACGTAAATCCGGTGACGGGCCATCTCGCGTGCAAGGGTTTTTGTGAAGGCAATGATCCCGCCTTTTGCTGCAGAGTAGACCGCCTCGCCCGTTGAGCCAACCCGCCCAGCGTCTGAACTGATGTTAACGATACGCCCCCGACCTCGCTGGACCATCATCGGCAACACCGCCTTGGCGCAATTGATCGCCCCCCGAAGGTTAATGTCAATGACCCTGTCCCAGGTCTCTTCACTGCTCTTGAGAAAGGGCTCCACTTTGTCCCAGCCCGCATTATTGACCAGTACATCAATGGGACCTGTCCCTTTTTCAATCGCCGCCACACCGGTTCGCACATTGTCCAAGTCCGTTACATCGATGCGGAGCGCCTGGGGGCTGGCCCCGATATTCGTAGCAACAGCCTCGGCAGCGGCTCCATCGATATCGGTGACCGCCACTTTGGCCCCCTCCTGGACCAGCCGTTGGGCAATCGCCTGACCGATTCCACGCCCGGCGCCGGTAACCAAGGCCACTTTGCCGTCCAGCCCATGCATTGATCATTCCTCCTGCAATCTTCTTGCCGATTCACGCTTATTGCTTCGATGACAGTTTTTGGAGCAGGTCCCCCTCGCTCAGGAAGTCCCATGCAGCAACGAATGGGTTTTGTTCTCCATTGGCCACCCGGTCCAGCAGACCCGCCACCCGGGTTTCCTGCGGATCTATTTGGTTAAGATATTCCTCGACCCTTGCCTTGACTATCCTGACAAACTCCTGACGCCGTCTCTCACAACGTTTTTTGGAAAGATGCGGGGAAGTAAGCCATAGTTCACGGTGCTTCTTGACGGCCTCCTCAATCTTATCCACCCCCTCGCCGATATGGGTCTGTGCGGACAATACAGGAGGGATCCATTCTGAATGGGGTTCGGCCAGGCCAATTGTATTGTTCAGGTTGGTTACCAGCTGGTTTGCCCCTTCGCGATCCGCTTTATTGACAACAAATATGTCGATAACTTCCAGAAGCCCTGCCTTGAGCGCCTGTATGGCGTCTCCAGACTCGGGAGTAAGCACCATCACCACTGTATCCGCCGTGTTCATAATATCCAGTTCAGTCTGGCCTACACCGACCGTTTCGACCAGGATGACTCCGGCACCCCATGCATCGAGAACACGGACCACGCCGCCCGACATATGGGACAATCCTCCTGTAGCCCCGCGCGTTGCCATGCTGCGAATAAACACTTCCCGATCGAGGTAGTGATGCTGGAGTCGAACCCGGTCTCCCAGAAAGGCCCCGCCGGTAAATGGGCTGGATGGATCGACAGCCAGGATCCCTACACGTTTGTCATCCTTTCGTAGGAGAGCTGTCAGTTGGCCGACAAGAGTGCTTTTGCCGGCTCCGGGAGGTCCAGTAATACCAACAACATGGGCATTACCCGTGCATGAATGTGCAGCCTTAAGAACCGATGCGGCATTTTCTCCACCCTGTTCCACCTGCGTGAGCAGACGGGCCAAGGCGGCAATGTCACCAGATCGCATGCGCCGAATCTGATCATGAATCTCATGAGAACCTGTGTCGCTGTTGTCCCTTGAGGAAGCAGTCGAGTTCAATTTTCAGCGAACCTCCCGCCATTATCTGCCAGGGGGTTCCGCCCGATGGCAATGGTGCGGTTTCCTGTAGCACCCTCATTCATTATCTTCGATGCCATTCATCCTGTCAATTTTCACGGCCTGGGCCCTTGTGTATTATACGTCGTGACTTGAGCTGTGCCCGGTCGAATTCCCCCTGAGGTCGTAGCTCCAGAGCCACCCCAACGCCGATGGCACGGCGCAGTTCCTCGACGAACTTGCGCTCGACCTGGGCAAAGGTGTCGGGCTGACTTTCCTTCAGGGCATAGATCTCCGGGTAAACCTCGGCTTGGATGGTCAAGGTGTCCAGTTTTCCGTGGGGACGGTCTAGGATAAGTCGAAATTCACCACCGAACTCATCCAGCGTCCTCAGGGAGTCCTCAATCTTGGAGGGGAAGACGTTCTGGGCACGGACGATGATCATGTCGTCCACTCGGCCGTAGATACCTTTCGGCAGAGTGGGATAGGTTCGACCACACGGGCAGGAAACCATATCCCAACGGGAGATGTCGCCCGACCAATATCGTATCATGGGCTGGGACGTGCGTTCCAGATGGGTGTATACGGGCACGCCCTCTCCGCCCATATTCACCGGTGCCTTCGTCGTTGGGTCGAGCAGCTCCGTGTACACGATGTCCTGCCACAGGTGCATGCCGCATTGCAGATGGCGGCAGCCCGAATTGGTTGCCCAGGGAGTCATTTCCGCCATGCTTCCCTGATCCACAACATGGGCATTAAAAGTTTCCTCGATCTCTTTGCGAGTCGCGGGAATACTCGCCCCTGGTTCGCCGGAGAATACCATCAGCCGGATGCCCAGGTCGTGGCGTGGATCCACCCCCAGACGACGGGCTGTCGCGCCAAGGTAAAGCGCGAATGAGGGGGTTCCGTAGAAAACTGTGGGCTTGACTAGGGTGGCCCACTCCACGGTGCGCTCTGTTTGTCCCGGTGCCCCGGCGCCGAATGGAAAACATTGGGCGCCTAGGCGCTGGGCTCCCAGCAATGTGGCCCAGCTTCCGACGTAGGCGCTAAAGACGGCGGAGATGATCATGCGGTCGCCGGGTCGAACCCCGGCGCTCCAGAGAATGCGGGCATGGGCATCACCGATGCGTTTCCAGTCTCCTGCGCTATATCCAAATATGCTGGGGCGACCTGTGGTGCCAGAGGTGCCATGTATGTGAAATATCTTGTTTTCGGGAATGCAGAGATGGCGGCCAAAGGGTGGATAGGCCTCTTGCTCCTGGCGAATGTGGTCCTTGGTGAGAATGGGCAACTGGCGAAATTCATCAAGACCACGGATGTCGGATGGATCGACTCCAGCTTTCCCGTAGAATTCTCGATAGAAAGCCGAGTTGTTGAAGGCGTATCGAACCTGATGGCGCAGCTTTTCAAGGATGAGGGCCTCACGTCGATCCGGATCCATGGTTTCACGTTCATGGTCCCAGTGCTCGTTTTGCACGGGTGGCAGGTATGTCCGGTCGTATTCGGGGGGCCAATGCATTTTTTTCATCGCAGTGTTGGGCGTATAACAAAAGTCACGAAAGCATCTGACTTGATGCTGAAGGTTATTGGCTTATTTCGTACTCCCCGGGGTTTCATTACATCCTGAATGAATGAAATTGACGATATCCCGCGTGGAGGTCCCCACGGGGAACACGCCGCTGACGCCGAGTTTTTTCAATGGCTCAATGTCGTCATCAGGGATGGTTCCACCAACGATGACCCGCACCCGATCCGAGACCTCCTGAGCCTTGAGTGCATCGATCAGCTTGGGCATCAGGCGCATATGGGCTCCCGACAGGATGCTTAACCCGATCACGTCCACATCCTCCTGCACGGCAGCAGCAGCGATCTCCTCATATGGGAGACGCATCCCCAGGTAGATGACTTCCATCCCGGCATCACGCAGTGTCCGGGCAATAACTTTGATGCCCCGGTCATGGCCATCCAGGCCAACCTTGGCCACGATCACTCGAATGGGACGTTGCCTGTCAATCATTTCATATACCTCCGGTGGCAGGTCATATTAAAATACACCCGGGTCACGATACTCTCCATACACCTCTCGCAAGGCACTCATGATCTCGCCCCCGGTGGCGCAGGCTTTCGTTGCGTGGAGTACTGCGGGAAAGAGATTTTTATCGGACTCAGCGTCATGCCTGATATTTGTAAGGGCGCGCTCGACTGTCTCTCCTGACCGGGATCGTTTGGCCTCACGAAGCCGTTCCAGCTGACGTTCCTCTTCCGCCTGGTCAAACTCGAACACCTGCAGGGATTGGTTGGTGACAGGTTGATATTCGTTGACACCCACCACCACGTAATCCTTGGCTTCAATGGCCATCTGGTATTCGTAAGCCGAATTTGCGATCTCACGCTCAATGTAGCCGGATTCGATTGCCCGGAGCATGCCGTGCATCATGCTCCCATCACCCATGTCGTCGATCTTGTTGAGGTATGTCCATGCCTGCTCTTCGATGGTTGTGGTTAGTGATTCGACAAAGTAAGACCCGGCCAAGGGGTCTACGGTATTGGCCGCCCCAGTCTCGTGGGCCAGAACAAGCTGCGTGGCAAGTGACACCTTCATGGCATCCTCCGAGGGGATGTCATAGGCTTCGTCATAGCCGCTGACATGGAGGGATTGGGTGCCGCCCAAGACTGCCGCCAGGGCCTGAAGGGAACCGCGGACAATGTTGTTCATGGGATCCTCCCTGACCAGGGTTGACCCCAGCGTCTGCGTATGGAAACGCATTCGCAAGGACTCGGGCTTCTTGGCCTGATAGCGGTCTTTCATGATGCGTGCCCACAGGCGACGAGCCGCCCGGAATTTGGCGGTCTCCTCGAAGAAATCATTGTGGCACCCGAAGAAATAGGAGAAACGGTGGGCAAACTGGTCCACATCAAGGCCTCGTTTCAGGGCAGACTCCACATAGGCCATACCCTGGGCTAGGGTAAAGGCCAGTTCCTGGATTGCATTCGAGCCGGCCTCGCGCGTGTGGTAGCCGGAAATGGAAATGGGATACCAGTTCGGAACACCGTGTAGGGTGCAAAACTCAACCACGTCGGTGGTCAGCTTCAGCGATGCAGCCGGTGGCAGGGCATAGGTCTTTTGGCCGTGGAACTCCTTGAGGGAGTCGTTTTGCACGGTGCCGCGCAGTTTCGTCCACGGGACACCGCGTGTCTCCGCCACACCCAGCAGCATGCTGAGCAGGACGATGGCAGGGTGATTGATGGTGAGAGAAACGCTGACCTGGTCCAGGGGGATGCCCTTGTAAAGCTCCTCCATGTCCCGGATCGTGTCAATCGCGACGCCTAGGCGCCCAACCTCGCCTTCAGCCAGTTGAAAATCGGAATCATAGCCGGTCAAGGTGGGGTGATCGAAGTCGGTGCTGAGTCCGGTCTGCCCGTTGGCTAATAGGAACCGGTAGCGCTCATTGGTGGAAAGGGCAGTTCCAAAGCCGGCGATCTGTCGCCGAGTCCAGGCTTGCCCCCGATACATCGTGGGATAGGCACCCCGGGTGAAGGGATAGGCTCCGGGGAAACCCAGTTCATTCTCATAATGCCAATCCCGGAGATCCTCGGGTGTGTAGATGCGGTTAACGGAAATACCGGAAAGGGTCTGAAACTTTTCCCGGTTCTCCGGTGTTCTTGACAGGGCCTGAGCCAGCTCGGTTGTCTCCCAGTCATCTCGTTTCCCGCGAATCTGATCCAACTCGTCGTGGCCTGTATATCCCATCTGGAGACCTCTTTCCGTTACACTTGAGGACTTTGGGCTGCATCACAAAGGGATCTGAATCTGAAGTCTCCAGACAATAATCCAGGACGAACAGATGGTTCTTTGAACATCAGGCATGACCACCCGAATTCCCGCCGAAAAATCCCTGCCGATGATTGCCGCTTCCCATCATTATTTTTCTGGTTGAAGCCGCTGACGACTTCTCATACGGGCCGGTATCCCCGGTCGTTCACCCCATGCCCTGATCGTCCGGATTATCCCGGGTTGCGCCCTTGATGTCAGCCAGATTCTTCCTTCCCATCGCCGGATTGTTTTTTGGAAATCGGTTTGACGAAAAACCACATCATCAGGACAGAGACCGGATACATCGCCCCTGCCATGATGAAGATGTTGAGAAATAGATCCTTTTCTGCCAGTAGGCCAACAAGTTTGGTGAACAGAAATCCCCCAATCGCCCCGGCTGTTCCTCCCAGGCCATAAACGGAGGCCACGATATGGAAGGGGAAGATGTCACTTGGCAGCGAATGCAGTGCGGAGGCATAGAGGCCCATTGCGAAGGTCGCGATGGCGAGACACATAATGATCAAGAAGGGGTTTACGAAGTCGAACTGGGAGCTCAGGATTCCGGCAGGCATTAGGATGCCGGCAACGGCCATCAATGTCTTGCGGGCAAAGAATACCCTGCCCGTCATCTTGATCAGGTAACCCGCCAGTAGGCCGCCCAGGATCAGCCCGAGATCCATCCCGATGAATGGAATCCATGCTGTTCTGCCCATCAATTCGATGGAGAATCCCCTCTGATTGACCAGATATCCGGGCAGCCAGAACAGGATAAAATACCAGACGGGATCCCCCACAAAGCGAGCTGCGAAAAAAGCCCGTGTTTGCGGATATTTAAAGAGATCCCTCCAGCGAATTTTACTTCCATCTGCTTTGTCATCCGCCGTTCCTGGTGCCACACCCTTGTCATTGTCGGCTGATCTGGGATAAACCAACAACCACAGGATCAGCAATAAGAACCCGGATGCACCTGTGATCACGAATGTCATCCGCCAACCGTAAAGGTCGTTCAGCTTGATGATTAGAGGGGGTGCAATGATGGAGCCGATACTGATGCCGCTGATCATTAGGGAAATGGCTAGCCCCCGCTGTTTCTCGGAAAAAAACCGTGAAATGGTCTTTATCCCGCCGGGAAAGAGTCCGGGTTCCGACAAACCCAACAGGAATCGAAACGAGCACAGACTTTTCCAGCCCGAGCTCAATGCATGCCCGACGGCCACCAGTGACCAGGAAAAAAGGCAGTAGGCCACACCCAGTCGCCCCCCGAGAATATCGACAAGCTTCCCACTGCCCGTGTACATCACGGCATAAGCCAGCAGAAAGGCCATCACAATGTAAGAATACTGGACCTCGGTGATTCCCAAGCTCTTGTCGTCTTGGAAGATCGGCTTCAAGACAGAAAGCACCTGGCGATCGAGGTAATTATTCACGCTGGCTAGGAACAGGATGCCTAGGATGATCCAATGCAGGTACCCGCCTTTGGGTTGTGAGGGTTCCAAGGGCTGGTTCAAGTCGTCCGTACCTCCATGAAATCTGGACTTTACGCCGTTACACCACGCACACGAGCCCATTTTGCCTTGAATCCCGGGCGGTCCATGACCTCAGGGTTGATGACAGTTCGGGGGGGATTGCCCAGGAAAAGGTCGACCATTCCCTGGCAGGCCATAATACCCATGTCCCGAAACAACTCATGGGTCCAGCCGATACAATGGGGTGCCAGCAGGACATTATCCAGACCCGCGTATCTGGGCGGTTCGGCCAGAGGTTCACCGACAAAACAATCCAGGGCGGCGCCGGCAATCTGTCTGCTGACGAGCGCATCGAACAGGGCATCCTCGTCGATAATCCCCCCGCGTGCAGTGTTGATAAGGTAGGTTGTCGGTTTCATCAGGGCGATCTCACGTGCCCCGATCAGGTTGCGTGTCTCGTCGGTTAGGGGGCAATGGACTGAGACAAAATCAGACGATGCCAGCAGCTCATCCAGCCCGACAGTTCGAACACCCGTTTGTTTGGCTTCCCGGGGAGTCAAGTGGGGGTCGTAGACCAGGGGTTGCTTCATTCCAAACCCGCCGCACAACTGGACAACGGACCGTCCGATACCTCCACAGCCCACAAGCCCCAGTGTCCTGTCACGCAGCTCGGTCCCCATATAGAGGTCTCTTTGATCCCACAGTCCCTGACGCACCAGACGATCCTTTACCGTCAAGTGATGGGACAGCGCCAGCATCCAGCGCAGGGTCGCCTCAGCCATCGAATAATCCACCGCGCCCCGCGTGATAAACAAGAGGACATCCGCTTCAGTGCATGCGGTCACGTCCACGCTGTCATAACCAACCCCGAACCTGCCCACCGCCAGAAAATCCCCACATTGACGGAGACTTTGTCGGGTCAAGGTGGGTGTGGCCAGGATCAATCCATGGGCATTTTGTATTTGCGCGGGCAGGATTTCCCCGCTGTGCTCATCGAGTGTTCTGAACTGGATATCCGGATGTCCGTCAAACACAGAGAGCCCGATATCCCTGTCTCCATCCGGTCCCATGAAACCGATGAAATCGGCACTTGAAACGACCTTGAACGGCCGGCCCTGTTTTTTCGTCACCAAAGAAATTCACTTTGCAGGGATCTGATTTTCACGGTTCCAATGACGTGGGCAACTTGGCCACGATTTCCCCTTCAATGGAGCATCCTTCAACCGTTTCCGGAACTTTCAAAGGCTGGTTTCCTCATCTGTTTTTGAAGGATGTAAATTCCCTGGGGCCCTTCAGGCACGGGCAGGGGAATTCGGACAGGTACTTTTTCAAGCCTTGGCTCAAGTGTTGGTTCACCGGCCACGATCAGCCCGTTGTAAGTATCCAGGTCGGGGATCAGAGGCATGGAGTAGGTTCCCCCCAAGGGCCAGGCATCGGCCGCAGTCAGTTCGTAATAAAGCACCCGTCTCGGCAATTCCGAACGGTTCAATTCGGACCCATGAACGATGCGTGAGTGAAACACTACCAGGGATCCGGTCGGGGCCGTCAGCTTGACGGCCTTCGAAAAATCCAGGCCGGAAGCTTCAGTATCGAAGGCTCCGATAAAACAACCATCATGGTGGTGATCGAAAACAGGCCCCTTTTGGGATCCCGGTATAACCAGCAACGGCCCGTTGTCCTCAACCATATCATCGAGTATAACCCCGCTCACCAGAACATCATCATTGGTGTGTGGATAGAAGGCCCAATCCTGATGCCACTGAACAGGCGCGCCAAAACCACCCAGCTTGAGGTTCAGTTTTGAGGTGTGCAGGCGAATGTTGGGCCCAATCAGCGAACTGATCACCCCCATGTAATCGGGGCGACGTACAAAGTCCCGGAAGACCTGATGATTTTGATACGGGCGCTTAATGCGCCGTATCCTGGGTTTTTCCGGTGTGTGTGTATCCTCCAGGTCGATTACCTCGTCGCTTTCCTCGAGAGCCTTGCCATGCTCCACCCATTCACTGATGACCTGATTGACAGGGGAAAGATCATCGGCGGTAAACAGATTTTCCAGCACGAGATATCCATGTGTTTTGAAAAATTCGACATCTTCCCGGGATAATAGCACGCGGACTTCCTCCCTTACATCAAGCCTAAATCCTCGATGATTTCCTATCACCGCAGGAGAACCATGTTTCTAGATTATTCAGCGCCGACATTCTACCTGTACCATCATAGATGATCAAGACTGAATAACCATGCACATACACGGGGAGACCGGCAAGCCTGTCTCGATCTGCATTGCGGACAGTCGGGCCCATGACGCCTCAGAAGAAATCCCCGGCCATTCTCGACTGCGCATGCAGCAGGTGAGCCCTTGTTTCGACCGAAACGACATCGGAGAACTTCTCCCAAAGGACCAGCTCTGCATGACGGGTTTCTTGGGATGCTTCCAGAGGGATCTCGAAGACAATCCAGCTGCTTGTCTGCTTTTCTGGTGTCGTTGTGTATTGGATTGGAAACTCATTATCTGGCCCGGCAGGACCTACCTCTCCACCGCCGATCGTTCCGCTGAGAGATGTCTCGGAGAAGTAGTTGGCTTTGTGATGATGACCGTCTTGGGTCATTCGCAGCACAAGCGCCAGGAGACCCGGGATATCATGGGGGGGAATGTCCATGACGATCGAACGCTGTCTACCAGTCTTGTCCCCGGATGGCTGGGCAGCAGAGTTCGCGCGGATTACCAGTTCACGCGCTGGATGATCCCACGGTTCAACAGGCAGTCGGAATTCTTCCCAGGATTTATCCATGACGGAGCCGTCACCTGCCGGGGTAATTTCCAGGAGCGACACCTCGAAGGGACTTTGTCGCCAGCTCAGCCGCTCTCCGCTGTGCCACACTCGCTTCACTTGCGATGCTGTTTCATCGGGAGCGGTCACTCGTCCGATGACGGGAAAATGCATATAAATCTCCCATTTCCCCTGCGATACCAAGCCCAGGTCAGGCCCCAATTCGACCGAGATTTCCCGGTCCCGCCAAGTCGGGTTGTTGACGGTTACAAATGATTTCCGGCCACTAGATCCCAGATAACCATAAGGCTCTTCGTTCCAAGCAGAACCCAGAATGGGACTCGTGTTCAGGAAGCAGTCCGGTGAACTTTTCAGAAGGCGTGTCAGGTGAGCCAGAATGGGGTATTCGTGGGATTGGATGTCGGTCTTCAGGTTAACCCAGGGGTTGGCGACAGCGTTTCCCCGGCTGATATCCATAACCATGGCCGGTAGCCAGTGTTTGGGCCCGATGTAATTGTTCCAGACCGTCTTTGAAAACCAGATTCCCAGTGAGTTCTTCCCCTGTGGTGGCACGTCAGCATCAAACTGGAGCGCCTGGTCGAGCCCCACGGCGACGCTGTTCCTTATCGTAAGGGGTGTCGGCACGAATGTGGGTGAAGCGGCCTCCATCCCAACCCCCCAGTCATAGATGGAGTTTCCCCAGAGAAGCCACCATGGGGAATCATGGCCATAGAAGAAGATCAGCTGGATATCCGGATCAAGTTTACGCGCGTAATTATAAACGTTAATTTTCCCGTCCGCGCACATCTCGATGGAGTATTTCCCGGGCAGATGATTGTGATCGACACTCCAGCAACGTTGAATCATGCCGTCAAATTTGAATCCGGCCACATGATTGACCTGGATATGATGCCTGAATGCCTCGCGCCATATCTGTTGTGTATCCAGCAGTGAATGGCAGCCCATATGACCCTGGCCGAGCCATAATCCCAGACGCATTCCCAGGCCCTCGATTCGCTCGATCATGTTTCCGGGACCCTCCGGCCAACCGGAACGGGAAAACTGTTTCATTGCAGGGCGAAGCCGGCCGTTGTATTGCTGTTGTCCGGTAATGAAGGGGAACACTTCGGGTGTTCTCCATCCGGCATCGATCCAGAAAATATCGAAGAAGAGTCCCGGCGACTTCTGCAGTTCCTCCATCTTGTCCAGCTGGGACATTAACTTCTGCTCGGTCGCAGGATCTGTCGTCTGCCAGTCAACCGACAAGGAAGTGTACCAGGGTGGACGCGCCCAGACTGTTCCCAGACCGTTCCACATCACATACGATTGGGCCTTGCGTGGTGCCCGCCGGATGATGTAGTCACGGAAGGCCTGCACCGCCCCTCCCGTTTCGGCAAAGCCAATGACGGCTTTTTTCGTTGTATACGAATCCCCCGGCCACAGATACTGGCCGGGAAAGTGACAAAGGCGCACAGTTCCGTAGCCGCCCTGGGCTACCCCTGCCGGATGGGCAATGCTGCAGTAGATTTCCCCGTTGATGTACACGGGAAAACCCCTGAATCCCTCAGTGGAAGGGAGATCCATGGCATATTGACCTAGGTTGACCTCCAGCATCAGGCTGGCCAGCGCCCGGTTGTCCAGTTCCAGCCACTTGTGCAAGGCGGGTTCCGATGCGTTCCACTCGTACCACAACGATCCGTTCAAACCCGGGAGAGAGGTTTCCACGCCGAGACGCACTCTTCCTTCCTCGCCCTCCGATTGCACATCAACATCGGTTACTCTGGTCATTGAAACGTTTCGATATGCTTCTCCGACTGTAACGAAATGTTCCTGAAGCCTGAGTTCCCGGCTGGGGGTGAACCACCTGCCTTGATCCAGTTCCCTCAGGGATCTCGGCCGGTTGTCGAAACAGTTCCAGGCTTGGACGGCGATGACATTGGGCTTCCATTCCCAGGGTTGCTCGAAACGCAGCGCCTTGTATGCTGGGTCACCCGGCGTCAGTCGGAATATCCCCGGTTCCTGCCACTTCTGCTCGATCTCGCGCGCGCCGACCAGCTCACCGTTGACGAACACCCGCTGGTTTCCGAAGTCATAGATGCCGCACCCACCCAAAACAATGTCAACGATCTGTCCATCGGCGTTGGTGGGCAGATTAAGGCGGTGCCGGAACCAGTTGAAACCCGATCGGCGGGGAATATCGATGGTATGTGCGGCGGCCCCGTGATTGAGCTCCCAGGGCGAGGATGTGAGGGGCCAGTTATAATCGTTAAAATCGGGTTGATGATATCCCTTGGCGAATCCCATTTCCTGGCTGGGGTCTTCCTCCTCGTCACCCCCCGGCGCCTGTCTCCAATCGACCAGTTCGAGGCGCTGGTGGCCTGACTTGTCCTGGCCTTTTTCCCGGAGCTGAGCTTCGCGGGCTCCCGAAAATCGCAGGGATGCCTCCTCGCCGCCATGCAGGTCGATCCGTGTGCCCGTCAACCGATTTTCACACGCAACGGCTTTCGGACCATTCGATATGTCGATGGTCCATCGGAACGATTCGTTACTTAACGTTAATAAATTTTCCGTGTGATCGACCCGACAATCTTTTGTGCCGTCTTCGGCTGCCGCTGCTGCATTCGGGATGGGCCAGATTGTAGGCGACAGCATGATGAGGCATTGCACGGCCAAGCCGATACTGGTTGATTTCATAATATCCCCCATTTCCACAAGATTCCTGATGACGTTATCAGATGCAAAACGGCCTGAATTCTGGATAGCAACGATTCCCGAATCAGGGCATTGGTCTTTCCTTCGGTCTTCTTTTCAGGGAGAAAACTCAGCACAGGAAATGTAACCCCCATCCACCACCAGGGAGGCGCCGGTGATTCCCTGTGCATGTTCGCCGCACAGGAATGCCGTGGCCCGACCCATGCCCTCCGGTTGAAGGATCTGGCCTGTTGGGACTCGTCGGAGACGATCCTTCAGGTTTTGTTCCGGATCGGGACTTTGATTGAGGTGATATCGAAGCATGGGTGTGTCCGTGATGCCCGGGCAGATACAGTTTACCCGGATATTGTCAGGGCCGTAGTCGACGGCAAGCGTTCGAGTGAGCAAAAGGACTGCGCCCTTACTCGCAATATACGCCGGTGTTTGCTGTTGACCGATAAAGCTTCCCACGGAGGCCACATTCACGATGCTGCCTCCTCCCTGCTTTCTCATTTGCGGGACGGCATACTTTGTCGTCAGGAAGATGGAACGTACATTGACCGCCATCACGCGGTCCCATTCCTCCACCGTGGATTCTTCAACGGTCTTTACAAGACATATGGCGGCATTGTTGACCACCATGTGGACTGTTCCGTGCTGTCGTACCGCACGATCGAAAACGGCTGTTACATCCGCTTCCTGAGACACGTCCGCCTGAATAAATTCCGCCATGCCGCCCTGGGAGACAATGTTTTCCACTTCAGCGTGGCCCTGGTCCTCTTGGATATCCACAACAATAACACGAGCACCTTCTTCGGCAAATACCCGTGCGATACCCGAGCCGATTCCTTGAGCAGCCCCGGTCACTACTGCCACCTTATCCTTCAAGTTCATGCTTGCTGAACCCCAGTCCGTTTTTGTCTGCAGCGCAAATTAAGTCGGGAACATGTCAGTTAACCACACCGAGAACGAAATCGCACGAATATTGCGCATCACGGCCCTTGGAGAGGAAACCATTTCGGACTCACTATCTCGAACACAGCTGTATGGGCTGTAGCTGGTGCGGTCAATATCGATGGTTCCATGTCTGACATCCAGAAATGACTCTCATCTTTTAGCCCCCCTTTGCCGTATTCCGGGGGTGTGAAGAGGAAGACGTCGAAGTTTTCCTCTATGTATAACGCGGTTCGACATATAAGGTCTCCTCCAACGCATCGTATCGGGTTCCCGTGAATCCCTGTAATAGGCCATAGGAGGAAAGCGATCGAGCATGCCAGTGCCCGCATTCATGGTCTCAAAGGGGAATATCGATGCACTGCCTCGATTACTTTCTTATTCCGTCTTATCGGGGAGAGATCTGACGAAATGTGAGAAATGGGTTAACTTGCGAGGGTTCTGTGAATCAAATTAGCCCGGCTAGGGGTCGGCCGGTTTCGTCGTCGATCGCGTTGGCGAGCTTGATCGGCCTGCCGATCGGTGTCATGTAGGTCTTATTCCAGTCAATTCCCAATGCCTTGTAAAGTGTTGCATACAAGTCGCCGACGGATGTCGGATTTTCGGCGACCCGTCCCCCCTGCTCGTCGCTGGCCCCAACAATCTTTGCACTTGCCAGTCCGCCGCCTCCAACCAGGCACGACCAGCAATGCATCCAGTGGTCCCGTCCGTCGTTAACATTGATATGCGGTGTGCGACCAAACTCACCCATGCAGACCACGATCGTTGATTCCAGTAGCCCCCGCTCGTCCAGGTCGCCGATGAGCGCCGAGAGTCCCTTGTCCAGCGGCGGAGCCAGCTTATTCTGGTTTCTTTGATCATGATCGCCATGCGTGTCCCAACTGTTCATATGATAACCCGAGGCCGTGACGAATCGTGCCCCGGCTTCCACCAGGCGTCGTGCCAGCAAAAGGCTCTGGCCGACTGTATCCCGTCCATATCGATCACGCAGATTGTCCGGTTCCTGCGAGATATCGAAGGCGTCGCGGACAGCCGGCGCCAGGATCATTTCCAATGCCTGTGCCCTGTAAGAATCCATGGCTTCGTACTCGGCCATGGCAACCTTCTGCCGGTGAAAATGGTCCCACATTTCCAGAAAAGATCGACGGTTTTCCACGCGCTTCAGGTCGATTGATTTCGGCAGGCTGAGATCCACCACCTTATAGTCGGGCTGGCTCGGGTCCGGTACAACCAGCGGGTTGGTATGCGGACCGAGAAATGCACCTTCCCAGAATTTTTCATATTGTTTTTCCGTCGTCCACTCGGGCAGTAGTACGTGCGGTGGCACTTCATTGATTGCACCCAGCTCCTCGGTGACGATCGCACCCACGCTGGGGAATTTCATCGACGAGTTGGGCCGATGCCCCGTCAGGGCATAAGAGGTTGCTTCCGGATGATTATCTTCTTCACCATGCATCGATCGAATGATGGATAACTTATCCATGTGTCCGGCGACACCGGGATACAATTCGGAGATCTGAATTCCCTCCACGTTGGTCCCGATCGGCTTGAAGTTGCTGTTGGGCTTTGGGTCCCAACTGTCGACCTGGCTTTGCCCGCCTTCCAGCCAGACGAAGATCACCGATTGGGCCTTGGCCATCCGGTTGACATTCTCAACTCCCGCTGCTGCCCGCAACTGAAGGAACTGGCTCAGGCTGAGCCCCAACAGGCCAAGTGATCCAGCCCGGATGAAATCCCGTCGGTTCATTTCCGTCCGCGTGCAGGTCAAACAGCCGGCTTTAACGAGATCGGGCATGGGTGGCGTCCTTCGGGTCATCAAGATAGCGGGAGCGGATCGATCCGCTCCGGGCGTTAGTGATTATACATGAACTCGCTGGTGTTGAGCAATCCCCAGAGTGCGTCCTGCAGTGCATCACGGCGCTCTTCGAGGGCGGCAATCATCGAACTAATTTCACGCGTTTCACGCTCGCTCGGAAATCGGCTGAGTGCCGAAAGGCAGAACGTTTCAATCATATGCCGATCAGTCAATCCCTTTTTGATCATGTTGTCGATTCGATTCGAATCTGTTTCAAACTTCTCGGTAAAGGTGCGGCCCGCCAGCTGGTGCAATGCCTGTAGAACGTTGGGCCTGTTATCACGCTCGGGAATCATCTCACGGTTCGTGCGGCCATGAATATCTAGGAACCGGCATGGATAGGTGTCTGACTCCCTGAGCTGCAGCGCACGCGTGCCAACCGGCAGCTGGGCGCCACCGCCCGAGGCATAACGAAAGATTTCATGTGATCCTGTAATGTCAGTAATTGCATCCAGCATGACCTCGGCGTCGAGCCGTTTCGGAATCCAATGCGAATAGTTCGTGATATCTTCGCTGTTGGTCGAATTCGTCATGCTGGAGAGCTGGTAAGCACGCGACTGCACAATCGTGCTGATTAGGTATTTCAGACTGTGGTTGTGTTCGCGGAAATCGCGTGTCAGGCCCTTGAGTAACTCGGGATGCGTCGGGGGATTGGTTGAGCGAAAATCATCGACAGGATCGACAATTCCGCGCCCGAAAAGGATTCCCCAGACCCGGTTGACCGTGGCTTCGGCGAAATAGGGATGATCGGTCATCCATTTCGCAAGCGCCTTCCGTGGATCATCACGGTTTTCCTGCGTTAAGCCCACCCCGTCTAGAAAGGCGGGTTGGACGACCTGCTTTGATCGCGGATGCAACACCGGACCGCCCTTGCCGTGTTCATAATTACCACCCGGCAGATCGGTGACCGGCGCACTGTAGTAACTTGGGCCGTATCCACGGATGCGGCCGAAAAACGCCGTCAGACCCCAAAACTGATCCTGACTCCAGGATTCAAACGGATGATTGTGACATTGTGCGCAATCCATTCTCCGGCCCATAAAGACGCGCACCTGTTCCGACATGATCGCTTCAGGAACCGGCCAGTGGGCATAGTGACGGCTGGGGCCGTCATAACCCTGGGCGGAGATACGCTCGCGGGCAATCTGGTCGTAGGGCTTGTCCCGTGCGATGCTGTCTCGGATCCAGTCGTGATAAAGCTTTGTTCCCTTGTTGCTGAATCCCGCATGATAAAGTGAGACACGGAAGATTTCAGCCAGTCGGAAGGTCCAGTAATCAACATACTCGGGCGACTCGAACAACGTATCGATCAATTTATTCCGTTTGTTGGGATCGGTATCAGCCAGGAAGGCCTTCACGCGCGCGGGTGGCGGCAACCGCCCCGCCACGTCCAGGCAAACACGCCTTAAAAAATCCTCATCGCTGCACAGATCGGACGGAATGATATTAAACTTTTCCAGCTTGGCGAAGATATGTTCGTCGATAAAATTATGACGCGGGACGGCAGGATAATCGCTCACGCGGTCGGCAATCACCCCGATGCCGGCAATGCCTGTATGACCTGCCGCGCGGATCATGATCCCCGTTTCCCCGGTCGCCACGGCCCGGACCTGTCCATCGGGATCCACCTCGGCCACATCCTTGTTGTTCGAATTGAACAAAACCTTGTCGGTAAAGTCTCCGATGTGACCATCGGAAAAATGCGCTGTCACCAGCAACTGGTGAATGTCGCCCGCGTTCATCACAATGGAGCGGGGAAACACCTCGATCCTCCCAACGGTGGCGATGGATTGACCTTCCTCGCCAAATGCCGCCCCCTCCCGGATCCACTGCAGCACCATTTGATACTCCGGTGAACCCGCTTTCAGGCGCAGGCCGCCGCCGTGCTCCACCACCATCGCCGGCTTGGTCAGGAGCAGGCTTTGTTCCGGCTCCTCAAGGTTGATGCGTGGTACCGGGTCACCCCCGGGTTCGGTAGTCAGGACCTGATAATCGCCGCCCTTGATGAGCCACTGGTGGTCTTCGCGCGGGTAAAGTGCATTGATGGAAAGCTTCAAGCCACCCTTGCCCTTGACACTGCCGTGGCAATCCGTGGTGTTGCAACCCTGCCTTGTAAGAATCCCGCTGATATCCTGGACAAAGTTGATCGGGCGCTGCTCCCCGGAACCTTCGATCTCCAGCTGAGCCTCCACGGTTCGGTCACCGAATGCAGCGGTCACAATGACCTGTCCGTCCGCCATGACCCGCAGCTGACCTTCGGGGTTAATCTGCGCGCGTGCCGGATCGGAGACACTGAAAGAAACAAGCTCGGTCAGGTCGCGTTCCAGGCCATCCGCAAAGAGACCCTGGACAACAAAGCGCTGTGTCCCGAGTCGACCACGTAAAGTGCGCGATTCCGGGATGATATGCAGGTCAACCAGTTCATGATCTGCGACCAACTCACGGCGGCCGGACTGCAGCGCAGCAAACTCTTCTTCCCGAAGCTGCTGCCGCTGATTCAGTTCAATAACATAACGCGCCACCAGCCTGATTTCTTCCGGCGACAGCTTCTCTGTATTCGGTTTCATTTTTGTATCGGCGATGCCCTCAGCGATCACCCGCTCGATTTCCGCCAGGGAGTTACCATGATTCCAGTTTGTGTCGACAAGGTTCAGGGCTGAATCTTCAGTATTCCCGTCGGATTCATGACAAATAGAACATCGGTTCTCGAAAATCGCAGCTGCTTGATCTAGGATCTCCGCCTCAAGCGGTTCCAGCATATCGTTCGGCGAAACGGGTGCCCCGGACTCCGCCGATGTGATCTCCACATCCGCCGCCTGTGCCGATGTCTCATCGGCGGACGAGAGCCGTAAACCCATGGACAGCAGAATCACACAGAGGCCAAATGCCAGCAGGCGGCCTTCGGATGGTACGGTAGTCAGCTCCATGTTATTCACCTGATTGATTATCCATCGTTCCTGGTTTTTGTCATTCCCGAATGCAGATACTTTACCGGATCGGTTCATCAATCATCTGTGTTCGCCTCATCTACAACCACGACCGGTAGATCCTTAACATGCAGCGAAATGCCGGGGCGACCCTGCAGAACCGGCCGAACATGCACGCGCATGTATTGCGGAACTCGTGTCAGCGGGGCATCGGACGAAGCCAGTAGCAAAATGCTCGCTTTCTGTGTCTTCGAGACATACCAGTCTTTATTGATCATCTCGAAAGGCTCCCTCTTTTCAGGCTCCATCTGTGTCGCCGGGAGTGCCTGGATACCCTCGGGAAGATTCTCGATTGTAATCGCGACATCTCCCGAGTAACCTTCCTCATAATTTGTGGTGACCGAGAGGGTACGGGCCTGTCCCGGTGAAATATTCACGGCACTGACCGCCGGTGGAGGGGATTTATCATCCGCACCCGCGTCCGTAATCACGGGGTTGATCTGTACATGGACACTCCCCACGTGCGGAATCTGGGGTCGCACTAGCAGCCGGTACTTGAAATCTGCACCACCCATGCGTGAGGTGACATCCCGGATATGTACCGTATATTCACCCCCCTGTCTAAAACTGAACAGTGTCCTGGGCTCGCTGACCACCACCCAGTCATCCCCGTCACCGGCGACGCGCTGGAAAAGGTTGTCTGCGACTTCTTCGCCCATCGCATCAAACACTGCGATCCAGGGGGTGAAGCGGTTGGGCTGTGCGTCCAGGGCCTGGATTTCAAACGCAGCCTGCGCCGGTCCCGCCAGGCTGAATTTAAAATGATCCACGTCCCCCGGCTGTTCGATCGCTCCCTCCACGATACCCGGGTAACTTAGCATGACAGCCTGGTCTCGTGCATCGTTGGGTTCGGTTTCATGAACAATCACAATCGGTCCGGTCGTTACCGAATCCTGCGTTGCCCCACCCATCTCAGGCGGAGTTTCCGCAGCGGATGTGCTGACATTGACTGCAACCGATACGGGTGCCGGTACGACTGCGAACCGGCTGCGCGTCTTGATCCCTTTAATTCGTTCCGGGCCGACATCGCGGCCGAATCGACCATCGTTGACAATTTTTGGAGAGACCAGTGTGCTGCCGGGTTTCTGCGCTGCATCGGTGGGGACAATTCTTAATTGGTAGGCAAAATCAGGTTCATACACTCCGAGGAAGGGTTTTACGCTCACCAGGTAGCGGCCCGCTTCCTCAAAGCGCCAGGTAAACCGTCCCGGATCGTCATTGGAATCGAGCACCACGGGACGCTCCGGATCAAACCAGCTTCCCTCCCGATCGTGCAGGCTCAGTACCGGATCCAGTCCGAATGCCGGTGCCACCTCGAACAGGTATTCCCGGCCGGCCTCGGTCTCAAAAGTGTAATAATCCAGTTCCCCCTCGGTCTCGATCCGACCATTCATCACCACTGGCAGACTGACCTGCTGTGCGGTCTGTGGCGTATTGTGCTTCGAGGCCGTTTCCAAGACCACCGGTTCGGGATTGACCCGGAAGGAAACCGAGCTGCTCAACCCTCGCGGGGTCAATAATGCGATTGAGTGATGCCCTTCTCTGGCAGCCGGGTCAATCGTCAACCTCAGGCTGACCGTCGTGTCAGATGTAACCGAGTCTATTTTCGCCTCCAAGCTTGACGGGGTGCGTGAAATCCGTGGTGCTCCGGGACCTGCGCCATCATCCGGTTGTTCCATTGCAAATATTTGTGTGGCGGGACCAAGCCATACTACAGATGCCCCATCCAGCTCCAAACCCCTCAGTTCCAGTTGTATAACTGAGCCGCGTGCACCACCGATGGGATAGACGGATTCCAGCCTCGGCTCTGCGCAGACCACCGTCCCCAGCATCGTGGCTGTAATGAACACCGTCAGCGCCCGCATGACACTCCCTTCTCTCATCAACTTATCGGGATCATCTGAAAGTTATTAGGTTCAATGGTCGGGGTGGCCGGACTCGAACCGGCGACCCCCTGCTCCCAAAGCAGGTACGCTAGCCAACTGCGCTACACCCCGACATGAAGGATAAGCTTCATCCTAACAAACAGGCGACCGGCGTCAATCCTGAAGCACAGACCAAACAATGGATACCCCCCTCCCGCGGGACGGTTCACATCGGTAAGATTTATCATTTCGGGTTGGTCTCATGCCTGTCGCGTACATCAAGGCAGGCGAGATTCCCATCGCCGTCGCGGCAGTATAGCATGCCGTCGGACAGGACCGGCGGGGTGTAACAGGTGCCCGGCAACAACTCAAATCGCGAGTGTTCACGATAACCCTCGGGGGTCGCATCCACCCAGGCCAGCTCGCCGCTGCCCAACACGATCAGCTTCCCGTCGGCAAGCATCAGGGAGGCCTGGCCAAAACCCGCCTCCTCGGCCCAGACCTCGCGACCGGTGCTGAATTCCAGGCAGTGGATGGTCTCCGGCTCAATGCCGTAGAGGTAACCGTCCTTCAGGACGTAGTTCGCAAAATGATGGTTGGTGCGCTTGGGTAGTTTGTAGATCAATTTCGGGTCGTCAACGGGGTGTATCCTGGCCAGCCCGCTTCCGCTTTCGTAAACGGAGTTGAAGAAGACGAGGTCGCCCAGGATCGTCGGAATGGTCGCGTTGACGTTGTTGGGATCTTTGATGTTCCATTCCTGGACTGTGATTTCATGACCATCGCGGGCCTCGAGGATGACCAGGCCGGTCCCGTTGAATACGCATAGGCAACGGCGGTTGCTGAAATCAAATGCACGGACCGAGGAATAGGCGGGCCGGTAGTTTTTTGTCTTCCAGATGAGGTCACCGGTTCTGCGGTCAAGGGCGATCGTGCAGCCGAGGTCCATGATCACCATGTCACCCTCGATCAGAGGAGAACAGGAGAAGCCGTGACCTTGGGAGGCTGCACCGAAATCCTCCTGGACGTCATGGTCCCAGATCAGTTGTCCGGTGTCCGCGTTGATGCAGAAGAAGTAGCCCCTGCGGCTAATGGCATAAATCCGGCCGTCATGGAACGTGGGCGTGCTGGCCGTCCCGCGGAAGTTTTCACTGAAGACATCCGAGTCGTAGCCGAATCTCCAAGCTTCCTTTCCACTATGGATGTCAATCCTGCGGGCGATGTCCTGTTTTTCCTCGTCATGGTAACCGTAGGTGAAGACACCGCCCTCGGCAACGGTGATGCAGTTCATGCCGATCCCGACATCGGCGCGCCAGAGGACGGGGGGCTTGTCGTTCTTAGTCCAGTCGTATCGGATGCCGGTCTCGGCGCTGATGCCGTTCTTGTCGGTGCCCTGCCAGGTCGGCCAGTCGGCGGCGCGGCCCGAGCACGGGAGCATCATCAGGCCGACAAGGGCCCATGACTTGATAATAAGCATGGATGCGGGAACCGTGTGCACCGATCTGCTGGCGATGATCTGCATGGGATGTGGGCTCTCCTGTTCAAGGGTCGGCTGTTTGCATGTGTGTGTCCGGGACTCAATCGAGAATGACGCGAGACATTGTAGCAGGGAGGGCTGGTCTGCGCCAGACTTCTCAGGCGGCCACGCAGGGGAGTCTCACGGCGATGGTTGCAACCGGAGCCCGTCCGGGGTGGTGAGTTGCAGGTCGTCCTCAAGTGAACGGTAGGGGGTGATGTCAAGCTTGTCCAGTCCGCCACGGTATGCGTGCACCGCCTCGCGGGGTTCGATGTGGCCATCGGCCAGTTGACGCAGGACCTTGACAAAGGTCAGCTGGTGTTCGCTGTTGTTGATCCTGCGCCCGTATAACGCTGCCCGGGCTCCGTGTTTCCTAGCTTCCCAGAGCATTTGGAACGCATCCAGCGTCGTGCCCGAGGCCCCACCCATGATCCCGACGATCAGGCCGGGGTCGTAGTGGACCAGTTGTTCCATCGCCTCGGGGCCGTACCAGGGTACTTTCAGGAACATCGGCCGACTCTTGCGGGTTACGCCTGCCAGGGCTCGGGCAATACTGTTGTTCAGGAAACGTGGAACATCCTCGATCGGGTTGAGCGGTGCGTTGGGGGTGAACACCTCCAGAAAATGTCGGAAACCCTTCTGTTCCGCCTCGATCCGGAACTCGCGATACCGCTGCAGTGCCTCGGAATCCACAACGGCGTCGTTGTTGAAGGTTATCGAGTAAAGGCCCAGATCGGCGCCGATGCCATCGTTGTCTTCGTTGCACGAGACCTCGCCGCACCGGATCTGGTCAATCGTGGCGGAGTGGAACGGGATTGAGGGCTGGCAGCTGTAATGTCCGCTCATGCCCAGCCAGATGTCGGTCGTGTCATTGGCACGTGCGGCCGGCGTGACAATGGAGTCTTCGAACAGCTTCTCATGGATAGCGAGCTGTTCACAGCTGGACGGGCTCATGAGCATGATGTCGACCAGCCCCTGATCGACAATATCGCGCATCGACTGGCGGTAATCCCCGAGTGAGCGGAATGGAAAGTGGCCGGAATTGGGGCCGGTATTGGCCCCGGTGGCGGCAATACCCAACCCCATGTCGGCATCCTTGGCATCGGCAATGATGAAGTCCCCAGCGGCGGGGTCACCACCGAGGTTTGCAAGCTTGGTGTCGAGTGTCTTGGGCGTGGTCAATGTCATAGACTGCCGGCGATTTTGGAGGAATGATAGCAGTTCCGAATGCTGATTGCGATAGGCATGCTCGACGAAGACGTTTTCCCGCCATTTCAGGGGATGCCTAGCCCCGGCCCGGGAGTTTCTTCCCCTTTGTTTCGGGGCGTCCGGCGACGATTGTGACTGCGCCGGGCATTCATTCCGGGTTCCAAGAGATGTCCACGCCCCGGATTTGGACATCAGTGCGGGGCTGCCAGACGACACGGCTGGACAGTGCATACATGTCTAGTTGGTAATGGAGCGGGATGTGCACGAGATCCCTCATCGCAACACGGTTTGCCCGACGCAACAACGCCTCACGCCTTGTTTCATCGAATTCACTCGCCGAGGCCTCCGCCAGGCGATCCAGCTCAGGGTTTGAGTACTGTGTCGAGGTGTTTGCCACACCAAGGTTGCGTTGCGGTTCATTCGTGTGCAGGAGATGATCAAAGGTCGTGCTCCCGTCACCGTTGTGGCATGACCAGCCAATCAGGAAGAATGAGCATTGTGCCTGCTCGTTCTGGGAAAAAAACCGTGCCTTGGGTTGTGCATTGACATCAACCCTTATGTTGACCCTTGCAAGCTGGGCAGCCACTGCCTCCATGATCCGTGCGTCGTTCACGTAGCGGTCGTTCGGGCCGTCAAGACGCACATGAAACCCCTTTTCATAACCTGCCTCCCTCAGCAAACGCCGCGCTTTCCCGGGGTTCGGGCGCTGCAGACTGTAATCCGGCTCGTGGCCCACGATGTTTGCGGGGAAAAGCTGGTCGGCCGGTCGGGCATGACCGGCCATGATTTTTTCAACGATCAGGCCGTTGTCAATGGCCAGCAGGATCGCCTCGCGGACACGGCGGTCGCGCAGCGGATTCGGCGGTGAATCATGCACGCCCGGTGAGGCGTTACGACCAACATCTAGGCCGAGGTAGATCAACCGGATGCCCGGTTGCTCCACGATGCGGTAACCGGGCATGCCGGAGATATTTTCAACAAACCTGGGCGGGACATGTACAAACAGGTCAACCCGACCCTGCTTGAGCATGGCCATGCGCGTCGCGTCACTCGATGTCGGGCTGAATTTCAGGCGGGGAATCGCGGGGATGCCACCCCACCAGGCCTTGTTTGCCTTCAGGATGCACGGCTTGTCCCGTGTCCAGGACTCGACATGGTAGGGACCGGTACCGTTGCCCTCGACGGCTAGGCCGCTTTCACCCTTTTCATCGAGGATTGCACGTGAGGACTCGGCATCCATGATCAGCAGCGAGGTAAGCCGACGCGGAAGGATTGCATCGGGTTTCCAGGTTGTGATCCGGAGGGTGTGGTCATCATCCGCCGTTATTTCTGAAATCACCGCGACCTCGGACTTGATCTGGGAACGCGGCCACTCCAATGCGCGCCGGATCGAAAATACGACATCGGAGGCCGTGAACGTCTGGCCGTGATGAAAGCGAACATTTCTTCGCAGCTTGAAAATCCAGGTCAACGTGTCCTCGTGTGACCAGGATTCAGCGAGTGCGGGAATGATGTTCATATTGGCATCGGTGTCGGTCAGCGGTTCGAAGATGTTGCGCTGGATACTGAACGTCGGTGCCTCGAAATGCAGGTATGGATCAAGTGACAGGAGCCCTGAACCCTGGCTGATGTTGACGGTGCGGTTTTTCAGGTTTCCGGTTGTAATCAGGTCGTCTCCGCCACAGGCGGAGATCAGGAACATCGAGGCCGTGAACAGGATTGCCAGGATGCAGCGGAGGGGGTGAGTGAAATACGGGTTACAGATCGGGCGGCTACCTTAGTGACCTCTGGAATCAAGGTATAGAGGAACCCGCTATTTCCGCAATCGTAATTGTCGTTGCGAACGAGACTCCTGAAGCACGGGGAGCGGGAGGCAGAGCCGGGTTTATCGCGCAGGGTGTCGATGGTGGACGCGGCGCCCTGCGACTCCGGGACGCACGCCGCTTGACGGTGATCGGCGGGTTGCATTAGGTTTGGAGTCAAATCAGACAGGCGTTCAACAGGGATGTCACATGACCAGGGCGGCGTTACAGCTGATCAGCAGCAGCGGTTTTTACGGTGCGGAGCGAGGGGTTTTCCAACGCGACGCTGCAGGCGATGGCGACGGGTCTGCCCGTGGTCGTGACGGCGGTGGGTGGCAACTCCGAATTCGTCACGCCGGAATGCGGGACACTGTTTAGTCCGGGTGATGCGGACACATTAGCGGCTGCGCTGGAGGAACTGGCCCAATCGCCCCGGAAACGCTGTGAACAGGGGATGGCGGGCCGTGCCAGATGGGCGGAACATGGTTCGTTGCAGATGATGACCGATGCCTACATGGATGCATTCGAGCGTGCGATTCGTGGCGATTTTCCGGGTCTGTGGTCGGGGAAGAAGGTTGCCCGACCGTGAAAACAATCGAGGCCATGTCCCCGCCCATGTAATTCCCAAATGGTTCATTAGGCCGGAATCCCGGTGTCTCAGGTCGGTTTCTTTTTCCCGGGCGTCAACGTTTCCCTTGCGTAGAGGGCCAGTTCCCCGGCCTCTTGAGGCGTGTCGGCAAGGGCTGTCAGATGACCCATCTTGCGGCCAGTTCGCGGCTGTGCCTTGCCGTAAAGATGTAGACTCACACCCGGGATGGCCGTGGCCGCGGCCCAGTCAGGTTTGCCATGCTTCCACAGGTCGCCGAGCAGGTTCGTCATTGCGACAGGTCGGTGATAACGCACCGATCCCAGCGGCAACCCGCATACCGCCCGTAATTGCTGTTCGAACTGGTCGGTCTCGCAGCCCTCCATGGTCAGGTGTCCCGAGTTGTGCGGACGCGGTGCGATCTCGTTGACCATCAGGTCGCCGTTATCCGTCAGGAAGTACTCCACCGCCATTGTCCCGACAACATCCAGCTTTTCAAAGATCCCGCGTGTAATCTCATCGGCTCTGACCCGAACCTGCGGCGAAACTTCGGCCGGGGCGAGCGAAACGTCCAGGATGTGGTTGATGTGGTGGTTCTCGATTACGCCGAACGAGGTGAAGTCACCGTGCAGGCAGCGGGCGGCAACGACCGACAGCTCCCGTTCGAACGTGACCCAGGACTCGAGAATCGATTCGCTGCTGTTCATCCGGTTCCACACTGCCGGCAGATCGTCCGCGGATTCGATCTTCAGTTGTCCCTTGCCATCGTATCCCCACGATGCCGTCTTGAGGACGGCGGGCAAGCCGAGGATGCGGATTCCCTCCTTGAGATCATCCAGCGATTTGACGGGATGAAAGGGTGTTACCGGAAACCCGTTGTCCTGCATGAACAACTTTTCCCGGACACGGTTTTGCGCGGTTGACAGTGCATTAATGCCGGGACGGACGGGTTTCAGTTCCATTGCGGTCCGAATCGTGTTTACGGGGATGTTCTCGAATTCGTATGTCATGACATCCACGTTGCTGGCAAGGCGTCGCACGCCATCGAGGTCATGATAATCAGCGACGATTTCATGGTCGGACAACTGTCCGGCCGGAGAATCCCGATCGGGCGAGAATACATGCATACGGTAACCCAGCCTGCGTGCGGCCATGGCAAACATCCGGCCGAGTTGCCCGCTGCCGAACATCCCGATGGTGGATCCGGGTGGAATAATTTCATTCATGGATCGGAGGAGGGTTCCGGCAATTCGGCGGAGAGGACCCGGCCTTGCTGGTTTTCCCTGAACTCGCGCAGCCTGTTTCGGATGTCGGGCCGGGTATTTGCCAGGATGGCAGCGGCCAACAGGGCGGCGTTGACAGCCCCGGCCCTGCCTATGGCTAGGGTGCCGACGGGGATGCCGCCGGGCATTTGAACGATGGAATGCAGTGAATCGATCCCGCTAAGCGCCTTGCTCTGAATGGGAACACCGAGGACGGGTACTAATGTCTGGGCGGCCACCATGCCGGGCAAGTGTGCCGAGCCGCCGGCTCCGGCGATGATCACCTCAAGCCCACGGGACTCAGCCTCGTGGGCATATTCTCGCATGAGTTCCGGCGTCCGGTGCGCCGAGACCACGCGGCTTTCATGGGGGACGGCCAATTCCTCGAGTGTGAGGCTGGCATGTTGCATGGTGGGCCAGTCAGACTCGCTTCCCATGATGATGCCGACCAGCGGTTTGTCATTTGCCTTCATATCAGGCTTCCTTGTGCAAGTGGGCGGGCAGGGTAATACGGACCCCTCGCCGGCTTCAACGATCACACTATCGGAGGGCGCATTCAAGGAGTTTTGGGGGGCTTTGGCGGCTGGTAATCCGAACCCGATGCAAATGTTGTCATGGAACGGCCGGATTGATTGCGAACATGAGCAGGCTGGCTGAATCAGAGGGGGAATCTCCGCTTGCAAAACGGCGTGCTTCAGGGATAATGGACCAGAAGCTTTTTGCCGTATCTTGATTTACAGGAAACAGCGGCCATTCGAAGCGTTCAAAGGAGCACTGACCCGGTATGACCGCCCAGGAAGAACTTGGCACGATCCAAATTAATCCAGACGTGATTGCGACGATCTCTCTGATGGCCGCCAAGGAGGTCACGGGCATCATCACCGGCGGTTCAAGCCTTCACGATTTCATCAATCCGCGCAAGAAGGGGATCGAGGTCAACACCGAAGACGACAACTATGCCGTGATCGACATTGAGGTGAATGTGGAGTATGGGATCGATGTCTACAAGGCATCACATCAGCTCCAGCGTGCCGTCAGAAATGCAGTCGAGAGCATGACGGGCAAGCCGGTCAAGGCCGTTAATGTCAAGATCAAGGGCATTGTCGAGGGACGGGGTGGAAAACCGCTGTCAAAAGTTGTAACGGACAGCTAGGAAATGCCCTGACCCCCCTCAAGCGAGTTCAAGATGGACTTTATCCGAGCGTTGTTCCGAGTTCTGCGCATCGCCTCGACTTTGGTTATTCATGCCTTGGTGTTGTTTATTGCATGGTGTGCGTTCCTCGAACTGGCTGCCAGCAGTTTCGGCTGGGAACGTTTTCTCGGGGGGGTGCGACCGCTCACCAGCCTGCTGCAGGGGTTGTTCCCTCATAACCTCCATCCCGATGTCAAGTTCGGGTCTCTGCTGACCCATTTGATTTTGGCGGTCCTGATGTTGTTGCCCGTTCTTCACTGGATGGGCCACCTCATCGGAAGTCTGGGCCTGAAGCGTGATGTCCTCAAGGTCCGCACACCCGATGGTAGGACAATGATGCTCAACCCGTCCTCGATGAAGATGTTCGTCAAGGTGCAGCTGGACAGTCATCCTGATGTTGTCTCCCATTCCATCAGGGTATACCAGGTGGGTTCACAGGGCCTCCGCATCGAGGGTGATGTGGATGTCGGATCTGTTCGCAGCCTGCCGGAGATCGAGGCAGAGTTGATGGCTCTCTTGAAAAGCAGTTTCAAGCGGATCATGGGTGTTGACGAGGTGCGGGATATCAAGCTGATCATGGGACTTCCCAAGAAAAGTCTCAGGAAATTCAGTGCGGTTGAGGGAGCACCTGCACCGGTGCCCGAGCCACCCGTCAGGGATATGCTGGATTCTGCCACGACCGGGCCGGGTAAGGATCCTGCGGATAATGCGGATAGGAAGCCGGACTCCTCCGGGCAGGCGGGCTTCCATACGATGAATCCTGCCGCGGAGGAAGGCAGGCGTGACCCATGACAGGTCGGCGGATCGTATGAGGGATAAAATCCACAACCCCGACAATCTGCTGCAGATTTTATCTGCTTGGCGCAGGGGTGTTGGCCGGGACGGAAAGGTCGTCTTCACAAACGGGTGTTTCGACCTGTTGCATGTCGGGCACCTTCGGTATCTCTGGGAAGCCCGAAAGCTGGGGGACCTGCTGATTGTTGCGGTGAATAATGATGACTCGGTGAGCCGGCTGAAGGGGTCCTCCCGCCCGATCCTGAACATGGACGACCGGATTCAGATTCTCGCCGGTCTGGCATGTGTTGATTTCGTGACCTGGTTTGGGGAGGACACGCCAATCCCTCTGCTGGAAAGGCTTAAGCCCGACATCTTGGTCAAGGGCGGCACGTATGCGTTGCATCAGGTTGTCGGCCACGAGCTGGTCACGGCATATGGAGGGGAGGTCAGGACGGTTGAATTGACCGAGGGGCATTCCTCGACTCGCCTGTGCGAGCGGGTACGCGAGTTGGGCTGATACCGGGTTGGTCGGGGGCGATGGAGCCTGTTTTGCCTGGATCCGGACGACCCCAATGATGATACGTGCTTCCACAGATACCTGCGGGATGGAGTTCAAGATGAAGATGATATCGGTCATGCGGGTTTTATTGTTTTTCCTGCCTGCGCTGGTGGGTTCAGGCCTGACCGGTTGCGGGGGCGAACCGAAGTCCAAGCAGGATGTCGTGCTCGGGCAAGCTGCGATGAATCAAAATCAGGCCCTTGCCCGGCATCGGCGGGTCAATGAGAGACTGGAAACCCTTGAGAAGAAGATGGCGCATCTCAACGACGAGATTGCCAAGCTGAATACACAGCAGGACAAACAGATGAAATCGTTGGCCGGATCGGCCCAGTCGATGTCGGATGAACTTGCCCTCGCACGCATGGAACTGGACAGCAGGGAGGCCCCAACCGTGCCGTTGGTTCCCAAAGTGGATGGTCCCCTGAAACTTCAGCCGGTCATGAAGGAGTCTCCCGCATCCTCGCCCGGAAAGCCGGCCGATGAAAAGCCGGGTTTCATCGTGAGGTTCATCCTCGTTTTGATCATCCTTGGGGCGATCTGGATCCTGGCCAAGATTTTCCTTGGCCGGATCGAGGATGATGACGATTTTGATGATGACATGGACTTCACCTTTGATGAAGCTGATGAACGGCCGGACACTACCTGCCAGACCGATGAGGGTATGATCAGCTTGAGCCCCGCCGTCACCGATGCCATTCCTGATCTGGATTCCGGTGGCAGGATGCCCGGTGATGACCGCCCGCTGCGTTGAGACGGGGGAAGGCGGGCGTCAGGTGGTTGTTGCTCGGTTCATTCTCCGGAAGGCAGCCCGCAAAATGAAACCGGGGGCAAGTAGGCATAGCCCCGTGGCCCAGAACACCGGCGGAACCATGAAGGCAAGCAGCACGCAGCCCATCAATCCGGCAACGGCCACCAGTTTCATCACGTGCGGGGCATCAGGAAGTCGCAACACGGACAGGTGTGTAATGGCGTAATAGATCAACACGCAGAATGCACTGAAAGTCCAGGTCATCCGGACATCGCCCGCGAGCAAAAGAACGAGGATCATCGCGGATGTCACAAGGACCGCCGTCACGGGTGTGGAAGTTGTTCCGCGGGTTGATGAGCAGGCGGCAGGCAGATCACCCCGCCGACCCATCGCAAGCACGACGCGGGAAACCCCCAGCAGCAGATTCAGGGTCACGCCGGTCATTGCGGCGACCGCCCCGATGACCATGGGCAAGTGTGCCCCGGGCCAGTTGAACCCGCGTGCGATGACTTCCAGGGGGGCCGCG
>CAYYNQ010000026.1:0-40238 GCA_964473105.1 uncultured Candidatus Sumerlaeota bacterium | reverse complement strand
TGTCCTCCAGCGCGATGCTGGCCAGCTTCTTCCCGTCTTTGTTGAGACAGGATGCACGCAGCATCACCCGGCCATATTCAAGCTCCTTCAGCCAGGTCTTCAGCGACAACCGGTAACCCGCACGGTCGGGGGGCACCTGCGACCTCACCACATCGCCCCCGATCACCCTCGATGCCTCGCCCCGGGCGGGCGGCGCCCTGAGCAACAGGCTCGCATCCCCGGACGAGGCCTCGTCCGCGCTACGCGAGAAGGCGTTGGAATACTCCAGGAATCCCGGCAGCAATGACCCCCCGTCAAAATCCACCACGACGTGATCGGGGGTTACCTTCTTTTCGGGAAATGAAACTTGGATATCATCAATATAAGCGACACCTTTGGCAGGCAGGGAATCATCTCCGCTGTCAAGTGCTGCATAGATCATGATGTGATCCATATCATCCATGATATCATCCTGCCCGAACTTACCTGTGAACTCGTGGACCGTCCAGTCGGCCTCTGCCATGTCAATATTTCCCAAGTCGACCGTCTTCAACCGGATATTTTCTGTCCTGCCCTGATATGGATAGTATTCTACCTTGAAGAAAGATGCCCTCAGGATCAGACGCCCTCGATCAAGCCGTTTCAGGTAGGTTTTGATCACAATTCTGTAATTGTCCGGCCTTGCAGGCGGCAGTGCCACTTTGACGATATCGCCACCCACGAACCGCCCGGTTTCCAATCCCTTCAGTGGAGCTTTCAGGGCCATGCTGAAGTGTCCGGAGGCAACCTCTCGACGGCTGCGACGAAATTCACTCGGCCGGTTGATGGGTGAAGGCTTCGCAATATTGGATTCAAAGTCCTCCGTCCAGCTGTATTCGGGCGGGGCCTCGGGTTCGAGAAGCGATGCGGCTATCGCAACGGATGCATCTTCCGGTGTGGGGGATGTGGAAGGGCTGTCTTCACACATGGCCTGCCGGTACCATCCAGAAAATGACAAGATCACCAGCATGCAGACGATGACCCGTGATGACCCGTTCATGAATGATCCCGAACAAAGATATGTCGGCTGAAAAGTATTGCTGAAGTGTCGGAAATAGGATAGTTGTTCCATGGATATCGCCGTGATTCATGAAAGCAGGATGGGTGGATGACGTCAAGCCAGACCGAGTCTCTTGTCTCATGAACTAAAATCGAATGGAGCATTATCCAAAATGAACAACATGCATGTCATTAGTCATCATCCTGGAAACGATACAACAAGGGGATTCCTGCGGCACATCCCGAAGTTCCCGAAAGGATGCCCAATCCTGACGGCGATGCTTTTCATGTCGCTCTGCATGTCATGTATTGGCACAGATGATCATCAGGACAAGACTGGCACCACCGGCACTGCAGACAATATCGTTGTTGCATCCTGCGATGGACTCGAGTTGAAAGCCGATGAATTTTATGAGCGCATGAACATGGTCATCCGGAATCTCGGCTTCACCGGACCGGAGGAATTCACCGAAAGTTGGAGTCCCTACAAGACTGCGGAGCATGCACTGGAACAGAAACTCATCATGCGTGAGGCCGAATCGCTTGGCATCGATCAGGATCCGGTTTTCCAGATGTACCTGAATCGCCTAGTCCGGGACATGCACTACGGAGTCATTGCGAGAAAGCAAATCAATAAGACTCTGCCGGAGTCCTATATTGACGACACCTCCCCCCCCGATGAAGCGGAAATGCGGGAACATTTCACGGCCTTTAAAAAATTCCTTGAGATCAATGAGTTTTATCAAATCCATTACATCTACCTGAAAACGCTAGAGGGTGACCTGGCCCATAACACATCCCAGCGCCAAAAAGCCGAATGGGTCCTGGAACGGATTCAAGCAGGTGAGGATTTCATCGATATCAAGCTGGAGACCACTGAAACCGAGGATTCCTCACGTGATCCTTTCCGATTCAACCGGGCGGGCCAAGGCGCCGGGAAAATGCTTCAATTTGTTAAGGCAATGAAACCCGGAGAGATCACGGATGTGATTGAGTCAAATAATGGTTATTTTATTGTTTATCTCCCGCCGGACCAGCAGATATCCGATATTTCCAGCCTTGAAGCAGTCCAAAATAATCCTGAGGCCCACAGCAAACTGGTCGATTATATCACACGCCAACGGCCCAGAACTTACCCATGGTTCGATTATCTCAAAAACCTGAAAAGCACCCAGACCGGGTTCGATGTCTTTGACACCAAAAGCCTCGATGGTGATGAACTTCCCCCGCCGGAAACCATACTGGTCCGTCTGAACGAACGTCAATGGACCCTGGCTGAAGTCATGGAAATCATGAATGCCCTCGGCATGACACTGGTCGGGAGAAAAGGGCTGGATTGGGCGATAAATGAATTCAGCTACTATCTATTGATGTCAGAAAAGGCTTATGAGGGCGAGGTCGAACTGACTGAGGATCACGAACTCACCTGGCGTAACCGTATTGCCAGAGAATACGAAGACTGGCTGACTCGCCATTACCAGAACTCCATTCTCCCGAGGGATTCGGTTCCACCCGATGAATACGCCTCAAAAATCGAGGATGTGGCCCTGGAGGCCGGGAAAAAGATGACCCAAGTCACGGCGAAGCTGAAGGATGGCATGATCATGCACTTGTCCAACGCTGATCTGGATCCAGACAAGGTCCGGTGGGTAAAGGCTCCTGCAGATAATCCATGACTGAATTTGACCGGTGAATATGGGGCCCGGAGGACCCGGACGAAACATGCCCCTCTTAACCTGTGTGGATGATTCCAAATGCCTGCTCCAGGCTGACGGTCGTTCCTGGATCCACCAGAAGTTCACCCAAAATCCCGTCCGCCTCGGCCTCAAGTTCAACGATGGCCTTGTCGGTTTCCACCTCGGCCACAACCTCGCCCACGCTGACCGGATCCCCTGCATTTTTTAACCAGCGCAGCAGGGTCGCCTCGCTGACAGTCAAATCCTGGTTCGGCATCCTCAACAGAACGCATCCGGCATCATCCGGCTGTGAAGCGGACGGCATCTTCATTTCAATACCGGAAGCGGACCCGGAACCCCCGGCAACCCTGGCATCTGAAATTCCATGGTCTTCAGCGTTCTTCCCGACAACAGGACGCAGCTGTCTGGGCGCATGCCCCCCGAGGACAGAACGCACCGCCGTGACGATCTTTTCAATCGATGGCAAGACAGCACTCTCCAGGTCAGGACTGAAAGGGGAAGGAACCGGGTCAAGATGCAGGCGCCCGATCGGTGCATCGAGATGATCAAAAACCTCCTCCATCATGCCGGCGGTTATCTCGGCACCCAGACCACACATGGAATAGGATTCATCAACGACCAGCAGGTGCCCGGTCTTGAGGACACTATCTGCCACCGTCCCCAGATCCAGAGGCACGATGGTGCGAAGGTCAATCACCTCACATGAAACATCCTCGGTCTCGAGCCGCTCCGCAGCCTCAAGACACCGGTGCACCATCAGGCCACACGCAACCAGCGTAATGTCCTTTCCCTCGAGTCGAACAACGGCCTGACCAAATGAAACGAAATGATCACAGTCGGGAACAATCCCCCGGGTCCCAAGCAGCGACTTGTGTTCAAAAATAAGGACGGGGTCTGATGCCCGAAGCGCCGTCTTGAACAACCCCTTGGCATCGGCAGGGGTTGAGGGGACGACAATGACCAGGCCAGGACAGTGAGCGAAAATCGGGTAGTAGTTGCCGCTGTGATGGGGGCCGGCGCTCTTGACCGTCCCGTTCATGGAGCGAATGACCATCGGGACGCCGATCTGTCCGTTGCTCATGTATCGCAGCTTGCTCGCCTGATGAATGATCTGGCTGGCCGCGTCGAACACAAAATCCGTGAACATCAGGTCCACAACGGCCCGGCACCCGGTCGCCGCCAGCCCAATACCGGCACCGGTTATCGTCGATTCGCAAATCGGTGTATCGACAATCCTGTGATCCCCAAACTCCCCCCAGAGATCCTTTGTATGGGCGAAGGCACCCCCGCGTTCACCGATCCCTTCCCCAAGGTAGACAAGATTTGAATCGCATCGCATCTCCTCGGCAATCCCGTCCCGAACCGCCTCCAGCCAGCCCTGGACCCGGGTGTCTGGAGCATGTTCAGGCGGCAAAGGCAGTGGGGGACTGATGGGGTCAGCCCAAACATTCACAACAGCGGTTGAAGGATTGGGCATCAGGGAGGATTGGGCAAACTCAACGGCCTGCCGGATGACCTCGTCAATCTCATCATCGATCTTCCCGATATCTTCCCGGGTTGCGCCCCCCCCGTTCTCCAGATGACTCCTGAATTGCCTGAGGGGGCAACGTGTCATCCACTCATCGATCTCACCCTGTGTGCGGTAGGTGCCAACGTGGGGGTCCCCCTCATGATGACCTACAAAGCGGTATGTCCTCGACTCGACCAGCGTGGGACCGCCCCCTGATCGTGCCCGATCGACCGCCTGCCTCATGACTTCCCTTACAGCCAGGACATCATTCCCGTCAACGGTCACACCGGGGATGCCATAGGCGCCGGCCCGGGCCGAGATATCCGTATTGCGCATGGTCGCAGACAGGGGGGTCGCTGTCGCATACAGATTATTTTCACAGAGGAAAATCACCGGCAGGTCCCGGATTGCGGCAAAGTTCACCGCCTCGTGAAAGCTGCCGTGGTTGACAGCCCCGTCACCAAAGAAGGACACTGCAACCTGATCCGTCCCCCGAATTCTGGAACTCATCGCAAGGCCGGTCGTGGTCGGGATACCGCCGGCAACGAACCCGGTCGTGCCGAACAGGCCGACCTCCGGGGCATAGAGATGCATGCTTCCACCCCGGCCGCCGCAGCAACCCGTTGACTTCCCATACAATTCCGCAAGCACCCGGTCGGGGGGCACACCCTTGGCCAGGGCATGACCGTGCCCCCGATGTGTGCTCGTGATCCAGTCATCTTTTCGCAGACACGTGCAGGCACCGACAGCCGTTGCCTCCTGCCCGATGTAGAGGTGGATAAATCCCGGGATTTCACCTTTCTTGTAGAGCTTCTGGACCATCTCCTCGAACTTACGCAACAGGGTCATCCTGGCATACAGTTCCAAGTGCTCGTCCTTCGTCAGCATCTTCACTCCCTTTCCCGGAATGGCCAGGCAACCGGAACGCTCTCGGCAAAAACCCTACCAGTCCAACTGCGTGTCGGCCACGAAGCGTTCACGTTCCACCCAGCGCGTTGTATTCCCTCGATAGTGTGCCCGCTGGTAATATGGGTTCAACCTGCCGGGAGGAGACATTTGAACGACTGTACTTCCCTTCAAGATGACATCATACATGACGCCGCCGATCCTGGTTTTCAATGATTTTTCCGAGATGGGAAAGCTCACGGTGACAAGGTCCCCGGCACCCACCTCCCCGACCTGTGCATAGCGGCCACGGAATCGAATATCCCTGCTTCCACCATTCACACTGCACGTGACCTGTCCAGGTTCAACCCACTCCGGGATCCGGACCTCCAACCTGCAGGCCTTCTTGACCTGGACATCAACACGGCCTGTGTATGGTATATGGCTGCTGATATCCGCCCATGGTGAACTTCTGTTCAACAACAGGTTGATACGCAATGCCCCATTCCTGAAGTTCAGAATGGATTGCCATGCGTAATAGATGGCACGGCTGCCATTGCCCGTACAACAATGCATCATGCCCAGATGTGCGTGCTTTTCAGGTACCCAAAGGGCAAAATCATTGGCGGAGGGCCATCCTGCAAAACACCCTATATTTCGTTCAGCGGCCCGGTCCCCGCTGTCGTACGGAACCTCAACAGGCATGGCCATGGGCCTGCCCTGAAACAGGGGGCGGCCTTTCCCCTTGGTCCGGACAAAGATTTCCTGCTCGATGTCTGGCCTCGATTCCCTCTCCAAAAATCTGTAAATCCAGTCCGCACGGGTCATCTGGTTCTCAATGAACTGGTTCCGAATCCAGCGGTCCACATCATCCCAGTAATCGTCGTGCCCCATCGCTGCCAGCTTCAGGCCACACACGATCATGTCGGCAATTTCACAGGTCTCCGCGGTCTCGACCCAACGATACTTATATTCATATGTTCCATCCGCCCCCGGGTATCTCACCCCTTCGGGGAAAAACCCCACCAGGGGGTCCCCGATGGATTTTCCGTACTCGAAGGCTTTGCGACCAAATTCCTGAAGTTCGTGATCATTTGTGGCGGATGCCAAGTCGATGATTGCCATGGTGCCACAGGTGTTCATGTGGAAGTGATCGCCCACAAACGTCCCGTCAGCCCTGAAATTTCCAGATGGTCCCGTCACATAACGGACCAGTTTCATGGCAAGGTCGCGGGCCGGTTCGTGATGATACACACGGTAGTATTGTGCCAGGCCCTGAATCAACCACGACACCTGATACGACCATTCACTCGGTTTATCCGGCATGGGCATATCATCGGTATCACCCGCGCCGGGCGCGATGGCCGCCTGGGGCAGGTAGGCATACCCCTCCCTTTTCACCGCCAGCACGGCGATGCGGTCGATCATCTTCTCCACCGTTCGCCGCCAGACCGGATCCTGGTCCTGAATCGAATAGAGCGTTAATGCCCCGATCAACCTTCCCGTCATGCCGAGCCCGCAGATTTGTCCCTGCGAAATATCCCCAAGGGCCGGGTTCCATCCACCGGGCGGGGTATCCAGTTCCACCCAAGGCCTCCCTTTCGCCGGCCAGTAGGCCAGACCATCGGGCCCGATCTGCTGAAGAGTTCTCTCGCGCCAGCGCCTGTCGACCTCCAGGTCCCGGCGACCCCCGGTCACCAAACGAAGGAGCGGAAGCGATTCCATGATCTTGTAGTTTTCACCATCCAGCCAGGGAGCCCACAGGGTTTGATGAATCATGACAGGCGGGTCCCGATTAAACTCGGCCAGCCAGAACAGCTCATAGTCATATTCCGGGTCCAGGATGTTGGTTATGCCGTGGATCGCGAGTCCCGCCCGTTCAGCCAGATCCAGCGTGTCCGGAACCCGTGCGATGTAGCGCTCGCCCTCCCAATTACGCATTGAAAGGCGGGGGATCTCCTTGTTGATGTAACCGATCTCGAGGTTGCGCCGGGGTGTCACCTGCCCGGGGTCGATAACCTCGTTGTCCACAACCCGGGAACACGAGGAAAGAACGGATAAGGATAATATGACAAAGATAGCCTTCAGATGAACCCGCACAGGTATTGCCTCCTCCAATATATTCATGGTCATCGATCCTGCGGGAGTCTGCCCCGAAGTTCGCAAACAGGCACATTCCACCCTAGGCACCCAAAATCCAAAACCCCTGCATGTCAAGACCCTGATTGCCAGCCATGACGAGTTTTCCGGGATCGGGAAAATAGCCTCAAAAGGTCTCCGCTTCAACAGGATTGGTCAATGTTCCAATCTTTTCAATTTCAACCGTGATCACGTCACCTTCCTTCAGCCATCTCGGCGGGGTTTGCGCCATGCCCACACCGGGCGGGGTCCCGGTCAGGATCACCGTGCCGGGCACCAGGGTTGTGCTTCCACTGAGATACTCAATGATCCGGCCCACGTCAAAAATCATGTCGCTCGTATTGGAATCCTGAACCACTTCATCATTCAAAATAGTCCGGATATTGAGGTTCCCGGGCTCAGGGATGTCCTCGGGTGTCACAAGACATGGCCCCAGCGGCGCAAATGTGTCGAAAAATTTCCCCCTGCACCATTGGCCGCCCCCTTTCTTCAGCTGCCAGTCCCGGGCACTGACATCATTGGAACAGGTATAGCCCAATACATAATTCAAGGCCTCCGTGCAGGAGACATTCTTGCATGCTCTCCCGATCACAACTGCAAGTTCACATTCGTAGTCCACCTCTTCACTCTTCATGAAAGTGGGGATCAGGATCGGGTCATCGGGATTTTGAAGTGCGTTGATGCCTTTCACGAAAAGCACAGGATTTTCCGGGACGTCCATATTGGCCTCCGCGGCATGTTCCCTGTAGTTGAGGCCCACACAAAGGATTGAGGTCGGGACAACAGGAGCAAGCAACCTGGCCACATTCGCGTTCTCACCGGTTACGCTGAAATCCCCATAGATGTCGCCACTGATATTGCAATACGAACCATCCCGATCTGCAGCATAACCGACGTTCCCGGCTGCATCCTCATATCGGACGATCTTCATGATATGGTTTCCGATCGCGTGTTCAATTAACCCTGTTTTTCAGGGATTCACCTCTTAATCCACGAACTGCCTCTTCTGCGGCAAGCTCCTGCAGTTTCGGCACACTCTCCTCGCTGTACCACGAGGTATGGGATGTCAGAAAGGCGTTCCCACAGTTCCACAGGGGATGTTCCATGTCAAGCGGCTCCTCTTCGAAAACATCCAGCCCGGCGAATCCAATTTCCCCGCCCTGCAAAGCCCTTGCAAGTGCCGTGGTATCCACCAGGCCACCCCTGGCCGTGTTGACAAGAACGGCGCCGTGTTTCATCTGCTTTAGGCGGTCCGTATTGATGAAATGGGCGGTCTCCCTTGTCAATGGAAGGTTGAGGGACAAGATATCAGCCTGATCGAACAATGCCTCCTCGGTGAGCTTCAAGACCCCATTGCCCTGCATGACATCTTCTCCAACATAGGGGTCGAATGCCGCCGGCCGAAACTTGAACCCGGCGGCCCTCCTGAGAACCTCACGGGCGATCCGTCCATAACCCGCGGTTGCAAACACCATTTCCCGTGATGCCGGCATGGGTCGGGGCGGGGTGATTTTCCACTCACCTTCCCTGAAGCGCTGTTCGGTCTGTTTCAACTGGCGGCAACCTGCCAGCGCAAGCGCCAGCACATGGTCGGCAACCTCGTCGATGCAATAGTCGGGAATATTGCAGACCGGGATATTCCTTTCCCCTGCCGCATCAAGATCAACATTGTCCACCCCGATCCCATATCTTACGATGATCCTGCACTGATCAAGCGAAGCAATGACCTTTCTGGTGACAGGCGCCCATTGCACGACCAGGGCGTCCGCATCCGATACGCCGGTCATGAGCTGATCCTCCGTTTTGCACTGCATCTCAACCAGTTGAAAACCGGCGGACTCGACAATGGATCTCTCCCGGTCCACATGTTTGAATCCGTGATCCGTGATAACGACCTTCATCGGCGTCTCCCCTCAAATCCATGTTTATCCGTCTGACAACCTGAAAATATCCACGGTGTGGTCAGTGACTACGGGCAAAGCACGCCCTTCAAATGGCCACCACCACCCTCGAGCATCAACCCAAATGCCCCAACCCCCTCATCCAGTGGAAAGGCGTGGATCCAGGAGCCCAGGTCAACCCTGCGGGTCTTCATCAGCTCCAGGGCCTCCTCCAGCTCTACCATCCCTGCCGCATAAGCACCAATAATCTTCTTTTCCTGAAGAATAATATCATAGCTCTGTATCGAGCTGTTATTCTCAAGCAGGCCGATCAATACCGCCGCACCTCCCGGCCTGAGTGCATCAACTGCGAACCTGTTCGTTATGCTGTTCCCTGCGGCGTCGACAACAAGGTCGGCGCCTTCACCCCCCGTCATGTCCCCGACCACGTCCAGCAGGTCCGTCTTCGTTGAACAGATCGTCCGGTCGGCGCCAAGCCTGGCTGCCACCTGCAGCCTCCCGTCACTGATGTCGGCAACAAGGATTCGAGCTGATCTTTTCGCCCTGAATGCCTGCAATGTCATCAACCCGATGGGTCCCGCCCCGATGATCAGAATGGTTTGTATGTCAAAGTGAACGGTCAGGCTCACGATATGCAGCCCGTTCGCCATGGGTTCCGCAAGGCATGCCCATTCAGCCGGGACACCTTCCGGCCATGCTGTCAGGCAGGAGGCCGGCACATTGACAAATTCTGCAAACGCCCCCCCACGGTGCATGCCGAAGATTTGCCGCCCGGCGCAGAGGCGTGCGTCACCCCGTTCGCACCGGACACATTGATTGCAGGGCACCAGGGCGTTGCTCACCACGGACTGCCCGGCTTCAAAACCGTTCACACCCGGGCCGACCTTTTCAATGGTCCCGCAGAACTCATGTCCCATGATCAGGGGAGGTGTCCGCCGGGAACTCCGGTTCCGGAAAGTCTCCAGTTCACTGCCGCATATCCCGCAAGCGGCGACCTTGAGGAGCACTTCATCATCACGGGTTTCCGGAACGGGCCGATCCGCTATTTCCAGCGTGTTGTATTCGGGGTAAAATAATGTCCTCATTGAATCGGACCCGACAGGCCTTCTCGATAATGCCAGTAGTCGATCAACAACTGTGTATAATCGACGGCACCCCGGCCTGAATACATGCTGATTGCATTCTGCCAGAAGCCCCTTATATCAAAACCACAGTCATAAACCGGGGTCAAAAACCACGGATCATCCTGCCCGGCCCTGACACCCATCTGCAGCCTGCGTGAATTGACGAACTGGATGATTGCATTACGGAAATGCACAGCCAGCCTGACGGGCCGCAGGGCCATCCTGATCCCATGTTACGACCCGCCCAAGTAAGGCCCAACGCATCAGGATGCGCCTTGACATTCATTCCCCACGCGGCAAACACCCGGGTTTATTCATACAATTCACTGCGACGAACCCGGTTGGGCGGGGGACCGGTATCACCGCAATCCGCACCCGTCATGTAAATCATCGGGTCGGGGGGCGGGAAATTGTCATTCCCGACATAAATGTTGTCATACAACCTGTGGCCGCTGAATGGAGTGGCGCCCAGGGCCAGCCAGGCCGGGTCCGTGTCAAGCGTACCCGTGTCCCGGGTATCAATAACCGTGCCGCCAGTGTCCCGGAAAGGATTCCAGGTCACGCCCCAATCATCGGTCCATTCACCGTAGGCTCCATCCGTATTGCCAAGCCAGAACCTGAACCAGGTTGAAGTCGCACGTTCCCTGGAAGCCCAATAGCGGATCTTGAAATCATTTTCAACCCTGGGGCCATTCTGCCATGCGCAGCTGTTGATAAACCGGTACCAGGTTTGAATGCTGCCATCTCCCAGCCCCCCCAGGATGAATGACTGGGGAAGACCCACCGGCCCATTGACATCCGAGCCGTCAGGATCGCAATGCCATGGACCATACGGGCTTGTCGCCAATCCCTGCCAGGGTATCGGGGAACCATTCACCGTAGGCGCAACGAAATCGCCCTCCCCCACGTTATCATAGGTTCCGAACGACTGGAATTGACAGACCAGGTTGTTCCCCCGAGCAAACGGGAACTTTGCCTCCGCATAAATATAATCGGAGCCGTTGCCGTCCCCATCTCCAATCAGGAGAACAGGATCGTCATCACCATCAACCGTGACGACATTAACGAATCTTGAAGTTTGATTGGGCGGCATGCTGAGGTCATTAACGTCCTGGATGGGAGCACTGTTGCCTGACGCGTCTCCCCCGCGAACCCAACGGCTGCCATCGATAGGTCCGCCTGCATTGAAATCCTCGCAGAAGGGAAGAGTTGCAGTCGAGCCGGGAGCCGGGGTAGGGGTCGGCTCCGGGGTCGGCGTCGGATCAGGAGTCGGCGTCGGCTCCGGGGTCGGCGTCGGCTCCGGGGTCGGCTCCGGGGTCGGGCCGGGCCCGGTGGCCACCAGAACGGCGGGATCGGTCAGGGGACTGGTGTCATCACCGACTTCCACATGGTCATACCAGCGGTGCTCACCAAAACCACGAGGCCCCCCGAGGCCCAGCCATGCCGGATCCGTGTTATTCGCTCCCGAGTCCCGAAGATCGATCACGCCCCCGGAGCGGTCCCTAATCGGATTCCAGGTCGCGCCGACATCATCCGACCATTCACCATATGCGCCATCGGTATTACCCAGCCATACCCGGATCCAGATTGCAGAATTACGGTTGATGGCGGCATCGTGGGCCGTCTGGAAGTCTCCATGAACCTTGGGGCCATTCTGCCATGTGCATTCCGCAATAAACCTGAAAAAAGTTTGAACGCTGCCATCTCCCAGACCCCCCAGGATGTATGACTGGGGAAAGCCACAGGGCGCGGGGCCGGATGCCCCGTCGGGGTCGCAATGCCAGGGCCCGTAGGGGGAGGTCGGTCCTTCGCTCGCCCACGGCAACGTCACGCCACCCACCGACGACGGGTTAGTCGTGTCACCCCATGATGCAAACTGGCAGACCAGATTGTTCCCCCGGGGGAACGAGTTGATATATTCCGCGTAGATATAGTCCGAGCCGTTGCTCCTGCCATCCCCAATCAAAAGCGCACCGTTAGGCGATGGGTCGTTATCATCAAAATGGACGTTGACAAGGCGTGCCTCCTCGTCCGTCGGCATACTGAGGTCGTTGATATCCTGTATCTGCCCGAAGGCGGTGCCACAGACAGCACCCCCCGTAACCCAGTTGGAATTCAGCGGTTGGGTGTCAAAACCCTCGTAAAAAATGGCACCGGTTGCCGTGGAGCCAACCAACAGGTAAAGTAACGCACACGGGGCAAATACTGATTTTATCACGATCTTCATCATCCATCTCCTTTTCCATTTCCATGCAAGGTTTTCTTCATCCTTCAGACGCCCCGTCATCCAGGCCGGGGCGGGAGAACAGCTGCCGGAATCAATTCATATCCGGCATGTCCCCCCATCATTCATACAACCCACCGCGACGAACCCCGTTGGGCGGAGGACCGGCATCACCGCAATCCGAACCATTTCGGGTCATACCATACATGGCGTTCATCCATCTTTACGTTAAATTATAACCCGCCACCGGTCCCGGTCGAGTCCGGGGGAAGTCATCAGGCAGCGTTTTTCCATTATCTCACGGGTATGACCCGTGGGTCAATACCACATCCGCCATTGTTTTGTTTTTTCAACCTAACGCCTTGAAGGCAAAATGGTTCGGCCAGACAACTCGAGCCTCCACTCGCCCAATTTCACCCGTTTCTGTGAGCGATGATTCGATCCCGTCAGGATGTCGTCGTGCGGATCCGGAAATCGATTACCGCCATCCCCGACAAGGGTCATACCCCCTCTCCGTGATTTCCATCTGTTTTCATTCCAGGCCCATCCAGAGCGAACCCGAAACTCTGTTGTCCGGGTTGACGACCCGGATACGATAAAGCTCGGAGTAAAGAAGTGTTTCTCCATCCCCGTCATACCTGTTCAACCGCAATTCCTTTGCCCCGTGCTCGTCGAACGAATAGGTCACGGGGTCCTCGTATTCCTGGGCCTCGATGATCCATTTCAGGACCCCTGCCCCTGAAGAGCCGTTTGCCGCCGCAGCCGTGATCGGCTCCCCGATATCCACCCGGCGGCTGGATATATCCGCAGTTGGATCCGGGAGGACAATCAACTGATCGGCATCAACGTTCTCGACCAGGGTGGCGTCTCCACTGACCCATTCCGCCCGGACCTCGTCAACCACCTGGCCCGTCCCCAGCCCAAAATGCGCCATCCTGTTTGGATTCTGGGACAGGTAGTTCGATGAGGCGTCCAGTTCACGCATCTGCATTTCCGAGCCCGCACGGATATAGACCCTCGAGCCGATGCCATGGCTGTGGAATGGAGGCGTGCCCGCCAGTGAGACCTTCAGCCAATGATTGGCCGGGGTTGTCTCATTACGAAGCAGCACGGGAATGCCGGGGCTCTTCCCGATCGGCTTGAATCCCTCGAAAATCGTCTCTTCATGATTCGCGATAAAAATGTCCAGTTGGCCGTCATTATCGTAATCGAACAGGACGACGCCTCTGCCTTGGCCGAGATCGTCCGCACCGGAATCAGCAGCCACATCAACAAATGTTTCATCGCCCTGGTTCTCGAACAGCCGCGCGGGCTTCTGGCTCTCCCACTGGAAAGGCCAGCCGGTCACATGAAAAAGGTCAAGGTCACCATCGTTGTCCAGGTCGCCGAAACTGGCCCCCCACCCCCAGAGACCATCCCAAACACCCGCACTCTCCGCAATATCCTCAAAAGTCCCGTCGCCATTGTTTTTATACAGGGCATTCCCCTCGGGATAACCGACAATACTGCTCACAAATATGTCCAGGAATCCGTCATTGTTGAAATCACCGATGGTATGCCCCATGCCGTTCTCGTCCACGATGTTAATATGGGTGCCCGTCACATTCTGGAAACTCCCGTTACCCACATTCATATACAACTGTGTATTTCGGAAATCACACACGAGCATCAGGTCTGAAAGACGATCATTGTTGAAATCAGCAAATCTCGGACTGAATGACCAGATATCCTGGTGTGGGGAGGAACGAAACTCGTAGGATTCCAAGCCGCCGTTCCCGGTATTCCGATACAGGTAGACATTCTCGGGTTCTTCATTCCACTGCCCGATCACCAGCTCAAGTTGACCGTCATTATCAACATCGCCCCAGGCGGGACTCGTGACACTGGACAGGGGGTGGGTCAGCATTGCGGTGTCAACGGTGAAGTATCCATCGCCATCATTGACCAGCAAAACATGCGGCGGCGAACAATACGTCACACAGATATCGACATCGCCATCATTGTCGAAATCGGCAGCGGCAGCGCCCATGGCGAATCCAATAAGATCCGCACCGCGGGTCGTGGCCTCGTTACTGAACGAAGCACCCCCGTTGTTGATATACATCAGGTTCGGTGACAAACCTGACTGTAAAACATAAAGGTCAAACCAGCCATCGCCATTGAAGTCCTCGGCAACCACGCCCGCAACAAATTTTCTTGTATCTCCGCCATGAGGCCCGTTAGTGGCGCAATCATTGGGTATCGGCGTAAAGGTGTGCGTAATGCCGACCTCGAGCGTGACATCGCTGAACTGCATGGCCGCTCGTCCGTGATCTGTCGCAATCAACGCAAGAACCGCCAGATGGCTCATGATCTTTAAATTGAGAGGAATTACATTCAATGATGAAAGCCTGTCACTTTGTGGTCGCCTGACTGCCCCCGAATCAACCTATTTTCCTCTGGAGAGATTCGTGGTCGAACGACCACTCACATGTCGGGCACAGCATGCATCTCAGGAGCCCCCCAGCCCGTGCCGAAACCCCATACATTGTGGTACCAGATGTCGCCTGCGCTGATGGTGCCGTTCGTCGGGTCGTAGAAAAGGTAATCGATGATCTGGCTGCTTTCACCGTCAACATCCTGCCACCACATCCCGTTGGGCCCGGCACTCTCCAGGGCCCAGTGCCAGCGCCATGCGGGCGGCAGCAGGAAAGCCTCGAGGGTGTAGGACTTCGAGTGCATCATGACGCTGGAATGTTTGCCGAGCGGCGTCGTCCATGCCTGCGTGTTGAAGTCATCCCACGGGATGTCCGTCATGTATGGAATCGGCGTGGTCAGGAATACCCCGACGCTGGGGCTTTCCCATCCGGTCCCCCCGGAATCCCAGTCCGTCTTCAGAAAGAAACTCATCTGGGGCCTTCGCTGGTTCGGCTCTGTCCAGTAACTTATCACATCCCCATGGTCAACTTCGTAAGCCGTCACGGCGACCACAATGGACTTCATGTCAGCTTTTGTCTTGGAGACCTTCGCCCTTGTCTGGGCATCGAGAAAATTGGGGACCGCGATGGCCGCTAGGACGGAAATGATGGCCACAACAATCAGAAGCTCGATTAACGTGAATGCCTTTAAAACAACTCGCACAATCTAACCTCTTGGACCCCTCATCATCCAAACCGGGGCTGGATAATAACCGCCGGAATAAATTCATATCCGGCATGTCCCCCCATCATTCATACAACTCACTGCGACGAACCCGGTTGGGAGGGGGACCGGTATCACCGCAATCCGAACCCGTCATGTAAATCATCGGGTCGGGAGGCGGGAAATTGTCATTCCCGACATAGATGTTGTCATACAACCGGTAGGCAAAACAGCATGCGGCACCGAGCGCCAGAAAGGCCGGGTCCGTGTCGAGTGTACCCGTGTCCCGGGTGTCAATGGTTGCGCCGGAGGTGCTCTTGAACGGGACCCAAGTCACTCCCCAGTCGGCGGACCACTCACCATAGGCCCCATCCGTATCGCCCAGCCAGACCCTGATCCAGATCGAGGAGGCACGGGTTATGGCAGCGTGGTAGGCATCCTTGAACTCAATCTGGATTTTGGGGCCATTCTGCCATGTGCAGCTGTTGATAAACCTGTAGTAGGTCTGCACACTGCCATCGCCCACTCCTCCCAGGATATGGGACTGGGCAAGGTCAGGAGGGCCAATGACATCCGCACCATCAGGATCGCAATGCCATGGACCATACGGACTTGTTCCCACACCGGAGAAAGGAATTTGCACACCGCCCACAGACTGCGGATTCGTCGGGTCGCTCCAGGACTGGAATTGACAGACCAGGTTATTTCCACGCGCAAACGGGAGCCTTGCCTCCAGCGCCAGGTAATCGGAGCCGTTGCCATCTCCCTCTCCAATCAGCAATGCCGAATCACCAGGATCATCATCGAGCGTGACGACATTGACGAATCTTCCGAATTCGTCGGGCATGTTGAGGTTGTTGAGGTCCTGGATGGGAGCACTATTGGGATACAGGGGGCCGGAACCGAGCCGAACCCACCGGTTTGTATCAACGGGTCCGCCCGCATTGAAGTCCGCACAGAAGGGAAGGGTTTCAACCGGGAATTCCGGGGTCGGCTCCGGAGTCGGGGTCGGCTCCGGGGTCGGGGTAGCCGTCGGCTCCGGGGTCGGGGTCGGCGTCGGGCCGGCCGCACAAACCGATGCCGTCAGGACATCCTGCGGGCTCGGAGGTGGGCTACTGTCGTCCCCGACAAAAATATTGTCATAGATCCGGTATCCCCCACAGCAACTGGCGCCAAAGGCCAGCCAGGCCGGGTCCGTGGCATCCGTGCCCGTATCCCGGGTGTCAATGACCGTGCCGGCTTCGGACTTAAACGGGGTCCAAGTGGCTCCGTTATCGTCAGACCACTCACCGTAGGCCCCATCCGTATCGCCCAGCCAGACCCTGATCCACAACGCGTTCGCACGTGTCGTGGCGGCATGGAAGGCATTCTTCAATGCTATTTCAACATTGGGTCCCGATTGCCACGTGCAGTTGTCGATAAATTTGAATTGGGTCGCGGCGCTGCCATCTCCCAGCCCCCCCAGAATTTTAGACTGAGCAAGGTCCACAGGCCCGTTGACATCCGCGCCATCAGGATCGCAATGCCATGGACCATACGGAGAATTACCCGGGAGCGGATCGCTCTCAGCTCCCCAGGTCCATGGTACCGGGTCGCCACCCACGGTGCCCGGATTGGAGGGGTCACCCCACGTCTGGAATTGGCAAACCAAGTTGTTCCCGCGGGCGAACGCAAGCCTGGCCTCCGCGTATAGGTAGTCCGAGCCGTTGCTGTCCCCGTCTCCAATCAGGAGTACGGGATCGGTGTCACCATCGAGTGTGACGACGTTGACGAATCTTCCCCATTCGTTGGGTGGCATGCTCAGGTCATTGAGGTCCTGAATGGGAGTACTGTTGGCTGACACGTCCCCGCCCCGGGCCCAGATGACGCTGTTCAGGGGACCGCCTGCATTGAAGTCCTCACAGAAAGGAAGACTTTGAACCTCTGCATTGACAGCATGGGGAGAAACCCACAAATAAAAACAGCACAATGCCCATCGAAATAACCTGTATTGCTTCATGTCACCCTTAACCCTTTGCCTCAACTTGAATTCGTCTGTATCTCTTATATAATAAACACCTGTTCCGGGTCTCTCTCAGTCCTCCCCTTCCTCTATAAAAGTACTCTCCCGGCCCCGCAAAGGGCCGGGAGAGGCTTTAATCACAAGAATTACGCCGGGGCACATCAGGTTCGACACGGCCGACGTAATCTTTAAGCTACGCGTCGGTCAGTCGATATCAAAACCGGATATCTCGACCGGCACCGCCAATGAGGAAGGATCGGGAACGGCACTGCTGTCATCCCCTATCGATACGTTATCGTAATAGCGAGTGCTAGAGCTGCTCTGCGGGCCACCCAAGGCCAGAAAGGCAGGGTCCGTAGCATTCGCACCGGAGTCCCTGAGGTCGATCGTAGCTCCGGAGGTATCCCTAAATGGGGTCCATGTGGATCCATTATCAACAGACCACTCTCCGTATCCGCCATCGGTATCACCCAGCCACATCTTGATCCAGATGGAATTGGCCCGACTATCAGCGCCCATCCACGCATCCACAAACGCTTGCTCAACGCTCGGACCATTCTGCCATGCATTCGTGGTGATGAATTTGCAGTTGGTGGGTCCACCATCGCCAATACCGGCAATGTTCATGCTCTGGGGAAGGCCTACGGGGCCATCGCCAGCAATACCGTTCGAATCCGAATGCCATGGGCCATAGGGACGGGTCGTGGCTGTGGTGTTATACGGAGTATCCTGGCCAACCCATGATTCCAACTGGGCATGCACGTTATTGCCGCGGGCGACCGGGGTCTTGTACTCGGCAAACAAATAGTTTGAACCATTACCATCACCATCGCCCAGCAAAAGGGCACCGCTACCTTCGGTGGAAACGGCTCCGACAAAACGCGCAAATTCATTGGCGGGAGCTGCATCAGTCGAGAGCGCCTCGCCATTACCACCATTATCCGCCTTCCAGTTCGTCGTATCCAACGGAATGGTCTCGAAATCCTCCGAGAAGATAGCGGCGTTTGCCGTGGAACCAACCACCAGTAAAAACATCAGTGCAGTCAGAGACGACACTGCCTTCTTCAAGCTAACCATAATCATATACCTCCCAATCAAGGTAACTCAGTTCCTCTCCCCCCATGCTTTGGATTTGGGGAGGAAAGTCGCGTGCATGATTTCCAGAACGATCCATCATGTCCGCCTTCGTGCGCATAACTGACAGCCATCCCGAACCGGTGAAAAATGGTGCTTGGAAGCCTGTCAAAACGCTTAATTCAGTTTTCAATCGGTTTTTATGGGTCCCTCCCTTCCTTAGTTATCTTCAAAACCTGACTCAACAACTAATCGATCACCCTCTCCTATGAGAATGCGGCATTCAAGTCACTCGCTTACAGGTCGGGCACGTCATGCATCTCGGGAGCCCCCCAGCCCGTGCCGAAACCCCATACATTGTGATACCAGATGTCGCCTGCGCTGATGGTGCCGTTCGTCGGGTCGTAGAAAAGGTAATCGATGATCTGGCTGCTTTCGCCGTCAACATCCTGCCACCACATCCCGTTGGGCCCGGCACTCTCCAGGGCCCAGTGCCAGCGCCATGCGGCCGGCAGCAGGAAAGCCTCGAGGGTGTAGGACTTCGAGTGCATCATGACGCTGGAATGTTTGCCGAGCGGCGTCGTCCATGCCTGCGTGTTGAAGTCATCCCACGGGATGTCCGTCATGTATGGAACCGGCGTGGTCAGGAATACCCCGATGCTGGGCGGGGAAAAATCCGTCTTCAGGAAAAAACTCATCTGGGGTCTTGACTGGTTTGGCTCGGTCCAGTAACTCATCACATCATGATGGTCAACTTCGTAGGCCGTCACGGCGACCACAATGGACTTCATGTCAGCTTTCGTCTTGGAGATCTTCGCCCTTGTCTGGGCCTCGAGAAAATTAGGGACCGCGATGGCCGCCAGAACAGAAATGATGGCCACAACAATCAGTAGCTCGATTAACGTGAATGCTCTCAAGACCATTTGCAAGTTTTCCTCGTTTCACCCCGACGACCCCGAATTATCATTACACAAAAACAACCTCGGCCGTCGGGATTCGAAAATCCAGACCGTCTCATCTCATATTATGTAACCCGAGATACTGCAGCCATTATACTTTGGGAACGTTTCTTGTCAAGATACAAGGCAAGCCCAAAATGCATGATTTGTGATAATACAGCATTCATGATTTGATCAGGACGAGAAATGGGCATCAATACGGTTAACCCTTTTTATATGAATATTAAACGGAAATTTTCCTGGGAAATAAGGCCGTCCACGACTGAAATTATTGTGGGATGATCTGACATTTTGGGGCCCTGAAATCTAGCCCCGGCCCTTGAGATGAATACAAAAGGCTTGCCAGAATCATGCACGATCCATTACAACCCGACCCTGCGGCCATGAATTCACCCAACACCAACAGCCCTGTCTCGACCGGAATGACGCCGGATGACACGTCGAAAAAGGTCGCCGTCATTTCGGGTGCGGCCGGGGGACTGGGGCTGGAGACCGCCAAGGAATTCGCCCGGCGCGGAGTTGTTCCCGTTCTCACCGACATCAACCTCGAGAAACTTCAGGCAGCGACCGAACAGGTCGCGGAGATTGATCACCGCGCCCGGGGATTCAGGCTGGACGTGACCCACAAAAGTCAATGGACGGAGGTCCTGGACCTGGTGAACAGGGAGTTCGGCTCGGTTGACATCCTGGTCAACAATGCCGCGGTGGTCCCTGCGACACAATTTGAGGAGGTCTCCGAGGCGGAGTGGGACCTTGTCTTTGCCGTCAACCTCAAGGGCGCTCTTTTTGGATGCCAGGCCGCCGCATCCTACATGCGTGCCGGGAAATTCGGCAGGATCATCAACATGACCTCACAGGCAGGCAAAACAGGGGGGCTGGTCCTCGGGCCGCATTACCCTGCAAGCAAGGCGGCCATCATCTCCCTGACAAAGTCCGTCGCTCTGTCACTGGCCCCGTGGAATATCACGGTCAACGCCGTGGCCCCCGGCATTATCAACACCGACCTTCTCGAGAAAATCCCGGGTATCCAGGAATACTGTCGCAATATCCCGCTGGGCCAAAAACCCGGTGAACCGGTCGATGTTGCCCGGGCCATCGCATTCCTAGTCAGTGATGACGCGCGCTACATCACGGGAGAAATCCTGGATGTCAACGGCGGCCTTCTGATGGATTAAGCGACATTCATGTTCATGGTTCAGTCAAAAGCCCGACTATACCACTCATACCACCGAAGTGCATCCTGCTTGGGTTGGCCGTCGGGCATCGCGTCGATGTGTTTTTTATCGTCAAATTTGTTCGAATGCAGAAATCCGCCCCATCCCCCCGGCTTAAAACCCCACAAATGCTGGCCCACCAGCGAGTAAACGATCCAGTGGGTATAACCGTCCTTACACAACTCCTTAAAGATTCCCCTGTGTAACTGCTCCCGGTCATCCCGATCCTGGATGAATTTCGCCCAGGCATCCATCACGGTCTGGGAGTCCGGGCCGATCCGGAACCAGTCCCAGCTCACCTCCTTATTCGGCCCATAGGCACCGAAATAACCGACAGCTTTCTGCCAGTCGAGCATTTTCCGCATGCAGTCCAGAGCCGCTGCCCGGACTGCCTTCACGCCGCCATTCCGTTCTACTTCCTCGCGCACTTTTTCCGCAGCCCCATGGATACGAACCATCTTGACGAGGTCCTCAAGAACCTGTGTCGATTGCGGAAAAACAAAAGCCCCGACAGTCCCGGACCTTCCTGTATTGTTGTTATCCAGCAATTCCTCAATCCGGCCGGCAGCGGCAAAGGCCCTCTTTGATCCCGATTGTGACAATTGAAACCAGGCCTCGGCAAGGATTTCGGCATTTTCGGGAAAGAAATGCCTTGCCGCGTCACGAAGGATGGTCAGGTCGTCCGCATTTTTATCCCGATTGCTCCAGGCGGCATGATTGCCAAAGAAGTAGAAATTCGGGAACTCAACCAGGTAGGTGAGTGCGTTTGCCGTGATCCCCACCAACTCGGGATACTCGGCAACCTCGTCAAAGACCTTCCTGATTCCCCCGGCAGAGGTCAGGTTGCCGGATCCTGAAATGCCGGCTTGTTCACCAAAATGGATCTTTGTAAAACCAATATCATTGCCGCCGCCGGTGAGAGCATGGGTCATCAGCGATGTACGCGACATTTCACCCGCTTCGTTTGCGATCGGCGCCTGCCGATCCCAGAACCAGATGTGGAAATTCCGGGGTCCCTCGACCCTTTTCGCCCAGTCAGTCATGACATCGCGCCAGTTTTCCTCCTGCGTTCCCGTGCCCCATCCCTCGTTCAGCCAAATGAACTGGGTGACTTCATCGGGCCGCTCATGGTGGCGCTCCAGAAGTTCGCGATAGCCGACAAAGAGATCCACAAATTCAGCCGATGTGGCCCAGGGCATCCTGCGCCCCGGGTCAGAGGTGATGCATCCATAACCATCCGCATTCGGCACATGCCGAAACACCGATTCCCGATGTGCCATCAATGCTGCATACTCGACGGGGGTCGTCGGGTCCTTCATGCCGGGATCCCTCGGGCTTTCGGGCTTCGAGGGCCAGCTCCATTCCCCCCTGTAATGGTCGCGGCGCTCGGGCGCCAGCCGCGCGTCCTCCGGCTGATCCTGCAGGATATTCGCCGATTCCATCAGCCAGACCTTCATCCCGCGACGCCGCTGGGCATAATCAATAATCTCGCGCAGGCCGTCCAGGTATTCCTTCTCGGCGATACTTGGGGTTGCACGCGGTGCCATGATGTCCGTATGGGCGAACGGCATCAGCAGGTTGTAACGCATATAGGCCAGGGTATCGACCACGCGCTTCCACTCATCAACCGACCAACTCCACGGACAATAGGGGTAATTGAACCGCCAGTGCTGATGAATGAACATGCCCCGCTCTTTCACCGTCGGCGTGTCCAGCAAATCCAGGGCAGCGGGCACGGCAAACCCTGAGGATGATTCCGTGAGGAGCTGCCGTAATTCCATAAGGGCGTAATTCGTCCCCTGCGAATCGCTGCCCGCGGCGAGGACAATATTTCGACCGTCTTCCGTTCGCATCGATTTCAGAACGAGCCCCTGTTCCCCCGGATAATCGTCCGTGATCGGTTTCATTTCCTTCCGGGATGATGCAAGACGATCCGCCATTGCGCGCCCGACAACCACGAGAGACCTGACAGGGATGGTAAGTCCGAGTTCCTCGACCTCGGCGGTTTGCAGCGCCTCCTCCAGATCATAAAACAGGATCGGGGCATACCCGGTCAGCAACTCAATCTGTCGACGCAGTTCCACAATGGTGTAATGGACATATGAGGCTTCATCGACATCGACAACCACGCCGGCCCGGCTGAGGGATATTTCACCCGGCCTGGCCTTCGGAGAGACGGCCGGCAACACACATAACGCCAGGGACAGCGTCATAAACTTTTTGAATTTCATGTTTGTCATTCACTTCCTCCGATTCAATACCGGATGCAAAGGCTGTTTCCACATGGAACCTTTTGATCCTGACAGGCCCCGATGGTCATTCACGGTCGTTGCGAATATCAAATAACAATTGACCACAAATTTCCCATACAAATATTGAATGAATAGAAGAAACGGCTTGAAGTGACTCCCGTTCGGGTTATAATCCCCGAACCATTGCCTGAGGTTATCGATTTAACCCATAAAACGGGGAAGCCCGGAGCATTCAGCGTTTGTGGAACCGCATCAACGGAATGGACGTGCGCTTATCTGTTTCCAGGAGAGTGTGCCCGATGGCGGCTCGAGGATTGAATATCCGTATGAGATCGGTGGCAATCCGATCTGTTGTTTTTTTCATCATGTGGGAAAGTTTGGTCGCCACTGCCCTGGCGGCAGATGAGACTTCTGTTGGCTTGGATGGTCGTCAGCCGCCGCCCGCTTCCAAACCCGAAATTCCGAACCGTGGATCGAAAGAGAGTGAAGGAGATGACAGGCAGGCGAAGGAATACCTGAAAACGATCCTTTATACACGAAAGGAAATTGGGGACTGGATTTCAGGCAGGGTCCTTCCCTACGCCAAGACTTATGACAACCTTCTGGGATGGGTCCATGCGGACTCGCTTATCCGCGACGGAATCGATGGCTCGATCGTCACCTATACGCACCCGGGGCCGCGGCGCATGATCATGTATGCGGACAAGACCTGCCGAATCAATACATACGGCAACAGCTTCACGCACTGTGACCAGGTCAGTGACGGTGAAACCTGGCAGGAGATCCTGGCGGCCCACCTGTGTGAGCCGATCCGTAATTTCGGAATCACCGGGTTTTCGGTTTACCAAGCATACCTGCGGATGAAGAAGGAGGAAACACGCACCCCTGCCGAATATATCATATTCAACATCTATGAGGATGATCATAACCGCAACCTGGACAGTTGGACGAATATTCGTGGGGGCGACATCCGCGAAACCCGATCCGGCCTGAGGAATTACACACAGCCTCATGTCAGGGTGAATCCCTCGACGGGAGAATTCCTGGAATTCAGAAATCCTTGCCCGACCCGCCAGTCGGTCTTTAATCTAAGCGACCCCAACTGGCTCCATGAAACCTTCAAGGACGACTTTGTCTTGAAGCTCGTGCTAGCCCGCCTGAACATCAGGAATAATACACCTGAGAAAAGCTATGCGAAGATAACGGATCTCGCACAACAACACGGCATGGAGGCCCAAATCGACAGCATTGAAACATTGCGACAGACCGTAAATACTTTACACATCGGGGCCGGGTTGTTTGCGACCATGCAAATTGTGGAAAATATAGAAGACTATGCCGCTGCCCATGGGAAAAAGGTTCTATACGTGCTTTCTTACGGGATGCGGACCGTCGCTGATTCAGTCCGAGGGCAGGACCGCTTTGACCGGGAATTCATTGAATTTATCGAACGTAGGCAACTCCCGTATGTCGATCTACTCGAGGCGCACCTGGCTGATTTCGCCACTTTTAATATGGGTATTGAGGAATACCTAGATCGCTACTGGGTCAGTCATTACAACCCTAGGGGCAATTTTTTTACGGCATTTTCTGCCAAGGACAAGTTGGTGGATATGCTGCAACCAAAACCGGTTCCATATGACTTTGATTCGATATTATTTATTGACCCTTAGCCCCGGGCATGAAAATAATCCGGGGCTCGCGGGATGACCAGTCCCCTGAACCAGTTGAGAGAATTAAGCGACAGGGCCGGCCAATCCAAATGCAAGCCGGCAGAAAGACGGGGTTCCATGTCCGAGACGCCGTTACGCTACCCTGAACTCCCACCCGAGCTGAAGCGCGGGATGAACTGGCGCATGCTGACGTTCTTCGGCTCCGGCGCCATTCTTGCCTCCACGACGATCGGAAGCGGAGAAACCCTTTTCGCCTCCAGGAGCGGAGCGGTCTTCGGGTATACCATGTTGTGGTGCTTCATCGCCGGTTGCATGATGAAAGCCATCCAGGTCTACACCGGTGCGCGCTACATCGTCCTGACCGGCCAGCACCCGATGGTGCCCTGGGCAAGGCTTCCAGGCCCCCGAAACTGGGTCCCCCTGCTGATCGCCGTCCTCAGCCTGCTTTGTCTCCCGTTCATCATCGGCGGCCTGCTGGGTATCCTCGGCAAGCACATGAACTGGGTCATGGCAAACAACTGGCAGGTCCAGTTCACTGATGACAGCGAGTTCATGAACTGGGTTCGCATATGGGGGACACTCACCCTTGCCTCCGTTCTCCTGCTGACCTGGCTGCAGACTTACGGGTTACTGGAGAAAATCCAGACCACCCTGATCGGGCTGCTCCTGTTCTGCATCCTGGTGGCCTGCGTGGTTTCGCAGCCGGATTGGCTGAAGGCCCTGCTTGGATCCGTCCTTCCCGCCATCCCCGAATATAAGGACTGGGTCGTCACCAAGTATCCGCGTTTTGCCGATCGGGTCCCCCTGGTTGAAGCCGTTGTCTACTTGGGCGTGATCGGCGGCGGCACTTATGATTATACGGGTTACCTGGGATTCCTCCGGGAGAAAAGGTGGGGTGCACTGGGTCTTGATAAAACGATCGAGATCCCGGCCGAACCCGGCAGGTCCCCAACCCTGCCACTGGACACGAGCGAAGCGAACCGAAAGCTCGCCCGCCGCTGGCTGCTGCCGGTCAAGATTGATGTCGGCGTCAGTTTCCTGTGCCTGTTGATCTTCACGGTCTGCTTTTACCTCCTGGGTGCGAACCTCTTGCATTCCAATGAATTGATACCCGACGACAAGGACCTGCTCTCCCACCAAGCAACCTTCCTCACCCAGTTGCACCCTTCTCTCCTCTACCTCTATCAGATCGGCATCTTCGTGGCGATCTGGGGATCGATTCACGGGGCATTCGAACTCTTCGTGCGCACCGCTTATGAATGTATCACCCCCCTCAGTCCGCGATTCAGGGGGATCCCTCTCAAAAGTGTCCGACGGGGTGTCATTGCCTACGTCGGAACCTTCTCGCTTGTCTTCCTGTTCGTATTTGACGACCCGATCAGCTTGCTGACACTTCCGCTGATCGTGGGCGGGGTATTTACATGCGGCCTGTGGTGTTTTGCCATGATATGGACCGACCGCCGCTTCGTGCCCAAGACATACCAGATGAAGACAACGCTGCTCGTTCTTACGATCATCTCCGGCGTCGTCATGACAAGTCTTGGAACCAAGGCGTTATGGAGCTATTTCACCGCACTATAGAAAATTATCGACGGCTGAAATCGAGGGGAAGACTAGGAAACCTGGCACCATGCTGAATCCGGAACAGATAACCGAGTTTGAGGAATACGGCTTCCTGACGGGGATTCCGGTCGCGGATCAGCCCGGGGCCGCAGCCATCCGCGGGCAGTTTGACGAACTCGAGGCCAGGGTGGGAAGGGAAAAGTGTGTTGTGGGACTGCTCGACCCACACATGAATGAACGGTTTGCCTGGAAGCTCTCCACCCATGAAAAAATCCTTGGGTGCGTGGAACAACTGATCGGCCCGGATATCCTGTTATTATCATCCCGGTTCTTCTGCAAGTACGGCCCATCGGAAAAATTCGTGGCCTGGCATCAGGATGTCACCTACTGGGGGCTCGATTCAGATCTCGCGGTCCTGGCTTGGTATGCCGTGGACGACAGCGACGCGGACAATGGCTGCATGCGCGTGATTCCCCGGACCCACGACCGGGTGCGCGAGCATGGCACCGCACGGCAGGACGGCAACATGCTGAGTATTAACCAGGAGATCCCCGTTAGCGAAGCCGAGGATCGCTCGGCGGTGAACGTAGAGTTGAAGGCGGGGACCATGTCGCTGCATCACGGCTGCGCCATTCACGGCAGCCTGCCGAACCGATCCTCGCGGCGTCGCTGCGGGATCACGAGCGTCTTTCTTCCGGCCCATGTGCGCCAGCTCAAGAAAAACTCCTTCGACGGATACTGGCCCGCCATTGTGGTGAGGGGCAGGAACCGTGACAGCAACCTGGACCTCCAACCCCACCCGTTTTAACAACCGTTCAGGGTGAGGTATTTCCAAAAACCCGGAGATACCAATCATACCAATCCTGCGCAACCTGCTTCTCAAGCCCGATCTTCCCCGACTCCGGCATCGCATCAATGTATTTTTGGGTATTAAACTTGTTCGACGGTAAAAATCCACCAAACCCCTGTGTCCTGTAACCCCACAAGTGCTGGCCAACCAGGGAGAAAACAATCCAGTGGGTGTAACCACGTTCGCACAGCTCCTTGACAATACCCCTCTGCAATTGCTCGCGATCATCCCGGCCCTCCATCGTTTGCTCCCAGGCCTTTATTACAGTGCGTGGGTCGGGAGACTGTATGGCGGCAAACGACTCCCAACCCACCTGTTTATCAGGACCATAGGCGCCATAAAATCCAACAGTCCTTTGCCACTGCAACATATCGTCCAGATAACTGACGACTGCCTCGCGTACTTCATGGATGGGTTCCTTGTGATCAACCCGTTCACGAACCCTCTCTGCCTTGGCATGAATGTGAAGCATCCGGACAAGGTCCTGGAACACTTGTGTCGGTTCCGGGAATATGAAGGACCCGATCGTTCCCGTCCGTCCTGCCTGATTATTCTCCAGTAATTCCTCAATCCGTTCAGCAGCCGCAAAAGCCCCCTGGGAACCCGGCTCGACCAATTGGGCCCAAGCTTCGGCGAGCAGTTCCGCATTCGCGGGAAAAAAGTGCCTCGCTGCGTCCTGAAGAATGGCCGCGTTTCCCGCATCCCTGTCCCGGCTACTCCATGCGGCATACTTGCCAAAGAAGAATATGTTTGGGAATTCAACCAGGTAAGTGAGTGCGTTGGCTGTGATACTGTCCACTTCCGGATAAGGGGCCATGCTGTCGAAGACCTTCCTGATGCCGTCATAGTGGATGCTCGTAAAGCCAAGATCACAACCGCCTCCGGTAACCGCATGGGTCATCCGGGATGTGTGCGGCAGTTCACCCAGTTCCTGTGCGATCGGCGCCTGTTTTTTCCAAAGCCAGAGCTGGAAATCCCGGGGGCCCTTCACCCGTTTGACCCAGTCACTCATCACGTTGCGCCAATTGTCCTCCTCTTTTTTCTCGGTGCCCCAGCCCCAGTTCAGCCAGATAAACTGGGTGACTTCATCCGGCCGCTCGTGATACCGCTCGATTAATTCACGATATCCGACGAAAAGATCCACAAAATCAGCGGAGGTGCACCAGGGAATCTTGCGCCCCGGGTCCGAGTCGATGCATCCATAGCCGTCTGCATTGGGCACATGACGGATCACGGATTCCCGCTGGGCCATCATGGCTGCAAAATCCTTGGGGTTGCTCGGGTCCTTCATACTCGGGGACCTCGGATCTTCAGGCTTACCGGGCCAGCCCCAATCCCCGCTGTAATGGTCACGGCGTTCCGCCGGCAGCAGCGTGTATTCCGGGGAATCCAGCAGGGTATTCGCCGACTCCATCAGCCACACCTTCATCCCGCGACGACGCTGGGCATAGTCAATGATCTCACGCAAGTCGGCCAGGTATTCTTCTTCGGCGATCGTGGGGGCTCCACGCGGAGCAATGTTGTCCGTATGGGCGAATGGCATCAGCATGTTGTAACGCATATAGGCCAGCGTATCGATCACGCGCTTCCATTCGTCAGCCGACCAGCTCCATGGACAATAGGGGTAGTTGTATTTCCAGTGCTGGTGAATGAACATGCCCCGCATTTTCATGTTGGGCTTGTCCAGCAGGTCCAGGTCACCGGGTACGCCAAGCCCTGAGGATGATTCCATCAGCAACTGCCGCAATTCCATGACGGCGTAATTCGTGCCGTGCGAGTCGCTGCCGGCGGCCAGGATCATATCCCGGCCGTCGGCTGTCCGCATCGAATTCAGGATGAACCCTTGTTCGCCCGGATCCTGATCCGTGACCGGTCTCACACCCTCCTCGATCGCTGCAAGACGCCCCGCCATGGTCCGGCCGACGACAACAAGGGACCTGACAGGAATTTCAATCCCGAGTTTCTCGACCGCGGCGGCTTTCAGCGCCTCATCCATGTCATAAAACAGAATCGGGGCATAGCCAGTCAACAGCTCGACCTGCCGGCGCAGTTCCTTGATCGTAAAATGGACATACGAGGCTTCATTGGCGTCGACGACCACACCGGAGCGATCGAGGGATACTTCAGCCTCACCGGCGTCCGCCGGGCTGTTCACAATCAGGAAGCTTATCAGGATGACTGCTGATAAACATTTGAATCGCAGTGTCATGTTCGTTTCCTCCCGCTTGTCTCAGAAGACAAGAGCGTTTACTTCGTCAGGGTCAGTGTGTCGAACAACTGCCCTTCATAGTCAAACACCTTCAGTTCCAGAACGTTCCTGGCAATGGAGAACTGGACGAAATGAGGCACTGCCCGGGACATGGCGGTATGCCAGGCCCGCTTCGGGGTCAGCCACTGGGGATAACTGCCGGAACCGCCGGCCACCAGATAAATCGTGCCGTCATCATGGTCGATCTGGTTACTACGAATTGGATGACTGCGCTCGTAAACGATCGTGTGCGATGTCACGACAAAATCGACGCCATACTTCTCGAAGACGGGGCAGAGTTCCCTCAATGCATCGACCTCAAAATCCGCCGATACATAGGGGGAATAATGAAAGAACACGAACTTCCAGACGGCCATGGACGATTTCAGGTCGTTGACAAGAAAATCATATTGGGTGGATCCGGGACGAAGTCCGTCGCTCCCTCCACGCAGCACCGGAGAGATTTCACCCTTTTCGTTCGCCCGGTAATCCACGGTTGTGATCGAGTCGATCGCGGTAAAATGGGCGTTCCCATAATCGAATGAATAATACCGCTCCGGCGGTGGATATGACATGAAACGGTTGAACCAGGGGGACTCATCGGCAAGTTTTCCATCTTTTGTCAGCATCTCATGGTTGCCCAGACAGAGATAGAAGGGTGTATTGACAAATAATTCCCTGCCCGGCGTGAAGAGAAATTTATCCCAATCCCCGTATTCCGGGCCGTTCATGACCATGTCCCCTGCAAGCAGGACAAAATCCGGGCGGAGCAGGCTCATTTCATGAAAGAGGGGGATATTATATTGGGGTTGCCCGGAACCACCCGTCTCGGACGTGATCCCGAACGAGAAGGGGACATCCCGATCAACAGCGGTCCTGAAGGAGTATTCATCACTCTCAATGACCTGCCCCGCTCGATCGCGTGAAAACACCCTGTAGTTGTAGTCCGTCCCCGGCAATAGCTCATCCACGATGACTTCATGAATGGTTTCGAACGTATCATCACTTGTCAATTTTCCAGAATCCGCGACCGAGTTTAATCCGGGTGTATGGCCGGGTGGGCGTCCATGAGCATGAAGCCTCTTTGTCTTAAAAACGGTCACCCGCGAAGAAGCCTCGAGACTGGTTTCCCACATGATTGTCATTGAGTTCCGGGTCGGCCACTGCAGGTAGGGGCCCTTGACAATTTGCAGGTCCGCTGCTGTTTCCTCCGCAGCCTTTGATTGTGCACCGGTGAAACACTCGAAAACGACCAGAAAGACAAATGCAATCAACCGAGAGGGATTCAGGCGGGTTGTCAGCAAATCCGGGCCTCCCGTTCGAATCTTCGAGGACGGTTCAGCCCTGATGGCCTGTCCGCTGCATAGGTCAATCAGGATTCTCAGCCTTTGACCTCGATCCATGGGCCGATCTTTCCTGTTTTTAGCGGCATTATCCACTTTTTCTGCATAAAGGCGAACTTCAACCTTTATCCATTCACCCGGGTCGACGTATGATACCGGATATTCACGACATTGATCCTTGAGGGATCGGTTCAAAAGAAATTCCTTCGGGAAATGCATGGGTCGTTGATTGGCAGGACTGAAATGAAACTCCGCATCAGCCTGGTCATCCTCTCCCTAGTTCTCAGCTTGCTGATCGGCATTTCGCTATCACGACGGTCGGGCGTCAACGGCAGGGTAACGAATGACGAGCAACTGCTAATTGGTTTCTCAATGGACTCGCTCAAGGAGGCGCGCTGGCAGCGGGATCGAGACCTGTTCACGGCGCGGGCCGAGGCGCTGGGCGCACGTGTCCTGGTCCAGTCAGCCAACAGCGACGATACCCGACAGATCCAGGATATCCAGGCCCTGCTAAGCAACAATGTCGACGTGCTGGTGATCATTCCCCACAACGGCAGGGCCATGGCAAAGGCGGTAAACCTGGCCCATGAGGCCGGTACGCCCGTCATTTCCTACGACCGCTTGATCACCGACTGCGAACTCGACCTGTGTGTCTCGTTCAACAACCTGCGGGTCGGGGAGATGCAGGCGCAATACCTGGTCGATACATTGCCCGCAAACCGCAAGAGCCGCATCGTCCGGATTTACGGGGCGAAGACCGACCACAACTCATTCCAGTTCAAGGAGGGACAGGACAATATCCTCGAGCCTTATATCGCCCGCGGGCAGATCGAGGTGATCCACGAGGACTGGGCGGAGAACTGGAAACCCGAGATGGCGAAAAAGATCACGAATGCCGCAATCACCAACCACGGTGCCACGTTCGACGCAATCCTGGCCTCCAACGACGGCACAGCCGGCGGGGCGGTCCAGGCCCTGCTCGAGGAGGGCCTGGGCGGAAAGGTCGTGGTCACGGGGCAGGACGCCGAACTGGTCGCCTGCCAGCGCATCGCCGCCGGCACCCAGACGATGAGCATCTACAAGCCGATCAGGATTCTTGCCAACACGGTCGCCGAACTCGCCGTCGACATGGCAAGGGGCAAACCGGTCATTGCCCGCCACTCCGTCCACAATGACATGATCGATGTCCCCAACGTGTTGCTGGATGTCACCGTGATCACCCGGGAGAACCTTCAGGAAACGGTGATCGCGGACCAGTTCCATTCTTATGATGACGTGTATCGCAATGTCCCGGAACAGGATCGTCCTGCCAGGAAATAAACATGGAAAAAGTGCTTGAGGTCCAGACGCTGACCAAGCGGTTTCCGGGTGTCACCGCGCTCAACCAGGTCTCGTTTGACCTGGTGCAGGGAGAGATCCATGCCCTGGTCGGGGAGAACGGAGCGGGAAAATCGACACTGATCAAGGTGCTCACCGGTGTTCATCCAGCCGGAACTTATGATGGCAGCCTGCTGATGAACGGGTGTCCCGCGGAATTTCACTCCATCGCCGACGCCGATGCGGCAGGTATTGCCGTGATCTACCAGGAACTGGCATTGATCGGTGAAATGACCGTTGCGGAGAATGTCTTTCTCGGGGCCGAGCCCCGGCGCGGCCTGATGATTGACTGGCACCGGATGTATGCTGATACACAGACGTTACTGGATGAATATAATCTCACGCTCGACCCGACAGCACGGGTGGCAGACCTGGGCATCGGCCAGAAACAACTGGTTGAAATTGTCAAGGCACTCGCCAAGAACTCCAGTATCCTGCTTCTCGACGAACCGACCTCCGCGCTGACTGAAACAGAGGTCGAACGCCTGTTGCAAATCGTGAGATGCCTGCAGAAACGCGGGATCACATGCGTATATATATCGCATAAGCTCGACGAGGTCTTCCAGGTCGCCGACCGGATTACGGTCCTGCGTGACGGCCAGGGAATCTGCACACTGACAGCCTCCGAGACCAGCCGAAACGAGGTCATCCGGCACATGGTGGGCCGGGAGATCGTAGATTTTTTCCCACGCAATCAGGCGGAACCAGGCGCGACGTTACTCGAGGTGAATGATGTGTCAGTGGAATTTACAGGCACAGAAATCCTGCACGATATCAGCTTCGCCGTACGGGAGGGGGAGGTGCTGGGCCTGGGCGGCCTGATGGGCGCGGGACGCTCCGAACTGCTGCTGCATATCCTAGGATTGTTTGGAAAGCGCCTAGGTGGCTCGGTAAGGGTCAATGGCCGTGAGTTGATGGACACCTCGCCGGCTGATGCCATGACCGAGGGCCTCGTGATGGTAAGCGAGGATCGCAGACGCTATGGACTGTTCCTTGAAAAGTCGATCGGTTTCAACCTGTCGCTTTCATCGCTCGGGCAATTCACCTCACGTTTGATGATCGACCCCAACCGGGAATTTCACCGCAATCGGGCGATGATTGAATCACTGGACATCCGCGCCACCAGCCAGGAGACCCTCACCGGCAGCCTGTCGGGGGGTAACCAGCAAAAGGTGGTGATCGGCAAGATGTTGATGACCGGGCCGCGGGTGATCCTGCTTGATGAGCCCACCCGTGGTATCGACGTCGGCGCAAAGGTTGAAATTTATGAGTTGATCAATCGATTAACCGGCGAGGGCAAGGCGGTTGTGCTGGTCTCGAGCGAATTATCCGAGCTGAGGGGAATGAGCGACCGGATTTTAATCCTCAGCAACGGACGCATCAGCGGTGAATTCGAACGCGGGGAAGCCACACAGGAGCGGATGCTCAATGCGGCCATCGCATACAGCCAGGCATAGGGGATAATTATCAACAGCAAAATCACCATTCGCGACTTTTCGATCACCATCGGGCTTGTCTGTATCTGGGTTTTCTTTGCCCTGGCATCGGACAAGTTCCTGAGTCCACGCAACCTGTCGATGTTGTCCATCGAGCTGGCCGTCACCGCCACACTGGCCCTGGGCATGCTGCTGGTCCTGCTACCCGGGATGATCGACCTATCGGTTGGCAGCGGGGTGGGACTCATTGGAGGCATTGCCAGTGTCCTGGTATTCGTGCACCACCTGCCCGCGCCGCTAGCGCTCTCGGCTGGATTGATCTTCGCCATCCTGGTCTGGTCGCTGATGGGCGGCTTGATCGTGGGGCAGCGGATCCCGGCCTTCATCATCACCCTTGGCGGACTGCTGGTGTTCAAGGGCGCGTTCTGGCTGGTCATTCATAACGCAACCATCCCGGTCACTGAAGGCAACACCTCGAATCTCTATTCGCTGCTGACCACCTGGTATTTCCCCACGTGGAGCGGTTACCTGGTTTTTGCGGTCATCGGCGCGGTCTTCGTCCTGGCACACATCCACACGCGCCGGCAACGACGCAGTCACGGTTTTTCAGTCGATGATCTCGAGATCGCCTTTCTCAAGACATTTGTCGGGCTGCAGGGCCTGCTGCTCCTGGTGATCGTGATGAATAGCTTCCGCGGTATCCCGCTCTCGGTGGCTATCCTGGGCCTCGTTGCCTTTCTGGTCTACCTGGTCACCCAGCACACCCCATTCGGCCGTTACCTGTATGCCATCGGCGACAACGAGGAGGCCGCGGTGCTTTCGGGCATCCCGGTCCGCAAGGTGGTGATTGGCGCATATGCGATGCTGGGGGCAACCGTCGCGATAACGGGCTTCATGCAGACCGCCTACGCCGGGGCCTCAACCACAACAGTCGGCGACCTGATGGAACTCGATGCCATCGCGGCCTGCGTGATCGGGGGCGCCAGCCTGAAAGGCGGACGGGGCACGGTGATGGGGGTGCTCTTCGGTGCGTTGATCATGACGAGCCTGCTCAACGGGATGACGCTGCTGGCGGTATCACCCGAGTTGAAATTCATGGCGCGCGGGATTGTGCTGATCCTGGCCGTGTGGATGGACGTGGCGGTCTCGAGGAAGTAGACTCCATTCGTGCAAGAGAATTTACGCCTCCATGGTTAGGTGGCGGTATCCTGTCACCGGACAAAATGGAAGACAACCTGCTTATAATGATGTCGAAGGGAGAATATCATGGCTCTTGAACTGGAAGGTAAAACGGCGATCGTGACGGGCGCCGGTTCCGGAATCGGTGCCGGCTCGGCACTCGCCCTGGCCGGGGCCGGCGCATCGGTCGTGGTCAACGACATTGACAAGACAGCGGCACGCACCACGGTTGATGCCATTATTGCAGCCGGTGGACGAGCGGTTGTGCATCTGGGTGATGTGAGTCGGACGAAAGACGTCATAAATATGATTAAACTCGCCGTCGACGAGTACGGCGGACTTGACGTGATGCATGCCAACGCGGGTGTCGAGCGCTATGTAGAGCTGGAAAAAATGCAGGAAGTCGACATGGATCTCCTGCTGGACGTAGACCTCAAGGGTGCCTTGCTCTGCGCGCAGTATTCAATCCCGGAGATGCTAAAACGCGAAGGAGGCAGCATCCTGTTCACCTCCTCCGTCCAGGCAACCCACTCGTTGCCGGGTTGCGTGGTCTATGCAGCCGCCAAGGCGGGAGTCAACGCCGCCGCACGGACCCTGGCCCTGGAAACGGGCAGTGACGGCATCCGGGTCAACGCCATTTCCCCCGGGACGATTGATACGCCGATGCTCACCCGTGATTTGGCGGACATGAACCAGGAAGATGCCGAGGGATTCCTGCAGAAAGTCCGTGATGCGAATGTCCTGGGCCGGATCGGCACCACGAAAGAGGTTGGGGAGGTCGTTGTCTTCCTCGCCTCCGACCGATCCGGCTACATCTCGGGAACAAATATTGTTGTCGATGCCGGGTTCACCGCCGTGAAGACCTTTTAACGGATCCCCAGCGGGCGTGCCGGGGAACCGGTTGCCCCCTTGAACCGGATCGGGGTAAAGACAAACATGAACTCATACACCCCATCCTCAATTAATTCATCGAAAACCATGTTCTCCAGGTTGAAGATCCCATTCTTGGTGATCAGTTCGATATGCACGGGAATCATCAGGTCCGGATCCGGATTCGGCATGACCTCCGTTGGCCACGAATCCGAGCCGATCAACGATGCCTCGCGCTCGATAACCCAGTAACCGACCTCGACCCCGATACCCGGGGGGTCCGTATTGTATTTCTCGTGGTCCTTCCAGTAGTTCGACCATCCATAATTGAAAAAGATCGCGTCACCCGGGCGAATGGAAGACTGATCCATGTCCTGTTTTTCCAGGGCACCCAGAACATCGGAAACACTGACCTCATAACTGTGGGACAGGGACTCCACGCCCTTGTAAGCCGCGACATCAACCAGGATTCCGCGTGTAAGGTAGGGCTTGATGTTCTCCACACCCAGTTTTTCCAGGCCATAGGGCCCACTCATTTCCTCCGTGGAATAACCGTTGTAAAATACATCCTCGAAGCTACCGTCTTTCTTTTCAATCCGGACACCGATATGCCCCGGCCCGTCAAACTGGGTTCCCACCTGGCCAATCTCGGTGCAAAGAAAATCATCGTGATAAACCATCTTGTTCTCCCCGAAGGGGCCGCCGGTCGGGGAGGACGGGATGAACATCGAGTATGAGCGTTCCCCGTACAACGGCATGCCACGCTCATAAACCTGGCCGAGTTCGTAGACCTTGCCCGTCCTGACAAGCTTCAACGCCTCCAGCAGTTTCTCCGGCGTCATCCGATTGGAGGCTCCGGCCTGATCACCCGCACCCCAGACAGCATGCGGCCACCAGGGGCCCTCTTTCTCGGAGTGCGCATGGGTTGATTTCTGGGATGGTATGATTAAACCCATCAAGAGTCCGATGATCATCAAACGTAACCGGATTCGTGTGCCAATCATGATCTTATCCTCTCTACAGAAGGTTTGCCGCGGTTCCGTGGATTTATGAAAACGGTCCCGTGTAACAGTCAACCCCGTCCATTGCTCCGCAGGGGGAAAACAGATCCAGCGATTGACCTGTGCGACAGAGTCATTCCTCCGCAATCATTGAACCACATATTGCAGAAACTCCTCGTAGCTGGCGGTGAATTGCCCCAGAGAGGCTGCAACGGGGTGGAAATCATCAAAATCATCCGGCGAGAGGCGCTCGGGATGGTATGCATCATGAAAGATCGTGCTTCTCTCGAGGGTCTGCATGATACCCGGCGGCGGATTCTCGCTGATGCGTGATGCACACTCCCTCTCTTCACTGTCATATTCAATGGCCCTGTCGGGAAATGCCGTGATGATAATCTCCCGCTTTCCGTCAGTGATCGAACCCTCCACATTCCACGGGCCCCGCATGGACGCGGCAAGAAGAACTGACCTGCAGTAATCGTGATCGCGATACAATAAACCATATGATTTCCTGATGACTGCAGTGCTCGCCCACCGCGAAGCTTCCAGGGCATCCGGTATGCCAAGTTTGAGCAGTTCATCCCGCACCGGGTCGTCCAGCCGTCCGTTCATCAGGGTCAGGCAGGAAACCGGGGCCGCGCCCTTCTCGATTTCACGTGCAAATGCCAGGTGCTGCCCGATACTGGCGCAGGCCGTTACGGTGACAGGGATCCCCCGTGATGTAATTTCACGTACCGCTTCCAGCCCCGCCCGTGTCCCCGGAATCTTGAATGTAACATTGGGCGCCCCGCCAAGCTGTTCGGCAAGATCGCGGTATAAACGCGCAGCCTCATCGACCATCTTTCCGGGGTCGGTGGCATTCTGCGGGTTGACCTGGAGGCAGATATACCCATATCTCCCGGCCGTTGCCTCATAGATCGGCCTGAGTTCCTTGCAATTCGCGAGACCCACTTCCATCGTCATGCATGACGCCATCTCCACCGGAGAATTATCGGGATTCTGCCGCTGTAGCCTGCGCTTAACCTTGTCCCAACGACCCGGATCGATTTTTCTGACCTCGTAGATCATCACCGGGTTGATGGTGGCAATCACCGCTCCCCTGCGCATGGCCCGGGTCAGGCCCACCGCGGAGTCATTGCCCCACCGGGTGTTGAGAATCCCCTGGTCCGACAGGACAGACATCTTCCTGAAATTGCTGTTTTTCAGTTCCTCGATCTCGTTCTTCACACGGGCGATTTTCTCATGGGATTCGTATTCTTTCAGGAGGCGAAGCAACGCCCCCCTCATCCGATCAAGACATTCGTCGTCAAGACGGGTTGTACTTCCCGGCGATTGAAGGTGCCACCTGGGAAGATACGAGGCCAAGTCAAGGATCAGCCCGGCGAGTTGACCGAGTAACCCACATCGCGCCTCCGGTCCGGCTTCACGCAAGCTTTCCTCGAAATCCTTTATCAAAATAGTACAACGATTTTCGAATTCAGCGGCCGCGGTCTTGAAAAACAGGTCTTCGCGAATGCTCAGGTAACGACTTCCGGGTTCCATCTGGGTTCTCCCTGCCATGATTTGGAAGCCTCTACCCGACTGTCCAGCCACCATCGAGGGCCAGGATGTGGCCGGTCATGTAGTCCGACACCTCGGAAGCCAGATAGAGCGTGGCTGCAGCCACCTCTTCCGGTTCACACAGTCTTCCCAACGGAACATTGGCGAGAAAATAATCTAGGGTTTGCTGGTCCTTGAAAACCTGCTTTGCGATCGGGGTATTGTTGAGCCCGGGGGCAATCGCGTTCACGTTGATGTTGTATTGAGCCCAATCCACCGCCAGGGCACGGGTCATCTGGACCACGCCACCCTTGCTGGCGCAGTAGCCAACTGTGTTCTTCAATCCGATGGTGCCCCCGATGGACGAGAGATTGATGATTTTTCCTTTTTCCCGCTTCGCCATGATCCTGCCGACGGACTGGCAGCAGAGAAATGTGCCCTTGAGATTGACGGCGATGATCCTGTCAAAAACCTCCTCCGGGAAATCAAGCGCTGGCTGCCTGTCGGTGATTCCTGCGCTGTTGACGAGAATGTCGATCGTACCGTGCTTCTGCACCACCGTATCCACCAGGGAGTTGACACTGCGTGAATTCGTGACATCAAGATCCACGAAAAAAGCACTCCGGCCCTCCCCCCGAATCTGGTTCGCCAGGTCCTCCCCCTCCCCATGGTTCACATCGGCAACAATGACACTGACGTCCTCCCGGGCGAGTGAAAGGCAGATCTGTTTTCCGAGTCCCCCGGCACCTCCGGTGACAACAGCAAGCTTGTCCTTCAGATTCAGTTCCATCCGGGAACTCCCATTTTTGTTCGCAAACCGAAGTCCTCGAGTCCCCTTAGACGAACAACCCGGCAACTGTCAAACCATCTACCGGGAACCCGTTGAATCAAGGAGAGGCCTTGATTGTATTCCATTCACATTTAGCGTCAATGATCAATCCCTAAACTCCATCGCCCCCCGCCCGCGGACCTTTGACCGTAAAGATGGATCAGGCAAGCATGATTTGGGCTTTATCCAAGTGGAAACCACCAGCTCCGGCACGTTTTTTTTATTGGATTACGTCGCTTTGCTTGCGATAGCCACACCCGTAAACTCCGTTGATTCCTGGGAGTGATCCGATGATCCTCAGCTGGGTTAATTGCAATCGGTCCGGGCATCGGCCTGTAGGCCGATACCCTGCGCGATGCCCGTAGCGCGGAAAAATTATTTTTTCGATCACACCTGCGATTACGGACCGAAATCTGGGTTATTTTCTGCAATTAGGGACAGCTTGGTGACATGTCATAATCCAGCTCAAAACTGTTCTGTTCCGGCCAATCCGGACAGGGATACCAGCCCGCTCCCGCCTCGGGATGATCACCCCAGTAAAGGACGGGCTCGTCAAGATTAGTCGCATATTTCTGAATCCACGGTGACCAGGTCGTGACAATAATCTTGTCCTCCCGCGGAATGAATTTCATCAAACGAAGCCAGCCGTTCCCACCCCGCTTCAGCATCTCATAGTTGGCCAAGACCTGATCCACGCGATTGCCGCCAGCGCCCCGACTGGTCAGGCGCGCTGCCCCGTCGCCATAATCGGAGATTAAACCCGTTTCGGGCGTGTATTGTTTCCCGTTCCCGCTGAGGACCAGGAAAATGTTCTCGTGCTTGCTGATAAAATCCTCCCAGATATACTCAACCAGAATGGAACGGGTGTTGTCGGGGCTGAGGTAGTTGTTCAGCAGAACGATAACTCTCTTCTCCGTGTGAGATGCAACAACCTCATTTGCCCATTCGAGGACCTCGCGTGGTGTTCTCCACTCGAGCGTGATGATCATGAAGTCCATCCCGGCCGCGGAGAAAGTCACGAAACGGTTGTCGGAATCCGTCGCCATGAACCCGCCAAACCAAGCCTCATCCTCATATCGATGAACAGGAAAATAGCGGTTGAACAGCCCTGAATCGTCGTGACCACCCCGACAGAGGAAGTAGGGCACCATCCCGTCAAGAACCCTCATGCTGGACTCGGCCCGCTGCCCATCCACCACCAGGGGCGCCCCG
>CAYYNQ010000025.1:0-6483 GCA_964473105.1 uncultured Candidatus Sumerlaeota bacterium | reverse complement strand
TTGGCTGCCCTGGAACCGATCCCTGACAAGCTCGTCGTTCTGACCTTCGACGATTCCATCAAGTCGCATTACACCGTCGTTCGGCCGCTTCTGAAGAAATACGGATTCGGCGCCACATTCTTCATCACGGAAGGTTTCGACTTCCATGACAACAAAAAAGATTACATGACTTGGGACGAGATCATCGAGCTGCATCAGGACGGGTTCGAGATCGGGAACCATACACGCGATCACCTGCTGGTCACAGACGAGACGGTCGACGAGCTAGCCGAGCAGCTCGAGGCCATCAACTCCGAGTGCAAACGACACGGCATCCCGCGCCCGGTCACGATGGCTTATCCGGGAAACAGCATAACGTCCAAGGCGCTGGCCATCCTTGCGGAAAAAGGCATCCAGTTCGCGCGACGCGGCGGCAGTCCAGAATATCCGTATGAGAAGGGGCGTGGCTTCGGATACGAGCCGGGTCTCGATCATCCGTTGCTGATCCCGTCGGCGGGGGATGCCCGGCCGGACTGGGAGCTGGAAGACTTCACCCGGGCCGTCGGGCAAGCGAGCAAAGGACGCATAGCAGTGATGCAGTTTCATGGAACGCCTGATACGGCTCACGCCTGGGTTAACACTCCGCGCGAGAAGTTCGAGACCTATATGAATTACCTCGCGACTCACGGGTTCAAGGTGATCTCAATGCGTGATCTGAAGAGGTACGTAAATCCAAAAATTGCACCGCAAGATCCCAGCACTGTCATCGAGGATCGAAAGAAGACCCTTGCATCGGGCAGCCCCGCAAACAACTGGAGAAAGCCAACCAGTGAAAATGACCTTCGGTATTGGTTCGAGAACATGATCGGTTTCCACCGCTTCACTCTACCAGAGGTCTCGGCGGCTACAGGGATCAGCAGCCACGGAGTCGAGAAGGCCATGACAAGGCTCAAGATCGAGCCTGGCTACAACACGACGCATGACGCGAAAGGTCGCTTGCTGACACTGCCTTATCCAGGTGGCCGGCATCCCCGGATCGGCTTCCTCGACGGTGCCATTCGACCGCAGCGTGAAACAAAAGTCAGCATCTTCACGCCATGGAAAGACGGAGGCTATGTGGTGATCGATGTTCCGGAAGCGATCTGGGTAGAGATCGACGGCAAGCGTGACTTGCTCTACCTGGCTCACACACACATCCCAACCTTGTGGACAAAGCTCGGGAAGGAACTGGAGCCCCTTGAGTGGCAGCGCAAGCCCAGCGGGGTGCTCGAGAGCGAGCGGCTGCTGCCCAACGGTGTCTCCTTCGGTGTGAGGGTCGTCCCTGAGACCGATCGTGTTGATATGGAACTTTGGCTGCGTAACGGATCGCAGGACACGCTCCGCGGGCTGCGCGTACAGAATTGCGTAATGTTGAAAGGAGCACCCGAATTCGTCGGACTCACAGGCCGCAATCATCGGCCAGAGTCTCCCTATGTAACCTGCAGTAACCAGGCGGGAAATCGCTGGGTCATTGTGACATGGGAGCGGTGCATCCGAACGTGGGTCAATCCACCCTGTCCCTGCATTCATGCCGACCCGCAGTTCCCCGATTGCGCTCCCGGCCAGACGCAACGTCTCCGTGGCCGGATCTCATTCCACCAGGGCGAAGACATCGACGTCGAGCTGCAGCGGATCAAGAAGACGAACTGGCAGTAGCGGTAGGAGTTGGTTTGTGCATACCTGGGAAAACACGCGGGTCACGACGGGTTCATCGCCCGGGAAGTCCGGGCCGTGAACGAGAAGTTCGCGGTGGAGAACAACATTGTCAGCGTCGATGAGGATGGCTTTCACGGGATGGATTACCCCAAGTTCATCGTGCCTGTGGTGCGGGCCACCCAGGAACTCAACGACGAGCTGAAGAACCGTGACAGGATAATTGCTGACCTGCAAACCGAGCTGGCGGCCCAGAAGAGCCGGAGCGCAAGCCAGCAGAACCGGAATGAAACGCAGATCGATGCCCTGATGAACCGCCTCACGGCACTTGAGCCACAGATCGCAAAACCCTGAGGCACGGCCTCGAAGTTATTCAATTGCATGGTCAACGGCGTCCCCTACCAGCCGTAAGGGCTGATGCCGGGTGATTCCAAGGGGCCACTTGATTTTGGCCCACCCTTCAGCCAAAATACCCCCACAAGTTCGACCCCTACATATCAAGGAGCCTGTGTAAGATGAGAAATCCATACCGCATCGTTCTGCTCATTCTGGGGATGTTCCCCCTGATGTCGACTCTGGCGTTCAGTGTCCCGGGGTTTATCAGCTACAAGGGCCAGCTGACCGATATCTCGGGCGGGCCCATAACCGATCCGGTGGACGTGACGTTCACGCTGTGGGATGCAGAGACCGGCGGTAACCAGCTGGGGTCGGGCTTCAGTGACACGGACTCCGTGACTCCGAACGCTGATGGCATCTATGACACGCTGATCGGCGACGACGGTGGGGACATGATCCCGGGATCGGTTTTCGAAAACGACTCGGTGTGGCTGAATGTGAACGTCGATGGGGAGGACCTGTCACCGCGCACGCGCCTGACACCGGTCGGGGCGGCACTGCATGCGGGTTCGGCAGGAGACGCCGATACGGTGGATGGCTTGGACGCCTCGGCGTTTTTTGAGAGTTCAGCATCATCTTATGTGGTTGTAAAACCGACTGACAATGCCGTGACCAACGGAACGAACCTGATTGCTGCCTACGCAACGGCCAAGGCCTTGCCACCACACGGTCAGGCACTGGGGGCGGACAACCGTGCGGTCGTGCTTGTGCCACCGGGGAAGTATGACCTTGGGACAGCGCAGCTGGAGATGGACACGCAGTTTGTGGATGTGGCCGGGCTTTCCAGCCTGCGTGAGAATCAACACGTATACGGCACGGCCAATGGTGCCGGCACCGGCGTCCTGCGCCAGACGGCGGACAATGTGAAGGTTGAGAACCTGTTTTTTGAATTAATGCCTTCAGGGTTTGGGACCAGCTTTAATGAACTGGACCCGGCAGCCTATTTTCCGGATACGGCACTGGCCAACACTGTTGTCCGGAATTGTTTGTTTAAGGGTGATGGAACAAGTGGGTGGTCTATGCGTTTCTCAATAGATTACGGCGGTGTTTACGAGGACTGCACTGGGGGAATATCTTCCTTCGGCAGAAGCGGCACGGCGAGCGGCACATTCACCAGGTGCACTGGGGGGAACTATTCTTTCGGCTACTTCGGCACGGCAAGCGGCACGTTCACTAACTGCACCGGGGGGCTCGCTTCCTTCGGCTTCTACGGCACGGCGAGTGGCACGTTCACCAACTGCACCGGGGGGAACAGCTCCTTCGGCCTCAACGGCGATGCAACCGGGGGCAAGTTCTATTTCTGCTCTGGTGGAACAAACAGTTTCACAACAACCGGTAGCCCCACGATAGGTTACTGTTTGGTCAACGGCGTCCCCTATCCGTAAGGGGTGATGTCGGGTGATTGCTATTGAATATGCCGGTTACTGGAATTTTTCAGGGGCCCTGAAATCCCATTCCGGAAATGCCAGTAATCAAACCGGAACTGGTGATAATCATGGGCACCGGGGTGTACCGTCATGGTCCAGGCCTGTTGACCGAACCCCGCCATCTCGCGGGGGGATTCCCAGACCGGTGTCAGGAACCATTCATCTTCCGGTTTCGCCTTGACACCCATCTGCAACAGCTTCGTGTCAATGACCCGGCATAATATGTAGAGAGGGCGGCTTGAAAGAATCGATTCCGGTATTCCATTTATAAACCCCGGGCCGAACCCACCTTCCAGGTTCCAGTTCAAAGGTTTATCGAAGGAATGTGGCAGATGTCCATCGACATTCATGACTCCCGGCCCCATGCCGATGTTACCCGCGATATGTCCTTTCCCCGGGACATAAGCGACACCCGGGCACCATGCACTGATATCGCCTGCCGAGTCGCCGGTCGGCCCGATCTGCGATGCCGGCATGGCCGAGAAAACAGAAAAGTTCTGCGCCAGGTTCCAATAACAATCATCACCCGGCGGGATCACGCAGACCTCCAGTTCCCAGGGCGGAGGGAAAGTTGTAAACCGAAAATCTCCCCCGCCACCGCCCGCGCCATTGCGGATACCACGTAACGTGACGGTCAGGTAACCCGGATGAGACCAAGTTTCAAAATACGCACCCTGAAACTCGAACTGCCACGGACCAATATATCCGGGTATATTAAAGTCCCTCGACAGATGCTCAATTTGTCCAGGAGGGATCATGGCCGGGATATGCGGGTAACGGAAATCGATGAAACCCACGTGAGCCCTTGCATCGGACAGGCGATGGGCATCCGGCCATTGTTCTTTAATCCATGAGGATGTCGGCACGACCGGGCCGATTTCCCAGATGCCCGTGATATTACCAAAACTGGAGACGTCGATATAACGATAGTTTCTTGCCGTGAATTGCTCGAAGCGGACTCCAATCGCGATTCGTGTCGGGCTCTCGACTCGGGCGGTCAGATAGGTGGCGGTATTGGCCGGTCCCCCGTGATGTTGCCCGTCACCGACATCGTTGTAGGTCGGGACTCCCCAGTCGCCGAGAATCGCGCCGGAGGGGTCAAGGGTGCCCCGGCTCCATATCATCGATTTTTGTCCCGGGCCCCTCATAGCCTTTGGATCGGCCAGATGAACAAGCAGCGTCTGGAGAAAATATGTCTCGGGGGGAGTTTGATTCGGTTTCGCGGACCATGTGGACGGGTCGGAAAATGTTACCGCGAGGTTCATTCCGATGGCCGCGTCACGTCCTCCTGTTGTGAATGAATCAAAGAGCACCTCCATTTCGCATTCCCACCCGATGGGAAATTCTGAAAGAGGTATGGGTCTGCCAAGAGTGCCCTTCAGTTCCTCATAGGGTTCATTAAGCGTGATCTCCAGGCTACCTGGGAAGGTTGTCGTTGAAAGGGACATTCCTCTTGGGGAATTGAATACCCATGGTCCCATCGATCCGGGTGTATTGAAATGATGCGTGAAATCCCGGATATCCTTTTCACCGGGTGGTTCCGCGGACAACAGGACACCCGGTCCCATGATGATGGCTGCCGCAACAAGAAACATGCTAGATCGCAACATGATTTAAACCCCCCTTTTATCAGACACTCATCATTGTCCTGAGAAGGGAACCTGTCACTCGACTTGATGGACACCGGATTGATGATTCCCATAATCTGGATGACTCTAATATCGGGCCCGTGCCATATCCATCTTGAAATATTCGGAAGGGTTCCCAGACCTGATAGTTTCAAATTATCAGATGCATTCAGGATTATAATTAATATTCAGCATTTTGAGGGTCAGGAATCAATGGGTAGATGTATTCAGGACTGGCTTGATAGGGATACACGACACCAATATGAATCCCCCGGACGATGTTTCTGTTGGATGATGAAATCAATCATGGGACAGGACAACCCCGCCATAAAAAGTGATCTCGTTTACTAAGCCCCAATTTGCCGACGCCCTGTTGCCATAAGCATCGCTTGATTCTGTCCTGCCCATAAGCCACAATACGCCCACAAGTTCGACCCATACATATCAAGGAGCCTGTTTAGATGAGAACCTCATGTCGTATCGTCCTGCTCATTCTGGGGATGTTCCCCCTGATGTCGACTCTGGCGTTCAGCGTCCCGGGGCTTATCAGCTACAAGGGCCAGCTGACCGATGCCTCGGGAGGACCCATAACGACATCGGTGGACGTGACGTTCACGCTGTGTGATGCAGAGACCGGCGGTAACCAGCTGGGGGCGGGCTTCAGTGACACGGACTCCGTGACACCGAACGCCGATGGCATCTATGACACGCTGATCGGCGATGACAATAATCAGATCCCGGGAGCGGTTTTCGAGAACGACCCGGTGTGGCTGAATGTGAACGTCGATGGGGTGGACCTGTCACCGCGCACGCGCCTGCCGCCGGTCGGGACGGCGCTGCATGCGGGTTCGGCAGGAGACGCCGACACGGTGGACGGCTTGGACGCCTCGGCGTTTTTTGAGAGTTCAGCATCATCTTTTGTGGTTGTAAAGCCAACAGACAATGCCGTGACCAACGGGACGGACCTGATTGCCGCCTACGCAACGGCCAAGGCCCTGACTCCACACGGGCAGGCTCTGGGGGCAGACAATCGTGCGGTCGTCCTTGTCCCGCCGGGGAAGTATGATCTTGGGACAGCGCAGCTGGAGATGGACACAGAGTTTGTGGATTTGGTGGGCCTGTCCACGGCACGGGAGAACCAACACATATACGGAATATCCAATGGCTATGGCACCGGCGTCCTTCGTCAGACGGCGGACAATGTGAAGATCGAGAACCTGTTTGTTGAATTAATGCCCACCGGCTTTGGGGCAAACTATGATGCTCAGGACCCAGCGGCCTATTTCCCGGACACGGCACTAGCCAGTACCGTTGTTCGGAATTGTTTGTTTAAGGGTGATGAAACAAGTGGGTGGTCCATG
>CAYYNQ010000024.1:0-35224 GCA_964473105.1 uncultured Candidatus Sumerlaeota bacterium | reverse complement strand
CAGCTGGTAGAGCAACGCACTCGTAATGCGTAGGTCGGGAGTTCGACTCTCCCCATCAGCTCCAGCAACTCCCGGTATCAAACCCCTGAAAATACAGTGCTCCGGCTACACATACCCGTCAAATCGGTTTCCAGTGGGATGAGATCGTGACTAAATTGTTCAGTCAACCGGGAATAAAATGAATAAATTTTCAAGCAATTGATAATAGGTGACATATAGGACTAATTGACCGCAGTCGGAATTATTGTCCTAAATTATTACAGGTTTTCATCCTGAAAAGTAGTTCCCGGCAACAATGGGGCTTGTGGTGGCTGACCGATGGTATGTAGAATCGATCATTCAAAATCCACCCCTCAAGTTCGGGCCAAGGGAATGATTCGGGCAAAAGACTCTTTACCCTGTTGATTTTGTCGCCAGCCCGAGCGCGGACATGCACCGCTGATATTCGAAAGACAGGAAAACACGTTGAACCGCCTTCTCGATAAAAAACTGGAAACCTCGACGATCGTGATCGTACTTTGCGCCTCAATCATCGTGATCGCCCTCCTATGGGTTGAGATTCCCAGATGGTATGAGAGAAATTCTTACCCCATGACGCCATCGAGTTTCATGGCACAGACAGAACTGGTCAAGGTCGGCATGACCAAGGAGGAAGTCCTTGGCGTGATCAGGAATTTCAAGGATCCACGTGACGAAGAATCAAGGTTGATCCTATTTCTCTGGCCCACCCGGACATCAACCCTGATTGAAACCCGTCCATATTACATCAATGTTGAATTTGATGCAGAGGGAAAAGCCACGCGTGCCACCTCCGGACCGAAGTGAGGAATACGAAGGACAGTCTTCCATGTGTGAGTTTGAGCGAAAACAGATCAGATCCATCCTCCTATTTGGAGCTCCGGGAAGCGGGAAGGGGACTCAAGGCAAGGCCTTGAACCAAATTCCGGGCCTCCGTCACCTCTCTTCCGGAGATGTATTCCGGAATCTTGATCCCGAGTCGCAAAACGGGAAAATTTTTTGCTCATATGCAGGACAGGGGAATCTGGTGCCCGATGATGTCACTATTTCCATCATTCGCGAGGAAATACAAAACAGGATCAGCCGGCGGGATTTCAACCCCGACCGGGAAATAATCCTGCTTGATGGAATCCCGCGCAATCCAAAGCAGGCGAAACTTTTGGATGATGACCTGGATGTCATCCGGATTATTCACCTGAATATCCATGATCCGGAGATTATTCTTCAAAGACTCAGGAATCGCGCCATTGAGGAGGGCCGCAGCGATGACATCAGCAAGGAAATCATCTTGCGCCGATTGGGAATCTATCATCGTGATACGAAGCCGATTCTCGACCATTACCCACACGACAAGTTGATCGAGATCGATGGCGGCCTCAGCCCCGCCTCTGTTCTTTCCCTGATTACAGAGGCTATCGAACCCGTCATAAACACCACCTTATTCGAGGATAAGGAGAACTGATCGCTTTTATACTCGATTACGGCAGCGATTGTGACTACGATTGCTATCCCAGACTTAAAAAACCGGTCAGATCTTAACAGGAGCTTGATCAATGTTTGCATGTATAAAAACCAACAAGGGTGAGATCAACCTGAAACTCCATCATGACAAGACACCCGTCACAACGGCCAATTTCGTAAACCTTGCATTGCATGGGTATTATGACGGCCTGAAGTTCCACAGGGTGATCTCGAACTTCATGATCCAAGGCGGATGCCCACAGGGGGACGGTCGGGGGGACCCAGGATATCGGTTTGAGGATGAATGCCGACCCGATCTAAAACATGACAAGCCCGGGATCCTGTCCATGGCCAATGCAGGCCCGAATACCAACGGCAGCCAGTTTTTCATCACCCACGAACCAACCGCTCACCTAGACGGCAAACATACCGTGTTTGGTGAGGTTCTCGGACCTGATGACCAGGCCGTCGTAAACGCGATTCAAGCGGATGACCAGATCATCAGCCTCAGCATTCAGGGTGACAGCGATACCCTGATGGCTGCCAACCAAGCCCGCGTGAACGAATGGAACACCATCCTCGACCGCAGCTAGCCCGGCCGTCGGTCAAAATCATAGGCAAACACCCCACCCACTCCGGTCACAGAAGACCTAGATCTGACAGTGGGATAGCAATGGGCTTATGATTGGAATCATCCAGGCCAAGGATCGACTCGATCGGAATTCCGACATCTGCATCCGGTCGTCTGGCCACACCTTTCTTTTCAACCCTTGATGCAATTTCCTGCCACTCCTCGCTGACGGGCCGTATAATCGGCAACACTGGATCACCATCGCAAAATTCCGTTGGTGCACCACCTGCACGGAAGGGGGCTTTCCGATATGTCCGGTGGTTTTTCTGGTCGCAAGTATCACTTATCAACTTGCCGGTTCGTGAACAGATGTCCGCCTCCTGCACCCCCTCAGGCACAGGAAACTCCATTGTCCAGTGATCGTTGGTAATGGCAATTTCCCCGAATACGTCGGCCCAGATCGGGCCGGCTACTTTTCCCCCGGTCATCCTTTTACCCATCGGCTTCGGAGTATCATAACCCACCTGCACCACGATCACCAGGTCAGGCGTAAACCCGCAAAACCAAGCGTCCCTGCAGAGGTTTGTCGTGCCGGTCTTACCGCAGATGGGTGGATATTCAGGCTGCTTGAACCGACTACCGATCACCGAGTGGCCAGTCCCGCGAGTGACGACCTGCCGGAGAAGATATGTCATCTGATATGTCGCTATCGAATCAAGGATGACCCTTTCATGATGCTGAACCGGAATCTCGACCCGTCCGTCCGGATCAATGATACTTTTAAAAAACTGCGGCCTTACGCCCACCCCTTGGTTTGCAAACACCTGGTATGCCGAAGCCATATCCAATGGGGAACAGTCAGATGTCCCCAGGCATACATTGATCTCGGGACGCAAATCCCAGCGTGCGCCCGGTTTTTCCGGCATAAAATCAAACTTGAGCACATCTCGCAAGGCACGTGAGGGCCCGATGGCCTCGAACAAACGCAAAGTCACCACATTTTTCGATTCCTGAAGGGCTTCCACTAGCGTCGTGGGTCCGGAAAATTTATTTCCGTAATTGTGCGGCCTGTAGGTTTTGTCGTACTGGATGAACTCGTCGATGATCATATCCGCCGGGGTGAACCCCCGCTTCATCGCCGATGCGTAAAAGAAAGGTTTCATGCACGATCCAACCTGGCGTCCGCCCATAATTGCGCGATTATACCAGCCCAGATGTCGGTCATAAAAGTTTGTGCCCCCGACCAGCGCATAAACCTCCCCCGTCCGTGTATCGAGCACAACAATGCTGCCCTGTACGGGCCGTTCGTCAACAAACTCACCGTCGAAGGTCCGCAGGGACGAGTTCACGGATTTGACCCGAATATCGATCCAGTTTCCCTCCCGAATGACACCAGCCGGCTCATAATAGGGAAGCGGATCAGGCAGGGGCACATGGCCATGATAATCACGAAACTTGGCCCTGATAGAATCAATTTCGACTTTATCGATCCGCATAAGAAAACGATCGCCAGGCTCTAGGGAACCCTTCCAAGCTTCAATCTCACTGTAATGACGCTCCAATCGCCGCGACTTTTGATGAATGCGACGCTCCACCTTGACAAGATTTTTCTCAAGGGCCCGAATACAGGCATCCTGAATTGCCGGATTAATCGTGGAATGGATGGTCAGCCCGGATGTCCTCAGAATGTCGTCGTTCAGGCCGTAATACCGGTTGAGGTCCCGCTTGAGCGCATCATGGAAATATGGGTAACGGTTGATCTCACGCCGTGTATAGTTTAGGCGCAGTGGTTCAGCAAGGGATTGTTCATATTGTACGTCGTTGATAAACCCTTCACGAAGCATGGCATTGAGAACTTCATTTCGACGGTTCATACTCCTGTCGGGATTCGATTTCGGATTGTATAAGGTCGTGGCCTTTGGGATCCCCGCCACCACCGCACATTCGGCAATTGTCAGGTCTTCCATTTCCTTGGAAAAATACGTGGCCGCCGCCGCCTTGACCCCGTAAGCATTATGACTGAAATCGATATGATTCAGGTAGAACTCAAGAATCTGATCTTTGGAGTAGCGACGTTCGATCTGTATGGCAAGGATAGCCTCCCGGAGTTTTCGCCTGTAAGATTTCATTTTCCCGACCCGGACCGGAAGAATATTACGCGTTAACTGCTGGGTGATCGTGCTTGCGCCCTGAACAGTATATCCCGCCCTGAAATTCGCAATGACTGCGCGAACAACCCCGATCATATCGACCCCATAATGACTGTAGAAACGCCTGTCCTCAATCGCAATGAAAGCGTCACGGAGCCTGTGGGGAATCTCCCCTAGTGGCACGACCTGCCGATTCTCCTTCTGGAACTTCCCTGTCTCGACCGAACCAAACCGGTCATGCACACTTGTAACCTCAGGAGGATCATAAACCTCAAGTTCATCGATGGGGGGCAGGTTCGCGACATGACCCATAAACAGGCCAACCCCAAGCGATGCACAGATCGTAGATAATGCTGCGGCCAGCAGGAAAGTCCTGCGAAATATCGAACTACGTCTTGACATGGGGCTACACGGAAAACCTTCCTGGAACTTTTTTTCGTGCTTCATCCATGAATAACGGGACCATTTGTCATATGGCCGACGACCAACCTTCATCATGGAAAACTGCGACCGGTTCGAGTATACTTTCCCGGTTTGGTCCTGACAACCGCAACAGGAATCTCGAATGGACACGGCACAGACCATACCGTATGGACGTTCCGAAATTAACGGAATGCAGGTTCTACTCGCCGAACGGCCGGGCCTAGGCTTGGCCACGGCCACCCTTTTGATTCAACGTGGCTCCTGCGACGAGTCCAATGAAGAACATGGACTTGCATCTTTCACGGCTTCCATGCTCATGCGCGGGTCCAAATACCGGTCATCCCAAAAACTGGCGTTTGATCTCGAATCGATCGGGGCCATCTGCGAAGAAGGCAGCGGGATCGACTCCTGCTCGCTAGAAACCCGATCGGGTGCAAGTGAATTTTTCCAGTCCATGGAGATCATTCTTGAGGCTCTGTGGGAACCAGCGTTCGACGAACAGGAAGCCGAGGTGCTTCGCCATGAAATTGTCGCAGGTCTGAGAATTCAGGAGGATGACAAGTTTCACGTCACATACCGCGAATACCAGAAACGCATGTTCAGAGACCACGGTTACGGCCATCCGTGCGAGGGACTGATAGAAGATGTCGAATCAATCTCGGCTGAAAAATGTCGTGGTTGGCATCGGCACGCCGTCCAGCCCGAAAATCTACTGCTGATTGCGGCAGGTGATTTTGAAAGTGGCGCACTATCGGGGCATATCGAATCCATGACATCATCCTGGAAAGAAAACGGCGGAACACGACATCGATTCCGCCGTGCCCACCGGCGCGGAAAACCCATGGAGTATGCTTTTTCAAAACCCGACCTGCAACAGGCGATCATTGTCATGGGATTCATGACACCCCCGGTTATGGACGACGATTATCCAGCCCTGCGACTGGGATCAGCGGCGCTTGGTGAGGGATTCGGAGGCAGGATCTTCAGCGAGCTGCGCGATAAACGGAGTCTGGCATATGCACTCGGTGCATCCCTGAACAGTTACCGACTGAGCGGCCACCAGTTCCTCTATATCGGAACCAAACCCGAATCCATCGATGAGGCGCTTGTTGGCCTGACTGAACAGGTAGATGCCATCCGGCAAAACCGGATCGATGCCGACTCTTTGAACCGCGCCAGGGAATTTGTCCTCGGGCGTCTCCTGATGGGCCAGGCGTCACTATCCCGCAGAGTAGGAAGGCTGGCCTGGTGGGAGGACATGACCGGTGACGCCGCGAACGCCGCTGAGTATATGGGGAAATTGAGATCCGTGACGGCGGAAGCCATCCAGGCTGCGGCAGCCCGGTGGTGGACCAACCCCATAGTCGTCATCCTGAAACCCGAATCATGAGCCGGAGTCTGCCCGGGACATGCGTCCAATGAAAGGGATTGAAAATGCCAGCCAAAAAATACCGGCCCCAAGCGGCATGGATGCCCAAGGCATACGAGTTGGCGGAATTCCTGCGGGGGACACTCGCCGATACAGCGGGAACCGTGGGCCCGTTCAACGGCATCGCAACATTGGGTGATGCCGAGGCATCCGAAATCTCCTTTGTTGCGAATGAAAATCTTCTGAATGATGCGCGGGCCAGCCTTGCCGGGCTGTTGGTTGTCCCTGCAGGACGGATTGAACGGGAACTCAAGGGCCATCCTCGGATCGAAGTCGACGAAGTCTGGGGTGCTGTTGCCAAACTGATGCAGCACATGTATCCGGAGCCATCCGGTGAACGAGGAATCCACGAAACATCGGTCATCGGCCGAAATGTTAATCTGGGCAGGAACGTGACAATCGGACCATATACCGTCCTGGGTGATGGAGCAACCATCGGGAATGACACCGTGATCGGGCCGCACTGTTCAATCGACGGGCGCAGTATTATTGGCAACCACTGCATCTTGCATTCAGGTGTTGTTTTTCAGGGCATCGTCCACACAGGGAATAACTGTATTTTCCACTCCGGGGCTGTTTTGGGTGCTGATGGATTCAAGTTCGAACTGGTTGGGGAAAAGTCTCTAAAGATCCCGCAGGTCGGTCGGGTCGTGCTCGGGGATGATGTTGAAATTGGCGCGAATACAACCATCGACCGCGCATTCCTGCATGAAACCAGAATCGACCGAGGAACCAAAATCGACAATCTGGTACAGATAGCCCACAACGTTACAATCGGACCGTCCTGTTTCATCGCGGCACAGGTCGGAATAGCGGGGTCAACCTGCATCGGGCCGGGTTGCATGATCGGCGGGCAAGCCGGGTTCAGTGACGGCTTGGAAATCGGCCCCCGAATGAGAATCGGCGGCAATACAACTATTCACAGAAGTTTTCCTGAAGGCGGTGAAACGATCTGGGGTTTTCCCGCAACTCCCCTAAAACAATATGGCCGAATTCAGGCCACCTTGAAACGCCTGCCCGAACTGGACAAAAGGATCCTGAAACTGGAAAAACAAAAGGGTGAGTCCTGATCTTGAAGAAAACGCCCCGAGGCAAGGTGGCGCGTCTGCTGATATATTGTACGGCCATGTACGTAACCTGCAGCCCCATTGGGGGTCGTCTAGAAAACAACTTCCATTCAAAGTGATTTCCCGGATTGTTATCGATCATGACATGGAATGATGCTTCTGTTCCTCAAAAATGATACGAAGGCACAAATGGGACCCAAGATATAGGTCTAACCCTCAGCGGATAGTCCGGGTCATTCCTGCCCCGCTAGTAACCAGGCATTGGGACGGGAGAAGCGACTAGGCTCCTCGCCAGAATTGCCACGGACAATGTTTTCCCATGATCGGCGATCTCTTCCTCCTCGATAATCCACCTCGATTGCGGCACGACGATACCGCAAGCCTCCATGGCCGGCTTGATCGTTGCCGGCATCGCATCTGGGGGATATTTAGGGCGAGGGGACTTTGGCCTCTTGATACAACAGGTCCCCCGCCTAGAATTCCTCCTCGTTTTGGACCTCATCCAGAACCTTCTCAGCCACAAAAATCGGCGTATTGCCTTTCATGGCCAGCACCATTGCATCGGACGGACGGGTATCGATCAACTCCTCCGTCCCGGCAGCCGTTCGGATCACCAGTTTTCCATAGAAAGTCTGGTCGCTGATCGAATCAACAAATACCCTCTGAAGCTCGCCGCCGAGTCCATCAATGACATTGAACAACAAATCATGAGTCAGGGGACGTGGTGTCGTCTGGCCATGCAGCGCAAGATCTAGCGCCAAGGCCTCCTGAGGCCCTATCCAAATTGCAAACTCCCGGCTCCCATCCCGCTCCTCTAGGATCAGGACCTGACCGCCACCCATCGGATCCTGCTTCATCTGCAGTTCTCGAAGCTCCATCTCGACGAGGATCAATTCTTCATCCAAAGCATTCACCCTCCCCATTTTCATCCCCGCCCACAAAATTCGCGGACAGCCACTGTGACACCCGTTATTTCTTGGTTTCCGCGCACGGCCCCTGATCAGATCTGGCGGAAAACACTGGGGCAAGTCGTCCCGAGCAGTGAGTTTCTCCTACGTTATCCGGCCACTTTGTCAGTAATGACCCGATGCAGGAATGAAGTACAGCCGACGTCGGATATCCCGAAACCCGATGCGTCCTGTCTCGGCATGAAATCGGACTTCCTGAATCCTATATTTAAGGCCGAATCCACCACCTCATGATTCCGCCATAAAAGACTTTCTAAATCAGGTTAATTCCGAAGATACGCAGATGCAAGACGATAATCCAGCGTCACGTAATCAGGTAACCTTCGCAAGGATCTCTTCAGCGTCCTGAAATCTCTTCTTCGGATCCTTCTCTAGACACTTCATGATGATCCTCCTGATCCTCTCGATCACTCCGTTGCTGATTTCCGGCACCATCGAATGGACATGTTGATATTCAATGTTACCATCGACAAAAGGCGGGCGGCCGCAGACCAGTTCGTAAAGCATCACACCCAGCGCATAAATATCGGCACGGTGATCGACCTTATCTCCCTGGATCTGTTCGGGTGACATGTAAAGCGGGGTTCCTAGGACCATCGTTCCCGCCTTCGTGTGCTGATCCGTGACAACTTTTGCAATGCCGAAATCCGTGATCTTGATCTGATCGTCGTCCGTGATCATAATGTTGGCTGGTTTGATATCCCGATGAACGATGTTGAGCCGGTGCGCGTGACACGGATTGGCCCAGATAGGCCTCAGCCGATTCCTTGATTTTACCCAGAATCAGCGAGGATAATTCAGCAGGAAAATACTCCCGGTCACCGAGGGTTATCACCGCTTGTCCATTTTTATCTCCTCCCAGCACAAAGCACTGGGTTTCATCCCCCCCGCATATTTCATCATACATCCGACCAATTAAACGCTTGACGGAAAAAACGGTTTTTTGCGGCTGCGTGGCTGCCTGCCTGCGGGCACGTTCACCGACCATCGCTTCACCCTGTTCATCAAAGCCAATTACAGAAGGCGTGGAAGGGTTTCCCTTGGCATTGGAGATAATCACGGGCTCACCGTTTTCGACCACAGCGACTACGGAGTTGGTCGTGCACAGATCGATACCAATGACGTGTTTTCTAGAACCCATATAATGATCCCATTGCGGACTTGTCCCGGATCCCTCCAATTACCCGCCCGGGGGCCACCCCCAAACGATGGATAAGTCTGCTGCATGGAATCTTATCGGCAGAAGGTGCCCGGATTTTTATCCGTGGATCCAAAAAATCTTGGGTATATGGCCCCGCCAGGGATGCGATATGTCCTGAAAACGGTCAAAATAAGCAACCAACCCCCGATCACCGATGGAATTCCCTCCATCCGGACAAAAGAAATGCTTTGCACTCAGGCCCGGGGAGGGCAATACTATCTTAGGCCATGTCGAACTCTAATCAGAACAACAACCCGCGCATTGATCCTCCATTAGATCAGGAGGACCCGCCCCAGATTGTAGGACCGAGACCGTTCATTTCCGGTCAATGGCCTGGTTATCTGGTGTGTATCATGATTTGTACAACGCTAGCGTTTATCGTGATCCAAACTTATCCCCAAAAATACCACAAATATCAGGTCAATCAGGATCGCTATGCAGCCGAACGCGCCATTGACTCTCTGGCCATTGGCAATATTCAAGCGGCCAAAGAAGAAGTCGAGAAATTAAGCTCTGAACGGCCGATCTATATCGGAGGGATGTTTAACAGACAATTCAGCCTCGTCTGGGAGGGAACTGTCCTCCGCAACCGGGTCAACATTTATGAACGACTTGCTGCGGCACTCCTTGAAAACGACCTCCTTGATGAAGCCGAGGTCATCTGCTGGAAAGCCATATATGAATATCATATCCACAGCCGTGGGCTGGAAGTGCTCGTGCCCTGGGAACTGATGCTGCATATCCAGACACTGCTGGGGAACTGGCAGAGTGTTTGGGGCTGCGCAAGGATCCTCGCCGCCCATGGCGTCGACCAGATCAGACAGCCCCCAGAGATGCATCCAGAGCCCTTCAGGCTGGATAAGGCTGAGTTATCGGATGGCGATAAGAACCTACCACGGGAGGTCATGTTACAACTTAAAAGACATGGAGAAGCGATAAAACCCCGTGAATTTTATATTCCTGCCAGGATCTTTGTGAATCATGTCAATCACAAGATGATACCCGACCCGGGAATACAAAGGAGACTGGTCAACCTTGCCCACCTCAGTCTAATCCAGGCCGATAGACGAGATGAGGCGCGGGCACTATTCACCCAGATCACCGGCTATGACCCCTCGTTTAATGACCAGTTCTGGCTACGTTGGCCCTGGGTTTATCGGCTCAATCTCCTGAACCGAGACCCAACAACGCTGGAGATGCTCTGGCATGAACGCCCGGAAAATTGCAGGCTACAGGCCAAGCATTTCCTTAACAGCTTCAAGAACGATGGCCGGATCACCAACATGCAATTCAAGGATGTCAACATCCGTCAGAACGGATATTTCAACAAGAAGAACCTATTTATCCAAGAGAAGGATGAAGACAAGCTCCACCTCTTCCAAAATGTCATGGTCAGCATGACGCTCCAGGTTGACCGACCGGTTTATCAGGTCTGCATCGCCTATGAGGCAACCCCCGTTCTCGGCGTTTACCCGATCCTGCTCATGCAGATCAATGATGGGTCACCCTATCCGCTTTACATGGAACCGAAAAGTCGCGACATCGCCGTTGATGATCTCGGGAAGATCTTTCCCAACCAAGACCTGATGACTGTGGATGTCAACCTGGATCCCGGGACCCATGAGTTCTCATGGACCTTCATCAATGACTTCGGGTTTACCTGGGACAAGACAGACAACAACGGGTCAAAGGTCTATGAAAATCGCGATGTCCTCCTTCACCGGCTGGCTTTAATCCATGTCACACCCTCTTATTGAATTCCTTGATCGTGTAATCGATATTGACTTTGGATACATTGATCGCTGGTGCAATCAGGAGTCCCGGGTTGAAATTCCGTCCTATCGTCCATGTCGGTCCATTAAAATCTGTGATTCCAGTTGGCCGACTCGTAATATCCCGCTGAAAAAGATCCCCCAACAAGGAAAATGATCTCGATAACATGATCATGAAACAGTCGCCCACAGTCCTCTACCTGCTTGACCACGCACAGCCCGGTGGCGGAGAAACCAGTTTCCTTGTGCTGATGAAGACTTGGCTGCAGGCCAACCTACCCGTCACGCCCGTAATCATCATGCCGGAGGACGGGCCCATACGGTCCGAACTTGAAAACATGGGACTGGAAGTTGTCCTTATCAATTACCCTAGACGAACACGATACGGCATCATCCCCTGGTGGAGTTTCAGCGCTGCTTCACTCATCATGGACACAGTGGTCCGACTGCAACCCGCCATCATTCACGCAAACAATATCTTCGGAATGTTTTACGCTGGCAAGGCCGCCCGAAAACTGGGCATTCCACTGGTCTGGACATGCCACGGCTGGTTCGATATCGACACACGCGTCAAGGCCTGGTTCGCTCGCCGAAACGTGACACATATCAGCTGTGTCTCAGAAAGTGTCTTCGAAGAAGTCACCCGCAGGCTCGGATCCATCCCCGACTCATCAATCGATCACCTAGGCATCGAGCCTGAAACCGGGGACGTTGCTCGGGAGACAATTCGGCGGGACATGAATATCGACAGCAATTGCACACTTATTGGGGTATTGGGCCGCTTCCAGAAAATCAAGGGGCACCATTTGTTGCTCAAAGCGTTACCGACAGTTACGGAAAAGGTCCCGAACCTGAAAACATGGTTCATCGGCGGGGCCTTGAATATTGAGGAACAGGCAAGACTTCGGGACCTGCAGGAAATGGCCCGAAGGGACCATGCCGGGAATTTTATCGAATTCCTTGGATTCAGACCAGATGCACGGAAGCTTCTCAAGGCTCTGGATGCACTGGTCATCCCCTCGCTGGCCGAGTCGTTCAGCATGGCGGCACTTGAGGGTCTGGATGCCGGGATTCCTGTAGTTGGGCCCGATGGATGGGGACCGCGAGAAATTATCGCCCCCCCCCGGACCGGGCTGCGATTCAATCCTGGTGATGCTCCCGACCTGGCCAAGAAGATTATCCAAGTGCTGCTCCGCAAAGGGGAATCAGCCGACTTTGACCCAGCAGCGGGGCCCGCACGCGTACGGAAGCACTTCAGCGTCAAGGCCCACTTGAAACGGATGACCACGCTTTATCACCGATTGACGGAAGAATCTTGTTTTTTGGCCAAAAATACGAGACCCGACAAACAACGCGGATGCCTGTTTGGCTTGGCGATTGGAGATGCACTAGGCGCAGCGGTCGAATTCAAACCTCCCGGATCATTCCCCCGTGTCACTGGCTACCGAGCCGGAGGACCACATGGCCTTAACCCCGGGGAGTGGACGGATGACACGAGCATGGCACTCGCGCTCGCAGATAGTATTGCCAATGTGGGATGGGATCCAGAGGACCAAATTCGCCGATACCTGGCTTGGTATCAGGGCGGCACATATTCTGTCAATGGGATCTGTTTTGACATCGGCATCACCGTTCGCAAGTCCCTACATCATTTTCTGGAAAATGGTAACTGGAAAACATCCTCTGAAACGGCCGAACGATCCAGTGGCAATGGCTCTATCATGCGGCTCGCACCCGTGCCAATATTTTATCTGAATGAATTTCCGGATCGCATTGAACTGCTTGCAAAACGGGCCATGGAATCAAGCATTCCCACGCATGCGAGTCCACAATGCTTGTCTGCATGCCGATATCTTGCAGTGATCCTTGCAGGATTGATGGCGGGGGAACCCAGGGAAGAGGTCCTTTCTGAAGACTGGCATGGACTCCAAAAGTTACGCATGGATGAACCTATACATCCTGAGATAGCCGAGGTTGCAGGCGGAAGTTTCAGGAAACTTCAACCTCCAGCCATTAAGGGCGGTGGATATGTGGTTAAAAGCCTTGAGGCTGCACTATGGGCATTCCATGGGGCCGAGGATTTCGAAGATGCTGTCCTGGCCGCGGTGAACCTTGGTGACGATGCAGATACCACAGGCGCAGTATGCGGTCAATTGGCTGGCGCCTATTGGGGCCAGGATGCCATCCCGGACGTGTGGCTCCAACATCTGGCCCAAAGGGACACAATTGAAGATATGCTTTCCGAAATGATCAGGACTGATGAAATCCCCTCCACATGAAAGAGACGGATATGCCGTGAGACCAGACGAATCACCGGTCACCACTTCCGATGTCCTGGCATTGACGTCCAATTTCAACAATGATCAAATACCGAATAAAGTCGCCGTCATCGCAGGAAATATCTGTGGCTGGGGTCACGACAATCATCCATCCCCGGGACGATCCCCTAGTATTCCCTTCCAGCCAGCCGCTCAATGTCGTCATGACCGAACATGTGAAGGACCAGAGCGATCCGAATGTATTTTCCCCGAAGCACAGCCTCCCAATAACGCGCCCGCGGGTCATCGTCGATCTCAATCGGAATCTCACGCCGCCTCGGCAAGGGGTGCAGGATCAGTGCATCCCTGCGCATCCGGCTGACACGATCCATCGAGAGATGGAATTCCTCATACTTGGTCCTGACCTGCTCCGAGGTCATGCTGTATTCGTCCTGTATACGCATCATGTAAAAAGCATCCGAAACGGGTACTACTTCATCAAGATTATCCGTCCGGCTGTATGAGACTTTACTCTCATCAAGATAATCAGCGATATCATCCTCCATTTGCAATTCATCCGGCGCAACGAAGACTTGTTTTATCTGCGGATATAACGCCAATAAATAGGATAGTGAACGCGCCGTTCGGCTTCTCTTCAGATCGCCGACCAGCGCAACTGTATACTGCCGATCGACCTGCTGCAGGTCCATGTATGCCGACAGTGTATACATTTCAAGAAGCGCCTGCGTGGGATGGGCATCGGCCCCTGAACCTCCGTTGATCACCCGCGTATCCATCCCGCGTACGATCAGTTCGTATGCAAACTGGCGGGCCAGATTTCCATCCATCTGGCGAAGAATCATCAAGTCCGACAAAGTCGCAAGCGTCAGCAGGGTATCCAGCTCACTCTCACCCTTGTACATGGATGACAGTTCGGGGTCTCTGATCTCCTCGGTGACCATGCCCAGCGTCTGTACCGCGACCGAGAAAGAAGTGAAAGTCCGCGTCGAACACTGTGGAAAGTAAAGGATGCATGAACGATGTGATAGCAGTTGACGCATGTATTTCATCTGCTCCACATCATTCCATTGGTTGCGGATAAACTCGGCAAGCCGAATCAGGCATTCAAGTGCATCCCGGTCAAACTGCTGGGTATAGATCAGCCTCTGGATCTCTCCACCGGCTCCCTGCAGGTGGGGCGCCACCTCGCTCGGCCGCATGGCATTAAATGTCTCTCGGCTTAACTCGCTGGTCGTGACTGCCACATCACCACTCTCCTTCCAGTCTCAACTTCCCCACGAGGACTCTAGCCCATTTTCTGCGTCGATGAAAGTGAATAGATTTGACTGCCGACATTTTCGTGTAATTTCATGATCCCGGATGCCATAAATGAGTATACCCACGCCTCATCGTGCCCTCCCCGCGAAGAAATTTGCAGTAGCCCCGCAGAAAGCAGGGGGATATTTCTTCAACTGCTCTTGTCGAAATCGAAGGTAATTGCCGTCAGGAGCCCAAGCAGGGCCATGAATATCGCCCCCATGCTGAAATTGGCATAACTGTAATCAAAGAAATTCATCGCCAGAAATCCCAGGCAACCCAGCCAGACCCCCAACACCCGGTAATATTGTCCCCTGCCAGCCAATCGCCGGGTATCGAAAAGGATGGTCCTCCAAGACCAGATGAGAACACCGCATATCAGCGCCATGAATGCCAGCCCCCCAGGTATACCCATTTCAATGATCTTCATCAGGAATAGGTTGTGGGCATGGCCGAAATAGGTCTCTCCATAGACCATAAAGTTGTTTCGCCCGATCCCCGTCCAGGGATGCTGCTCAATCAGCCGATGGCTGATTGACAGCATTTCCACCCGTCCACTGACGGTTCCCCATCCACTGTGAGTGCCGAACAACTGCTCGATCCGGAAAAAGATCGGCTCCCCAAAACGGATCAGCGCAAATAATGCAACGGGTATCAGCAGAAGCGATATGAGCGCCAGGTAATCAAAGCGCCGAAGATGCAACAGGGCCAATACCATCACACACACAGCCGCCGTCCACCCGGTCATGGAGTCCGTCAACACAAACGTTAGCAAGGCGGGAATGATGACAACCGACCAAGTCATCCGCCAGCCTCTCAGCATCTCGAGGCAGACCACCGGAAGCAACAGCACATAAAATCCCGCCAGAATATTCTTGTGCCCGAATGTACCCGCCAGACGGAAACTACCCCCTGACAATTCGGCAATGTCCTTCTCGGTCAGTTGAATCAGCTGTTGGCCACCCTCCGCGAAAAATGAGGTGCCCGTTGCCCCCATGACAAACCGAAGATATAACGCGCTGATCGACTCTACTGCCAGCAACGTCAGGAAGAGCATGATGATCAATGGCCACCAACCTTTCCGGAAACTGACCAGTGCATATATGAACGCAATATAATTGTGGATCTCATAGCGGACATTAAAGACATTGGGATGCTGTGCGGCAGTGATCACCGCCATGAAACCCAACAGAACTAACGAAACCAAAGGCAGCCAAGCGCGCCGAACCCGCTCAATGATCTCCGGGTCGCGGGCGATCAACCGCATCACCATCAAGCACAGCATCGCAATCGTGACCAATTCACTGAGCTTGATCGATGCGGGACCAATCCCGTAGCCATAATTGAACGGCGCAATGACAAACAGGGCGATCAACATGAAAAACGGGTGGCGGTACGCTACCAGAAGCGCCGTGACTCCGACAATCAGGGAGAACAACATGAATCCCAGCCGGGCATGAAACAAGCAAACGCCCACCACAACCATGGATATGATCAGCAGCCCCGGCCCCAGCCAAGCCCGAGGCCGAACCGACAAATAATTTCGATCAGGCGTGGAAGTATGGTTCATGGATGATTCTGACATGGATAGTTGTAATAGGATTTCCCCTCCCGCCCAATCGTAATTGGGCCGATAATTACAAATCTAATCAATTTTTCGACAAATCACGTGCAAAATCACTGAAACACATGGTTACATGCCCTTGTGCACCCAATTCATTGACCCGTTCGTGAACCTACGGCTTGATTCAAGGTATTAGCTTCAATCACCGTGAGGACGTCTCTTTTCGAGGGGCCCGTTCTCGGGCCGCCCAACGCCAGGCATTCCACAGGAATCGCGGATTGCCGATCACGTAACGCCAGAACATCCTTCGTGGCTCGCGGAACAACCGGTAACACCACTCTAACTTCAATGACTGAACCGTCTGTGGGGCACGACGGATACCGCCCGACAAAAAGTCAAACAGCGCCCCCACGCCAACGGCTACACCCGCCTTCAGTTTGTCCCTGTTGCGGCAAAGAAAGTCTTCCTGAGCCGGCTGGCCCAGTGCGACTAGAAGCAGATCCGGCCTGGCCGCATTGACCGCTTCAACCACCTCCGTCTCATCCGTGTCAAACCCGTTCAACCTCCCGACCACCCGAATATGCTCCGAAATACCCTCCAATGCGAATGCGGTGCGTGCACTGGATATCTCATCTGCCCCGTAAAGAAAGATACAAAGTGGTTCCTGCTGGTCCTTAAGCAGACGAGGGATCAAATCGCTTCCATTCAGATTCTCAACAAAATACGTTTTCCTCATCCTTGCCGCAATATTCATCCCGACACCGTCATTGATGATTCGATCCATCATTCGCATTCCCTCACGATATACAGGCTGAGACTGAATGAGATTCATCGTGTGTGCATTTGCAATCGCCAGCAAAGTCAGTCGATCGTGATTCCGCGAAGACTTGATCAACCATTCACGCAACGAACCATAACCGGTGTTCCAGACCTTGACACCAAGAATTTGAACAAAATCCCGGTTCGGTGAACCGGCGGGTTTATACTGGAACTGTTTCATGTCGCCCCTAACTCCGGGGGATATACAATTGATTTTTGTTCCGGCTTGGCCGTCCGGTGTCGAATCAGGCACATCACAAGCAGGACAAAACAACTGAATAAACCCATTACAATCGATGACCAGACCCCGGTTGGGAAGTAAATCATCTCGATCGTATGTCGTCCCGGAGGCACCTCAATCCTGCGCCAGAAACCGGCCCTGCCTAACTTCGTTGTGTTGTCGTTTCTGATGACCTGACCATCAAGCTTGGTAAGCCAGCCCGGCCACCAAGCATCTGCAATTGTCATGACAACAGGCTGGCCCTCGACATCCACCTCGATTTTGAGTTTGTTTGTTTCGATCACTCTCTTGATCACAGCCAGGTTGTCACCCTCGGATTTAATCCACGAATGTCCTCGTAATCGCGATCCATGCCCGTTCCGAACGTATTCCATAAGTGCTGCAACCTCCTCGATTGCGACGGGTCTCCATAGTTTTTCCAAGTGTTCATTCCAAACGTAAAAATCCAAAATATCCACGGGCCGATCCATATCAAGAGAAACCCACCCACGCGACACAAGGCGCATGTCATTGAATGGTTCGGGAAAATCAACCATCAACCCATCGTAACGCCCCTCAACTGGAGATGGTTTTCGCGGAACATCCGGCCATTCGGCAATGACAAGGTCATGAGCAGAACTCATTTTTCTGATGTCCAGGTCCGGATCAATTCTGATTACCGACCCTGCATCTTCATCCGCTCCACTACCGGAAATATGAAAAGAACCTTCCGGCTTTTGCAGCCCAAAACTCCTGAATGGCATGACGCCCCGTGCCTCGCCTTCAAGCCGCTCCAAATCAATGGGATGGATGATATAGGGCACCCCCTCCCTACGCAAGGGATGAAAAAATGCCGTGCCAATCCCCCATCGTGGCATGAGTGCAAAACTGACGTTGGCTTGGTTGAAGCCAGAAGTTACCATTCCACGCCTGATATAACCCATATGCTGAAAAAAAGGGCTGATATCCGGCCCGCTCCTAGTCCAGTTCTTGCCGGAGAAAGGGGTTGCGTTTTCATGCAACTCGAGAATAAATTTCCGGTAACGTTCCGATTGTGCCGGCTCATACCCCCCCAGATCCTCAAGTCCATACAGCATTGAGAGGTTCGGCAACATCCAATCCAAGAGATCAGGACGGGTGTAGTCGTAACTCATGTCCCGTTTCCAATCGATCGTGAAGAAACGTTCGCCCGGCTGCAGGCCCGCCTGCAAAATCAGAGGCGGTTCCTCCGGATGCGTCAGCGTTCTCGATCGATGTGACTTCATGTCAACGGTAACCCAAGTCAGGTGAGCCACAAGAACCAGTGCACAGGTCAAAGACAACGGCCCTACCATCCTTTTCATCCGGCATGGAACCACCATGCAGACAACCAGACAAGCCAATGCCACCATAACCTGAACGACTTTGTAGCCCGGATTGATATCGGCTAGATTTAGCCCCAAAGCTGTCTGCGGGAGAAACAGGATGATGGCAACTAGCACAAGCATCAGAACCGCCGGGAAGAACCAGCACAATCTCCCGGCCCACATCAACGTGCGCCCCCTCTTCACCTTTGCCGGGCTTCTATGTTCAAGGTGTTCGAACACGCTGGAAACGGCCAGACCCGAGGCCAGAATCAGGATCCACTGGGCGAGGCCGAGGATCCGCCGAGGCGCATGGAATACACCTGCTAAAGGGAATATACTGAAAATTGCCTCCACCACGGTTTTTAACGACAAGGCCACAGCCACTACCACCACGAGCATGCAGCCCATCCAGCAAACCCTGGCATTTCGTCCAGGCGGAATGATCAGTGCCAGAATAAGAACGGCCAGCCCAACTGCGGCGGAGCTTTCCGCATCCGTCCATGGCCCCCGAATGGACGGGGGGGGCGTGGACCTGACAAGTGGCCAGTCACCGAGGAATGCCGTCAGCAGGCTGCCCGCGTGACCGATCGCACCTTGCAAAACCCGCGTGATGTCGCCCCCCCCGGCCCGGCTGGTTTCGGCAATGAAAAACCATTGAGGAAGCCATCCGGGAGCCCCCATCAGCGTTCCCAAAATAAATGTAACTGCAAGAAAACCCACCCAGGGCCTGCCGGCAGGGGTACGAATCGCGAACAGGGCCTGGACAAACGAAAACAACGCCAGGCCAATAAACCCGTAAACAGCAAGCTGATGTGCGCCGGACAGCATCATCATGGCGACCGCAGTCGAACCTGCACCCAGCCAACGTGACCGCTGAGTCTGGATAAACGCAAATGCACTGCCCAACCACAATGGCCACCATGGCAGCACATTCATATAGTTCCCATACTGCAACCGGCTCCAACCATAACCACCGGCCAGCGCAATGGCTCCGCACCATACGGCGATCCAGTCCGATACACCCATTTTTCGCAAAGACCAAGTTGTCAATGCGCCATAAAGGCCCAGTTGGAAGGTCATTGGAAATGTAAACCAGAACCCCCCGGGCCAAGCCAGAAAAGGCCAGTGGAAGGGGTAAGCCAACGCCGCCTGCGGGTTTTCAAACAGAGGCATCCCGCCCATGATGCAACGGTTCCAAAGTGGAAGGTCACCCTGATGCAGCAGCTGTGCGGCATGCCAGCGCAGCGGAAAGAAATACATCGTGGAGTCCATAAACCACGGGATCGCCCCCTTTAGCAGGGGTATAATGTAAAGTGCCGATGGGATAAGGGTGAGAAAAAGATAAAGACCCCGTCTGCCCCTACGGGATATTGTTGTGTTCAGAGAGGATGATGATGTAAAATAATCCATGTCCGGCCAGTCCTACCCCAAAGCATTGAACCTGACAGGGCCCGAATAACCCATGCCAGTATCGCTCGAACACCTGCGATCGAGACCCGGTTTTAACCCCGAACAGGTAAACACAAAAATCGCCAATGACTCCAGAACCGAAACAGAGGAACCGTCCCGGTTCGTGACATCGCAACTTTTGGCAAAGGTCTAAGTTAGCCGGGTACGACCCCCTGAATTAACTGTCCGACGGCAGCTCCAGCTCCCATCCCGGAGTCGTCTCGGTCGGTAATTCCGACGGCTTGACCAGTTTCCCATACAATTCCGGCCTTCGCGCCCACAGGTATCGCTGACCACTCGACACACGGATCTTCTCCCCGGTGCACAGGCCTACACAAACATCATCCCCTAACCGCCGGCACTCGGCTATCACCTCACCAAATGGGTCCAGCACCATCGCCTGACCGCTGCGGACCTCGCCGCCGTCCATCCCAATCGGGTTGGTGAACACCGCGTAGACGCCGTTCTCGTAGGCCCGTGCCGGCAGCCAGCGCATCAGCCATCCACGGCCCTTGGGGCCATCAAATTCCTGCCGCAGGCTGACCGGATCCTCCTGCCGGTTGTCCCACAACCGGGGATCAACCAGCCCCCGTCCCGGCATCACCGACGGCAGGCAACCGGTCACGTGCGGCATGAAGATGATCTCGGCCCCCATCAGTGTTGTGATCCGAACATTCTCGACCAGATTGTTATCGTAACAGATCAGAATACCAACCCGGCAACCCAGCAGATCGAATACGCAGTATTCGCTACCGCTGGAGAGATGGGGATTGATGAACGTATGGAGCTTGCGGAAGCGAGCAACAGGGCCGTCAGGAGTCATGCAGACGTAGGTATTGTAGATACTCTCGCCGTCACGTTCCACCAGACCCGCCAGCAGCGGCACACCGTGCCGGGCCGAGATTTCGGCCAGCGTCCGGCAACTGGGACCGTCCGGGACCGGTTCGGCCACCTCAAACAACTCGTCACGCGTTACCGACTGCAGGTAACTGTAGCCGGTAACCGCACACTCATGAAAACTGACCACCTCGGCGCCGGATTGAACAGCAAGGGTGGTCAGACCATCGATGCGATCAAGATTGGAAACCTTGTCGCCGTCATGATGCTCAAACTGCGCAGCAGCGATCCGAATGTCACGCATGGAGGCCCGCCCCGGCTAGCTCCAGAAATTCTCGCCGTGACGGCTGAACTCCGGCCGCATCTTGATCTCTACCCCACCCTCCCCCTGAACGCATGTCTCGCAACTCAACAACCGCTTCTCTGGATTGTCCTCGTCCGGGTAAACAAAGAGTCCCGACGTGGCAGGCAAAATGTTGAAACGCTCCCAAAGCGATGGCCTGATACAGCGTGTGCTGTCTTGCCTCTTGATCTGCGCACAATAAAGGGGGCACTTTCCCAGACCCGGATATTGCATTACAAGGTATAGCCACAGACAGACCCCGATGCTCTCCTGCAGAATCAAGTTGTAGATCTTTTGGGCCGAATTGTACTGTAGAATCAGGTAAACAATTCATCATGACTGAAATATAGGCCGATCTCACGAGCGGCCGACTCAACTGAATCCGAACCGTGAATCAGGTTCTCGGTGAAACTAAATGCGTAATCGCCACGAATGGTCCCCGGCTCGGCCTCACTGAACTTGGTCGCGCCCATCATCTTGCGGGAAACCGCAACCGCATCCTCACCCACGGCCACCATCGCAATGATCGGGCTACGCATGATAAAGGCCTTCAGATCAGGATAAAAAGGCTTGTTGACATGCTCGGCATAATGGCTCGCACACAAATCTTCATCGACCTGCATCATCTTCATTGCACGAATCTTCAAGCCCTTGTTCTCGAACCGCCTGATGATCTCTCCGGCCAGTCCGCGTTCGACCCCGTCGGGTTTCACAAGAATCAGAGTCCGTTCCATATCTTTAATTTCCTCCCCGTTGATTATTCCCGACCCGTGGCATCAATGATCCGGCCTGCCATAGGGTTCAACGCCTGCCTCATTTTCCCGTTGATGTCACGCTTCACACAATCACCGGCCATCCGAATCGCATTCTTGATCGCGTTCTCATCACTGGAGCCATGACTGACAATACATATTCCATTCACACCCAGCAATGGTGCGCCGCCATACTCATTTGCATCGAGCCTCGCCTTGCATCGGCGCATTGCCGGCTTCACCATCCAGGCCCCTAATCGTGTGGCCGGGTTACCCGATGTCAGTTCATCCTTGAGGTAGGAGGTGAACGAACTCATCAGCCCCTCACCAAACTTCAGCAGGGCATTGCCCACAAACCCGTCACAAACCACCACATCAACCCCGCCGCGGAACATATCGTCGCCCTCGACATTGCCGATAAAATTGATGCCGGACTTGTTCAACAGACTCCATGTCTCATGGACAACCTCGGTGCCCTTGCCCTCCTCCTCGCCAATGTTCAACAGCCCCACCCTCGGTACACGCCGCCCGAAGATCTCACGGGCATATACCGATCCCATGACCCCGAAATCACAAAGCTGCCTTGGCTTGCAGTCAATATTCGCGCCAACATCCAGTAGAACTACCGGGTGATGCGGAACCGGAAGCACCGCCGCCAACGAGGGGCGTGACACATTCTCCAGGGGACGCCAGCGCAAAACCACCGTCATGTGCGTTGCACCGGTGTTGCCTGCCGAGACAATTGCATCGGCTTCACCATTTCTGGCCAGTTCAACACTCACGGCCAACGACGAATTCTTTTTCTTGAGTGAAGCCCGGGGAGCCTCGTCCATCCCGACCACCGTGTCGGCATGCACCACGGACAGCCGGGGATGCATGGCATGTTCCCGATTTAGAATGAATTCGACCTGCTTGACATCACCCACCAGTATAACATGATGGCGGGTTTCCTCGACTGCGCGAATCGCGCCCCTGACCAAAGGCTCAGGGCCATGATCCCCCGCCATGGCGTCCAAGACAATGCGCATGGGCTCTCCGTTCGGGCGAAAGAAGCAAAATCAGCTGGTTACGATGGTCTTGTAATTGCGGCCGTTATAAACACCGCATTCCGGGCAGATCCTATGAGGTATGCGGTCCGCACCACAGCTGCACTTGACCACTTCACGTGGGTGCAGTTTCTTGTGCGTACGTCCGCGATCACGGCGGGCCCTGCTTTTGCGTCGTTTTGGGACGGGCATGATAACGACTCCTTGTCAGAAGGTCCCAATTCACGGAATCAAGTTAAACTAATCAATATCAACGAGACAGGAACCCTGATGGATATCCCATCCACCCCGCGAACTGCAACAGTCCGGATCATTATAGACTATCGAGACTTGATGTCAATTCCCGATGACCTGCAGGTTTTTTTGATATGCCGCCCCGAGGATTCACTCCCCCTGCTGACAAGTGAAGAATACCCCATCTATATTGTGATCCAAAGTCCTGATCTCCGGCTATATCCTATCGAAAGAATCCCATCTTTTTGGGAAAACTGGGAATATGCGTCGAACACAATCCACTTTCATTACGGCAAGCCCCAGTTCAACTCGCCATGGGCCCGGAAGGACAGCCGTGAATCTCAACAAAACAGCAGCCCTTTCCAAACTCTACCCGGCATTCATTATGTCAATGTACCATATCCGGGGAAGTAACACTGAGAGGTCTGGAGTGGCGACCGGTGGCTGGCTGAATCCGCAGCTTAAATAAATCGTCGTGGATGTGCCCATTACCGATGGCACGGTTTGCCAAAGGAAAATCCCGGACATCCCGGAACTGACAAAAAGGGCAAAACTACCCATACCGCAAGCACCCATATTCGTTGAAATCCGGGCGGCCCTGGACCTAAACTATCAAAATCACATTCTGGTCACCCCTCCTATGGAGGACCGGGCTACAGATCCCGATGTACGAAGGGTCGATGCCGTGAAGAATCGCTGCCATTACTGTCATCAGGTCATTCATGATGGAATTCACCCATACACCCTGAGACTGGAACTTTTTCCGGCGATCGAGCCGTCCTTGGAGATCACTCCCGACCAACTCGAGATAGATTTCGAGGCGGAATTCACCCGCCTGATCGAGGTCATGCAGGAGATGCAGGACAGCGATGTGGTCAAGCAGGAAAACCTGACGTTTGTTTCTCACACGTTTACACTGTGCCCGGACTGCCGCCAAAGGGTCGCGAATCAGCTCGAAATCCTCCGACCTTCCCTCGATTGAGAACCTCTCCGATCACGCCCATATATTCGTTTTATCACACTTTAAAGATGCAGGGAAACGACGGGCGCTTAGTTGTATTCACAAAACTCCAGCAGGTTGTCCTCGGGATCCTGAAAATAGATCAGTCGTTTGCACACACCACCACTGTATTGCACTTGGGCCCGGGGCGCTGCGACAACATCGCTGAAGCTTTTCACCCCGTTTCTATCCAATCGTTCCTTCATGGCGTCTATATCCACCACTCGAAAGGCAAGATGACGAATCCCGGCCGCGTGGGGCCGGTCGTGGTTGAACGAATCAATGGTATCGGGCGAATGGTAATCGATCAGTTCCAGCCGGGTACTCCCTGACAACTCGAGATAGACCACCACAGCAGAGACCCCTTTCAGCCCCACAACGTGGTCCACCCAGTCGCCGCTAATGGTTGCGGTCTTGGTGACTTCCATCCCGAGCACGTCCCGGTAGAATGATGTCATCCGGCCAAGGTCCCTGACGACAATGTTGATGTGATCAATGGCCTCAATCAAGGCAACGGCGTCCTTTTAAGCTGATTCCCGGGATGAATAATGGAATAAAATAACGGATACTCCAGAAAATCCTGTATACACACCCCCCAGTTACCACGCCAACATATCAGCCGAAGGTTATTTCAAACCCGATGATCTGTCCAGCCTGGGAATGGTTTTGCGGGATCGACGATCGCTGTACCACCCGAACCATTTGATCAGTCCCGCCAAGTAAGCCTTTAACACCGGAACCAACCGGCCCTTGGCCGTCATGTCCCAAAACCATTTCCATTCCACTTTCAAGGCATCAATCACACTCCCGCCCGGACACCCGTTCAAAGCCAAGAAACGGATCCGATTTCTCGTGTATCGGTAGACAAAACGCGAACTTCCGGCCACCTGTGTCTGTGATTCATGATGAACCATCCATGCGGCAGGTTCATACCAGATCCTCCACCCTTCCCTCGCCAAACGGACTTGCAGGTCAACCTCCTCGAAATATATCGGGAAAAATCCGGGATCCAACAAGCCGGTCCTTAACAGCGTCTCGGACCTCAGGGCCAGCGCGGCTCCGGTCACGTAATCCACCTCACGCGGCGTATCATACTGACCCTTATCGATCTCGCCCATCCCGACATGGCCGGTATTCCCATTGGCAAGAATATACGCCCCGGCATGCTGAATCGTTCGCTTGTCTGGATAGATAAGCTTACACCCGACTGCCCCAATTTGTGAATCGTCCATGAACGGCTTCTCAAGCCTCTCCAGCCAATCCGTGGGAACCTCGGTGTCATCATTGAGCAGGACCAATATTTTACCCCTTGCGGCCTGTATACCAATATTGTTACCACCGCCGAAACCCAAGTTGCAGGAATTCCGGACCAAGCGAACCGAAGGATACTCCTTCTCCACCATATCGGGGGCCCCGTCATTGGAGCCGTTGTCGACAACAATGATCTCAAAAGGCGGGCCGGTGCATTTCATAACAGATTCAATACAGGTCGGCAGCACCATTGACCCATTCATCGAACAGATGATGACACTGATTCTCGGGGACGAGTCCATCCTGCAAAGGATAAGCGATTGCAATGGGGATGAACAATTCTAATATTGGGGGCTCGGTTGCGGCCTTCATGACCGAATATGCCGACCTTAACCCGTTTCCTTACTTATTTAGAATAAAAGATCCGGCATATCGTTCCCATAAAGATCAAATCTATTGCGAATGGCCCTTGTCTCCGTACGTTTTTCTGCCATGCCCATGAGGAATTCGCCCGTGGACATGCGGACGCGGCACGTTGAGCGACATGGGCCTGCAGGTATAAAGCAGGGGACCACATTGACTGCTACATGTCCTGATCAGCCAGGCAAGCCCTCTTCATCTCCACGCGAACCGTAGCAGATCGGATGGAATCACTTGACTCTTGTTGCAAGCCGGATCGACGAAATCCAACGTATCTATGGAATACCCCTTCAAGATACAGACGCAGACTGCGGGAGAATGTGATCCTGATCGAAATATCCAATTCGCAATCCGCCCGGGACATCAAAGGGTTCCCGGGAGGGAAGTCGGGGGGGCACTTACCCGCGTAATTTCTCCACCATGGTCCCGCAGCCCCGATAACGGCTGATCAATCCAGATGACCTTACCATAGGCTGGATAACGGCCTGTCAGTCTCTCCCATCTGATTTTATGCTGCTTAAATGAAAATTCACCCTTTTACCGAACCCGAATAAGTTCCAAGATGTGAATAAATTGTGGACAAATTTAGCACCAAGCAAGCCGAATTTGATCATAATTACAGAAAAATCAGGGATTCAAGGCCCTAATCGATCTATCAGTCGCCAGATACGGGAAATTGTCAACTGGCGGAACTGTTTCCATATCCCCTTTTATTTAAGTATTATGTGAAAATTTAATGGATTGATTACAAAAACTTTATCCTGATTCGACCACTTCAATTGGGAATTTCTCCTGAAATCCGGTTGACGGGTTAACACGAGTAACCCACCCCTGTGAATAAATTGCTTTTACGACCCGGAATCATAACCCAAGCGACTGGGCAAAACCCGGATCACGGGGGCTTTTATCGAGATCTTTCCCCAATTGTTCGGCCAGCAGGACTCCGTAAACCGTCAGGTCGCGGGCCAGCATACGGACGCGTCCGGCAAGGTATTCCGATTTTATCTCCGCTTGATCCGTCAGGGACGTGTCTCCATTGAATCCAATTCCATATGGTAAACTCCAGCCATAACACTGTCTGACTGCAGTTCTCATCTGGTCCTGCACAGTCAGGCCTTTCTCGTGCGAAGAGACGATATACCCAAACAGGCGGCCGCTAAATTCTTCCCAGAAATAATCCAGAAAATTCTTGATCGTACCAGACATGGATCCATGATAATCAGGCGACGCCAGCAGGAACGAATTTGCCCAAGCCACATCGCCACGTACCCGGTCGACTCCCGGACCGACGTGCGATTGATCGGGCTTTAGCAGGGGAAGATCGACCTCCCTTAAATCCAACATCCTTACCTTTGACCCAAATCCCTGCGCCTGTTCCAGAACATGCCCAAGAAGTGCGGCCGAGTGGGATTCTTTCCTCAAGCTCCCCGCGACACCCAAAATTTTCGTCTCCATCACGTTAAACCCCCAATTGACCGATAAAAACATATACCAGAATGGATTATGCTCAGTTATTCAGAGTAATTTGTTCACATGAAGTGGCTGTGCCACCCCAAGTTCATGCTTCCCATTTCTGTTGAAAAGCATCATAATCAGAAAATACTTCATTGTGCATTCCAGAAGTGCTTTTTACTGGCTTACCCGGCCTAAATTGAAAGGACTCGATACTACTTGTCTGGCCCAGAACAACCATCGCCTAAACCTGCGTCATTGAAACAACGCCCTGGAAACCGAGGCCGCCCGGGTTCAATCCACAAGAACAAGATGCTGGTCGAAACACACACGCGGACTGCGGTTGGAGAGGACGAGACGAATCGCTTCTTCAACCGCGAGTTATCATGGCTGGCATTCAATCGCCGGGTATTGGAAGAAGCTGCGGGACGCCACCACCCGCTGCTTGAACGCCTTAACTTCCTAGCCATCTCGGCATCTAACCTCGACGAGTTCTTCATGAAACGTATCGGAGGCCTCCAACGCCAACAGGCGGCTGGCGTGACCCGACTCAGTAATGATGGTTTATCACCCACGGGACAGCTCGAAATACTGAGGCGGCATATCCTCGATATGATTGACGTGAAAAGCAGGCTGCTTGGGAACAAAATTTTACCGGAACTGAAGAAAAAGGGTATTAACCTCGTATCTTGTAAAGATGTGAATACATCCGGTCGCATTTGGCTGAAGAAACATTTTGAAAATGCTATTCTACCCGTCCTGACGCCACTAGGAGTGGGTCCCGGCCAGCCTTTTCCATTTATCTCTCATCTCAGCATGTCTCTGGGGGTGCGTGTGGTTGCGCCCGGCGAGAAAAGCCCGAGGTTCGCGAGGGTCAAGGTGCCACCTAACCTGCCACGCTGGATCGCCCTGCCGGATGAAAGGGCATATATCGCACTCGAGGATGTCATTGCTGAACATATCGCCCGACTTTTCCCCGGTATGGACGTGATCGAAGCGTCGCCGTTCCGGGTGACACGAAATGCTGACGTCGAGCGTCACGAGGAGGAAGCCGACGACTTGCTTGAGGCGATCGAGGCGGAACTGCGAAGCCGAAAGTTCGCGCCGATCGTGCGCTTGGAATGCCGTGACTCGATCTCGGAGAAACTTTTGAACTGGCTCATCGTTGAACTCGAGGTCAACGGCGAGACAGACGTCTATCAAAGCAGCGCCCCGCTGGGCTTGGCCGATCTTCGGCAGTTTGTCAAACTCGACAGACCGGATCTTCAGATTGAGCCGCATTCCCCGAAACCGCACCCCGCGCTGCGTTCGCTGGATTCAAACAGCGGAGGCCGGAATATCTTCGATATCATCCGCCAGGGGGACCTCCTAGTGCATCATCCATACCAGTCCTTCACAACAACGGTAATGGAACTGCTGCGCTCGGCGGCGATTGACCCTCAAGTCTTGGCCATCAAACAGACTCTTTACCGTACAGCATCCAACAGCCCGATCATCACCGCGCTGCTGAAGGCTGCCGAAAACGGCAAGGAAGTAAACGTTCAGGTCGAGATCAAGGCACGGTTCGACGAAGCAAACAATATTGAATGGGTGCGGACACTCGAAAAAGCCGGTGTCCATGTGACCTACGGTTTTATAGGGTTGAAGACACACAGCAAGACCATGCTGATCGTCCGCAATGAAGCGGACGGGATCCGTAGGTATGCACATCTTGGGACTGGAAATTATCATACGGGAACGGCCAGATTATATACGGATCTGGGGCTGCTGACATGCGACGCAGACCTCTGCCAGGATATCTCGGACTTGTTCAACTACCTGACGGGGCACTCACGATTCAAGAATTACAAAAAACTGCTCGTCGCACCGATCAACATGCGCTCACGCTTCCTAGATATGATCAGACGCGAGATGGAAAACCAGCGGATCTACCAAAACGGTCGAATCGTCGCCAAGATGAACCAGTTGGAGGATCCCGAAATCATCGAAGCCCTATACGAAGCATCCGGGATAGGGGTGAAAATCGACCTGATTGTCCGAGGGTTTGTATGTCTGAGGCCCGGAATCAAGGGTTTGTCAGAGAATATCCGTGTCAAGAGTATCATCGGTCGGTTTTTAGAACACTCGCGGGTATACCGTTTTGAGAACAACGGCAAGCCTGAATTTTATATCGGATCGGCCGATTGGATGAGCCGTAATCTGGATAATCGCGTGGAAGCCATGACACCCATCCAGTCCCGGTCACTCCAGAAAGAACTGGATTTCATCCTGAATACATGTATGAAGGACCGGGCCCTGTCTTGGCAACTGCAACCTGAGGGCAGTTATGTACACTGCCGCCCTCGACGCGGCAAAGGCAGCCAGAATCGGTTCATTGGACACTATTCAAAGCCATGACAAATTTAAGTCCAAAGTCGCCTTCGCGCGGCCCCGCCGTCGGACTTTTCCTGCGCGCTGATGTCGCACACAGGGGCCATGAACCCACTACACCCTGTGTGCAGCAAATATGCGCCTAGGGGGATTTGTTGACTTGGATCCGGATTCACAAATATGTACAGCTGGGCTAGGATTGTGTGTTTACGTGCGGACACGCAACGTTAGAAAATTGTCACCAGGTGGTATTCTGTGGGCTTAAGCATCGGAATCGTCGGCCTGCCAAATGTTGGTAAAAGCACTTTTTTCAATGCTCTGACCAGGAGCCAGCAGGCCGAAGCGGCCAATTATCCCTTTTGCACCGTCGAACCCAACCGAGCCATCGTCCCCGTTCCGGATCACCGACTGGATCAAATATCGAAGTTGGTCAAACCGGCAAAAACTGTGCACACAACGGTCGAATTCGTGGACATCGCGGGTCTCGTCAAGGGCGCGAGCGAGGGGGAGGGCCTCGGAAACCAATTCCTCGGTAATATCCGTGAAACCCAAGCAATCGTCCATATCGTACGTTGTTTCGAAGACGAAAATATCACCCATGTCAGCGAGGTTATATCACCCTTGGACGATATCGAGATCATTAACACCGAGTTGAATCTGTCTGACATCCAGATCCTCGATAATCAGGTTCAGCGAATCGAGAAAAATCTGCGTCGTGACAAGACATTCCAATCCCTGTTCGACATGGCAAATTCATTGCTTGCACACCTTGAATCGGGTCGGCCGGCAAGGATGTTCCCGGCTCGTCATGAAGCGGCTTACAAGGAACTGTTGAAATTATCTCCCCTGATTTCCGCAAAACCCATGATCTATGGAATCAACGTGGATGAATCGGGCCTTACGCACGATAATGAACATGTCAATGCGGTGCGAAGTCTCGCGCGGGAACAGAATGCCGAGCTTGTGAAGTTGTGTGCCAAACTTGAGGAGGACCTGGGATCGATGGATGATGTCGAGCGCAATGAGTTCATGGGTGAACTGGATGTATCTGAAAGCGGCCTCAACCAGGTGATTCGCATGGGATACCATGCGCTGGGCCTGATCAGTTTCTTCACGGCCGGGCCCAAGGAGGTGCGGGCATGGACAACACGGGCCGGAAATACCGCACCGCAGGCCGCGGGTGAAATCCACAGCGACATGGAGCGGGGGTTCATTCGGGCCGAAGTGATCGGTCATGCCGACTATATGTCATACGGAGGAGAAGCCGATGCTAAGGCAGCGGGCAAAATGCGCCTTGAGGGAAAGGAATACCCGGTTCACGACGGAGATGTGATCTACTTCCGGTTCAATGTTTGAGTATTCGGTCACAACCGGCCATTACAACCGAACTCAGATTAAATCCACAAGAAGTGGGTGAACACTCACAGTGCGGACGGATTCCCCTGCATGAACATGGATTTTATCGTAATTCCCGGTATCCTTAGCTGTCATTTGGTCGAACCGGATTTTTCTTTCTCATCCAGCCACCCAAAAACAATCTTCGCTGATATCCAACCCTCGGCACCATCCGAGAAACGGACGTTCAACCAACCATTTTTCTCCTTCAGGACTCGCCATAACGACCCCTGTTCCGCAAAGTGAAGGGCCTTGTGGCCGGTGCCCGGCCCGTCGCGAACGTTACACTTCTCCAGCTTTGTGATGATATATGGCGGCTTAAGACGAACCACATTGGGATGAACCCAGCCACGATCTCCGTCGACATCCATCACCTTCAGATAGCCATTGGTAGCCACATCCAACACCAGCAGCGGCATGTTCCGGCCATAATGAATGATGACGGGGTAATCCCCGCCCGGACCCTGCCGGGCATTCAACTTATCATGATCGACCATGACAAAGGCGGATTCACTCAGGTAGGAACTGAGCACCCACCCCGACTTCCCCTTCCGGGTCTTGATCTTCGTCCACCGGCTGCCCTTCATCTCAAGCACCCGCAACGGTTGATAGGTGATGAGCGTGTCCAGCTTTTCAGCCTTCGTTGACGGGGACTTACGCAGGCTTAGCGAATTTGCCTTCACGAGCTTGATTTCCCGGGATGCAAAGGCCGATGATAAGGACAGGAACAGAAGACCCACAAGACAGGAACGAAAATGCCGGAACCCGGGGAACAACGTTATGGATAAAGTCATGCCAGACCACCCTTTCTATAAATCGTAGAATCTGCAGGAACATGGGCCTAACCACCATTTTAATCCATCGCCCCCCCGCCGCAAGCATAAAGACAAGCGAAACGGCACCCTCCCCTTTGGGATGGGTGCCGTTATGACAAAACCCGGTGACACCGGCTCTCGATATTCAGTCGGTGATGATCGAGATGTAGCGACGCTCGTTCTTCTCGGTGTAGTCCACCCGACCATTGACCCGTGCGAACAGGGTATAGTCCCGGCCCTGACCCACGTTGTCGCCCGGCCAGAATTTATTACCACACTGACGAACCAGGATGGATCCACCCGTCACCGCCTGCCCGGCGAAAGCCTTACAGCCGCGATATTGCGGATTGCTGTCCCGGTTATTCTTGGTCGACCCACCGCCTTTTTTATGTGACATGGCCTAAATCTCCTGAATTTTGAGTCTTACATTTTCTTTCCTGATTTCTCCGAACAGGCTAAACCAGTCAGGGAATGGACGTGATCTGAATCTCGGTAAACGACTGCCGGTGTCCCTGCCGTGTCTGGGAACCCTGACGTCGCCTGAATTTCCATATGTGGATTTTCTTATCACGCCCGTGCCGTATCACCTTGGCTTGCACCACCATCTTTGCCAAGGCGCCACTGTCGGTATTCAGGTCCCTGCCTTCCCCCACAGCAAGTATATCCCCGATCTTCAGTTCATGACCGACCTCAATATCCAGCTTCTCGACCTTCAGTCGATCACCTTGGCTGACTCGATACTGTTTCCCGCCCGTTCGTATAATGGCGTAAGACATGATGCGGCCTCTTCTGCGAATTTACCGGGCCTTGGGGAGGGTGCCGGTTGTTTTCATGATGGCACCCTTCCACCCAGACACACGATTCGACAGTTATACCCTTCCCGGGGGTGGGGGACAAGCTAAAAATCCCCGGATTGGCCTTGGGGCCGAAAGGGGCCAGGTGCCTCTTGGCCTGACCTGAAAGACTGTTAACACATAATTTGCCATAGACTTCAAACATTTCCTCTCCATACATAGCCATCACTATGCACGGGAATTCAGCATCTCATACAGCAGCAGGAAGACATGGGGGTTACCTGATCGAAAAGCCGTTATCCTGATGATCTTCATGGCTTCATATCAGATTTATTGCAATTCGATCGCGATTAATACCATGGTTAGAAATGATTACATTCAATTGTTTCACGCCATGAAGATTTTGTCCGTCAATGTCAGCCGACCGCAGCCGATCGTCCTTGAGGGTCGGCAGCTCCTGACCGGAATCTTCAAGCAACCAGTTGAGGGTCCGGTGTATATATCGCGGCTGAATGTCGAGGGGGATTCACAAGCCGACCCGACGGTGCATGGAGGACTGGACAAAGCCACCTACGCCTACCCCCATGAACACTATGCGTTCTGGGAAAAACACATGGGTGCGAAACCCTATCCGATGGGCCAGTTCGGCGAAAACCTGACGACCCATGGACTTCTGGAGGACGAATTATATATCGGCGATATCATCCGTGCCGGTTCGGCCGCCCTGCAAGTATCCCATCCCCGCCAACCCTGCTGGAAACTGGGTGCAAAAATGGGCAAAATGTCATTTATACGTGAGTTCCAGCAAAGCCTTCGGGTCGGCTTTTATTTCAGGGTAATGGAAGAGGGCAATATTAAGAAGGATGACACAATCGAGTTCATCGAGCGTGACCCGGCCGCCGTGACAGTAGCGGAGCTTGCATCGTTGCTGGACCTGAAACAATTTGATAGCCCACTGGCCAAACGCATCCTCAAAATCGAATCACTGGCGGATAAATACCGGGCCAAGGTCGAAAATATTCTCACCGATCGGTCTAACAGAACATGAAATCCATCAGAAATTAACTTCGTGTCTTCAGGTGTGATGCTGAACATTGCTCAAGCCGAGCCGTAGGTCGTCTCGAACGCCCCCTCCCCCGGATTACGCGTCACCCCCCGACCGGGATAGGCCGCCAGGCGTTCCCTAAGCATGAAAACCATCTCGACCCGGTCGCCCATCCCCAACGCCTCTGCCCACTGCTCGGCCGTCCGCATGGGTTCGCCGGATGAACCTTGGATCGCCCGAATCAACTCACTCTGGATAACCAGAACATCCCGGGCAGCCTTCTTGCCAGCCTCAACACCCGGTTGATGATAAGCATTGATTCCGGTCAGGGACGCATAAAAACCCACCGCACGCTCGAACAACGCGATCAGCATCCCCAGGCTAAACGGATCCAACTTCCGGATCGTGATCGTGATCGATTCCCTGCCATTGCGACATAGTGACTCACGTGTCCCGAGCAGAAATCCCTCCAGAAAATCACCCGTAAAGATGTTCGGCTCGATCGGGGCCGGCTCGTGGGGCCTGTCGCCGGCATAGGAACCGGCGTCATCCTGCAAAACCTCAATAAACGTCGTGAAGAAGTTATCGGGACCGTCGAGCAGTTGCTGAATATATGCATGCTGGTCGGTTGAACCCTTGTTACCGTAAACGGTGATTCCCTGATTGACGACACGGCCTCCAAGGTCATGTTTCTTACCCAGAGATTCCATCACGAGCTGCTGCAGATATTTGCCGAGCAGCACCAGACGGTCCTTGTAGGGTAGAATCACCATGTCCTTCGAACCTCTCCCCTCACCGGCGCCGTACCACATCAGCGCGAGCGTGGCCGAAGGATTCTTGCTGATAACCCGGCTGCGTGTCAGCCGGTCCATTGATCGCGCACCTTCAAGTATCTGGCCAACGGCGATCCCCTGGAGCGCTGCGGGAAGCAGCCCGACAGCAGCCGTCACGCTTGTACGCCCACCGACCCAGTCCCACAGCGGGAACCGTTCCAACCAGCCTTCCCTCGACGCAAGCTTGTCCAGCATGCTCCCCTCGCCCGTGACAGCGACAGCGTGCCGGCTGAAATCGAGCCCGCATCGCTCGTAGATGTTCCGAACCTCCTGCATGCCGTTACATATCTCAGGTGTTCCGCCCGATTTCGAGACCACCAGCACCAGCGTGCTGTCAAGCTCACGTTCGAGCTCATTCATCACGCGCCGGATCCCGTCGGGATCGGTGTTATCGATAAAGTGTGGATGCATTGAATCGGAACACGTCCCCAATGCCTCTGAAACCATCTGAGGACCTAGCGCCGATCCGCCGATCCCGATCAGAATGAAATGGGAGAAGGCCTGGCCCTGTTCACCAACAATCACGCCATCGCATATCCTTGAGGCGAAGAAGTGAATGCGATTAAGCGTGTCCTTGATCTCCTGTCTCAGTCCCTCGCCGGGT
>CAYYNQ010000023.1:0-53249 GCA_964473105.1 uncultured Candidatus Sumerlaeota bacterium | reverse complement strand
CCCGGGGGGCCAAGATGGAATGGGCCAATGCCAACGGTCCATGGACGACTGTTACCGATAACCGTGGTGTGGGTCAAGGCACCGGCGCTCCCTATCTGGGGTGGGGCACCTATGCGACGAAAATATTCGTCGACGATATTCGTGTCGAAAGGGATGCGGAGATTGAGACAGGTGTTCGCAACTGGATTTTATTTCCATGAGATTCAGGGCCGTCACCGGTTTAATCCTGATTTTGGGAAGCGCCATGGTTTTATGAAGTGAAACTGATCTAAGAAGGGAAATGAAAATGAACTTTCTTTTCATGCGCCGGGTGATGTCGATTATCTGTCTCGGGATTGGGATCTTCAGTCTTGCGAAGGGACAGATCCCGACCTCAATTATCATCCAGGGCAACCTGACCGACCTCAGCGGCAACCCGTTGACCGGAAACCGCCAGTGGCGCGTTCAATTTTATAGCACTGAGACGGGGGGGACGGCTCTCGGCGCACCGCTCAACGGAGCACTGTCGGTATCTTCCACCGGGCGCTGGTCGATTTCGCTGACGCCACCCCAGGAGGTTCTGTCCCCTTCAGGCATGGTCTGGTATGAACTGGCGATCGATTCAGCCCCGATACCCGACGGCTCGATCGATGCCGCTGATGTTTTTCCCGATCGCACCCGGATGGAGAGCGTGATTTTTGCCCGCAGTGTCGCGACGGAACGAATCATCCTCAGTGCGCCCACAACATTCCATGTTTCGCCATCGGGGAATGATCTCACCGGCGACGGTTCGTTGGGACTGCCTTGGGCCACGCGGGTCCATGCATGGGAAGTCCTGAGTCAATATGACCTCAATGGTAAAGCCGTGACCATCAAACTTGCCAATGGATCCTACTCCGATAGCCTTGTGGCGCAGGGTGGATTGTCCGGCCAAACCGGGGGGATGGGACAGATTGTATTCCAGGGTAACCCGGCATCTCCCGCAAGTGTTGTGGTCAGGCCTTCTTCAGGTCCGGCTTTCAAGGCTGAATTTGGCGGCCAGTATTCCATCCGGGCCCTGAAGATGGACATGTCGGTCGGCCAGGCAGACGCCATTTTCATCGGCCAGAACTCGAACATCAGCATCGGTAATGTCGTTTTCGGCGCCAATGTCAATCCATGGAATGACGTCAACGTGGGTTTCACCGGCGGGTTTTATGTCGACGGCGATTACACCATCGATGGCACGGATAACGGTGTGTCAACGACAGCCTCGTTTAACGTTGGGTCGACGATCATCACGGTTGCCAATTCATCGGGTATTGTGCCGTTCATGGGTGTCGGCGGTTCAGGGATCGCGGCCGGGACTCATGTCGCTGCCATCAATGGTTCGAACATCACCATTTCCCTGCCGACGACCTCATCAGGGTCCACCACGTCACTCGCATTCAGTTACGGCGGGCGTTCGCATCTCAACATGTTCAACGGATCCCAGGGCTATTACAACACGAACGGTGATCCCAGCTTCACCAAGCGGGTGAATATTCTCGGGAACCCGTTTTATTATGCCGGCTTTGTCTACCTCAACGACCTTTCTTCGATCAATATCCAGGCGATTACTTTTTCCGGCGGGTTTTCGGGTCCGGCCTTTGTTGTCCGGGGCAACAGTTCGCTCGACACTGAGTTCCAGGGTGTTCCTTATTTCCCCAACAACCTGTATGCAGAAACGACGGCCAACACCCAGTCTGGTTCCAGCACGATCACGGTTACGTCAGCCGCCGGTATTGTCCCTGGCATGGTGGTGAACGGCTGCTTCACGCCGACAGCCTCGTTTGGCGCCGGGGCAGCCTCCATCACGGTCTCTTCGGGAAATTTCATTCAGCCTGGAAACAAGATCAAGGGGCCTGGGATCATCGCCGGAACCAGTGTTACAGGTGTCTCGGGGACGACGGTCAATTTAAGTCACCCGAGCGACTCAGCGCAGAGCGGCGTGACGCTGTGGATCACGCAGTATAATGGTATGGGCGTTGCCGCCGGTACCTTTGTCACTGCCGTCAACGGTAATACGATCACACTTTCCCAGCCCGCCTTTTCCACATACAACGGTCTGCCTGTCTGGTTTGCGGGTTCCGTGCAGTCGGGAGGGCAATACATGTGATGCAGTATCTGATACAAACACGGGACATGAAAAGGTCTCCAGTATGAAGCAGATAATTCGGAACGCAGTGCTGTTGTTTGCGCTGGTGGTGTTGCCTTCCCTGGTTTCACCTGTCGGTTCATGGGGAGCTGTGCCGACAACCGTTGTCATCCAGGGGACCCTGGCTGGTGGGCACGGTCGTCCGCTTACCGGTTCCCGTGTCTGGCGGGTACGTTATTTCAGCGCCTCGTCGGGCGGCAGTCAGCTGGGAGTTGTACTCGGCGGCACGATGACGGTCACGCCGACCGGTCGCTGGTCTGTATCCCTCGTCCCGCCGGCACAGGTCTTGTCCCCGACGGGTGAAGTCTGGTATGAACTGGCAATCGACTCGGCATCAACACCAGACGGCCAGATTGATGCCGTGGATGTTTTTACCCAGCGGGTAAAGGTTGAAAGCACACTTTATGCACGGACTAGCTCCAGCCTTGGGCTGCGCCTGATTGCCCCGACGACATTTTATGTTTCGACAACGGGGTCCGATGGATCCGGTGATGGCTCGGCGGAAAATCCCTGGGCCTCCCCAAGCCATGCATTGCAGGTCCTGTACCAGTATGACTTGAATGGCCATACGGTATTTATCCAGATCGCGGATGGAACCTACCGTAACAGCATCCAGGCCTACGGTCCTTTTCGAGGACAGACCCAGGGTGCCACGCAGATTACGTTTCGTGGCAATATGACCTCGCCCGAAAACGTCGTAATCAATCCGCCGCTCGATACAGGTTATTGTTTCAGCGCGGCGTTCGGGGCAGCTTATGCTCTGCGCGGCATGAAATTCCATAACACCGAAGGTCATTACGACACCATGGCCGTCGGTCAGTTTTCAACGATCAGCATCGCCAACGTCATATTCGGCTATAACAACTATCAGCCGACCACTGCGGTCAACGACATCACGGTCGCATTCAGCGGGCGTTTGCTGATCGACGGCGATTACACCGTTGGGGCATCGGACATGACATTCCAGACGACGGCGAGTTTTTCGGCGGGAACGACCTCGCTGAATGTTGCGGATGCCTCAAATGTCCGCTACATCATGGGTGTGACCGGGAACCAGTTTGCTCTCGGGACATATGTGACCGCCGTCAACGGTTCGGTGGTGTCGATCTCACGGCCGACAACGTCCGGGGGATCCAATGTCACTATCACGTTTACCGCAGGCAAGCAATGTCATGTCGACCTCGGCAACGGTGGCACATGTCATTACAACTCAAATGGCAGCCCGGGCGGGATCAAAGTGACGCTCGTCGGTGAGCCCTATTACCACAGCGGTTGGTTCTACGACAATGGACTGTGTAGCGTGAATGTACAGGACGTCACCTTCGTCAATGCGTTCGATGCGAATTGCGTCCCGTTCTTCGTCCGGGGCAACAGCACGCTTAACACCGGCGGCCAGGGTGTGCCCTACCTGCCCGGTAACCGGTCCGTGACGAAAACGGCAAATGTCTCTGTGGGATCGGACACGATCACGTTGCCCTCGGCATCGGGGATCTCGGTCGGTAATGCGGTCAATGGTTACGCATCCCCGACAGCCTCCTTCGGGGCGGGTGTCACGTCAGTCACGGTTTCCTCGGCAAATCATATCGGGGCTGGTAATGCTGTGACGGGCCCGGGAATTGCCGGAGGCACCGTTGTGACAAGCTTGAATGGGAATCTGGTCAACCTGAGCCACCCGACCACCTCGGCGCAGAGCGGTTCAACATTGTGGTTCAAGGGCACCGGTGTTGCAAACGGCACCCATGTGACGGCTGTCGATGCAAGTGGCTTTACCCAGAGCGTCACGCTGTCCCGACCGGTGGTATCATCGCATAACGGTTTGAGTCTCTGGTTCTCGGGTTTCATCCAGACCGGCGGAAAATATTTCTAGAAAGTATCCCCGTAGGGTCAGGCATGGATTCACCGGATGGAATATATTGACTCAATCCCGAAAGATTTTTCTGATTGACCAGGATAGGCTGATGGATCGTGGTTGTGGACCATCATGTCCTGGTGGAACAATAAGTTATAAGGTTCGACCTAGGACTTGATACCACGGGGTTGTCCCGTGGAGTTTCACGCTCCATGCCATCGTAGCATAAAAGTAACGAACCACGAGGTAAGCCCGTGGGATTACAACTGATGAGGTCGTGGATGACTTCTGGTCAACGGAAAGGGTCCAATGATACCATGGTCCCGGGTGATCAGCCCGACAATATCTTGAAAAGTAGTATGGATTGTTCGGGGTTTTTACTGCTACCCGGCGTATGGATGGTACGATGACACAGACAGCAATTGTCGATAGCCCGGAATACGAGCTGTTTCTGGAGGGGAGACTGGATGATCCCTACCCATTCTACCATGCCCTGCGTAATGAAGACCCCATCCACTGGAGTGAGCAACTTGATGCATGGGTCCTTACCCGTTACGTGGATGTCTATGCGATGATTCGTGAGATAACAAATCTCTCTTCGGAACGCAGCCCGGCTTTCATGAGCCAGTTGCCCGAGGACATCCGGAAGGAAATGGAACCACTGGGTGACTCGCTGGGAAAATGGTTTGGCTGGAACGATCCGCCCTACCAGAAACGGCTGCGGGCAATCACGAGCAAGTCCTTCCTGCCGCGTGTGATCAACAACCTGCGCCCGCGGATCGAGGCCATCGTTCAGGACCTGATCGACGCGATCGGGGACCGGAAGAATGTCGATATCATAAATGACTTTGCCTACCCGATGCCGGTCCGGGTCATTGCGGGGTTTCTGGGGGTTCCAGAGGATTATCATGATGCCTTCAAGGTGGCAGCCGATGACATTGTCGCCTTTTTCGGCAAGGGGCGTGCGGAGGTGGAAACCGCGTCAGCTGCACAGCGCGGGGTCCTCATGATGAACCGTTTCCTCGGGGAAACAGTAGAACTGAAGCGGAGGGAACCGGGTGAAGACCTGATCAGCACGATGCTCACGGTAACGGATTCAGGCGGAGAACTGTCTGAGGAGGAACTGGTTGCGACCTGTGTGTTCTTCCTTGTGGCCGGGCATGAGACGACAACCGACCTGCTGGGCAACGGGGTGCTGGCTTTCTTGCAGAATCCGGATCAACTCCAGTGCCTGAGGAATGACCCCGCGCTGATTAGCTCAGCCGTTGAGGAAGTGTTGCGCTATGACAGCCCGGTGCAGAGGTTGTGGAGGGTTGCGAAGGGAGACTGTCAAATCGGGGGTGTTCGGATCCGCAGGGGTCAGGTCGTGTATGGGATGGTCGCCGCCGCCAACCGCGACCCGGAACAGTTCCCGGATCCGGACATGTTCGACATCGGCCGGAAGGACAACAGGCACCTGGCTTTCGGTTACGGAATGCATTTTTGCCTGGGCGCGCCACTGGCGAGGCTTGAGGCGCAGGTTGCCTTCCCCGCTTTATTTGCCCACATGCCGGAGATGCGACTGGCGGGCGGCGGAATCAGGAGACGTGATGCAATGTCGATTCAGAGTCTGGTCGAGTTGCCGGTCAGCGTTGCTTCCTGATCCAGAAGTTTGATATTTCCTCCAGGGATTTCCCCTTGGTCTCGGGGACCCACTTAAAGATGAATAACACGCAGGCCACACAGATGCATGCCAGCACCACGAAAATCCCGGCCGGCGTGCCGAAGTTCTCCTCGAAATACTCCTTCACCGGGGGAAAAAGCCAGTTCATCAGGTACATGAACAGGTACAGGGCAAATGTGGCAATCCCCATCGCCCGCCCGCGGATGTTTGTGGGATAGATTTCCGCCAGCACCACCCATGCCAGTGGCGAGATGCTGAGATTGCTCATTCCGATGGTCAGCGAGAGGACGATCGGGACCACGGGGCCTGTCCAGCCGAGGTGGAAAGAGGCGGCCATCACCAGGTGTCCCAGGACCATTCCAGACATGCCGAACATCAGCATTGGTCTGCGCCCAAACCGTTCCACAGCCCACAGCACGATGAAAACACAAGCCATGGACCACAGGAAAATAAAGATGGTCAGCCCGATTGCATCCTCGGTCTTGACAAAACCGGCCTGCTTGAAGATCAGCGGCGCATACATGGCCAGCGGCATGCCGCCTGAAATCTGCTGGAACACGGCCAGGCCGATGCCGATGAACATCGCGACCCGTATTCCCGGGTGGAACAATTCGGCATATCCAGCGGCCTGGGGCTGTTTCTCCAGTACAATGCTCGCGTTGATTTCACGTATATCCAGTTCGGCAGCCTCCGGTCCGTTGATTCTGGCGAGGACATCCCGTGCCTCAGATTCACGCCCCATCTTGACCAGCCAGCGCGGGCTCTCGGGGATCAGCAGCAACCCGAGCACCAGTCCCAGGATCGGCACGCATTCGGAACCGAACATCCATCGCCAGCTGATGTCATCGGAGACGTGTTTTGCCAGGAAATAGCTCAGGATCAGGGCGATCAACGCACCCCCGACAATCACGATCTGGTTGAGTGTGACGAGTGCGCCGCGGATTCGGCGCGGTGCGACCTCCGCGATATAGACGGGTGATATCACCATTGCCAGCCCGATGCCGATGCCACCGATAACACGGAAGATGTTGAACATTACGATTGTTTCCGGAATTGCGGTTCCAATTGCAGAGAACGCAAACAGGACACCGGCGAAGATCATGGTTTTTTTACGGCCGATCGCATCACCGATGCCCGAGGCCAGCAGGGTACCGGCCAGCGCGCCCAGGATCACGCACGCCCCCGAGAATCCAAGTTGTGAGGCACTCAGTTCAAACTGGGTCTGGAGGAACAACTGGGCCCCGGAGAAGATCATTGTGTCAAAACCAAAAAGGAAGCCGCCGATGGTCGCGACACTGACGATCAGGACGAGGTATCTCTTGTTGATCTGATGATTGATCCCTCCGGCATCACCAACAGGCGCCGGGCTGTCTGGTTCGTGGTTCATGGTTTGTGTTACTCCCGGGGGTTTGGTTCAACAGCTCACCAGATCAGGAAATACGACTGATCCTTTCAACGTGAACCGCCTTTTGTCTATACTGGGATCATGCTATCTAGAACAGGACTGATCTCGAAGATCAATGATTATACAGAAGGCATCGAATGACGATTCCCATTGCTCTTCCTTAACATCATGCGCTTGAATGCCTACTTTCCCGATCCGATCCGATCCTGTCCCTCGCTCAACCACTCCAGATTGAACCGGGCAAACCGCAGGTATTTGTAAGGCTTGGCCTCGTAGATCAACCCGATGATCATGTCGGGCAGCACCGTCAGGCAGGAATACTGGGATTGACCGGGCTCGATCACCCTGGCGATCGGCCATGTTTCGCCTTCATCATAACTCATCTTCACGGTCATATTCTGGCGGCCTTTTGTATCGGCCGGGTTTGAGAACAATATCCGGTTTCTGTCATGCACTCCCTCCCATGTATATCGAAGGATACTGGCCTGGCAGGTTGGTGTGATAAGCGCCGGGTCGTGCCAGAATTCGGACCATGTATCCCCGCCGTCCCCGCTGACCGCCACGCCGCGGCACTGGCAACGCTTGTCATAGTTTCTCATGTTCAGCATCAGCCGTCCGTCGGCCAGTTCAACAACCTGACATTCATTCATCCAAGGCCAGAGCACATCCCCGCTGCGTTCCCATGTCCGGCCATGGTCGTCGCTGAAGACGATATAAGATCCAAAACAGTCCGGGCCCTGGACTTTATGAAGATAGCGGAAACCATGATGGCCGACATCCTCCCCGAACCCGCTCATGAAACACGGGATCACCAGTCGTCCTTTGTACTGCCCCGTCTGCAGCTGAATTCCCACCCCGGGACCGGGACCGTATTTCCACCACTTGGGGTGTCCAATATCCTCGAGTTCACGGGGTTTCGACCAGGTTGCACCCTCATCATCCGAGTAACAGACAAACGGACGCATCCTGTCCCTGCCGATGCCCATCCGCAGTTCCGGGATCCAGTCGGCCCCGTGGTTCCACCGCATATGGAGCCAGATTCTTCCCGTGTCACGATCAACGACGGCCGTGGGCCCCCCGCAGGCATTTTGGCCCTCCGACCAGACGACCTGCAACGGTTCCCAGGTACGGCCCCCATCGAAGCTGCGCTTGAGCGTGACATCGATATCCCCCGAGTCGAATATGTGCAGTGTGTGCGACTCGGAAAACACCATGACCGTACCCCTGTTGGACACGACAACGGATGGGATGCGGAACGTGTGATACCCTTCGGTACCGCTGATGAAAACGTCCGTCTGCTCGAAAAATGGTTCTGCTGAATATGAAGCAGAGCCCGTGAACAGGATGAAAACGGCAAGCACCCTGGCCGAAAAATTTTGGTTGTGTATGAAACCCGTTCTTAACATCTTGAAACTAGGGATGTGAAGGCAGTGAAAATCATTCAAACTTGAACGAATAAAGGTCCGCATCCTGCAGGACAAACCGGATCCGGACAGCCCGGCCGTTCATGTGCTCCAGGCGCACGGTGCTGTCTTTGCTCTTGCTCCACTTGACCTCTTCGTGGATTTCGTTGCCGAACAGCGGGATGGAATGCTGCAGACTGAGCGGTCCGATCGGATTTCCATGTTCGTCCTGGATTTCCACCAAGATCGAACCGGCCGCCGAGGTTGAATAATTCAGGTAGAGATCGCTGCCCGTGAAAGTCAGGTATTTTGTTGTCATGGAACCTCCGTCGTGGGACGCATGGACCGATGCGAATCCATCCAGTCGCAGTGTATAACGACTTAATGTCATGTTCGGAAATCCACGCTGTCCACCGGCATAAATGGACATTTCATCCTCACCCGTCTGAATGATCCCGTAGTAGGTCGCAAGGCCGTAGCCCAACCAGTTCCTGATTCCGGTGGGAGGGCGAATGAACGCTTCAAGAAATGTCCTTTGAAAGACATCACCGCCCCGGGAACTCATCAGCATCCCGTCCGTCAGGATGTCGGACCGGATGTCAAAAAACCACTCTTCAAAGCCGAGGCTGAGCGCTTCTTCCCTGCCGACACGGTTGCGGTTCTCCACAAGACGGTAGGGAATGCAGATGTAAATATGTGGTGCGCGATAGTAGGGGAGACACCCGTTGGTGTATAGGTGCTCCATCGGGGCTGCGACACCCTGATGCATGAATTTCATCTCGACCGGCTCGGCCCAGTGGAGGAAGTCGTCACTGGTGGACCGCGATATCGAGCGAAAGCCGTATTCGTTCCATGCCCGGTGATAGCATACGTATTGTTCTTCAGTTTCCGACCAGAAGGCTGTGTTCTGGGAATCGAATGATGGCGAAATAGCCTTTTTATCATTCACAACGACCGCTTCGTCCCTCAGGGTCCGCCAGTGAATTCCGTCCCCAGACGCGAACGCATAAAGGCCTTTCGTGCCCTGGTCCCCGGCAACGGCCTTGTAGCGTGAATCGGGATCCACATTCGGGTTCTGATCGATGAAGGGGGTGAAATTGTGTGAAAACGAGGGGTGACTCAGCAGGATATTGTTCTGTTTCGATCCGTCGAACTCGAAAATACCCAGGCGGGGCCTTGTCCAATTGATGCCATCTTTGGATTCCGCGTAACAGGTGTGGCGATTCAACCCGGGAACAACCCGGGGCCGTGAGTTATAATACATCCTGTAGGTATCACCATCTTCCAGGAACGTGACATAACCCGACCAAGGTTCCCAGGGCTTGTCAAACGTAAAGACAGTCTCGCGCCGGGTCGGATGATGCATCCTGCGGGTGACATTGTCCAGGTTGGCGATCACATGATCGTCAACGAATACCTCCCTTCTCGAACCCAGGTCAATCGGGGGGACGTCACCTTCAGCAGAAGTGGCATGACCGACCCCTGATCCCGAGAAAACAAATGTAACCAATAGAATCGACAGGATTTTTTGCGTCATCTTCCTTCTCTCGGTTTGATTTCATGGCGTCTGCTGGACTGACTGGACACTGTCCTGTCCATCTGTTAGCCATTCCAGGTTGAACCGCGCAAGTCGCTGGTATTTGTAGGGATCAGCCTCGTACAACAGGAGGATGGTCATGTCGGGCAGAACGGCCATGCTTGAATACTGGGCGCCTTCCGGTTCAACCACCTTCGAGATAGGCCATGTCCTGCCCTCATCATAGCTTAACCGGACCGTCATGTTTTTCCGGAGATTCGGGTCGGCGGCATTCGCGTGAAGCAGCCGGTTTTTGTCGTGCACCCCGGCTCGTGTATAACGGATGAGGCTTCCCTGGCAGTATGGATCGGGCAACGCATCATCCATTACAGGTTCCGACCAGGACGCACCCCCGTCGCTGCTGACGGAGTATGCCCGAACATTTTTCTTGCGGTAGGCCTGTCGAAAGTTGAGCATCAGGTCCCCGTTGGCGAGTTCCACGACATGACACTCGGTCATCCACGGCCAAACCACCCCCTTGCTTCGTTCCCAGGTTTTTCCATGGTTGTCACTGAAGATCAGGCAGGATCCGAATTGGTGGTCGGCATGGGTATCGAACACCTCGCGAAAACCGTCGTAACCGACATCCCTGCCGAACGAGCTGAAGCAGCAGGGGATCACCAGCCTGCCTTTGTTGGCCCCGATTTCCAGCTGGATTCCCGTTCCCGGACTTTGAGCCCAGAACCGCCACTCGGGCTTCTTTACGGTATCGGTAAGTTCCACAATATCCGACCACGTGACCCCGTCATCGGTGGAATGTCGCACGAATGAACGAAATTGATCCCTGGCGTGTCCAAGCTGCAGTTCCGGCTGCCAGTCGTCGCCGTGGTTCCAGCGCGGGAAAAGCCAGATGGCCCCGGTGTCACGGTCGACGACCGCTGTCGGTCCACCGGCGGCATTCTGACCGTCATCCCACACGGTTTGAATCGGACCCCAGGTTTCCCCTCCGTCGAGACTCCGTTTCATGACAATATCAATATCGCCGGAATCGAATATATGCAGTTTGTGACCCTCGCAGAACGCGAGAATGGTCCCCGCATTCGTCACGACAATGGCAGGAATCCGGTGGGTTTTATAGCCCTCGGCCCCGCTCTCGAAAAGGTCCTGTTGATCGAAGAATGGCTCGGCCGATCCGGTGACATTCCCCGTAAACACCGTGATTATGAGGATGACACGGGTGACCAATCTTTTTTGAAAGTGATTCAGCATTTCAGATCCAATCCGCCTTTCTTCTGCATTTTCGGCCAACCCGGGTACCTTTGGGCAGACCTGCGGTTACGACCCGCCCGTCAATTCAGGGAGTCCATGCCGTGGCACCTGCGAAACCTGATCCCTGCCGTCCGTCAGCCATTCCAGGTTGAAATTCGCGAACCGTATATATTTATAGGGTTCAGCCTCGTACAACAACCCGATGGTCATGTCGGGCAATACGGTCAGGCATGAGTACTGGGAATTCCCGGGCTCGATGACCCTCGAGACCGGCCATGCTTTTCCCTCATCATAACTCAGTTTCACCGTCATGTTCCGGCGGTGGTTTGGATCGGCGGCATTGGAGTGAAGAAGGCGGTTTATGTCATGCACGTCCACCCGCGTATATCGGATAAAGGATCCCTGGCAGTAAGGATCGACCAAGTCCTCGTTCAGGATCGGTTCCGACCATGTCATCCCTCCGTCACTGCTGACGGCGGTTGCCCGGACTTTCTGCTTCTTGTTCGCCTGCCGGATATTCAGCATCAGGTCCCCGTTGGCGAGTTCCACGACATGACATTCCGTCATCCAGGGCCAGACAACACCCTTGCCGCGCTGCCAGGTCTTCCCGTGGTCATCGCTGAAGACAAGATACGAGCCGAGATTATAGACGCTCTGGACATCATGAATATTTCGGAAACTGTCATATCCAATGTCCCTGCCGAATGCACTGATGAAGCACGGGATGACCAGTCTTCCCTTGTGACGCCCGAGTTCCAGCTGAATGCCCACCCCGGGTCCGGGCAACCAGCACCTCCATTCAGGTTTTTTAACCTGTTCGGTGGTTTCTTCCGGCTGGGACCAGGTCACCCCATCATCATCTGAATGACAGACAAACGCACGCATGGAATCCCGGCCGATGCCCATCCGCAGTTCCGGTATCCAATCGGCCCCGTGGTTCCATCTCATATAGAGCCAGATCCTGCCCGTTTCACGATCGACAACTGAGGTGGGTCCGCCACATGCATTCTGGCCCTCCGACCAGACGACCTGCAGCGGTTCCCAGGTCTGCCCCCCGTCAAGGCTGCGCTTGAGCGCAACATCGATATCTCCCGAGTCGAAGATGTGGAGAGAGTGTGCCTCGGCAAAGGCGAGGACCGTTCCCCTGTTTGAAACGACAACGGAAGGGAGACGGAACGTGTGATAACCCTCGGTCCCGCTTTCAAAGGCATTCTGTTCCTTGAAAAACGGTTCGGCGGAATCGATGGTATTTCCCGAAAGCACAAGGATGATCAGGAATGAACCCGTGATCAGACCTGACAGGGGAGAATTCATGATCCTGTTCTCAATACGGTTTTTTCAGCGGGGTCGGATAATGGATCCATGGTTATTCCGGAAATTCCGGGAGTCCGCTCTGTTGCACGTGCGGCAATCGATCCGATCCGCCGCTCAGCCATTCCAGGTTGAATCGCGTAAACACAACCTTTGCATATGACCCTTGTTCATACACCAGGCCGATCGATCGATCTTTCAGCACGGCCATCGCGGAGTCTCCCGCCAAACCCGGTTCAATCACCTTCCTGACCGGCCAGAACTGTCCGTTGTCGTAGCTCATCCGCACCGTCAGGTTCATCGGCGTATCCGGATGCGCGGGGTTGGAGAACAGCAGGCGGTTCCTGTCATCGGTTGCTTCCCGTGTGTATTGAACGAAGCCTGCAGCGCTGATCGGGTCCGTCAGGGCCGTGTCGTAGGTCACTGCCGACCAGGTCTTCCCGCCGTCCTCACTGGTCGCGACGGCGCGGCATTTTTCTTTTCTATAGTAATTCTGCATGTTTAGCATCAGGCGGCCGTCACTCAGCTCGACAACCTGACATTTTCCCTTCCAGGGCCAGATCACCTCTTCACCGCGTTTCCAGGTCCCGCCCTGGTCGTCGCTGTAAACGATGTAGGATCCAAAATGAACATAGTCGTGAATCGTGTAGATGTCACTGAACCCGGCAAAACCGACGTCCTTGCCCAATGAACTTGCACTGCATGGGAAGATCAGGCGCCCCTTTTGGGGTCCGTTCTGCAGCTGGATGCCGGCCCCTGCGCCGGGGCTGAAATAACGCCACTCGGGTTTCTTGAACTTTGCCGTCGTGTCCTCGAGTGATGAATAGGGCATCCAGGTGACACCGTCATCATTGGAATGTTTCAGATAGGCACTAAAGGTCCGGTTCATCCTGCCGGTGTTTGTCAGGAACTCCCCCTTCAGGATGTCTTCCATGGAATCCGCGTAATACTTCCAGCCCATCAATACCCAGATTCTTCCCGAGTCCCGTTCCACGACCACGGTGGGGTTCGAGCACGTCATCATGGTTTGATCCCAGACCGTGATGGGTTCGCCCCAGGTTTTGCCACCGTCAAGACTCCGGCGGACCTGGATGTCAACATCACCCATGTCATCCGCGTCATAGCGGTGCGCCTCGCAGAAGGCCAGGATTGTTCCCTTGTTCGTGACCGTGATCGCCGGCTGGCGATAGGTGTGAAACTTGTCCGATCCGCTGATGAAAATATCCGCCTTTTCAAATAATGGCTCCGCGGAATGCGTGGTGTCTGCTGACAGCAGAAAAACCGCCATGGTCATGGCGAGGGCTGTCACTTTATTAACCCTGGTCATATCGCGCTCCTTCTCGATTTTTCCTGTGTATTCCCATTTCCCGTCATTAGTAATCGCCGCTGTAATCGTAATCGAATGTTTCCCGGAAAGTGGAGCATGGATTCCTTGCCTGTTAATTCCCCAGGCGATCCTTTCCCTCGGTCAGCCACTCCAGGTTGAACCGTGCAAACGAAATGTGCTTGTAGGGATTCCGCTCGTAGAGGAGGCCGATCTTCATGTCCTGGAGCACGGTCAGGCATGAGTATTGTGAACCCTCGGGCTCTATGGACCGTGCCACGGGCCATGTTTTCCCCTCATCATAACTGAGCTTGACCGTCACATTCATTCGCTTGTCCGGATGGGCCGGGTTGGAGTGCAACAGCCGGTTCCTGTCTTGAACACCCTCGCGCGTATACCGGATGAAGCTGCCCTGGCAGATCGGGGAGACCAGTTCCGGATCGTGGCGCGCCTCCGACCATGTGTTTCCGCCGTCCTCGCTGAAAGCCACGGCACGACATTTGAACCGCCGGTCGAAGTTGCGCATGTTCATCATCAACCGGCCGTCGGACAGCTCGACGACATGGTTCTCGTTCATCCAGGGCCAGACCACATCACTGCTGCGTTGCCAGGTTTCACCGTGGTCATCGCTGAAAATGACATAGGCGCCGAAGGCGTCATTACCATGAATGTCATGCAGGTGCATGAATCCGTCGTGGCCCACGTCCTTGCCGAATGAACTGTTCATGTAGGGGATCACAAGCCGCCCATTGTAGGGCTGCAGCTGCATCTGGATCCCCACCCCCGGCCCGGGTGCGCAAAAGCGCCATGCGGGGTGACATGCCGCATCGGTGATCTCCCTGGGTTCCGACCAGGTTTCCCCATCATCGTCGGAATGGAGCACAAAACCACGAAACCGGTCACGTCCGACCCCTGCCTGGATCTCGGGCTGCCAGTCGTCCCCGTGGTTCCATCTTGAATGCAGCCAGATCCGGCCCGTATCTTGGTCCACGACGGCCGTCGGCCCGCCGCAGGTGTTTTGCCCGTCCGACCAGACGACCTGCAACGGTTCCCAGGTTCCCCCCCCGTCAAGGCTGCGCCTGAGCCCGATGTCGATGTCTCCCGCATCGAATATGTGGTGATGGTGGGACTCGGCAAATGCCAGGACCGTTCCTTTTTGCGACACGATCACAGCCGGGATCCGGAAGGTGTGGTAACCCTCCGTGCCGCTGACGAAGACGTTGACCTGCTCAAAAACCGGCTTGGCAGAGAAGGTGATATTGGATAATCCAGCTGTGAGAAAGATGAAAAGCAGGCAGGGGGAGAAATGGCACTTCCCATGAACCGACGTGGACAGGGATGCATCACCCGGCTGGTCAGGTATGCGCTTATGATCTGACAAATTCGGATTAACCATTTCGATCAATCATCCTGTCCGGAGCCCTTTTTCGGCGCGCCGGCTTTCAGGAATGATTCTGCATCGCCCTTACTCAGCCAGTTGTTGGCGATCTGTTCCAGCGTTTTGCCCCGGGTTTCGGGAACCATCTTGTACATGAACAGGACACCCAGGAGGCAAATGATTCCGAAAATGACGAAGATCCCGGCCGGCGTGCCGAAATTGTTCAGGACGAATCCCTTGAGCATTGGAAAAGAGGAACTCGCGATCCAGCCCGAACCATAAAGGCAGAAAACAGCGATACCCATCGCTCGTCCACGGATCCGTGTCGGGAACAACTCGGCCAGCACGACCCAGCCCAGGGGTGATATGCTGAGATTGCTCATGCATGTGGTGAGTGTTAAAACGATTGCCACGAACATTGCAGGCAATTCGAATGAAAAACAGCCGGCCATGATGAAGTGTCCCACGGCCATCGCCGTGACGCCAAACAACAGCAACGCCCGTCTCCCGACCCTCTCAACCATATATATAACTATGAATACAGGTATCAGATTGACAACCTGAAGAATCGCCGTTGCGCCGATGGCATCGTGGGCCTCCGCAATCCCGGCTTCCTGGAAGATTACCGGCGCGTAGAGTGTCAGTGGATAGCCGCCTGAGAACTGCTGCAGGACCGCAATGCCGATCCCGACAATCAGGGCAATCCGGACGCCCGGCAGCAAAAGTTCGGCATAGCTGGCCGAATTCTGGTCCTTTTCGATTTCAATGGAGTTCCGGATTTCCTCAACTTCTTGCCTGGCAATCTCCTCCCCGTTGATATTGGTCAGCACTTGGAGAGCCTCATCCAGTCGGTTCGACTCGACCAGGTATCTCGGGCTTTCGGGAATCATGCTCAGGCCGATGATAAATATCAGGATCGGTATACATTCCGAACCAAACATGATTCGCCAGCTCAGGTGGGCTTCCGGGATGTGCTTGGCCACGAAATAACCGAGGATCATCGCAATGATCGAACCGAGTACGATGATGACCTGATTGAGTGTCACCAGGCTGCCGCGGATGTTCCTCGGCGCAATCTCGGCGATGTAGATTGGGGATATCACCATTGCCAGGCCAATCCCGACTCCTCCCATGGCCCGGAAAAAATTGAAGACCTCAATGGATTCCGGCAGCGCCGTGAATATCGCAGATAACATGAAAAGTATGCCGGCGAGAAGCATCGTCTTCTTGCGCCCCATGAAGTCACTGATAATAGCGGCGGAGAACGTCCCGATTAATGCCCCGATCATCACGCTTCCGGCCGCGAAACCATGCGCGGCGTCTGAAAGCTGGAAATATTCCTTCAGCGAGATTTGGGCGCCTGTGAATACCATCGTGTCGAAACCAAACAGGAACCCCCCGACCGTCGCGACCAGGACGACGATGTAGAGATAAGATCGACTCTTTTGGCCGGTCGCTGCCGATCCGGAATGGGTGTTGTCTGCCATTTTATTATCCTTTACAAGTCATGATCCTGGATGTTACCAAGCACAAGTTCTATGAGATTTATGTTCAAGTGTGTTGACTCTCAAATTTTGGGATTATGAACCACCGTCTGGAATTATGGACCACCGATAATACACTGGCAATGCCAATTGTAGGCTGATGATCATCCATTTGAACTGGGATCCCGGAAAATTCACGCATTCAACGGTCCTGTGCAGCTTGTTTCTGCTTCTGGGTTCCAAGTTGGTCCTGGCAGAGCAGGCCCCGGCCGATTCACATACAGCTCCCCACTGGAACATCGACCGGGACGGGATTTTTGAGATTGCCGTCCACAATTCCGAACCCGGCCTTTTTCCCTCGATGCATGTCCGGCGGCTGCCCGAAAGTGATTTCTGTGTTTATGTCACATTGACGTTTCCCGGATTACCCGGCCTGGTTGTTGACGCATGGTGTTTCGAGGGGGAACTCGTCACGTTTCACAGCGCACGGGAACTCGATGCTGGCGGTCTCGAGCTGCGTCATCGCTTCAACGCGACCCCGGGGGTCCTGCATGTGACAACACTATCACCTGAAAATGGGGCCGTGGACTTCAGGGGAAGACTGGAAATTGAGCCCGATCATGATATGGGTTCATGCTCGGTCAATGCCGATGGTATCCATTTCACCGCCGCACCCAACATCTGCTTTCAGGTCAAGCGCGCCCCCTTATTCCAGAGTGCACCCGAGCAGGTGCCACGCTGTTCGCCGTTACCGGAACATGCACGGAATTACTGGGACAACTTCGTGTCACGATGCTTTATTTTTGCGGATGAAGGTATGACCTTCCTCAATGAGACGCAACGAACCGACACGTCACGGGATCACGGATTTCCAGCGGACGACCCGCGCAACAATCCCCCGGCGGTCCAGCGTTACTACGGCGTCTGGCAGAAGATTCCGCCGGGAGAGGGGACCAGCAGCCTGACCCGTTACAATCTTCCGATGGTCGGGACTATCTCCCGTGACGGGAAATATCTGCTTGCCGGTGCGGACAATCAGGCACGATTTGTCAGTCAGGCCTGGCTGGACTGTTTTCACATTTACACGAGGTGGACGCCGGAAGATCAGCCGGCTACCGGACGTAACTGGCGGATCAGGCTCTATGGCATGGAAAATGACCCGCAGGCGCTGCTTGCACGCGTGAACCGGGATTTTCCCGGCATCGACGAGTTGGATGACCAACGCGTTCCAATCCACTGATTCCATGGGTTCTCTGCAATCGTTTCATTGAGACTTTCTCCGGAGATCATGGAATCATTCCGGGGGGGGGTCGATAGAATTGGATGACAAATCCCTCATGATCCATTAGGGTCATTTTTCCTGTAGCAGGGTTCATGCGGACATCTCCCGGATGGTAATAAATTTCAGTCAGGAGTGGAGTCATGTTTTATGCGGGAACCAATCCTTGTCCCCGAAATGAGCGGGAACCGGGCTTTATTCTGTGTCATTGGGTGGTCGGAATTATTGTATACTTTTTGACTTGTGGAAACGGCGCAGCCGAAGGCTATGAGCCGTTTGCCGACCCGACCCCGCCCGGGACCATTGAATACGTTAATCCTGACATTCCTGATTTTCCCGATCCGGAATACCCCGGCGATTATTATGACACGATGGCGCCCGCAACACTCGACCTGGCCGAGCGCGCACGGTTGTCCGTCAATGCCCTGACCGGCATGCTCAATCCCAACATGGACTGGGAGATGTATACCAGTGTCTACCATTATCACGACCCGCCGTTCATGGCACATTCCTCGGGCGATCTCGCAACCATGGGAAAATACCTCGAGGTGATTCCACTGGTGCGCCAGATGTGCGGAAGTCCCCAGAACATGGAGGCCGAGCGCGGTCTGATGGAGGTTTTCCTCAAGCAACAGGGCGAGGATGGATTGATCTATCTGCCGCTTCCGGGCCGTCCATGGGTCCTGCCTCCCGTGATGCAGCCCAATTCCGGGCTGCCCGGTCGCAACGATGGTGTCAACCAGGTCAGCCTGCTGGGTTATGGAAACACCCGCTCGATGATCGGGTTCCTTATCTATGGCCAGAAATATCCCCGTGGTCCCTTCCATGAAGCAGCGCAACGCATGTGCGAGGGGTTCAAGCGGACGATCATTGAGGATGGTGATATTGCCTACACCTTCTCATCTTGGATGAAGCCCGGTCGCGCGATTGTCAAGCCGGAGCATCCCCCCCGCGGAATCCTCGGCGGGATGATCGCATGGCTGGCCACTGCGATGGTCAGCTTTGATCAGGCCATGGATGATCCCGAATCCACCGAGCTGGCCATGAAACTGATCCGTTACTCGATGGGCGACCTCAATTATTACGACGAGAACGGCAGGTTCATGCCCGACGGGCCCGGCGTCGGCGGCGGGCCCTACGCCGAAAAGAGCGCGCATTTTTACACCCATGTCAAGAATATCACGGCCGCACTCTATGTGATTGAACGCACCGGTGACCTTGAGCTGCTCGACAGGGCGGTCAAGGCCTACGACTGGGCAAAACAGGCGGGTGATGATAAGCTGGGTTACTTTCCCGTCGTGACGACGGATGTGCCTGGCGGGTTTTTTACTTCCGAGACCTGCGAGGTTTCCGACATGATCCTCGCCGCGGTCAAGTTCTCGCGACTCGGCATCGACCGGTGGGATGATGCGGATCGCTGGCTGCGTAACCAGCTGGCCGAGAACCAGCTGACCGATATCAGCTGGCTGCAGGACGGGAGCCTCGATTTTTCCAAGACCACGGCCAATATCGATTCCTTTGACAAGGGACTGGTTACGACCGACCGGGTTGCGGAACGTACGGTGGGCGCATTCTGCGGCTGGCCGGGTGTCAATGACTGGGTCTCGCAGGATGACTGGGGCACCGGCCAGCATCTTGGCATGACGATCATGAACTGCTGTTCGGGGAGCGGTGCCCGTGGACTCTATATCGTATGGCGCGACATGGTTGAATATAAGGAGGGCAGGCTGCGCGTGAACCTGCTCCTCAACCGCGCTTCGAAATGGGCCGATATTGATAGTTTTATTCCCTATACCGGCCGGGTGGACGTGAAGACCAAGCGGAAACTGAAGAACCTGGAGATTCGCATCCCACAATGGGTGAAGCCGGAGGAGGTGAGCTGCGAGGTGGACGGCAGTCCGCGCGAACTGAAATTCGTTGCCCGTTACGCCATTGTCGGCAAGGTGAAGAAGGGCCAGGTCTGCACGCTGAAATTCCCGATCTTCGAGCGTACGGACACGATCAATGTCCAGGGGCAGGACTATACGATCGTCCGTCGCGGTAACACGGTCGTGAAGATCGATCCGCCCGGGAAGTATCATCCGTTCTACCAGCGGGCGCATTACCGGAACGAAAAACCCCTCTACCGCAAGGTCCGGCGTTTTGTCTCCGATGAAGACTTCGGCTGGTGGTGATCACACATCCTCGCGCAGCGCGCGCGCAAGCCGCAGCGGGTGGAATCGGGGCAGGTATCCCTGCCTGCCCATTGTTCATGTGGATTAAAGATGATCATCCAGCCGCTTGGCATGTGTTTTTTTCCCAGGATGATATCGGTGTCAGCCCAAGAAAACCCATGACTACCCGGTGAAGGCGAAATTTGAATGAACATCCGAATGTGCAATATATCAGGGGGGGGTCAAGATGACCAGCATTGAAGAAATCTCGATCGACCAGGAGTCGCTACCATACGGGTATTTTGAAAACCCGTTTCCCGTTTATCACCGGATGCGCGAGGAAACCCCGGTCCACTGGAGTGACAACTGGGGGTGCTGGATCCTGACACGGTATCCTGATGTCCAGGGTGCCCTGAAAGATTACAAGCGTTTTTCCAGCGCAGGGCGCGTGACGGGTTTTCTGGAATCGCTGCCGGAGTCGCTGCGCAATGAATTGGAGGTTATCCGCGATCATTTTTCATCGGGGATGATCAACTCTGATCCTCCCGAGCATAAGCGTGTGCGCAGCCTGGTCAACAAGGCGTTCACGGTCTCCTCAATCCATGAGATGGAGCCGTTCATCCAGAAGGTCGTTGATGATCTGTTGGATGATGTGCAGGGCAGGGGCTCGTTCGATATCATTGCGGATTTTTCATATCTTCTGCCGACAACCCTGATCGCCCACATGATGGGAGTCCCGGTTTCCGACCGCGAACAGTTTAATGAGTGGTGTGACGCGATTTTCTATTTTCAGTCAACGGGACGTGCCGAGCCGGGCCCTTCGCGCCAATGCGCAGCCAGCCTGGAGGGGTTGCGTGCCTATTTTCGAGAACAGGTCGATTGGCGGAAGAATGAAGCCGGGGTTGATCTGGTCAGCCGGCTTGCCGCCGCGGAGGACGAGGGGAGGATGCTGACGGAAGGCGAGATCATGTCTTCCCTCGGAACGCTGCTCATCGGCGGGTATGAGACCACGATGAGCATGATGGGCAGCGGGGTCTTGGCGCTGTTGCAGAATCCGGACCAACTGGACCTGTTGCGGCAGGACCCGTCTCTTATCCCGAATGCGGTGGAAGAGTTTCTGAGGATGGACAGCCCGGCACAGCGTGTGTTCCGGGTTTTCCTCGAGGATATTGAACTGGATGGACACCTCATGCAAAAAGGCCAGCTCGTCGCTGCAATGGTCGGTGCTGCCAACCATGATCCCGCTGTTTTCCCGGATCCCGAACAGCTGGATGTTCGGCGTAAAAACATAAAGCACCTTGCATTCGGATCGGGTGTGCACCTGTGCATCGGCGCCCCGCTTGCGCGCCTGGAGTTGAAAATTGCATTCGAGACCCTGATCAGGCGTTTTCCGGACTTACGCCTGGACCCCGAACGTCCGCATCGCTGGAGAACCAGCGCCGGGAACCGCGGCCCGAAATCCCTACCGGTCCTGGTCTGAGCCAGGTTTCCCCGGTTCGCAGCACAGAATCAGAGTGTCCCGGCCCCTGCCTTATCCCTGGAGTTTCCCTGCGCTTTGATACCCCCCTGAGGTGGGAAATGTTAACTGGATCGGATATGATCATCAGGATCAGTCAGTCAAATGGAAAATATCGGTTAGGAAGTCAGACCTCTGGCTGATATGGGAGGAGGATTGGGAGAAAATCATGAGATCTATTTCATTATTAGGGAATATTCCTGATTATGCAGTGGGATTTAAGTTCAACCGAAACCTCGTCTACCCAGCGGTTTTAGTTCAGCTCATAATTTTGTGTATGCCTCCTTCTCTCGCCCAGCAAACTGAAAGAGCTTCAGGGTTGGAGTGGAAAAACATTGTCGACGGCAGAGATGATGCCGCAGCCGGCAAGACCCGATTGATGGGAGTTAATGATATCAGTGAATTCGGCGCAGTCGCCGATTGCCGGTTCCTTTCCAATGCCGAAATCAGTGCGGGCAGCCGGGTGCTTTCCACCCCGTCTAATCCCTTCTCCGTTGATGATGTGGGCAAGATTATCGTTGTCGCTGGTGCAGGAGTTTCGAGCACGAACCTGATCACAAGCATCGCAGACTTTGCCGATCCCGGACATGTCGTGCTGAGCAGCGCTGCTTCCTCAGGAGCAAACTTCACCTTGGTCCAATGGGGCACCGACAATACCAAGGCGATCAATGATGCCGTCGCCGGATTAACGGCCGGCGGCATGGTCTGGCTTGGCCCCGGAAATTATCTGGTCAGCTCGATCAACCTGACCGCCGTCCATTCCATCAGATTCGTGGGAGCGAGCTGGGGAATTAACGCGCCCGATGAAGGCACGGTGCTTGTTCCGATTGACGGCAATTTTCCCGTGCTGGACCTGACCGGTTCGGGAGGTGTCAAGGTCGAGAACCTGCAGATCGGCACAACCCGCTCGCCGGTCACGGGTCAGGTGGGCATCCTGGCGGCGCAGTCGGCCGGCATTGCCAGTTCCCTGATCACCCTCGAGCACGTGTTTATCACCGGGTCGTGGAGCTCGTCCGCACTTTATGTCTACGGCGTTGGCGACAGCAGTATCTGGGACTGCAGTTTCTGGAATTTCAACGACAGTAAATACGCGATGTATTTTGGGCGTGACAATATTGACAACATCAAGTCACGCTATCGAACGGTTGAAAGCCGAAGCTTGGGTTGCGGAAACTGGCACATCGCGAAATTTGAGGCACATAATTTCACGGCCAGCGGACCCAGTACGGGCTCGGCGATCCGGATGCGCGGTGCCGGGGCGATGAACTTCTCAGCAGGCCTGATCGACAGTTCATCGGTCAACGGTAACATCTTGGCCGAGGTGTCCTCAGACGGTACACCCTGCTTCCGCCACGTCTACACGTTGTGCACTTTCTATACGGAGGGTGACACCCCACCGGTGCATAGCATCAATGTGCCGAGCGGGACCTACAACAGCGTCATGTTCATCAGTCCCAGCATGGGCGCCACCGGTTCGCTTGTGAATGGATCCATCAACTATCTGGGTTTTTCCACCCCATAAATCTTTAGTGTAAAGTCATTCACCTGACAATTCGCGTCCAAACGGTGTTCCTAAGACTTGATTTTGACATAACTGGAAGGTGAAAATGCTGACTGTGTTGGACAAATCAACCGGGTTCGGCAAGCTAAATGGGAGATCTCGGATAATCATGATACCCAAGACGGGGACAAATAGGGTGAACGGATATAGCATAAGCATTCATGCCGCCACGATGTGACATTACACATCGCCCAACCCGTAGATTGTACGGCGACGGGGGGGGCGGAGTGTTAACCCCTATTCCACCCTTATGCCTTCCGCGCCCGTTGATCCCTGGCCCACCTTGCGTTTTGTATTGATCTTTTCCCACGTTGTGATCAGTTCCCCCGAGTCATGCATCGGCAGCTGACTTTCCATCCACTGGAAAAACAGGCTCTCATGCTGGTCAATGCAGTCGCGCACCATCACCGGGTAAAACCCACGCTCGAATGCCCCGAATGTCGTTGCGGCCACGCATCCGCCCGTCGCGGTCCCGGTCAGGATGACGGTGCGGATCAGGCGTTCCTTCAGCAGGTCCTCGAGGTAGGTCTTGTAAAACGTGTTGCCGCGCCCCTTGGGGATCACGTAATCGCCCTTCTGCGGCGCGAGTTCACGAATCGTTTTTGCGCCCCAAGTCCCCTCCTTCGCCGACGGCTTGACGTCGTTGTAGAAATACCAGCCGCTCATCGAGGTGCTGCCGGTCTTGTAGGTGTGGATGAACTCAGCATACGTTACCAGGACCCCGTTGTCCCTGGCGCCCTTGAGCAGCCTTTGCATCGCCTTGACCTGCCTCTCATAGCCGGGCACGACGGAATGTTTTGCGGGGTCGGGTTCCCTGTCCTTGTCCTGGCGATGGCCGTCACCCTCGATTGAGATCCAGTTGTTCTGCATGTCGACCACGATGATTGCACAATGTTCCGGGTCGACCAGTTCCTCGAAATTCTCCGGGACCGGAATCCCCTCATGTTCCTTGGTAGCATGTCCAGCCACCGGAACCAGCAGGAGGAAGATCAAGATGTATTGTTTCATAAAAAAGGACCTTCTTGGAAATATTTGCGGGAATCTTGATTTTAATGGATCAAATCCGATGAACGATTCAACACCCGGCGCAGTGTAACAGGAAGTCTTATTGATAAACACCCTTTTCAGAAACACAGATTTACACGGACCCACAACATCTCATCCCTGCGCTTAGCGCAGCGAATTGGTGGTCAGGCCTGCTGAAAACATATCTGCATCAGGAAAAGTCTGGTTCTTGTGCCCATAATCGTCCGCGTCATTACCCATCGGGAATGCTTTTATTACGGGGCTACGCGAATGACAGGCAGGCTGTCTGCTTCACTTTTGATGCCCGTGCTTTTTTTTAAGGATGATGCGGTCAGTCCTGCCCTTGGGGTATTTGTGGGATATGATCCATATCGTGATCGTGATAGCAATCACGCGAGGAATATATTCTTTGCTTTTATCATTGGGTTGGATGAGTATCGTGCTTTCTTAAAGTATGACGACATTCCCTGCATGGAGTGATGATCTTTTATGGCGGTCAGCCAGACAATTCTGGACCAGGTGAACCGGACCCCGTTCGTCGACACGCACGAACACCTGTTCGAGGAAACCAAGCGGCTCGCCGCGCTTGATCCCGGATACACGGATGAACTTCCACCCGGCGCGCCCGATTTCGGGATGCTGTTCAGGAACTACGCCAACGCCGACCTGGAATCGGCCGGCATGGAAAGCAAATCCATTGACCGGTTGTTCGATTATGACCTCAGCCCGACAGACAAATGGAAACTGTTGGAACCCTGGTATGAGAAAACCCGGCATACCGGGTACATGCAGGCGATCCGTGAGACGATTCGCACCCTCTATCACGAAGAAGACCTGCGTGCTGATACCGTCGACACGATTTCCCGCCGCATCCGGGATGGAATTCGCCCCGGATACTTCCGGAAGATTCTGCAGGAGGATTCGCTTGTCGAGTACACCCAGGTTCACAGCCTGGATGCAACGTTGTTCATGGAGACCCAGTATCCCGATCTCCTCTGCCAGGATATCGTCTTCAAGAACCTGAGTTCGGATCTCGATCTTGACCTGGTTCTCGACCCGGAGAAGGATGAGGTCCGCAGCCTTGAGGATTTTCACGGGGTGATCGACCAGCATTTTGCGAACTATGGTCCGCGGGCGATCGCCGTCAAGAATCCCAGCGCGTATCGCCGTCGGCTGGATTATGAGATGGTTTATTCCGGGGATGCCGCACCCTTGTTCACACGCTACCTGAAAAACAAGGAGGGTATTTCACCGGCCGAGCAAAAGGCACTCTGTGATCATCTATTTCACTACTGTATCGGGAAGGCTACGGAATACAACCTCCCGGTCAAACTGCACACGGGTTACATGGCTCACACCGGGCACATGCCACTGCACTGGGTTCGTAAGAACGCAAGCGACCTCTGTGATTTGCTGCAGGCACATCCCGGGACAAAGTTCGTGATCATGCACATCACGTATCCCTATCAGGATGAGGCGATTGTGCTCGCAAAACATTATCCGAACGCATACATCGACCTGTGCTGGGCCTGGATAATCAACCCGGTGGCCTCGGTTCGTTTCGTCAAGGAGTTCCTCAAGGCGGCCCCGGCGAACAAGTTGTTCACATTCGGCGGTGATTACACGTTGGTGGAGATGGTTCCCGGTCACGCGCGACTGGCGCGGCAGGGCCTGGCCCAGGCTGTCAGCGAACTTGTCGATGAAGGCTGGGTCGAGTCGCGTGATGTCCATGATCTTGTTGAACGCCTGATGCGCGGCAATGCACATGAGGTCTTTAATTATCCGGGGACCCTTGCGCGCTGGGATCGTGATCAGGATCAGCTTGAACATTCCAGTAAATCATGATCACATGGCGACTTTGACACGCCGGGTATAACGAAATGGAAGATGAATCGGGGGTGATATACGATGGATTATCGTCATTTGGGTCGTTCGGGCCTGGAGGTCTCAAGACTGGGTCTGGGGGCGATCCCCTTCGGGACCACATTCGACGATGCGGCCTGTTCGTCGCTGGTCGACCTCTATGCCGATGCCGGAGGGAACTGGGTAGATACATCCAATTTCTACGGTGGAGGAATGAAGGGGTCCAACACCCAGGACGCGGGACGTTCAGAACGGGCCGTCGGCAATGCGCTCAAGGGGCGGCGTGACAAGTTCGTCATCGCGACCAAGGGTTACTGGCTGATGGAGGACGACTGGACCCCGAACAGCGTGGGGTTGTCCAGGACCTACCTGGCCAAAAATATCGAGGGTAGTCTGCGTCGCCTGCAGACGGATTACATCGATCTTTACCAGTGTCACAACCGGGACCTTTACACGCCTGTCGAGGAGACCATGCGCGTGCTGGACGATTTTGTGCGTGCCGGCAAGATTCGTTACGTTGGCGTGAGCAACTGGGATGGCTGGCATGTCGTGAAGGCGAATACGTTTGCACGGCAGAACGGATTGACGCCGATCATCTCCAACCAGATCTGGTATAACATGGCCGACCGCAGCGCGGAAAACTCGATCACCCCGGCATGCTGCGACCAGGGGGTCGGGGTCATGGTCTGGGGTGCGCTGGCCGAGGGTTTCCTTGCCGGCAAGTACAAGCGGGGCGACAAGAAACCCGTGCCCGGGGCGAAAATCCGCCTTGCGCTGGACGATGAGATGTGGTCGTGGGAAAGCATGGCAACCGAGCGGACCTGGAATATCCTGGATGTATTGGCAAAAATCTCGAAGGACCGCGACCGCTCGATGGCGAACATTGCAACCCGTTGGCTGCTGGATGCCAGCGACTGCGACGTTGTCCTTGTCGGTGCCTCACGAATGGAACAGTTCAGGAACAACATGGAGGTGCTGGATTTCAAGCTGACGGATGCCGAAATTCAGGAGCTCAACGAAGTAAGCAGGCCGGACAGGACGTACCCCCATAATTTCCACGACCTCTTTTGCCGGAAGGGCGCGCCGAATTATGGGGGATTGCGTTAATGGTGCGGTCATGGGGCGGCCGAGTCATGGAAATACCGGGCTGGAATTATCCGGGGAAATCCGCATCAAAGCCCCCCGTATCAAGCCGATCGAGGATGATTACGTGGAAGGTCAAACAGGAGATTCATTGTTGTGTCGAGACTGACCATCAGGGAATTGCTTGATTCAAAGGGTGGGAGAAAATATACCCAGATCAATGTTTCGAATGCCGATACCGCGGCTGCCTGTGAGGAGGCCGGGATCGACATGCTGGGAATCGGTGCCCGGAACCTGAAGCCGATTCGCGCGGCAGCACCCAACACGTTCCTGATTGTCGCCGCCCCGCGGCCATCCTATAAGGACAGCAACGCCGGGGCGATTGCCTCCTGTTTCGAGTTGATGGAGAACGGCGCGGATGCCGTCTACATGTGCCCGGGCCTGGAGCGAATCCGGGCCGTGGCGAAGATGAAGATTCCCGTCTTCGGTCATGCGGGCATGGTCCCCGACCACCAGACATGGATCGGCGGATTTCGTTGTGTCGGGAAAACGGCGGAGGAGGCCTTCCGGGTCTATCAGGACGTGCTGGCGCACCAGGAGGCTGGCGCAGTGGGCCTGGAACTGGAGGTTGTCCCGCACCGGGTTGCCAGGGAAATTTCGAAACGCGTCAGTTGTATCGTAATCTCACTGGGGAGTGGTTGTGGATGTGACGTGGAGTATCTCTTTTCGTCGGACATCCTCGGGACACACAGGCAGCATTACCCGCGGCATTCGAAGGTTTACCGGCAGCATTTTGAAGAAAAAGTTTCAGCGCTGCAAGAATTCCGCAGTGATGTGCAGGCCGGGGATTTTCCGGCGAAGAACGAGGTTGTTCCCGTGAGCGATGAGGAGTATGAGAAATTCATGGGGGCAATTGGATGAGGTGCGAGCCCGCCCTCCGAGGAAAGTCATTACGGCATTGATTCCACGCTGAAATCTTCCCTGAATTTTGACAGCCCATCTTCTTTTGTGCCACTGAACAGATATATCTTGCCGCGTATCATCCTGGTTTCCCCGGGTGCCAGCGGCCCGACCCTGGCACTGAGGTGCATGCAGCGCAGTGGATAGTGACCTGACACGGACAGGTAATTTTCCCACGCAATCCCCGAGACCCAGCCCCCGTCATTCGACTCCCGCAGGATCAGCCCGGTTTGTGCGTTGTCCGGGGAGATGGGCCACATGCCTTTGTGCGACCCGTCGGTGGGAACCGGCCATTCCGTCTTGTCCCCGGTTGGGAAGCCGAGGGACGGGAATGTTCCCGCCTCGGCACCGTCCTTGCGCAGGGCCTCGTCAACCTTCGTCCGCAATTCATGGTCGAAATGCAGGTCAGAGTCTTCCAGGCGTTGCAGGCCGGTGGGTCCGAGGTACCAGGTGCGGATCCTGTCCATGTCGCGGAACGTTTGGTTAATGTCGGGTTCGGGATATCTGGGGTCGGGGCTGCCCGGCGTCAGGCAGGGCATGACCGCCGAGATTTCCGGCCAGGTTTTGTTCGTGTCATTGGTTACGGTCAGTGTCAGGTTGACCCCATCCTCGACCGATTCACAGTCCAGTCGGATGGATGGGTCACCCGGCAGGCTGATATTCGCATGCCCCCCGTTTTCGCTGAGCATGATGCGGGTCGGCTTGTGCCCGTGGAACATGCAGATCCCATCTTCCAGGGCATCGAACATCGTGTGTTCATAGAACCAGAGATAATAATATCGTTCCGGTGCACTTCGCGGCGTCATCTTCAGCAGGTTGATGTTGAACGGCAGCCAGATATCCCCCGTCCAGCCCCCTAGTTTTATGGGGGGGTCCTTCATATTCCCACTTTCCCCCCCCGGATTGTCGGCAAGCCATGTGTCTTTATTCCGGAGAACCAGATTTGAAAAGGCCCGGGCCATCGCATCCCTTCCAAACTCGCTGGGATGCCAGTTCTTCTCGGACGTCATAAGCTTGACAGGATCTTTCAGGTCCTCGGGATCATAATGATCTATGAGGTGGATCACTCTTTTTCTGATTACCCTCTCGAAACTTTTTGACCGCGTTATCCCCTGGCGCTCAAGCATGCTCATGCCCTTGAATATGTAGCCCCCCTTCCCGAGACTGAACTCGGGCAGTGTCTGGACATGGACGACATGGAAGGGGATCTCCAGTTCACGGATGGTCCTGACAGCATGCACCAGTTGCTGATCCTGGGTCCAGTCGTCCAGTTGAACGCTCATGACCGGTTGGCCGTGTTTTTCAACCATCGCCTCCTTGATCTTCATGATGCGATGATACTCGGCGATCATTTCCAGGATGACCGGGTCTTCACCCAGAGTTTTTTCGTCACCGTTTTCCTTTGCGGCAGTCATTTTCTCAGCCCATTCCCGCGTAACCAGGTCTGTGATGACAAAGGGCTGGAGATAGGCGCGGGTGGGATCGATGTTCAGCGGGTCGGGCATCCTGGACTGGTACCAATGCCAGAAGCGGTTGCCCTGCGGGATGATCGGCCTCCAGATGCGCGGAAATGCGTAACCCAGGGTGTTGTTGGCAACAAGGATCAGGTCAGGCCTGAATTCAGCGGCAACGTTGGCGGCGATGTCGAAATTATTCTGGAACCCCGCCGAGTCACGCCAGAAATTGAGGATACTGACGGACCGGCCCAGTTTTTCCGATAGCAAGGCCTGGAACAGGTTGGTCATCTCGGTGGTTGTATAAGAACTGCCGAAAAAGAGGATCTTGATCTCCGCCTGGTCATAATCACCGATGATTTCGCCATGATTGCCGTGGCGGTTTCCGGACCGGCTGACCTGGCAGTGGTTGAACTTTCCGTCTCTTATCCTGCCGCCGATCCAGGTCTCGTTGAAATTAAACCCCTGTTCGCGATGAAATTTCCAGGGCTGGTGTGGATAACCATAGAAGTTGAAAGATGCGCCGTTCTCCTCCGCCGGGGAGTTCACGGGGCTGAACGTCATCACGAGCAGCAGGAAAATCACCGGTCTTCTGGAGAAGATTCCGCTGGCCTGGTCATCATGCATCACGCTAGTCCTCCAATTCAGTCTGGATGGGGAGGCCGCCCCCTGTCTTAGTCACCATGGCCCTGCAGACGGTTGATATATAGGTTCACCAGTGCATCAGCCTGGGCCGATTGCCCGGCTTTGCTCGGATGCCAGTCATGTTCCCCGTTAAAGAGCGCGAGAGGGTCCATCCGTGCCTCCGGCTCGTAATACTCCGCCAGGTGGATGATCTTGTCGTCGATGACGTCCTCGATGCTCTTGCCGATGGTTTCATTCCAGGGTTTGGGGCCGCCACCGATTGACTTGTAAAGGATTCCCGTGCCGGCCTCGACTTCGGGCAGATTCGGGATGTGTACGATATGGAATGGAAATCCGTTTGTCTTGAGATATTCGACTGCCTCGAGGAAGTCCGGGTCGGTCGGGTAGACGTTGGTCTTGACCGCGAGGTCGCCGCCCGTGAACTTCGGCTCGATCAGGTCTAGCCCCTCCAGCGGGTCCCATCCAAGCATCCTGTATATCAGGCAAGGGCGTGTGATTTCCCAGATCCTGGTGGAAAGGAGCGGTTTTGTGTATTCGAGCTGGATGTCATTGTATTCCCGGATCATTGCCTGGATCACGGGGTCATCACGGAGAAATTCCTCATCGCCGGTTTCTTTCGCCGCAATCATGGTTCTGCCCCATCCCGGTGTGACGAGGTCGGTGATCACGGTTTGGTTGTGCAGCGTGTGTGTTTTCGGGTTCACATCGTCCGTGTATTCAACGGACAGGTAGAACCGCCAGAAATTCTCGCTGCTGGGATGATTGACCCAGCCGCGGCGGTTGATCCGCAGGCAGGTGGTGCTGATGGCGAACAGGATCATGTCCGGCTGATACTTTTCCACCCGGGTCCGTGCCATGTCCAGAAATGCAAGGAGCCCGGTTGACCCCTTTGTGAAGGTCAACGCACAGACCGTCTTGCCTATTTTTCCTGAAAGGCGTTCCTGGAAAAGGTTGGTGATTTCAGCGGGTGTGTATGAGCTTCCGAAAACTAGAATTTTCACATCGGCATCCTCGTAGCGGGTCTCGAGTTTCCCGACCGTGCCGTGCTCATTCAGGGGGTTCTCGATTGTGAACCAGTCAAATGCACCGTCCTTCACGCCCCCGCTGACCCAGGTGTCGTGATAATCCCAGCCTTCATCCACGTCGAAGCGCCACGTCGTGTGGGGATACTGGAAAAACCGGAAATCCGGGGTGGTGTCGGGTTCGGGTTTTTTCCATGCGGTGTTCAGCAGGTTGGCATGGAGTCGCGCCCGGTAGGCCAGTTCGGCGCCGCAGTATGCAAGGATAATCACGATCGTGACAATCCAAATATTCCTTGCACGATGACGAATGGGGGACTGGGTGCTGTTTTTAGTCATAGGTCATCAGGTTCATGTTAGGTTAAAGGGACAAATCGACAAGCGTCGTTAGCGACCTGATGTACTCAAAGGACCAAAGGGACCCCAATGACAAGGGACAACAGGGACGATCATGGACAGTAAGCTCCTTGATTCCTGAAGGATCATCCCCAGTGGTTTTCGCGATTCCCGTGCCTCGGCGCGAGATGTATGGTCGTCGCTTCCCACCACGGGTGAGCCGCGGGTCGGTCAGTCCAGGATATCCCCGGGGTTCATGTGCTGCCGGAAATGCTCAATCTGGCGCCGGTGGCGCAGGAGATGGACAATTGCGTGCTCGAGGACCTGTTCGAGACTCCATGTAGCTCCCCAGCGCATGTTTACGCGGATGTTACGGACTTCTTCATCAGTCAAGTCCCAGCGTTCCTCGAAGGTACGGACAGTATACTCAACCATCTCATCGATTCCGTCCTCGGCGTCATCCAGTTCCGGTTGCCCTGCATCATGTTGATCCGTGTCGATCAGAAAGTAGTCACGGATGGAATTTGCATAGTCGTAACCGGCGCTGATCACGTGGGCGACGATGTTGCGGATCGATCGGCAGTGGGCGTCGGCGGTCCCGGGATCGACGATTTCCTCATAATCTTCCTTTGGTGTGTCCCGAAGGATTGTTTTCAGTTCGAGGGCTGCACGCACGTATTCCCCAATCAGGGCCCCGATGGCCCCGTGACGGTGTGGTTCTTCATGATGCTCGGACATATTTTCATCCTCCTTATTAGTGATTGTATAGCAAGCACTATTGTCATGGTAATCATAACCAACCCGGGGAAGGTGGTTCTTCATGTCATGACAAGGGACCCAAACGACCATGGACGGCAGGCTTCTTGATTCCTGGAGAATCATCATCCGTGGTTTTCGCGATCTCTGCGTGAGGATTGTATTTGCCCCGGCAATGATCCCGGCAACGACAACGATTGTACATTGATACCCATTAATGCAGCGGGGCGGGATTCTGTTGCAACTGGATGACCTCCGGGAATTCGCCAAGGATATTCTTCTCGAGCGCACCTGGATCGTTATCCATGGCATAGATCATGATTTTCCAGGTACGTTCCTCAAGCGGTCCCGTTGTCGGGCGCCAGAGTGGAAAGAGATGAAAACAGTCCAGCCATGCCTGGGTTGAGAAGAGAATCGGTGAGGAGGCACCTGCGACCAGGTGGCGCTGGTCCCGTGAAACGACCCCCATGGCAGGCAGCACCTGGCGTGTCAGGCTGCTGGTCCCCTGGTTTTCGGGGATCCGGTCCCAGACATTGTAATAGCGCTGGACCGCAGGCGGGTTGTTGCGCGGGTCATCGGCCTCGATGCCCTGGTGATCGTGCGAGGTGTCGGTGCGCTGGGTCTCATCCAGGAATGTTCTCCCCTTGTCGGTATAGATGAACGTCCGCGAGACAAAACTGTCCCAGTAATTTTTGGCAATCTCGGCGACCGGTGATGCACGGGGTGAATTTTTGGGTGCACTTTGAAAATTGGGGGCACGCCGAACCTGGAAACAGATGTTCGGGACCTGTGATTCAGGAAAAGCAGATGGCCGGGTTGGTTCGGTTGCAGAGGTATGTTGCGTGTCGATCTGAAGGCCTCCCGTGATGACAATGTCCCCTTGTCGGGGCTTCAAGGTCGTGACATGGAGCAGGTCGGGATGCTGGATGTATTGATGGTATAATACAACGCCTCCTTGATCCGTCTCGACGGCACGAGTGAAGTCGGCCATGCCTCCCTCGAAGCACCAGGCATCGAGGACCAGGCCGGGGATGCCGGGGAAGGTCATGCTGATATAAACATGGTCGGAGTGTGCGCCATTATTGATGCTTATTGAGGGCAACATGCTCGAATTCGGGTTCCGGACGGGAATTTGAAATCCCCCCTCCGCATTGATGCTCCAGTGGGTCTGTGATATATCTCCAGTTACGGGGAGTGGGACTTGTGCCTGGAGACCAGTACACAACAACAGGAGCAGGCCAATGAGAGCCTGGTTATGGTATGCATGCATTTCGGTTCCGGTCGACATGGCTTGCTGTTCCCTCCTTCAATCGTGATACGGTGTTTTTAGGTCCGGTAGCTTGCGAACACGTTGCACGTGTCGTAACCCATAGTCAAGCATGCGGATTTATCCTGCGCAATCATGGGAGGTTTAAAGAGCTTGCAACTCTTCGAACCCGCCATTACGATGACAGGCTTTGCAGGTTTAATCATGCTGTCAGCCTCGCCGGGTTTTATTTTTAGAGCCCGACACATGATCTGGGTTTCGATTAAGGCACGGGAGGGTAATTGAATGAGCAACTATGAGCATTTCCGTACCAGGAGATGGGTATTATTATCAGGCCTCGTCCTCTTGATCTTAACGGTTCCCTTGCGGGCGGGGGCCGGGCAACATGAGGTCATCCCCGATCCCACGCCGCAGGGTAAGATCACCTACATTAACGAAAATCCGCCCGAGGTAAATCCACCGGAGTACCCGGGAAAATATTACGATGCCATGGTGCCCGCGACGCTTGACCTTGCCGAGCGGGCACGGTTGGCGCTCAACTACCTGACGCGCTTTGTCAATCCCAACCTGGAATACGAACCATACAATATGATTGAGCTGATGGCGCAACCACCGAAGATGTGGCATCAGCAGGGCGATTTCCAGATGCAGGGAAAGGTGATGGAAATCATTCCGATTGCCCGCCTGGTTTGCGGTGACGACCTGAACCTTCATGTCGACCATGCCTACGTAAAAATGTTTCTGAAGATGCAGGGCCCGGACGGTTTGCCGTATGCACCGACGACGGGGAGGCCCTGGGTCCTGGAACGCGGCGGATATCTTCACCCGCCAGACGATCAGAAGGCCGGCGTGGATCAGGTCTGCACGCTGGGTTACGGGACATCACGGGCGCTGTCCGCCTTTTCCGTCTATGCAAGGCTGGATCCGGAAGGGCCGTTCCGCGAAGCCGCGCGCAGGCTGGCGGAGGGAATCAAGAGGACGCTGATCATCGACGGCCCCAACGCATACATGTTCGGGCACTGGATGGTACCGGGGAAGAAGATCGAAAAACCCGGGGAGCCACCCCTCGGCATTGTGGCCGGGGGCAACGCATGGACGGCACAGTCCCTGATCCAGTATCACCGGGCGCTGGGCGATCCCGAGGCCTTGGAGCTGGCCGGCAAGATATTGCATTACATCATGATTGATTCGGGTTATTTCCTGGAGGACGGTACGTTTCAGCAGAATGCGGGGGGAAGTCCCTGGGCTCATTTCCATACGCACGCAATGGGAATTCTGGCGACCCTGTATTACATCGAGGAGACGGGCGACCGTGCACTGCTCGATATCGCGCTGAAGGCGTATGAATACGGGATCCGGGCCGGGAACGGCGTGGTCGGGTTTTTTCCAGAGGCCACACACAACGACGGGGCCGAGTTCCGGAGCGACGAGCATCCCTACAAGTATCACACCTCCGAGATCTGCGAGGTGGTTGACATGATCATCTGTGCCATCAAGTTCTCGAAACTTGGGATTGACAAGTGGGATGATGCTGACCGCTGGCTGCGCAACCAGTTTGCCGAGAGCCAGTTGACGAGTATTAACTGGCTGAAGGACGGCCATGTCGATTATTCCAAGGCGGTCGTCAAGGATTCACACAAGGAGCTGTTTTACCGGCCGGGATATTATACATCGGACAATGTCGCCGAGCGCGCTGTCGGCGGGTTTGCCAGTCATCCCTCGGCCAACGATTTCATCGGCCACCCGGAATTCATCGTCTGCATTGCAAACTGCTGTTCAGGGAACGGCCCGCGGGCGATTTATTACGCCTGGCGGGAGGCGCTGGATTTCGACCGTGGCGGCATGATCTGGATGTTTGATCGGCCAACGCTGCGGGTGAACCTGCTCTTCAACCGTGCATCGGACTGGGCCGATATCGATAGCCATATCCCCTATTCGGGACAGGTGGATGTCCGGGTGAAGATGAACATCATGGTTGAGGTTCGATTGCCGGATTACGTCGAGCCGCATGAGGTAACGTGCCGGGTGGATGGCAAGCCCCGTGAGCTCATGTTCAAGGGGCGATACGCGCAGGTTGGCGAGGTCGATAAGGACCAGGTTGCAACGCTGGAATTTCCAATGCCGGAGCGGGCGCAGAAGGTCCTGATCCAGGGCCCGCCCGGGGGTGAGGTGGAATATACGCTTGTGTTGCGTGGCAATTCGGTTGTTTCGATTGATCCCCCGGGCGAATATCTGCCATATTATCAGCGGGGCCACTACCGGACCGGCAAGACACTCTATCGGAAGGTTACCCGATTCATCCCGAAGGATGAACTCCGATGGTGGTAACTCAAACCGGCCGAAGCATTTGGATATCGCGTTCGTATTATTCACCATGTTGATCATGTTCACTGCATCGCAAGGACAATTCGGTCGGCTGCTCCTGATTGTGGTCTGGCTGTCCTGCTGCCCGTTTCATGGATTTGCGAGCGGGGAAAGTGCTGAATATGTCGCATCGGTCCGTGAATTTCTTGAGGAACGGTTGTATACGCGGGCGGAGCTCGACGCATGGCTGAAGCCCGGGGAATCCGCCTTCTCCGTTTACGACCCACTGGTCGGTTATCGCAATGCCAACCGCGTCTTCAAGGAAGGGATGGACGGGTCCCAGGTGGTCTACCGGTATGATCCATCCGGCGCACGGAGGATCATGATGTATGCCGGGCAGCGTTGTCGAATCAACACATATGGAAGCAGTTTCACCGACTGCGAGCAGGTCAACGATGGTGAGACCTGGCAGGAAAAACTCGCGGCCCACCTTGGTGAACCGGTTCGCAACTTCGGGGTCGGTGGCCAGACGTCCTATCTGTCATATGTGCGGATGCTGCGCGAGGAAGAGAACACGCCGGCCGACTATATCATCATGAACATCACGCCGCCCTATGAACGGCAGATGTACAACTGGCAGGCGATCTTCTACGGGAAAAGTGCGAAACATCCCTGCCCGCCGATGCCCTGCGTGCGGGTCAACAGCGCGACGGGTGAATACAGGGAGATTCCCAATCCTTGCCCGACAGCGGATTCACTCTACAAGTTCATGGATCTCGACCATGTTTACGGTGTAATGAAGGATGACTTTACGCTGGCGATCATGGTGGCCCGCAACAATATCGCGACAGACCGGGCTGAACTGAGTTACGGGCCGATCATGAGGCTGGCTGCGGAGCATGGTGTCGAGGCCGTTATCGACAGCCCGGAAAAGCTGCGGAAAGTGGCCGATGATTTGTTCATTCAGGAATCGGTTTATGCAACGATGCGTACGGTCGGCAAGGTCCGGGAATATGCCGAAAAGGAGGGCAAGAAGGTCCTGTATATCCTGACATATGCCTCCAGTGAAATCAAAAAGAAGCTGGAGACCGGCGAGCGCTTCGACCAGAGCGTCCTGGATTACCTGGATGAAAATGACCTGCCATACGTCGACCTGATGGAGGTCATGATCAGGGATTATCAAAACTACTCGATCAGTTTCGACGATTACCAGAAGTTGCATTACATCGGTCATGTGAGCCCGCGAGGCAACCAGTTTATCGCATACCAGATCAAGGACAAGCTGGTCGAGATCATGGACCCGAAACCGGTTCCATACCAGACAAGGTAGGTGAGATCCTGATGGGGCAAAGACTTGTGACAGCAGATTCAGGCCGGATGCCTTTCAATGCGGTGCGTTCCATCCTTGTCCTGTTGGCCCTGATGTTGATCAACGGGGGCACAGCGGGGGCGGAGGAACCGGATGGCCCGACCATCATCCTGTATGCCTATCCCAATACGACATGGATTTATGATGAAACGCTGGGGCAGAGGTACGGCCCGATCTGGGCCCAGGGTGCGATCGTCAAGGGCGCCTACCACTCGTTCAGCTGGAAGGAGCCCGTCAACAGGTACGGCAATTACGGGGAGGCGAAGGGTAGTTGGCTGGAAGCCGACCTGAAGATCGCGGTCTTCGGCAGCTCATTCACCGCGCCCGAGACGACAGAGCTGTTCCAGGAAAAACTCTCGGAAAAACTCGGAAAATCCGTGCATGTGCTGAATTTCTCAATCGGCTCGACCGGGATTCTGAGCATCTTCGACGTCGCCCGCGAGAAGATCCCCGTCTACAAGCCTGACCTGATGCTGTTCACCTACAACGCCACGGCCTATCGTTATCCACGGATCTGGCGGTACAATGAGAAGAGCAGCGATCATTTCTGGCGGTTCGTCCAGTCGCTGATTCCCGGCAGGAATATCCACCCCGAGAAGTCCAGCATCCACGGCCAGATCCTGATCACGGACCTGATCACGGAGGAGTGGGTGGACCGGATGGACCGCGCGAAGGAGGAGGGGGATGAGGCAATGTTACGCAGCGACCCGCTTGTCCTTCGGTTTATCGAGGAATATCACCGGCTTCAGGATGAGAACAAGGAGAGGCAGGAGCAGCACGGGACAGTGCACATCGCGCTGCCTGAGGACTACAGTTATCTGGCCGACCGTCGTTTCATCGACAACGCCGAATTCATCAACAGCACGGGGATTCCCTATTACATGACGCACCTGCCGACAAAGAACGAACTGGATGCGGAGAACCAGCGGGATTTCTATTTCCATGCCGTTGGCGTCCCGGAGAAACAGGGGCGCCAGTATGTCGAGGAAGTCAATAAGATCACGGGCAGGGAGGTGGTCCATCTGGTGGATCACTACGATCCCGAACTGCTCAAAAACCCGGACAGGTTGATTGTTTCCGAGTTCGATGGGCATCCCGGGCAGGATGGCATCCCGGCGATGGCCGATGCGTTCATCCGGCTGGTCCTGGATGATGCGAGGTCGATTCTGCAAGCGAAGGGCCTTTGAGGAGGGATAACGCGGTCGCATGAATTCAACCCACGTCAAGCGTCTCGTTCGATCGGTCCGCATTTCATTCGTTTGCCTGCTGCTGGCCGCATCATTTCAGGAGCCCGGTGCCGGCCCGATTGACCTGGGTCCAACGCACGGGATAATCGCAACCGCCATCAACAGCGACCCGGATCGAATCCCGACGATCGGGGTCTGGCAGTGGTCCAGCGAGGTTGTCTTCATCTATGCGGAATTCCCCAACATCCCCGGCGCCCGGACCGACGGGGCTGTGTATGAGAGTTATACCCACGCCCTGACCGGTTACCTCGACGTGTCGGTCAAGGGCGAGGACCGGATCGAGATCAAACACCGTTACTTCAGGCATCCACAGATTCTGCATGTCGGCACGGTTACGGCCGAGCCGGGAGCCGTGACCATGACCGGTAGCCTGGAACTGGATCCCGATTCAGAGAACCTGGACGACCCGTTGCCCGAGAGCCTCTGGGCCCCCGATGTCTGTTTTCAGCTGAGGTATTCGGAACCGTTCTGGGCCTATTCCCCCATCATCGACCGCAATTCTGTTTCACATGCCTCCCAGTACCACGATTATATCCGGCGTTGTTTCATATTCACGGAAGACGGGCTGACATTCCTGGACAAGACGGTTCGAAATGAATTTGCCTCGACCGTTGGCTGGAAACAGGATGATCCGCGCGACCATCCCCCGATCACCCAGCGGCATCTGGGTGTCTGGCAGGGCGATCCGCCGGACTGGATGAAATATGTCAGTCCGGACCGGTATGTGGCGCCTGTCATGGGGACCGTTTCCCGGGATGGAAAATCCCTGATGGCACTTGCCGGTGTCTCGCCGGATTACATGCAGCAGGCGCTGTTTGAGTGCCTGCATAATTATTCGCGGTGGCTGCCCGAGGATGCACCACTGCTGGAAAGGGTGTGGACGCGGAAGATTTATGCCATGGAGAATGATCCCGATGCGCTGTTGGAGAAAGTATACCAGGATATCCCCAATATTGAGAAACCTGAATAAGTGGAAAACTATTGCATGAAAGGAAACCTTAAAATGGTTCGTTGTTTACCGTTGATATTTCTGCTGGCCGCCTGTGCGCAGATTGATACTGAATTCCAGAGGGCTTCATGCTCTGCATCTTCATGCTCTGCATCACCGTGCTCCGCATCTTCATGCCAGGCATCGCAATCTGCCGGCATGCCTGACATTTCGGCCAATGACTCCATTTTTATCGAAAATACGGCCGAGGCATATCCCAATGATCCACCGATGCCGGGCAAGATTGAGTATCTGAATCCGGATATTCCGGAGATCAAGGTGCCGGGTTACCGCGGACAGTATTATAAAGCCGTGGTGCCGGCCACGCTGGACCTGGCCGAACGGGCGCGCCTGGCCGTTCATGGGCTGACCGCCATGACCAATCCCAACATCGATTATGAACAGTTCTTCACAGTCTGTCACATGTCACAACCCCCGGCGATGGATCACAATGCGAGTGACATGCACGGTCATGGAAAATTCATGGAGGTGCTGCCATTGATGCGACTGATGAGCGGTAGCCGCCAGAATATGCATGTCGAGAAACGCTGGATGGAAGTTTTGCTGATGATGCAGGGCGAAGACGGCCTTTACTATACCCCCACGACCGGGCGGGACTGGATCCTGCCTCCCAACATGGATGTTGCATCGGGATCGCCCGGCAGCGACACGTTCACGGAGAAACACTTCTGCCTGGTCGGTTATGGAACGGCCCGTTCACTGGGAGTGTCCAGCATTTATTCGCAGCTGGTTCCCGACGGTCCCTGGGGCGAGGCGGCACGCAAGCAGGCACAAGCCTATGACATGATCACGCTCAAGGACGGGGACTACGGCCATATCTTCTCCACCTGGATGTACCCGGGTCGTGAAGTGGTTCAATCCGATACACATCCCTTTGACACCTATCTTTATCTGGTTGGCGCCCAAGGGTGGATCGCGCAGTACCTGGCGATGTACGACCGCGCACTGGATGATCCTGCCGCCTCGAAAATCGCCGAGAAGATCCTGAATTACAACATCCTCAAGAAGAACTACAACGAACCCGGCGGACGTTTTCAGCCGAGCAAGGGTGTGGGCGGGGGACCCCTGGCAAAGGACAACCAGTATGCCCACTTCCATACCCACGCCACGAACATCATCGCCAGCATCTATGTCTACATGCAGACCGGGAACAGGGAACTGCTTGACCGCGCCCGGAAGGCCTATGATTGGGCGATCACGACCGGGGATACGCTGGTCGGGTTTTTCCCGATGTGTACCTATGACGAGTACATCGGCGCCCAGACCGCCGAGACCTGCCAGGTCGCCGACATGGTTGTGGCTGGCATCATGCTTTCCAGGGTCGGCATCGACAAGTGGGATGACATCGACCGCTGGGTGCGCAACCAGCTTGTCGAGAACCAGCTGACCCAGGTTGACTGGGTCAGCGATGGTCGTCTCGATTACTCACGATCCCCGATCGACCCGAGTTTCTTCGAGAATCCACGGCGCACGACCGATCGCGTTGCCGAACGCACGATCGGGTCATTCGCCGGATGGCCCACGCCGAATGACTGGGTCGGGTCCGAGGACTGGGAGGGGGGGGATGTGCACAATATCATCTACACCATCATGAACTGCTGCACTGCCTCGGGGGCACGCGGGATTTTCGCGGCCTGGCGTGACATGATATCATTCGATGATGACACGCTACGGGTCCACCTGCTGTTCAATCGTGCCTCGAGGTGGGCTGATATCGACAGCTATATCCCCTACACCGGTCGGGTTGACGTGAAAGCCAGACAGGCCATGAACCTGGAGATTCGGATACCGGAATGGGTCAAACCTTCCGAGGTGAAATGCACGGTGGACGGTGGAATACATGATCTGTCGTTCAGCGGCCGTTATGCCCGGGTCGGAAGAGTCAGGCAGGGCGACAAGGTCACGATGACTTTCCCGATTTCGGAACGGACCGAGAAGAGGTCGATCGAGGGTTTTGATTACACGTTCACCTTCCGCGGAAATGATGTGGTGTATGTTGATCCTCCGGGTAAATATGCGCCGATGTACCAGCGTGGTCATTACCGGACGGGGAAACCGCTCTTTCGCAAGGTTACGCGTTTTGTTGCCGAGGATGAACTGCCATGGTGGTAGCCCGAACCCCAATCCTGATGGCGTGGATTATTTTGCTGGCGGGTTGTGTCAACTCCGGACTGTTCCGCGAAATTCCTCCACCTTCACATGACCGGGTCGTGTCAAACTCGGTCGCGAAATATCCGGGTGACCCCGATCTTCCGGGGGTCATTGAGTATATCAACCCCGATGTTGTTGAACTCCGTGATCCCGATTATCCGGGGCATTACTACGAGGCCATCGTCCCCGCAACACTGGACCTGGCTGAACGGGCCCGCCTGGCCACGCATGCGCTGACCTCCATGACCAACCCGAAGATGGACCATGAGATCTTCTTCACGGTCAGCCACATGACACGTCCGCCGGCCATGGATCATAATGCCAGTGACCTGCACTGCCACGGGAAGTTCATGGAGGTGCTCCCGTTGATGCGTGTGATGAGTGGAAGTCTCGAGAATATGCATGTGGAGAAGAAATGGATGGAGGTTCTCCTGAAAATGCAGGGCCCTGACGGCCTGATATATTCACCGACGACCGGTCGGGACTGGATCCTGCCGCCCAACCAGGATGTTGCATCGGGTTCGCCCGGCAGTGACACGTTCAAGGAAAAACACTTCTGCCTCCTCGGATTCAGCACCGCACGATCGATGGCGGTCCTTTCGCTCTATGCAAAGAAGGATCCCGGGGGGCCGTGGGCCGAAGCGGCGGGCAGGCTGGCCTCGGCCTATGGGCGCCTGATGATCAATGAGGGTGATCGCAGCCACCTGTTCTCGACCTGGATGTACCCGGGCCGGGAGGTTGTTCCACCGGAGAGTCATCCGTTTGATGAATACGGATATCTGGCAGGCACACAGGCATGGATCGCCCAGTATCTGGCTGTTTATGACCGTGCCCTGGATGATCCCGCCGCTTCGCAACTGGCTGAGCGGATCATGAATTACAACATGTTCGAGATCGAATACAACGAGCCGGACGGGAGGTTCAAGCCAAGCAAGGGGGTCGGTGCCGGGCCATTACGCGAGAAGAACCAGTATGCGCATTTCCACACCCATGCCATGAACATCCTGGCCTGCATCTATGTCTACATGCAGACCGGCAACGAGAGACTGCTGGAACGTGCCGTGAAGGCTTATGAATGGGGAATATCGCGTGGTAATTCACGGGTCGGGTTCTTCCCGATGTGCACTTACGATGAATATATCGGTGCGCAGACGGCGGAGACGTGTCAGGTCGCCGACATGCTGATCGCCGGCGTGACCTTGGCCAGGCTTGGTCATGACACGTGGGATGATGTCGATCGCTGGGTGAGAAACCAGTTTGCCGAGAGCCAGTTGACCCGGGTCAACTGGCTGCGGGACGGGCATCTGGATTATTCACGTTCACCGGTCGGGGAGGGTTATTTTGACAGTCCGCGAAGGACAACCGAGCAGGTTGCCGATCGAACCCTTGGCGCTTTTGCAGGATGGCCTTCGCCCAACGACTGGGTCGGCGCCGAGGACTGGTGGGGCGGCGACAGCCACAACATCATCTATACGATCATGAACTGCTGCACGGGTTCGGGGTGCCGGGGGCTTTACAGTGTCTGGCGTGACATGATTTCATTCGAGAAGGACACGCTGCGCGTCCACCTGCTTCTCAACCGTGCCTCGGGGTGGGCGGATATCGACAGTTACATCCCCTTTACCGGCCGGGTTGACGTGAAGGTGAAACAGGACCTGAAACTTGCTCTGCGGATTCCCGAGTGGGTCGTCCCGGATGCGGTCACCTGCACGGTTGATGGCAAGCCGCGTGGATTGTCGTTTGACGGCAGGTATGCGCAGGTTGGAAATGTTGCCGAAGGGGAAAAGGTGATCATGACATTCCCCATTTCGGAGCGAACCGAGAAGCACACGATCGAGGGTTTCGATTACACGTTTACCTTCCGCGGCAACGATGTGGTTTATGTCGACCCACCTGGGAAGTACGCACCGATGTATCAACGGGGTCATTACCGTGCGGGCAAACCCGTCTATCGCAAGGTCACGCGTTTCGTGTCGGACGAGGTCTTCCCGTGGTGGTGATGAACGATAAATCCATGCGCCATGAAAACCACCCATGGTTGAGGGTTGACCCGTCCGCCTAGCCCAGGTGATCCATGAATTTTTCAAATTCATCCTCCCTGATCTCGACCGTGTATTCGGGGGAAGGGAATGCCCCGTTTGCAACCTCTTCGCGATACTCTTTGAAGGCCGAGACCGAGTCCTCGTACAGGTTGCGGTATTTCCGTGCATGCCGCGGGTAATGCTGGTTATGGCTTCCGAGGATGTCACACGCAAACAGGCACTCGGCATCACAGCCGGGACCGCTGCCCAGTGAGATGACACAGATCTCCACACGTTTGGCGATGGCTGCGGCAATCCGGTCGGGTACAACCTCCATCTCCACGCCGATGGCACCGGCATCCTGCAGTTCGAGAACTTCCCGGTATATCATCAGGGCCTCGTCAGCCGTTTTCCCGACTGCCCGGAAACCGCCGATCCAGGTCTGGTTGTCAGGCACCATGCCCACATGCCCGAAAACGGGTATTTTCATCTGCGCCACGGCACGGATTCGGTCGATGCCCGGGCACATGTAGACCGAGTCGGCGCCCTGCTCCATCAGGGAGAATGCGGAACGGATCGCATCCTCGTTGCTGGCCTTGTAAGTGGGCCGGTGGACGGCGGGCCGGGTGAAACAGCCGGGTGCAGCGGCCCGCAGCTGCGGAAAAACCTGCGCACCAGACGCGATGATGTCGATACCCGCCAGCTCACATGCATGGGCCTCGTCCGGATCATTGGTTGCGATCATTGTGAGCTTGCGGCGGGCCGCCTTGCAGGCGAGCAGTTCTTTGACGGTCATCGGTGGCATGCAATGCAAGTCCTTGGGTGTTCCCGGGTCATGACGACGAAACATTCTGCTGATATCTGGACAAGCGGAATGTGTTGGGTCGGGACCAACCGGTTGTCTTGGCCCACCGTAGCGGACCTGGCCTTGTTCATGATCACGTCCGCGCAGCGGGCAGGACGACTGTCCCATGTCCGCGGCTCGGTATCAATCACCATGTATCTTGTTTTCGTTCTACTTCTCCACGTCGGGTTTCCGGGACATCCGGTCCCATGCGGCGAAGACTTCCTGCATGGGGTGAACCGGGAACCGGCCGGCGATCAGACTGTTTTCGATGTAGGTGGGTTGGTCGACACAGTCCTTGATGAAGATCGCATAATAACCGCGCTCCATTGCGCCCATGGCGGTCCCGAAGACACACCCGCCGCCGGCGGTGCCGGTCAGCAGGACCGACCGGATGTTCCTCTCCTTGAGCAGGTCGTCGAGATAGGTATTGTAGAACGTATTGGCTCGTCCCTTGCGTATGACCGGATCGCCGGGCTTTGGGGCCAGTTCCGGGATGGTGTCCGCCTCCCAGGTACCTGCCACGGCCGATGCAACCCAGTCGGCCTTGCGCCAAGTCCAGTACTCGGGACCGTTGACGAGCATTCTGCCGTTATCGGCTTGGTGTACATATTCCGCATAAATCACCGGGATCTTCAGCTCGCGAGCCCGTTTCAGGAATGTCTGGATATTCCCGACTTGATCCCTGTAGTGCTGGACGACTTCATGTTTTTCCGGGTCGGGTTTTGCTGATTTTTCCTTGCGCTGGCACTGACCCTGTGTCGAGACGATTCCGTTCTGCATGTCGACAACGATCACCGCCGAGGTCGCCGGGTCAACCAGTTCCTCGATGGTTGTCAGCACCTGTACGCCGTTGATGGACCGGTCGGCGCTGGCAGGGCCTGAAATGGGGATCACCAGCAACAGGATCAGGGAGAAACGTTTCATGATCTTATCCTTTCTATCAACTGGTTCCAGTTTGCAAATTTCCGCCCTTGATGCATCCCTTTTTTTACGAAAGGAATCTCCCGACACGATAAACCCGATGTGTATTCGGGGTGAAATGGGTGAATTCCAAAGCCTGCACGGGGGTAATCAGGATGAATCAACGCGACCGGATACAGGGTGACCTTTGGGAAGGGGGCTGCGAAAAAAACAGTGTATATCTGGCCCGAAACACACTGCAACAGGCGGGATATTGTCCAAATCGTTAACTGTTTAATCACCCATGACCGTGAACTGTGATATGGCAGCAGGTTTGACCGGGAAAGTTAAGGCTTCACGTGGTGAAGCGTTGGAAAAGATCCCTGATGATTGGGGAATCTTTCATCCTTGGCATGTCAAAGTTGTGGTTCGCATTACGGGTCGACAGTTCCACGAAAATTGTGGAGAAGAATGTGGTGTCACCTGCCAGTGGAGTTCGGGTCAGCACCATCCTGTTTGGATGGATGCATGTCAGGGCGGGACGGCTTGCCCCGACGGAGGCCATGTGCTTAGTGGCTGTTCATCAAACCCCGGGTTTGGAGATGGTTCCCGGTTCCAAGACAACAGAGGGGTGGATACAGCGCCTCGGCTTTTGCGTTTCCGCCATTGCATCCAATCCCGGTTCAATCAGAAATTGCTGAACAACGGTTTTAATGTGGGTTGAATTCATTGGGCTTTCAATGGTAATCATGTAGCCTGATCGGTTGCATGGAGGTTTACAGGATGAAATACAACCATCGTTTGTCAGATTGCATGAGCATGCTGATCCCGGTCCTGATGTTGACGACGGGGCTGACGGCCCGGGCGGAGACGACAATATCCGACCAGACAACGGATGCACGATCGACTGCTTCCATGTTGGAGGCATTCGGCGCGGAGCCTTTTATTCCATCAGTTTCCGGGGATGAGTATGTCTCGGGCGGTGGGCTCCAGGTCACTACGGAGGACTGGGACCGCTTCCTCCAGCTCAACCCGCCATACATCTACAGGACATTTCCCCAACGTGAAGAGGCTGAGGCATTTGTCCGGGATAAGATGTTGAATCTGCTGGCGGACAAGTATTTCCTCGAGCAAGCGCGTGAAATGGGCTTGCTCGGGGACTCACAACTCAGTGCGAATATTGATATGCTGGTTCGCACGGAAATCTTCGATTGGTTCATCCAGAAGAAGCTTTTCGCCCAGTTTCTCCCGACACCGAAGGAAGTCAGGGAATATTATGATATGCATGTGGAACATTACAAGTTACCGGTATACCTGACCTTCCGGCAGATCTTTCTGAAACTCAAGGGCCAGAACGAGACTGCGAGAAAGGCTCGGCGTGAACTGGCCCTGGATCTGGTGGGCCGGCTTCGGGCGGAACCCGGCCGGTTCAGTCAACTGGCACGGGAACATTCAGACAGTTCCATGGATTCAAAGGACGAGTTGCTTATCAAGATAGACCTCAAAAGGTTTCACCCGGACCTCCGGGGTCCACTCATGGAAATTGAAGAAGGTCGATTCAGTGACCCGCTCGAGGGCCCGGACGGGCTTCACATTGTCTGGCTGGAGGAACGCACTCCCGGATACATGTCACTGGGGGAAGCAACGGAACTCATCAGGTCGGAGATTGTTCCCCCCAGGATCCATGAATATCTCCATGTCATGTTTGAGATGGCCGACACGGAGTTCGACCTGATGTTGCCCCCCATCCCCGAGCGCCTGGATCCGGACACATTAATTGTGGGCGGCGCGGAGGAGATTCTGGGCGCCGATGTGGCGCTGGCCTACGGCCGTCCGATTGAGGAGCTGAACACGCCGACTGAGATTACCACGATTTTCCGTTCGATCCAGGGTATCTCACTTGCCCTTGCGATCATGCGTCACAACGGCTGGGATAAGGAGTTGGTATGCAGGCAGATCCGGGAAAATATGCCCAAAAAGTTGCTTTGGGAAACCTATCAGGAAAGGCGGATCAAGGCCGAGGGTGGCACTACTGAAGACATGATTCAGACATATTACAGCGATCATGCGGAAAATTACACGGCCAAGATGCGTTGTCAAGTTCGTGAGTGCCGGTTGATCCCCCAACGGGTGTCGGCGGAAGGTCGTGAAATTGTCGCGATCAGTGAGATTCAGGAAAAAGCTGTCGTAATCAGGAAAGCTTGGGAAGACGGGGCTGACTTTGAATCATTGATCCGCAATGAACCGATGGCCACGAATTGGGAGCAGGGCGGTTTGTTGCACTGGGTGGATGAAGTCATGGATACCCCAGTCGTGAGATTCGAGGACGTCTCGCACCTTGATATCGGAGAGGTCAGCCAGCCGAAGCGACTTCCCCGGGGTTACTCGCTGTTTCAGTTATTGAAACGCGAGGAAGATGTGCTGAAGCCACTGGATCGGGTAAGGGAATCGATTAAAGTGCGGGTCAGTCAGCAGCTCAGGGATCAATATCGCGCTGAATTTGAGGAAGCTGTCCAGAGGGATGTGATATGGTCGATTCCGGATGAAGTCATCGACCGTCATTCGGAAAATTAACCTGTATCCAGGCCGCCCCGCCGATATCTGTTTTGTCTTGTTACCACGATCCTGATCGAGTTCCCGAAATTTTTTTCCGGCAAAACAGAAGTTATAATGTGGGACACCCCATCGTTGAGGCCGTTGTCCAGAACCGGGGACAGCATCAGCCGCGGTCGGTTCATGTGTTTTCCCATACCCGGCCGGGTTTGCATATTCAGCTGAAATAAAATATCAGCGGCGTTGCGTGGCTGCATGATACTGCAGTCCTGTATCTGCTGGATTTTCCACGCCGCATCATGTAGATCAGACGATCACGGAAGTTGATCCAAAATGAGCCGTCCCAACAGATTGCCAACATTCATCATGATCCTGAATTCATTCCTGATGGTCATGATTGGAATGGGAGCCTGCAAGGATGCAGCCGCAAGCGAGGGGATAACGGATAACGGGCCACCTGCTTCTACTGTTGCGGTTTTCGGGGATATTTATGCCTCGAGTGGTCCGGTCCAGGTTCGTGCAGGTGACTGGGACCTCTATCTTGAAGATAACCCGGGTTACGTCTATCAGATTTTCCCCCGGCGCCAGGAGGCCGAGGCCTTTGTCCGGGAAAAGATGGTGGAGATCCTGACGGACAAATATTTCCTTGAAGAGGCACGCGAGATGGGGTTGCTCGATGACCCGCAGATCCTGGCGAATATTGATCTGGTGACGCGCACCAATCTATACCAGTGGTTCGAGCTGGAGCTGTTGCCGGAAATGTTCAAGCCATCACTTGATGAGATCCGGGATTATTATCATGAGAACATCGAGAAATTTAGGCTTCCGCTACGTGTTACGTTCAAGCAGATCTTCCTGAAGCTCGATGGTCTTGATGAGCCCGCGGCAGGGGCCCGACGCAGGCTGGCGGATGACCTGCTCAGGCAGTTGCGTGATGATCCCGGCCGATTCAGTGAGTTTGCCCTTGAACATTCCGACAGCTCGATGGAACCCAGGGACGGCTGGGTCAGCAATATGGAGGTCGAAAAATTCATCCCGGAACTTCGGGAACCGCTGCTGGGGATCGAGGAGGGCCGGTTCAGCGACGTGACAGAAGGACCGGCGGGGCTTCATATCTTCTGGGTTGAGGAGCGCAGCTCCGGATTCCAGACATTTGCAACGGCGAAGAATACCATCATTTCGGAACTGACCCCGCCCAGGCAGCATGAGTATCTGGATGTCATGCTGGAAACGGCGGACGAGGAATTTGACCTCTATCTCCCGCCGGTTCCGGATCACCTCGAACCGGATACGTTGATTGTGGGTGGGGCGGAGGAGATTTTTGCAGCCGACGTGGCGTTGGCCCTGGGTCGTTCGATTGAGGAAATCGCCGCCGGGCATGGCAAGTATCAGGTCTTCCACTCGACGCAGGGCATGTCTCTCGCGCTGGCGATGATGCGGCGAGAAGGCTGGGACAAACGGCCTAAATTCCGGCAGATTTCAGAATCAGCCCGAAAGAAATTCCTTTGGCAGGTCTACCAGAACAGGCGAATTGGGGAATCAGGGGGCATCACCGAGGCAATGTTGCGGGATTATTATGAGGAGCATGCCGGGGATTACCTGTTGAAACAGCGTTGTTTGGTCAGGGAGTGTCGTTTGTTTCCGGGGTCACTGTCCGGTAAGGGGCGCGAGAGCATCCCGATCCAGGAGGTTCTGCAGAAGGCCCACGGGATCCGGGAGGCTTTTGAAGAGGGCACGGATTTCGAGACACTGATCCGCAGTGAGCCGATGGCTGTAAGGCGGGAAGAGGGTGGTATCCTGACCTGGGTGAATGAGTATATGGATACGCCCCTGGTGAAATATGAGGAGGTTTCAGGCCTCGAGATCGGGGAGATCACCCAGCCAAAGAGGCTGCCGCAGGGCGTCATTCTCGTTCAGTTGATCGAGCGGGAGGAGAATGTCCAGACGCCATTCGGCCAGCATCGGGTTTCAATCAGGGCCAAAATCAGGTTTCAACTCGGCGAGCAATACCACGATGAGTTCGCCACGGCCGTGAAGAATGACTTGCAGTGGTCCATTCCTGATGAGGTCATTGATCGTCATCTGGAAAATTAATTCATCTTCATACAAGCCTGTGGTTATTTGTTTAGCTTTGTCATCGATGTATTCGATTGCAGTCTGATTCCGGAGTCCCTGCTCAGGCTGTCCCTGGATTCGTGGCAACGCGATGGTGGTGGGGTGCAGGGTGTTAATGGCCTTGACAGCCTCGGGCGGGCTGATTTACGATTCGACCATCGTTAAAGGGTGAGTATATGTTCCGGCTGGCCCGTTGGGCAGTCGTTGTACGGAGTCGGTCAGGTGGGATGCGTTTTGCCTGTCCCCCTGCAGATTTTTGTCAGGCATGGTTCGTCCGTATAGTGAAGGATAAGGGAGGGCTTGAACAGGCGGGAGGAATTTGAATCTTGTGGAGAGATGGCGGGCTTTTTGTGATGTTAACAAAACCGGCCGGGGATGTTTTTTGAGGACAGTGATACAATCTGGAAGGGAGATGTGAAAATGATCAAGGCAATCAGGATAGTTGCGGTCGCGATGCTTGTGAGTGTGGCGTGGATGGGCAATGGTGTTTCAGCCGCCGCACTTGTTGCAGAGGATTTCGAGGGTGTCACGGCGGCATCGGAAGTCGTTCCCGCAGGGTGGATTTATGCGATTGAGCAGGATTCAGCCGGCGGCACCGGTGATGCAGGCACGATCGATGTTGGCGGCGATAACGGCGCCTATATGCGCGGTGTCGGCCAGCCGACCGGTAATGGTTCCGATCACGTGACGATGGTCGGGATTGAACAAAGCTTCCCCATCGCGGACACCCTTTCATGCACCTACAGAATCTACCAGGGATTTGGAGTCGGCGTGACCGGCAGCTGGGCCGACCAGAGTGATGCGTCTGAAGACCCCGAGGCCGTTGTGCATTTAATGCCCAGTGGCGGGCCGTTTCATCTGCCAGCGACGGTCGAGCATGCCCAGTGTTCCGATGGCACGCCGCTTTCTACCGGCCCGGACTGCTCTGGGGGGCAGGAACGTTCGGGCGCGGGCCTGTTCCGGGCGATCGCAATCATTCGTTACTGGGGCTGGGGCAACATCGGCCTGAACTGCAACAAGGAAGCATGGATTCCGAGCTCCAACCTTTTGTCGAGTGATTTTGAAATGGCCATCAAGACCGCTCTTGACAAGGACAGTTCCGTGGAGATCAGGGTGACACTTGAGGATAGCACTGCCGGCAACGGCAAGAAGCTGGAGTGGCGGCAGGGTTATAGTAACACCTTCACGGACGGTCCGGATGATATCGGTTCCAGTGTGTGTGATCCGTCGGGAGGTTCCACGCAGGTTGCGTTTAACACCTATGCAAGCGGTATCATCATCGATGACGTATCGGTCGAGAATGCCAGCAATGTGGGCATCCCGGTTGAACTGGGCGCATACGCGATAGACTGATTGGAAAGATATCCCTACGGCCTCCCTTTCTTAAGGGGAGGGGGTCTTGTCAGTTCAGGGGGCGGGTCAGGATTTCCCAGGAAATTTGGCCCGCCCCCCTTCTTGTTTCATCCCTTTGGCCTGCGGGATGGGTGTCGGCGGCAATATCTCCGGGATGAAAAAGCAGCGGTGAAGATTCTGTAGGCCGGGAAATTCCATGGATAGGCACAACGAAAAGACCTGAACAAAACATCCTGAACGCTCAAGATCTTTGAAATCAGCTATCGAGAGGGGGGCATCACCTCTGACATGATGGATGTCTTTTATTATCAGTGTATAAGAAGCCATATCGAGGTGAATTCTGTGTCCGTCCAGACCCGGGGCAAAATTATGATGGGGGGTTATTGAAAACATTGATTTTCCCATTGACAGAATCGTGCAGCTGGGGATAGAGTATCTCCATAATCGTTAGGAAAATACCGGTCAGGCTCCTTCCCCGCACAGAGGCGGAGCGGTGTGTTTGGCCACTCAGGGGTTTTTTGGATTACGGTTATTCATATTAGTTTCGAAGGTCTTGTAGAGACGGTTAGCGTTTTAAAATAGACCAAAAAAAGGAGAGGGGAAAAATGATGAAGGTAATCAGAATCGCTACTTTGGTGACGTTTGTGAGCATGGCGTGGGTTGGCAGTGTTTCTGCTGATGCACTTATCGCCGAGGATTTTGAGGGCGTTTCCAGTCCCGGCGAGGGCGCTCTGCCCAGCGGCTGGATTTATTCGAAGGAAGATTCCGCTTCCGGAACGGGACAGGGTGGAACGGTTACGGTCAGCGGCAACGTTGCCGGCTTCACGAGAGGGACGGACGTGGGTGGTTCACATGTGTCAACCCTGATTGGTATTGCTGATCCCTTCACCATTACCAGTGGCTTGAAGTGCACCTACAGGATCTATCTGGGCCAGGTCAACGAGCCCAATGCGACTCCGGCCGGTCTGCTTGTAGGCAGCTGGGCGGACTCGGCTGATGGAACCAACGCCACGCCGGGCTCCGGACCTTGGCACTACGCCGGCACGATTCAGAAGTGTCAGTGTAATGATGGCGATCCTTCCTCTGTTGGCCCGGACTGCGCTGATGGTCGTGGAATGGCTTCCAATTGCGGCATCTTTAATGTCGCGGCTGCTTTCCGCGGCCGGATTGGTAATCCTTGGGGCCGGGTTCTTCAGTGTAATCAAAATGGCTGGACCACCACAGAGGGCGACATGGGCCAGCAATTTGAGGATGACTTCAGGGCTGCTGTTGACAAGGACACTTCGCTGGAAATTTCAGTTGAACTTGAGTCCGGTGGGACCGCGACAGGGAAGAGGGCATCGTATAGGGCCGGTTATACTGGATCACTCCAGTTGATTGCGGGCTCGGACGATTTCGGCTCAAGCCCTTGTAGCCTTATCACTGAGGCACAGGTTGCCTTTGGCACCTATGCCGGCTCAACGCTCATTGATGACGTGTCGGTCGAGGACGCCAGCAACGCGGGTATTCCGGTTGAGATGAGCGGGTTCGTGATTGACTGATCGAGTAAAGAAAGCACGTTTCCTTTCCGAAGGGATCATGTGATTTCGGGGGGGGGGGGGGGGGGGGGGGGGGGGGGGGGGGGGGGGGGGGGGGGGGGGGGGGGGGGGGGGGGGGGGGGGGGGGGGGGGGGGGGGGGGGGGGGGGGGGGGGGGGGGGGGGGGGG
>CAYYNQ010000022.1:0-5107 GCA_964473105.1 uncultured Candidatus Sumerlaeota bacterium | reverse complement strand
CGGCAGTAAATATGCGACCGGGCTATTTGATGACCGACAATAACGGAGAGTTTCTGGCCGGCAACCACTACGGCACGGGCAAAGCGACCGTTTGGAAAATCGCTCCGGTCTATCGTGGAGTGACTATTGGTGAACTGACGCTCGAGCAACGGACACACAGCGCGGTGTTTTCGCCGGACAACTACTGGCTGCTGGTGCCCGCCACTGGCCCGAACAAGGTGTTCATCAATCAGTACACCGCGCAGGTCGGCACCACCAAACCCCACGATCCGCCGTTTTCGCGCGGGCCCGCCGGCGAAAACGAAGCGCGCCAACCGCGCCACCTGATTTTTCACCCGAACCTTTCAGTGGTCTACACCAGCAACGAACGCGAGCAGCCCGGTGTCGGCGCGTGGCAATGGGATACCGAAAAAGGCCAACTGACACCCATGCAAAATATCGTCACCCAACCAAAGAATTTCACCGGCCGCATCACGACCGCCGACCTGCACCTGACGCCTGACGCAAAGTTTCTGTACCTATCCAACCGGGACATCACCCAGCGCAACGCACCCACAGGCCGCGACAGCATCGTCGCCTTCAGTGTCGACCCGCAAAATGGTCGCCTAAAAATGATCGGCCACTATCCGTGCGAACGTGTTCCGCGCTCCTTCACCATCGATAAGCTCGGCAAGTTTCTGTACGTCGCCGGCCAAACTGACGCGCGACTGGGCGCATACCGAATTGAGAAAACCGGCGCACTAAAAAAAATCACACAATACGAAGTTGGCAAAGGCCCCATCTGGGTGGAAACACTTTCGCTGTCTGAATAAACCGGCAGTCAATTCTGAATGCCTCGCCCAGCAAGTTGGCTCTGCACTTTATCTGGTTTTGCACCGGGCTAGTTATCGCCTCAATTTTTCAACGTGCTCCCCAAGAAACTTACCCAAGGCATCAGCCGGTTTGCCATTAAAGTGGACGTTCTTGCCGGTCCACCAGTTGGTGTAAAGACCACCCGGATTGTCCTTCACAAACTGCCATTGGTCGCAGATCGAAATCTCCGGATGTCGCTTTACGACCTCCAAGGCCCACGGGTTAAGGTATTTCCTCATAACTCCCGCTGTCCGGCCGGGTGCCTTACCATTTGCATTGAGCGATCCGGCAGGATCATATCCATTGGGCACTGGACAGGTGGTCACCCAGATCAGTTCCGCCTTTGTTTTCTTTAGCTCAGTAATAATCTTCCCCAGATTCGCCTGATAGGTCGCCTTGTCATTTTTGCTGTCCCAGTGTCCATGATTAAAGCTGATCACATCCCAATGGCGATCCGACTGGTCATATGCGCCAAGCCAGCTGGCAATGCTCTTCGCTCCTTTGCCAGAGGGGCCACAGTTGGTGGGCGGATGATGCAAATTAAACTTTCCAGCGAGGGTTTTCCGTAATCCCTTGTCATAGTTGCCGGAAATCGAATCGCCGATAAAGAGGTAGCGTGGAAGTTTCGGGTCGTCGAACGCAGCCTGATCACCAATGGGCTGCAGGTGAATTTGATCGGCGACCAGCACATCCCCCTTTTTATGACCTATCACCGTCGCCTTATTGGTGAACGGCTTGCAGTCCTTCACCGTGAGAAGGTTGTAGAGCAACACGCTGGTCTGACCCCCTTTCTTCATGGAGATCTCGTACGGCGTCCCGTTGATTGAAAGCGTGCGTAGCTTGGTGCTTGCGCCCCACATACCGATGAAGCGTGGATCATCCTTAGTCGCCAATTGCTCGCGTGCAGGTTTTTCGTTGAAGTAAAGTTCAAACCCTCGTTCTGAAAGCCACTTTTCTTTTTCGACCGTTACCAAATCTCTGTGGAGAACATGCCCACCGCGCGTCCGCTTAATGCCGGCAATCGGCCCCTTGGGAATAGGAAAAATAACTACTTCTTTTGAAGAATGTATTTTGTATTCCAAACGATCAGGTTTAAGCCCGCTCAGCAAACGCGTGTTTACCACGAGTGCCACTTTCGTCTTCGTCGTCCAATTCACCTCGAACTGTCCCATTGCATTTCGGACATATATGCCGTCGTTGTCCCTGGGGATAATGAGGCCAGAGACCTCGGTTTCGGCCTGAGAGAAGGCCAAAAAAGAAGTCATTAGCAGAAGGGCGAACGACATAAGGCACTTATTTCCAAACCGATTCATATCAATAAAATTTTAACGGGTTTGAGGAGCTCTAAAACGCGAGAAGAGCCATGCACAAACACAGGCGACTCAAGGGCAGCTATTGACAGCTTGGCCTCAGCTTATTCCTTCGGTAAAACATATTTGAACTCCTTACCTCCGCGTATTGTATAGGTTACCGTCTGACCGGGCTTGTGATTCAACCGAAACCAGGCAATCAACTTGCGTGTCTCTGTGTCCTTATTCATACCATTAATTGAAATTATCTCCATATGCGGCCTTAGTCCGGTCTTGTACACAGGGCGACCGGCAGGTTTTGGGCCCATCCATGGTTTAATCGAGAGCCCTTGCCCCTTGCCTGCTAACTGGCCTTTCAATGGGAAGAAGCCCATGCCGGGGCCATACACACCGTCATACACTGTTTTCCTCCAGAAATTCTCAGTCTTGCGCCAACCCGGTCGAACGCGAACATTCCCAGACATAGCCTGCCCGCCCCTGACCCAAGCTAATTGGATTGAATCCTCCCCGTGAGAGGATCGGTGAAGAACTCCTCTGAAATCTGCCTGACTGTAAAGCCGCATTCCATCGGCCATAGCAAGCTCATCGCCAGCGCTGATTCCGGCAAGCGAAGCTGGGCTTCCAACGGCAACCTTCTTTACCAGCAAGCCATTATCGCGATCCAAGAAAATTCCAATATTTTCAGGCAGCGGCCATTGCCCAGTGAATTGCTCTAGACTAAACGTGCCCGCGTCAAGGGCTTCCATATTCAACATGTCGCCTACTTCATGGCAATGAACACAACTGCCATAGATTTGGAAGGGCTTACTTAACTCCGGCCGTATCTTTCCCAGCAACCGATATCCCTTCGAATCCTTGGGCCCTGATTTCGTACGGGAAGCAAACCCTACCGGAAGATCAACATCCCATCTTTTTCGACGCGGATCATAATGATGAGCCAGAACTCTTCCCATGCTCTTGACTAAGGCTGCCTCACTAATTCTGGTAGAATCAGAAACATGATCTTTACCTCCAAATACGCCGTAATACTCTCCTTCTGAGGAAAGAAAATACGCCCACCAAGAAAGGTCGAGATCCTGATGTGTTTTGTAGGGGAAATAGCGTTCATCAAGAAAAGCCGCATCGGTTAAGCGAACGGTGATGAAACGACGCAATAGCGGGTTCAAGGATGGGCTGCCTTCCAATACATCCTTATCAAACTCTGCACACTGTTTACAGGGAAGGCATCGCCAGGTAACAAGTATCGGACGTTTGGTAGATTTTGCCCGTGCTATTGCCTTATTAAAATCAGACTCCCAAACAACTTTGCCTCCAGGATCTGGAGGCACAACACCTTGCGGATCTCCTAATATTTCCCGCCACCTGCTTTTAGCTTTGCCTGCATTATCAGTCGAAACATAACTCTCCAAATCCGGCTTATCTTCTTTGGCCGCTTCGATTGCTTGGTCTTTGACTGCCACTGAGTCAGTAGTTTCTGAGTTGCAAGCTGTGCCGAGCCAACCAAAAAGACCCAATAATAAAAGCACTAGGGAAAGGTTGAGTGTAGTTCTCATATCAGATAATTAAAATTGAATCATAAGGCAGGATTCGCTGCCCATTCAGTTCTCATTTGATGCAATCGGTCAGATTGCCTTTCCATTAACTCAAATATCATCCCATCCACTAACTTCATCTAGCTTTAGATTTCATTTGGAAGTCACTTATTTTTCCTCAACAGTCAAAGTGACGTCGCCTGAAGGCATCGCAAACTTTAAGGACCGCGTCGTAGGAACAGCGATATCAATGAGCTTTGAATCGGTCTTCCAATAGAAGAATTTATCCGAACTCGCAGTTACGGTCACAATTTCTCCGGGCTTAGGTTCGTCTGGCTTCGATTTGCCACCCACAACATTCAGCTTGAAGGGTTGCTTCCCATATATGGCAGATATAGTCACATCACCTTCTGGCGTGGTAAATGATGTGGAGCGTAAACTTGCATCAGCAAACTTTCCTTTGTCACTTGCCCATTTCAGAAAAAGTTTATCCCCCTTCGATTCAGGAGCCGTAATTTTGACCACAGTTCCTGGTTCATAAAAACCATAGCCACTCGTATCACCGGTGAATGGCCGCTCACCACTGGATACTTTCTCAATTTTGCCGTCGTTCACCTTAAGCACGTAATTAAACGGCGTCCCGTAGGTTTGAGAAAGCATCCAAGCCATTCGCATGCTGAAAAATTCACGGTCATTCCCTGGTGGACGGCTGATATGACCGCGACCGGGAATCATGGTAAAACGCCCGTAACCTCCACAATCCAAGTGAGCCTGAAACAAGGGCATCTCTTCAGAAATTCTGGAAACCCGATCAAGCGGACAATGCAAATTCCATACGGCGGTTTTTAGTGTCTTAAATGTTTCACGGGTTTTACCTCGTCTCACCTCCCGACAACCCCATGCGCCCAAAGGCATCATCGCCGCAATTTTGTAGGATCCATCGTTTCCGCAGCCAACGCGCCAAGTGCCCTGCCCACCCATGCTGAAACCGGTTACATAAATTCGATTCTCATCTACGCTGACATTCCCCTTAACATGTTTAATGAGACGCGCAAAGATTGCAGCATTCCAGCGAAGGACTGGTTTTACTGGTGAAACCAGTATGTACCCAATGTAATTTGGAACATTGCGGCTATAACCCGCATCCGTGGATCGACGGTTATCCCACAAGCGTTCAGAAACCATGTTCCGCTTTCCCCTGTCGGGATGATCACGCCCTCGACCGCCATGCAGCCAAAAAACCAACGGATAGGATTTTTTGGGATCGTAATCTTTGGGCACATAAACGGAATACTGATAGTCGCCACGGGGAACCGTACCATCAGCATGCGAGTAATTATGAAACTTGCCGGGGGTATATTTAGCTTCCTGAGCGAATCCAGAAATAGCAAGCAGCAGCAGTGGAAAGATGAA
>CAYYNQ010000021.1:0-3557 GCA_964473105.1 uncultured Candidatus Sumerlaeota bacterium | reverse complement strand
CTGGGACTCCAAGCCCATCCCGATGACATGTGAGATCCAAAACCTCCCACGCAAGACCGGTGACGCTGCCTTCGACCATGTCAGGGGCGTGCGTATGGGAATGGCTATCGAATGTGAAGGAGGCATGATGGCGGGTGGCTGGGCCTATGACAAGGACGGAAAGAAAATCAGGTCCTTCCCGCGGGATCATGGCTCTGACCACATGAAGAAATTTATCAAGGCAGTGCGCAGCCAGAAGCGAGAAGACCTGAATGCTGATATTCTTGAGGGACAAATATCCAGTTCCCTCTGCATCATGGCTAACATATCCTACCGGGTGGGGACCGCCATGGCCCAAGAACAGGTCAGGGAGTCAATCCAGGCCAATCCCGACGAACTGCGGAAGTATGAACAGTTTTCGGAACATATTGCCGCCAATGGGATTGACACGAAGACCGCAACGGTCGGCCCATGGCTGAGGCTTGACCTGGAAAATGAACGTATTGTGACCGATGACCCGACGGCCGAACTGATTGCCAACTCCCTGTTCAGGCGCCATGACCGCCCGCCATTTGTGGTCCCTGAACAGGTCTGAACGAGTGCCCACGTGAAAGGGGAACAGGTGAATCAGGCAGCTTGGTTTCGGGTCTCCCAGGTATTTTCAGGGTTCTAAACGATAGACCTCCCTCGGCAAATCTAATGATTTCGCGCCACCAGATCCGGTTCAGCTGAAATACTTGACTCACGAGTGGGAATGTTCAAAAATAAACCGTTCTGTTTATATTAAGGGAAGGATCAAGGAGTATATCATGAAACGTCGGCAAGCGATCCTGGCACTATCTGCAGTTTTCCTGCTCGCCCTGTCCATGGCATGGGCCGGGACACGGATGGACGGTTCCGGAAACACCATTGAGAGGGATGTCGTGTCACCGGCCGGTGGCAACCGGATTAGCACCTCCCTGTTCAGCTCCATGAATGCCACGGCAGGGCAGGCCGTGGCGGGCCTATCCGCAAGTGCCTCGGGCATGCGGCTTTACCACGGCATCCATGGACCGGGATACATCAGGGCAGCCAGCCGGGACTGGCACAAATACGAGTAAAGCCCCGCTTCAGGGATAGGGAGAATTCTTCAGCATGACATCCATCCATGGCAAAACGGTTTTTGTTTATCTTGCCATGTTCAGCCTGTGTCTTGTGTCCTCGCCGGTGATGGTTCGGGCTGCCGTGCCGGGTGTTATCACCTATCAAGGCAGCTTGACGACCCCAGACGGTGAGCCCCAAGCCAGCGGTGCCTATGACATGGAGTTCAAGCTCTGGGGGGCACCTTCGGGCGGAGCCATGCACTGGATCGAAACACACAGCGGGGCAAATGCGGTTGTGGTCACCAACGGGGTGTTCAGTGTCAACCTGGGTAGCATCCTCCCTTTTCCTGCCGACCTGTTTGCGACGTCACCCCACCTGTGGCTAGAGGTGGCAGCGGACCTTGGCGGGGACGGATTCACCCTCACTGATGTCTATATTTCCAGGGTCCGGTTCACGGCAACGCCTTACGCTTTTCATAGCGACAATGCCGACACCCTGGATGGTCTGGATGCATCGGATTTCATGAATTCATCGTCATCGTCCTACGTCATGGTGGAGACGACGGACGATCCCTCAATTAATGGATTGAACCTGCTTGCCGCCTACGCAGAGGCCAGGCTCATCAGGATGACGCCATCTGAGGTGCCTTTGGCCGAAGAAAACAGATTGGCTGTCATTGTCCCGCCGGGTCAATACTACCTCGGCACGGGACAGCTGGAGATGGACACCGAAAAAGTGGATTTGGTCGGCTTGACCACGTTGAGTAAAAACCAGCATATATTCGGGCTGTCCAATGGTGCGGGAACGGGTGTCCTGCGCCAGACGGCAAATGATGTGAAAATCGAGAACCTGTTCCTGGAATTGTTGCCAAATGATCATGAATTACACTTGGGAGACACTTTATCTTCGGGGATGGGAGATGACCTGGATGACCAGGATCCGGCGGCATATTTTCCGGACAGCGATACAACCGGGACCGTCGTCCGGAATTGCCGGTTCAGGAGTCAGGTTCTTGATGATGAGGGAAATCCAGGCTCCGGTCTTGCAATGCGTGTGGGAATAGAATACTCCGGCCGTTATGAGGACTGCAGCGGGGATTATGGGATTGTTCATCTGGATGCATCATATAATCAGAACAATGACATCTGGTTTGGATTTGGGTTCAAGGGCAAGGCCAGCGGCACATTCAAATCTTGTTCTGCATTTGCCTACAGCTTTGGGGCGGAGGGTGAGGCGAGCGGCACGTTCAATGATTGTCTCACGGTCGGTTGTTCTTTCGGATATAATGGCAGGGCGAATGGGGAATTCAAGGGTTGCTCCGGGGGAATATATTCCTTTGGCTACCAGGATGACACACCCCAAATAGAGGATGTACAAAAGGAGATAGATTTCCCGGATCCGTATTCAGGAGCGAGCGGGAGATTTATTGACTGTACCGGAGGCGATAGTTGCTTTGGGACCGGGGGCAATGCGAGTGGCCTGTTTATTAACTGCTTTGGCGAACAATACTGTTTCGGCACGGGTGGCCAGGCAAGCGGCACATTTATCAATTGTGCGGCGAGCAACGAATCTTTCGGTGCTGATGGTGAGGCCAGTGGTGATTTTACGGAATGTACCGGCGGGGATGGTTCCTTCGGCGGCTCGGATGGTGTGGCGAGTGGGGTATTCAACAGTTGTGTGGGTGGAGACGTGTCATTCGGTGCCGATGGTGAGGCCAGTGGAATATTCAACTACTGTGTTGCGGGTGACTACTCCTTCGGTGCATCCGACGGATCTGGCCCGCCGGTCATGAAAATCACCTACGATAGTTTGGCCAGTGGTACATTTTCCAACTGTATTGCCGGTGATGCGTCCTTCGGAAATGGGGGGAGTGCGAGCGGGGGTAAATTCTATTTTTGCATTGGCGGACCGGATAGCTTCACACAAACCGGAAGCCCGACGGTTGTCAATTGCATAGAGGACGGGTCCCTTTACTCCCCGACCCCTACTTTTTAAAATCTGAATCCAATGGCGAGGGAGCTTGGGTCTTACCCCCGGGATGAGATACGGTTGGGGATAATATGCTGGACGACATCATCGAAAGTTCATCCAATACATGTCGAAGGAGCCTGTTAAGATGAGATATCTAAGTATTTTGCAATGGACATTGTGCCTGATTTTATCCCAGGCGCTGATTCATGCTGCCGGGCCGGGCGTCATCACCTACCAGGGGAGTCTCACGACCCCGGACGGCGAGCCCCAGGCCGGTGGATCCTATGACATGGAGTTCAAGCTCTGGGGCGCAGCCTCGGGCGGTGACATGCACTGGATAGAGGCGCACAACGGAGCTAACGGCGTCGTGGTCACGAACGGGGTGTTCAGCATCGAACTGGGCGGCATCACGCCGTTTCCTGCCGACCTGTTTTCTCAGGCCCCCAACTTGTGGCTTGAAGTGGCAGCGGACGTTGACGGGAACGGGATCACCGGGGATGAGGTATACAGTCCCAGGGTGCGGT